>JBNKGL010000022.1:0-63409 GCA_050289805.1 Cyclobacteriaceae bacterium
ACATCGGCCTGTTGATCCTGCTGGCCACAGGAAAAACAAAATACAAGTAAGAGTAAAGTTAACAGTCGTTTAGAAGTGTACATAACAAGAAAGATATGATTGTTTGTTGGTGGGTTTTAAAAATTTTCAGAATAACATAAGAATTAGCGGCAAAAACAAGTCTGTTAAAAGAATAGGTTGAATTTTTGGAAGAATCACTTAACCTGACTGGGATAATTATGTTAAGTGATTGTATCTTATATTTCAAAATATTCCGATGTCATGAAACATATCACTTTCCTGGTCCTGCTCTGTCTTTCAGCTAACGGTTTGTTTGCACAATCTGCGGAAAGGCCAAAAATAGGGTTGGTACTGAGTGGAGGTGGCGCCAAAGGAATGGCTCATATCGGCATACTGAAGGAACTTGAAAGTATCGGCATCCGTCCGGATTATATCACGGGGACCAGTATGGGAAGCGTGGTTGGTGGATTGTATGCTGCAGGTTATACGGCTTCAGAGATTGAGGAAATAGCACTGGCCATTGACTGGGATGAGCTACTGAGCAACAATACCTCGCTGAATCAGATTAATTATCAGGAAAAGGCCTATTACCAGCGTTACCTGGTGGAGCTGGGATTAAAAAAGGGAAAGATCGAATTGCCACAGGGACTGATCGACGGCCAGCGTCTGTCAGAGCTGCTGTCCAAACTCACCCGCCATGTGCATCATATCAACGATTTCAATGAGCTTCCAATACCTTTTGCCTGTGTCGGTACCGATATTGCAACCGGACAACCCGTGGTAATGCGGAGCGGATCTCTTCCGATGGCTATACGAGCCAGCATGGCCATTCCGTCAATATTTACTCCTGTTGAGCGGAATGATACATTGCTGGTAGACGGCGGTTTGGTCCGGAATTTTCCGGTTCCCGAATGCCAGGAAATGGGTGCAGATATTATCATCGGTGTTTTTGTAAGTGGTGGTCTGCTGAAGAAAGAAGAACTTAAATCTGCGGTTGACGTCCTTTCCCAGTCGGCCTTTGTAATGAGCGCACTGGATTCTGAGGAGCAAATGAAAAAGTGCGACCTGTTGATTGAACCTGATATTTCATTATTCAGCACTATGGGGTTTGAAGATACGCCGGCCATTATCCGGAGTGGTGAAGCGGCGGCAGAAGCAGCCCGCCCGGCGCTCAGGGCCCTGGCGGATTCCCTCGGACTGGTTCCATTCGATGTTAATGAACTGATTCCTGAACGACCGGATTCTTTCCGGATAGCCAATATTATCGTTCGAAATAATGTTCATACTCCCGACAGCTACGTAAAAGGCAGACTGCGGATTGAGGAAGGCTCTGCTGTATCAATTGATTATATTGATGATCGCGTTGATGTCCTTTTCGGATCGAGGAATTTTGATAAAGTGGTATATGAAATGATGCCCAACGGAGATGAGTATGATTTAGTACTTACCGTGGAAGAGGCACCACAGGCCCAGATCAAACTAGCACTGCATTATGACAATGAAAATGGGACTGGAATCAATCTTAATTTTACAAAGCGGAATCTTCTTCCTGCGAGTCGGCTTTTGCTGGAGTTTGATTTGGCAGAAAATCCCCGTGGCGATGCCAACTTCCTGAAGTATATGGGGGCCCGGCAAAACTGGATTGCTAAAGCCGGAATTAATTATCGCAGCAGCGACGTTCCTATTGTAGATTCAGACGACCGTCAGGAGGGGATTTTCCGCAATCGTTACCTGAATCCCTATTTTACCATTATAAATTCCAAACGAAGAAATTATCAATGGGGCGGTCTGTTTCAGTATGAATCCTCCCTCCTGAAGCCAGACATAGCCGGAGAAGAACTTCGTTTTTTGAACAGGTTTGACTGGCGCAGTTTCAGCGTACAGACTTTTGCTGATTATAATTCGTTGAATGCCCGGTATTTTCCAACGAAGGGCGCTGTCTATGGCGGGTATGTTAAATACTCTTTTCCTAAACGCTACAAAATTCAATTGAGTGATTCGCTGGGAACAGTGGATCTTCCACTGGACATAGAAAATTTCCTTTCATTCGAAATTCATCAGGAAAATCACTGGCTACTTTCCTCCAAATTTTCGATAGGACTAAAAAATGCGATGGTCATGAATTTTATCGAGAGGTCAAACGCCCTGTTAGCCATTATTCCCTTTATTAACGACCAGCAGTTCGTAGGCGGATACCGGCCACTGCTTCGTAACAGCTGGCAGCTATGGGGTGCTGAACAGCTCATGTATATTAGCGATCATATGTACTATAACGAGATTTCCATACAATATGAACCCATTGCTAATTTGTATCTTCAGGTGGTAAGTCAGTATGCCAACGCACTCTATCCCATGAAATGGTTCTACGGCGAAACTGATGACGGCTATTATGATTTTCCGGAGGGTAAGCATGAAATATGGAGTTACGGTGCCATGGCATCATACGTCACAATTCTGGGCCCGGTATCGGCAGGAATAGCCCATGTTAATGGATCAAATTCCTGGAATAGTTTTGTAAGTATTGGCTTTTACTTCTAAACCATGTAATTTGAACGATCATCACGATTTACCTATGCGGGCAATAATACTCATTGTTCTTTCTCTGGTCTTTACTTTTCAAAATTCGTTTTCTCAAAAAGCGGATTCGCTTTCCAACGTTCCCGGACCTAAAACAGCCTCGGATCTGATCATTGCCTATGAAGAAGGCTCCCAGAAGCTGCGTGAGATAAGCCGGGCCCTTGCTTCTGATTTTAAGACTGATCGCATACGTCAGGATTTTAACAATCTTCATAACCAGCTAAATATTTATTTTGCCATCGATAGCGCCTCTGTTACAGAATTGAGTCTCAGTCGGGTTAATGATCTGATCATCATTTTTGAAAGGAGATACAGTGAACTTGATACCTGGCAGAATCAACTTACCGGACTAACAAAACAGTTGAGTAATTACAAGATCGATATTGCCAGGATGAAAAATCAGATGGCAGTGAATGTCGATGGATTAAATCCGCGGGAACTTGAATACTACAATAACCGGTTCGTTCCTATTATTGACAGGGCTGATAGCTTAAGCGAACGGGTTGATCATAAGCTGGAAGAAATTCTGAATCTGGAATATGCCGTTTCCCAGGATTATGCCAAAACATTGAATCGGATTGAGTCACTTCGGTTGTACCTGCGGGAGTATTGGAATAATGTGATGAAAAGAGAATCAGGCACATGGAAATTTTCGGTGGCGGATGAAGGTGCGAAAGATGCCTCATCGACGGTGAGTAATACCATTTGGCGGATTGTTGGTTTTTTTCGGGATAATAGTTCGAGAACAGTTATTCTGTTCATCTGCCTGGTCATTATATGGTATTCAATACGAAAAATCCGAAGCGTAGAAAGAAAGGATGAGACAGAAGATGAGTTCACAAGTCTGTATTTGAGTCCGATTGCCACTGCAGCAGTATTCGGCGGAGTACTTTTTCCGATCATCATGCCGCCGACAACCACACTGATGTATGACTTTGTTATACTGATGACCTATATTCCATTCCTGTTTCTTCTGAGCCGAACTATGGAGCGTAACATGCTCAGACGCTACATGATATTTTTCTTTTCTTTCCTCATTCTGAAGTTTCAAAACCTTCTGTTGCCTATTTCAGGTTATTCAAGCTTATTACTCATTTTTTGTTCAGGAATATTTTCCTTTATACTCTTCACAAGCTCAGTACGAAAATATTTTCATATCCGTTGGAACTGGATTCGAATTTTTAACTGGATCCTGGGTTTCATTGCTCTCGGCGGTCTCATCTTTGTGCTTGCCAACCGGCCAACACTGGGAAAAATTCTCATTAATGGCGTAGGTGAAACCCTTGCGATTGCGATGGTATTGATTTACCTCGCAAGCTGGATGGATCAGCTTATTGATTTTTTACGGAAGCAACCCTATTTCCGGAACCTTTCTAATGATACTGCCAAGCTGAATGAATTTTGGGAGAAATGGCATAATCGTGTTTATCTGATCCTGTTCATTCTTTTCAGTATCGCTTTTATGCGAAATTTCAATATTTACGCAGATGTTAAATCCAGCATTGGAGATTTCCTTACAACCGACCGCACGCTAGGTGAACTGACTTTTACCATTGGAGGAATAATATTATTCATGGTCGTTCTCCTGATCTCGACCAATTTATCATCCACAATTAAGTTTCTCACCGAGGATAAATCATATTACCGAAGTCAGAAGAGAACCGCGAATCTTTCAGTTATCCTTCGGTTTTTCACGATAACACTTGGCTTTTTGCTGGCACTCGCTGTTTCCGGTATTCCACTGGACAAAATTACGATCATTCTTGGGGCGCTGAGTGTTGGAATTGGTTTTGGTCTGCAGAACATCGTTAATAATCTTATTTCAGGTCTGATCCTGATTTTCGAACGTCCCATTCAGTCGGGTGATATTGTGGAAGTTCAGCAGACAATGGGTATAGTGAAGGACATCGGTATTCGTTCCAGTGTAATCAGAACCTATGACGGAGCAGAGGTCATTGTTCCTAATGGGGATTTGATTTCCAATTCGGTTGTGAACTGGACACTCAGCAACAAACATCGTCGTGCAGAAGTACGTGTAGGCGTGGCATATGGATCAGATGCATCAAAAACCATTGAAGTGTTATCCGCTGTGGTAGCCGATCATGACAAAATTCTAAAACTTCCGAAACCAATGGTCCTTTTTGATGGATTTGGAGATAGTTCACTTGATTTCAGGGTTCTTTTCTGGACCTCTGATATTGACAGCTGGCTGGCAACACGCAGTGAGATTTTAACCGAAGTATACGATTCACTTGCCAAGGCAAAAATAGAAATTCCATTCCCGCAGCGGGATCTTCACATCCGGTCCTGGGAACCGGGTGCAGGACCTGACCAAAAGAAACCAGTCCCGGCGAAACCAGTACGAAAACCCCGTTCGAAACCTGAATCAACCGACGATCGAAAATCAAAAAAATAGTAATGCAACGCAGTTGCACAATTACTATTTTTGCACCATGCGGTTCATCTTACTGTTGTGTTTGATAATGAATGCTGCCTCTGGCATTGCTCAGGATGAGTGTGATTATGTGGTGGAGGGTACCGTTTATGATCTTTCTTCACGTCAGCCATTGCCATTCGCCAATGTGCGAATTGATGGCACCACCAAGGGGACCTCAACAAATGAGAATGGATATTTCAAGATTGGAAATATTTGTAAAACCGAATTTGATCTGATTTTTACCTATGTGGGATACAAGGAGGTGATTCATCATCATGATGTTCATCATGAACTCCCTGAGATATTTCTTGCTCCCGACGCTTATACCCTGAAGAGTGTGGTAGTTGAAGCTGATAAGCTGGAGGAATATGTGCAATCCATTTCCGCACAGTCCATCGATGGGCGGGATTATGAAGAATTGAATACCGGCAACCTGGCTGATCTTACCGCGAACATCAGCGGGGTTAGCAGTATTTCCACGGGCCAGAATATTTCAAAACCCATGATACATGGGCTCCACAGCAACCGGGTGGTGATCATTAACAATGGCGTCAGACACGAATTTCAGAATTGGGGGCAGGAACATGCCCCGGAGATTGATCCTGAACTGGCAACGAGTGTATCAGTTGTGAAGGGCGCCGGTACTGTTCGGTATGGTCCGGAGGCGCTGGGTGGGGTTATCCTTCTGGAGGGACCATCCATGGAACTCCATGAGAAATTTAAAGGTAAGCTCGGGATGCAGTATCAATCCAATGGAAGAGGGGTGGAAGCCAATGGAGAGATCAGACAGGGTGGTGAACGTATCTCCTGGATGGCCCAGGGTGGATATTCACTGCAAGGAGACCGGAGGGCACCGGATTACATGCTTACCAATACGGGTAAGCGAGAATGGACCGCAGCGGGAGGAATTCGCTATCACCGCCCGAATCTTGATTTACGCTTACTTTACAGTCACTTCAGCCAGGAACTGGGTGTATTGCGAAGTTCGGTTACAGGAAGCCTGGAAGATTTGAATAATGCCATCGAGAGCGATGTTCCGCTGATTGTAGATCCCTTCTCCTATGACATCAATAATCCACGACAGCGTGTCGACCATGATATGGTGAAGCTCAACGGCCAGATTCATGGAAAGGATCAGCTTCTTGACATTACCTATGCGTTTCAGCGGAATCTTCGTCAGGAATACGACGTGAGACGGGGCGTATTGAATGAACGGCCTTCCATCGATCTGGAGCTCTTCAGTAATAGCCTGGATGCCGACTGGCTTCATCCTTCAGTAGGTGCCTTTGAGGGACGGTTGGGTATGCAATGGACCTACCAGGATAATAATAACATTCCGGGCACGAATACAGTGAACTTTATCCCGAATTACAATCTGAACAGGTTCGGAATTTATCTGATTGAATCGTTGTCGAAAGGTAAAAACGATTTTGATTTCGGTATTCGGTATGACTACCAACATGTATCGGTTCGCGGAAGGGAACAGGACAATTCGATCTATGCCAATACACTTACGTTCCAGAATTTTTCGGCTACTGCGGGATGGTATCGTGAGCTGCCCGGAAACTGGAGTTTCAGGAGTAATGTAGGAACCGCATGGCGTCCTCCAAACGTTTTTGAGCTATATGTTTTTGGCAAACATCAGGCAAGTATCGAATACGGCCTGTTGCGATATGAAAGATTAGAAGACGGGACTATTGATACAGATGTGATCCTGGATGAAAATGATAAAGATATTTTTTCTGAAATTGGATACAAGTGGGTGAATACCTTCGCTTATACAAATGGCTCCGCTGAGATGGAGATTACAGCCTATGTCAATTACATCCGTAATTTTATTTATGCGACACCTGCCGGGATAACATTAACTGTTCGCGGAGCTTTCCCGTTTTTCGTCTATGAACAAACAGATGCCATGCTTGCAGGCATCGATTTTACCGGACGGTTCACCCATAGCAGCCAGTGGATGAGCGAAGTGAAAGGCAGCTTTCTTTATGCCCGGGATGTTTCGAAGCGGGATTTTTTCGTGGAGATGCCGCCGGTTCGGATTGATTACAACCTGGCTTATTCGCCTGTTTTTGGGGACAAACATGATCTGAAGTTCAGGGCGGGATTTACGTATTTGTTCCGGCAGTTCATGGCACCGGATGTCATCCCTGTAAGTGATTTTCTGGAAGGAAATCCCCCGGAAGTGGCGGAGGGTAATTTCGATTTTACAGAAACCCCTGATGGCGTTTTGCTGATGAGTGCCGGGATCTTTGGAAAATGGAACCGGTTTGATTATTCGCTCCAGGTACAGAATCTTCTCAACCAGTCCTACCGGCTCAATACAGATTCATTTCGATATTTTGCCGATCAGGCCGGAATTAACCTTCAAATTAAATTCACGTATAATTTTTAATTCTACTTGCAACAATGTTGCATATTGAATAATTTTGTTAAAAAATAAAGGACCTATGACAAGACTCATTTCATTTTTCGTACTCTCAGTAATGATACTTTCGATTTCAGCCTGTGGCGATGACGATGTTCCGCCCGTTGAAAATGTAGAGGAGGAGATCACCCAGGTAATACTTACGTTCACCAATACCGTGGATGCCGGTGATGTGGTAACAGCGGAATGGCTCGATGCCGATGGTGAAGGTGGTTCGGCACCTACGATTGATGATATTATCCTGGACCCAACGAAGACATATTCACTTTCCATCGAGTTGTTTAATACCCTGGTAAATCCAGCAGAGGATATTACGGAAGAAGTTAGTGAGGAAGCAGATGAACACATGATCTTCTTTGGATTTTCAGAAACGGTTTTTTCAGATCCTGAGGGCGACGGGAATATAATAAACAGGGCAGACCCGGTGAATTATGATGATCAGGATTCGAATGGATTTCCTTTGGGCCTTCTTACTTCATGGACAACCAATGACGCCGCGGCTTCGGGTACATTCAGGATCGTGCTTAAGCATCAGCCTGGTCTGAAAACTGCCACCAGTACATCGGCAGACGGTGAGACGGATGTGGATGTGACATTCCCGATAATGGTTGAATAATAAATTTTGACAGTTACAGCTGTTGATTTCCCTGCCCCGGACCACCCGGGGCTTTTTTGTTTACAACCAACTGGGGGATTTGTTTTTTGCTGCAAAATTGTAAATTGAATTGTGGTATCCCGTTTACATATCCCATGCGCCCCTCTGAGTAGTTTTGTGGCTTCCTTTTACTTTTATGAGGGATTTCAGCCTGAGCATTCAGTGGATTGTTTCTTGCCAAATGGAGAAACCGAGATGATCATTGACCTCACAGAAACACCAAAGTACATCTATGATCGGGAGTCACTTAAGGAAATTCAGGCATGCCATCATGTTTGGGTTAGCGGCGTTCGTACCGAACCCATTTGCATTCCTTCCGGCAGAGACAGCAGAATGATGATCATTAACTTTAAAAAAGGAGGTGCTCACGCATTCTATCCCATACCGTTGAATGAACTCACCGATTTTGTTCTTGATGCCGATCTCCTGTTCGGCTCCGGAATTGGTGAATTACGTCAAATGCTTTTAGAGGCACCAACTGTTGATCATATGTTTTTGTGTGTTGAAAATTATATGAACAGGCTTATAAGAAGAAAGCTTAACCGGGAGGTGAAAGACATCTGTGTTGAATTCATGATCAATCAACTCGTTCACAATCCTTCCCAAATTACCCTTGATGAACTATGCTCAAGAATCGGGTATTCACAGAAACATCTGATCGAATTATTTAAAAGCAGGGTAGGGGTAACACCGAAATCGTACATGAGGATCCTGCGTTTCCAGCAGGTCATTAATGAAATTGAGTCATTGGGTGATATTGACTGGCAACAAATTTCGTTCACATGTGGATATTTTGATCAATCGCATTTCATCCGGGATTTCAAGAGCTTTTCAGGATTTACCCCATCCGTTTACCTTAAGCAGAAAAATGATTCCTTAAACTATGTCCCGTTGATGTGAGGTAAAATTTTTACAATCAACATAGGTTTTTCAGATATATATTTGACCTGTTAACTCAATCAACAACTAAAATCATATGTCATGGAAGAAATGTATATCAATCACTTAGCTGTAATTGCCTGTGCTGTGCTAAATCTCATTATCGGAGCAATCTGGTATTCACCAGCTTTATTCTTTAATGCCTGGAAACAAGCCAACGGATTCTCTGATGAGGATCTTAAAAAGGCATCTCCGGCAAAAACATTTTCTATCACCTTTATTCTCGGCCTCATCATTTCATATAACCTGGCTTTTTTTCTTGGTGATGCAGCAACCAACTGGCAATGGGGTCTGACAGCAGGATTTTTGGCTGGGTTCGGATGGGCGGCAGCAATCTTTACAATCATTGCGCTTTTTGAAATGCGATCATTGCGCTATATTCTTATCAATTGCGGGTATATCGTCATATACTTCAGTCTTATCGGTCTTATCCTGGGCGCGTGGCGATGAAGACATCACGCGAATTTGAAGCAGGCATCCTACGGAATCTTCAGCAGGACACGGGAAGATCACTGGATACCTGGATGAACATCATCCATGATTCAACGTATCAGGAAAGAGAAAATATAGTGAATTACGTAATGGATCAATATAAAATCTCATTCAGACAGGCTACAGTTCTGGCTACAGTTTACCTGAACAACAGGAAGCCAAGGTATCAGATTTTCATTTTGTTGGCAGTGATTTTCATCGGGATCTCGTGCAGTTCCACTGATCAACCACAAGACCAGTCTTCAAATCAAGATTTTCCTTCGATCGTTTACAATGTATTTCATAATACGGAAACAGATGATTATGAGGTATTCGGGATGACCTGGGATGCAGACTCTCTCTGGAATATCAGTAGTAGTCCGGGTGTCGACTGGAGTTATCACCTCATAGGTGACAGGATACTGTATGTTTCTGATCGGGATACCACGCATCGTATTTACTTTTTATACGAAACAGATAAATACGGATCTTTTCACAGAAAAATATCGGATGTGCGACTTGCAGATTCCTGGATGAGTTCACGGGATAACGGTGAGATCATCGTCCGTCCATATGGTGATTCAGGATTTTACATTATCGATAGCCTCGGAAATATAATTCAACATATTAACACTAAGCTCCCCTATATGAGTGACCCGGAATTTTCGCCCGATGGAAGATATATTGTCTTCAGGGGAGGAAGGAAGACATCAAAGCGAGAGGAGGGGTTCAATGAAGAACTATATATCATAAACGCCAATGGATCCGGTCTGAGGCAGCTTACCAACTACCCTGAATCTGATTCTACGGCGCCATGGTATGCATATCATGCAGGTCCGCCATTATGGAGAAATAGCGGAATCACGTTTTCTTCATTCAGAAATGGTAATTATTCAATCTACCAGATCAGCCCTTCCGGCGATTCCCTGCTACAGGTCACTGATAACCTGAATAATCAGGTATATCATGATGTTAGTGCGAATGGAAAGTGGATGGTCTACAGTTATTCCGACCTTCAGGAAAAGGTATATGACCTGGAGCTTCTCAATATGGAAACAGGAGAGAAACGACAGCTCACAGATGATACAATACAGCAGTTGGCCCCGCTCTTTCTGCAATAATCATTATTCAGGCCTGGTGCCGTGAGGGGTATGGTTTTTTGTAAATTCCTGATTGTAATATTCGAGAATATCGGGTGTCTCCATCATCTCATCCCAGGTGGTACGTGGTATCTCTGTGAACAGGACGGATTCCGAATCATTTATGACGGCAATAATATAACCTGAGCGGCCATCACAACTATAATAATACAATGATCTCGGCGAACGGTAACGTGATATACTGATCCGCTGTACATACCGGAATGTTCTTGACGTAATTTCCGAAATAAGTTCTTCGGGAGTCTTATCTTCGTTTTTAATAAGGTGGCAGTCGGTATTTTCAGGATCCATTTTGAAATTATGTTCAACCTGGCCGAGACCCTGAAAACCTGATAACACCAAAAGCGTCAGGAGAAAAATCCGAATCATACATGAAAGTTACCAAATTACCTTCGATTATCCTTTTTGTAAGTATCCTGTTTTATTCGTGCGGGAGCAGTAAGGTCGCCACCTCAACGGACCCCTACGATAAGGCGCTGTCTGAACAGGGCATAGGGTCTGCCTTGTGGTACCAGACATCGGCGGAGATGCGGGCTGCCTATTACCAGGCCTATCAATATGGCAGATTAATACTGGAGAAGAAGCTGGCGCTACAGCGCTATGACAATCCGGCAATAGTTTTTGATATCGATGAAACGCTGTTGGATAACAGTCCGTACCAGGCCTGGCTCATTCATAACGGGAAAGTCTACACATCCTCTACCTGGAAGGAATGGACAGATAAGGCCCGTGCCGAAGCACTTCCCGGGGCACTTGAATTTGTGGGGTTTGTAAGGAGTAAAGGAATTGATGTGTTTTATATTTCCAACCGGAAAACGACGGAGCAGGAATCTACCATGGAAAACCTGCGCAACCTCGGATTTCCGCAGGTAACAGATGAGCATGTTCTCCTGAGATCGTCTTCTTCGGATAAAACCGAAAGGCGTGAAAAGGTCCTCGATACACATGATGTCCTCTTGTATGTAGGCGATAATCTTACGGATTTCAACCAGGTGTTTGATGCGCGGGGAGCGGATTACGGTAAAGGACTCGTCGATCAGTATCGTCAGGAATTACTGAACAGTTTTGTAATGCTTCCGAATCCCATGTATGGAGAATGGGAAAGAGCTATTCTCAAAAATCAGACAGGACTTTCATCGGAGGAACAATCAGAACGGCGAAAAGCTGCACTGAAAGAATAAATCAGATACTCCTTGTGGGACATTTTTTCATTCATATACGACCACCCGCTGCGCAGGGGTCGATTGACTGAATGCCATATATCTCACATATGTGACCCACGCTCACGCATGGGTCAATTTCCACGGTTGGCATTAGACTCTTGACCGTTTTCTTCTTTTAAATGCACTCCTCTAGTTCAGGGGTCGGTTTAATTTATGCAACGCGACACACAGATGTGGCCCACCCGTGACTATATGTTATCTCAGAAATTCCAACATTATTTTGGTGCAATACAAGTCGACCCCTGTGAAACGGGGGTCGAATATGTGAGCAAATGAACATAAAACAAAACGACCCCTGCGCAGCGGGCGGTCGAATATGCAAGAGATCCAGGCAAAGCAAAACGACCCCTGTAAAACGGGGGTCGCATAATTGAGTAAATCATCGTAAAGCCAAACGACCCCTGTGAAACGGGGGTCGCATATGTAATTCGATTATAAAAAAAAGGCCGCCCTTGTGGGGCAGCCTTTTGACTAAAACCATGCGGTACCATAATCCTGGAATGGCCATGGAATCCCCGCGAGGATCAACAGCAAACCCAGAAGATAGAATACCAAAATATTTCTGAACTTCTTGCCTTCATCAATAGCTCTTTTTGCGCGACTGTAACCAACGGTAATGAGTAACACAGCGATAATCATGATAAAGATATGTTCCACCAGGAAAAATCTCAATATATCATTGCTCATGGATTCAACCGAGAAAACAACTTTCGGACTGATGAAATACAGTATTAAACCGACCAAAAGCTGAACATGCGTAAATACAAGTGCCATGAGTGATAGTTGCATGTCACTTCGAAGGTAAGCGCGATTACCATTCGTTTTTCCGATAGCATTTACAATTGCCACCAGGAGCGTGAGTAATACGATCCATCTGAGTCCGGAATGGACATGCGTTAAAATTGTATACATACTTTTACCTGTTTAAGGTTACAAGATACAAATTAATCCTTTTTCTCAATGGTAAGCGATTCGGCCATCTTCACAGCTTCGTAGGCATTGATCAATCCTCCGCTGATGGACAACTCAGAGAAGTCTACCAATTCTTCAGATCCGGGCTTATTCACCTTGAGATTGTCAAATTTGCGTGATGATTTATTCAGTATGTCGCGAACCTGAGCTGCAGTAAGATCGGGGTAATATGACATCAGCATTGCTGCTACACCGGCCGTTGCAGGCGATGCCATACTGGTTCCGTTAAAGCTTTCGTATGTATTTCCTGGGGTCGTGGAATAGATGTTCACGCCCGGAGCGAATACGTCAACTGTCTTTTTGCCGAAGTTCGAGAAATTGCCCACAAAATCCGCATTTTCACCTGCGGAGGAGGCACCAATTTCCAGCCAGTTCCCGGCAGATTTTCCATCGTTAAAATTTCTTGTTGGGAAATTATCCGATTTGTCAATATTCTTAGAGCTGTTCCCTGCCGCATGAACCATTAACACGCCCTTTGATTCAGCGTATTTGATGGCTTCATCAACTACCTCTTTGTCGGGCGAATAGGATTTTCCGAAGCTCATATTGATAATGTTGGCGCCATTATCTACGGCATAGCGAATGGCATTAGCTACGTCTTTATCACGCTCGTCCCCATCAGGCACAGCCCGAATTGCCATGATTTGGGCATTTTCCGCGATTCCCTGAATCCCAATATTGTTATCACGGTTGGCGGCGATGATCCCAGAAACATGGGTTCCGTGACTTGGGTCATGACCTACAACGTCATTGTTGCCATAAATACGTTCGGTTGGATTCGAATAGTCATCACCCACGATACTTCTGGGGTCAAAGTCGGTGTTATACGCATAATTCACCTGGTCACCGAAATATTTCACGGCTCCTTCCAGCTCGACGGCAACATCACCGAAATTTACATCCTCACCCACCTGCTGGAAAATCATTCCCGCCAGGTTTCGAGCTTCAAGGATCGTTGAATCCTGGGTTTTGATCCTTCTGAGGTCATTCATTTGGATTGAATCCACATTCAGATATGCTTTCAATAAAGTATTGTATCGCACAACATTAGTATAAAGGCCATTATAAAATGCGTATTGGGAAGCGGCCTTCTCATATGTTTCTTCGAAATCCTTCTTTACCTTCAGATAATATTCGTATTCATTTTTGTCGCTTTTCTTAACGGACTTTTCGTCCATATCTCCATATTTTTTCGACAGCCGCACATATTCACGTGTCATTTCATGAGTGTCCTGTTCCACATTTCCATTGGCGCCACCGATGAAATTCCAGCCATACCGATCGTCGACATAACCATTATTATCATCGTCAATACCGTTTCCCTCGATTTCATCCTCATTGATCCAGATCTTACCCTGCAGGTCTTCATGATCGATATCAACACCTGAATCGATAACCGCTACAATAACGGGTTTCGCCTGGCGTTTTTTATCGGCAAGGAATGAATAGGCTTCATCTACGCTCAGTCCCTGAACTTTATCCTTTGCAGGATCCAGTACAAACCAGTTTTGCGGCGTTCCGCTGCCGGAATACTGATCCTGTGTCATACCTGTTGTATGTACTGATATCAGGATCAGCAGCACAAACATGGTTTTCATTACATTATTTCTCATTTCAAACATTTAAATTTTTCCCGAAATTTCCTCAAATATACGTTTTCCGCCTATACTAACACATATGATAGGGCGAACGGTTCAGCGTATTTGTAAAATCGTTCAGATTTGGTAAACTTCTTACAAATGTGGTGCCATGGAAAAACTAAAACCAATTTGAAAATGTTTTATTTGTACCTTCAATACTGAACGAACTAACTTTATGATTAATTAGAAATGATGTTTTTACTTGCAATAGTGTCAATGGCGATTTTTTTCGGGGTATTTTTTTATGCTGCAGTAAAGGCACATTCTCATTCACATACCATTGAGGTAGCCAAACATTCCTGATCTGCCCTGATCTGACAGAAAATCTCCTGTTTTCTGTATAAACAATCTGCGGGTTCTTAACTTTATAGAGTAAGAAAAACCGCATATGTTAGCAGTAGATTCATCCCCCTTCACACAATTCCTTCTTGTTCGGCAGCGGTCTGAAGAAATTTGCCGTCCCCTTGAGGCAGAAGACCATGTTGTACAACCCATTGTGGATGTCAGTCCGCCCAAATGGCACCTCGGTCATACCACCTGGTTTTTCGAGGCATTCATCCTGGAACCCCTTAAAAAAGGATACCAGGTGTATAATCCTTCATATGCCTATGTTTTCAATAGTTATTATGAAGGAAAGGGGGCCAGGGTGATTCGCACCGACCGGGGGAACCTTACGCGGCCGACAGTTGAGGAGGTGCTCGATTACCGCCATTATGTGGATGAAGAGATGGCATCACTTCTGGAGTCGGAGCCCGGCACCGAGATACTTACACTATTGGAACTTGGCTTAAATCATGAACAGCAGCACCAGGAATTACTGTTGTATGACATCAAATATATTTTGGGTAATAATCCCTTATTTCCGGCTTACCGGGAATTCCGGGAAATTGAATCGTTCGGAAGCAGACCTGTGAACTGGCTTGAAGTGGAAGAAGGCATCCATCTTATCGGTCACGACAGCGATGGGTTCAGTTTTGATAATGAGCACGGTCGGCATCAGGTCTTTTTGCATGGAGCACGCATAGCAGACCGCCTGGTGACCAATCGGGAATATCTCGAGTTTATGAAAGATGGGGCTTATGGGGATTACCGGCATTGGTTGTCGGATGGCTGGAGTTGGGCGAATTCCAATGAAGTGAAAGCCCCGCTACACTGGCATGAAACCGAGCAGGGTTGGATGATCTATTCGCTCAATGGCGGATTACGCCCTATTGATATGGATGCGCCCCTGAATCATGTGAATTATTATGAAGCAGATGCTTTTGCTAAATGGGCTGGATATCGGTTGCCAACAGAATTTGAATGGGAAGTTGCTTGCAGGACGTATGGGGATCCGAAATCTGGAAACCTTTACGATTCCTATAACCTGGAGACCCGGCCGGCAGACAGTGGGGAGAATCAGTTTTATGGTGATGTTTGGGAATGGACTTCCAGCGCATATCTTCCATATCCATTTTATAAGGCTCCCGAAGGTGCAGTTGGCGAATACAACGGCAAGTTCATGGTAAATCAAATGGTATTGCGGGGAGGCTCGTTCGCCACACCGCAGGATCATATCAGGGCAACCTACCGGAATTTTTTTCAACCGCAGCATCGCTGGCTTTTTTCCGGTTTGCGACTAGCTGCCAATCAATAAAGTTTTATACATGATAAAACAGTTTGAAAAGGACGTCATCAACGGACTTTCTTCCCAGCCAAAAAAGCTTGATTCCCGCTATTTTTATGATGCCAGGGGAGATAAACTATTTCAACAGATCATGAGTCTGGATGAATATTATCTTACCCGCAGCGAATTTGAAGTTTTACAGGATAACAGTGCTCAAATTTATGAGTCCATTGATGCCGCTGAATCGCCCTTTAATCTTCTTGAGTTTGGGGCAGGAGACGGACTAAAGACCAAGGTGCTGCTACGATACTTTTTGCAACATGGGGCTGAGTTTACGTACCGTCCGATTGATATTTCTTCCAACGCCCTGACCAGTCTTACAGAAAACCTGTTAAGTGAGCTGCCGGACCTTCATGTGGAGGGAATTCAGGATGAGTATTTCAGCGCAATCAATCACCTGGATAATGTAAATCGTAATGTGATCCTGTTTTTGGGTTCCAATATTGGAAATTTTACCGATGAGAGGGCGGCAGTTTTTCTTGCCCGGTTATTTGAAGCACTGCATCCCGGGGATATGGTACTGGTTGGATTTGATCTAAAAAAGGACCCCAGGAAAATACTTGCCGCATATGATGATTCAAGTGGAGTGACGGCTTCCTTTAACCTGAATTTGCTGGACCGAATTAACCATGAGCTTTCAGGTAATTTTGACAGGGACGCATTCCAGCATTATCCGTTTTATGACCCTGTGTCGGGGCAGGCGAGGAGCTATCTCGTGAGCCGGAAAGAACAGACGGTGAAAATCGGGGCACATTCATTTCATTTTCGGGCCTGGGAACCGATACATATGGAAATTTCAAGAAAATTTGATCCGGGGGAAACAGATAGCATGGCTTCAGCTTCAGGATTCAACGTGATTGATCACTTTTTTGATTCAGAACGCAATTTCCTCGACGCGCTCTGGAAGAAATAAAAAGTATTGGTATTAATATTTTTTCGTATTAGTTTTGCCACCCTGAAAAGAAAGATCTACCTGCGCACGTGGCGGAACTGGTAGACGCGCCAGGTTGAGGGCCTGGTGGCCATTGCGGCCGTGGAGGTTCGATTCCTCTCGTGCGCACACGAAAAGTCCATTTAACAAATGGACTTTTTTGTTATTTTACAGGTGTGATTAGATCAGGCACCAATATAAAAATCAGCTAAATGGACGTCGGAGAATATATGGCATTTATTCCGTTGCTGATTTATGGTATTGGGTTGGCAGATTTACTTGGTCAGTGGAAACGGTTCTTTAGTCCTGAAGAGCGTTATTTTCCCTATGTGCTTTTCACCATTATTCTCACAGAGGTCGCGGTGTATAATATCTTTATTTATATTGATCTGGTAAATCAACTTGCCGGGCAGTCGTACCTCTCATACCTTTCTTTTCTGATACCCCCTTTTTTGTTTCTCATGGTCACCAATATTTTTACTCCTGATCAGGGGACCAATACCCGGACATATTTTGACGAACGACTGTCACTGATATGCTCAATTGCAGCAATTTTTGTAGCGAGCCATTTCTTCTATGATTTAAAAGGATTGAATTACATTCGTGTAATCATGATCTTGTTACTGATTTTACTTGCTGTATTTCGTAAAAAATGGCTAATCTATGTTTTGGGGGGAGTCTGGCTGGTTGGTTTTGTTTTAAGAGCAAGTGTTGTTTCGACTTGAGGATGTGCGCAGCTGCAACATTGCCTGCTTCAAAATTTTATTTAATCATTTTTCACTGAAAAGGAAACCCTCTGGGAATTGTTGAGTATACCTATATAACTCAAAATAACAACAACATGGTTGCCAATTACTTTAAGGTCGCTCTGCGCGCGCTGCGCAAGGCTGGTCTGCACTCAGTTATTACCATTTCAAGCCTCGCCATTGGAATCGCCGCCGCCCTGGCAATTGTCATTTTTATCGAGGATGAATTGAATTTTGATTCTTTTGAATCCAGCAATAATATCTATCGGTTAAACGAAGTTCAAAGTTTCGAGGGCACCAATACCCAGCATGTGGCACTATCCATGCCCGGTATGGGTCCCGCCCTGCAGGAAGATTTCCCTTCACAAATAAAGACCTACACACGCTTCTGGAATTGGGGTAGCCGGCTTATCAGAAATGATGAAAACAAACAGCTTGTGGATAACGTGGTCGCCGTTGACAGCACCTTTCTTGATGTATTCACTTATCCCCTGATCTCAGGTGATCCGGCCACCGCACTTGATCAACCAAGAACAATCATTCTGAGTAATACACTGGCAGCCGTTATGTTCAATGGAGAGTCTGGCCTGGGGGAAAATGTGGTTATTAATGAAGTTGAATATAAGGTGACCGGAATTTATGACGCTTCCATACTGAAGAATTCCCATTTGCAGTTTAACGCGCTGATATCACTTACATCTGTTCTGGCAGACACTCCGGATTTTAATAATCAGTGGGGCTCCAACTTTCTGAATACATATCTCGTGCTGGATGAAGGTGCCGATGTACCCGCCATGGAAAAGGAATTTCCTGAATTTCTGATTCGCCGAATGGATAATGAGGATATTACTTCAGCATACCAGTTGTATTTGCAACCACTTTCTGCTGTTCATCTGAATTCAATGAATGTTGAACATGACTACAATAACTATCGAAAATTCAATGGCAGCTACATCAATATTTTTTGGGCAATAGCCGCAGTGATCCTGGTGATTGCCTCGGTAAATTTCATGAACCTCTCCATTGCGCGGGCGAATTTTCGCTGGAAAGAAGTGGGTGTCAGAAAATCAGTAGGCGCACTTCGTAATCAATTGTTTATTCAGTTCCTCATTGAATCATTACTGATGACCGCATTGGCCTTATTCGCTGCGCTTTTGCTTTTGCTCATCGCCCTGCCGTTGATCAATCAGCTGATTGGCAGGGATCTTGGATTTAACGTCCTAATTGAAAATCCGCAGCTACTGATCCTTGCCCTTGGAGGTTCCATGTTACTTGGACTGATCGGTGGCATATATCCCGCGCTTTACATGGCCCGGTTTTCAACAACCCGGGTTTTTCGTGGAGGAACGACGGGAAAGGGTGCCCCAATATTCAGAAATCTGTTGATCATTGTACAGTATACATTCGCCATTGGATTGATCATTGGAACCATCGTGGTTTTGCAGCAGCTTAATTTTATCAAAAACAGGGATGTTGGCTATGATACGGATCAGATGATGCTGGTTCGGATGAACGGAGAGGTAAATGAAAAATTTGAAATTCTCAAGACAGAACTTAAAAACAGCCCGTATGTAAAAGGCGTTACCGCCACTGGCCAGCGGATGGGTAATAACCTGCATCAATGGGGCTTCAAAGTGCGAACCGATACCACCGTCCAGGGTCTAACCACCTCGAACGTGAATGTTGACTATGACTTTTTTAATGTATACGGAATTGAGATGTTGCAGGGCAGGGGTTTTTCGGAGGAATATGCCAGCGATAAGGACATGGCCTTTGTGATCAATCAGAAACTCCTGGAGGAATTACAGGTTGAGAACCCGATCGGAATGGAGGCTGGACACGGCTGGTATAATGAAGATTCACTGGGGAGTATCATTGGCGTCACACCGAATTTTAACTTCAACTCACTCCATTTCAGCGTGAACACCCTTGTTATGGTCGTCCACCCGGATTGGGACTATGAAGAGATGAGTATCAAAATCGATGCGTCCGATCTGCCTGAAGCAATTGCGGATGTGCGCAGCAGGTATGAAAATGTGATTGCCGACTGGCCTTTTGAATATAGTTTTCTGGACGATCATTTCGAGGAACTATATCGGTCAGATGAACAGATGAGTGCGGTAATCTCTATTATGGCGGCCATTGCAATTTTTATTGCATGCATGGGTTTGTTCGGATTATCTCAACTGGAAAGTATTCGCCGAACGAAGGAAATGGGAATCAGAAAGGTTCTGGGCGCCTCGGAGGCGCACCTGTTGCTGTTGTTTGCGCGAAACTTCACAATTCTGGTGGTTGCTGCCATGCTCATTGCCATACCTTGCGCCTATTTCGGACTTCAGCAATGGCTCAGTGACTTTGCCTTCAGGATTGACCTGCAATGGTGGGTCTTCCCGCTTGCAGGGATTGTAGCGATCATCATCGCTACCGGAACCATATCCCTGCATGCATGGCGATCTGTTAGGTCCAATCCAGTTGAAAGCCTCAGATATGAGTAATTACCGGGCAGGGAACGGAGATCATTTGTTTGATTCAACTGATTAATTCTTATTGATGAATATCATGAGATTTCCGGGATCATTTTCTTAAATTCTGATCCGTTAGCAATCAACATCCCTTTTTATGAGAGTTTGGCCTTTCATTCTACTATTCATTCTTGGCCTGAGTCTGCCTTGTTCCATAAATGCACAAAGCAGGAAAGAGAAAAGGCTTCAGGAGAGTCAGCGAAAGCAATTTGAGCTAAACAACAATTATATCGCTATGAATATGCATGAGCTGCTCACAGTGTATTCGAGGCGTATAGAGTGGAAGCTTGATAGCTTAATTGAACACGAGCCTTCCTCAGAGATGCGAATGAATCAGATCGCTTTGAAATCTATCTTGCTGGGCTCAATTGCCGAAACAAGTATTCATCCTGATCCGCTGGCAGCGGCTATCGATAGCTGGGTGCTCTGTTATCAGTTGATTGATTATTTTGAATCAGAGCGATGCAGTGAGATCTACGGGTTGGCCTGTCCCGAAATGCAATCCTTATTCTCTGAATATGTAGTCGGCTATATAAACGGCCTAAGCAAGTATATTTCTGAAGAAGACAGGGCAAGTTTACGGACATATGCTTCCCGGTATCCTGTACAGGATGATTATCTGAGCCGTCGGTCCATCATTTTTGAGATTTCGAATTGGATCAGTTCCGATCAGTTGGGTATTAAGGGAGGATTATTGTCTATGCCGGACCTGATGCGGTATATGGGAAATCAGCTGGAATATTTTTCAGCAACTATGCCGAAGCAGGTGGTTTGGCAAATGGATAAAAGACTAAGCGCGCTGCAGGCGGATAGCATGATGATCCTGCTGACCGATATGCAACGAATGCTGGACGCAAGTGCCAGTTTGCTTGAAAATGCAGAAGACATCATACGCGACAACAGGGATACCCTGCTGTCTAATCTTGATTATCAGCGGCGTGTTACCTTATATATGATTCGGCAGGAACGCATTGAAACGCTTAAGGCCCTTACCCAGGAACGTATCGAAATTCTAAATGCGATTCGGCAGGAACGGCTGGGCATTCAGAATTTTGTGGAGAGCCAGCGTGAGGCCATCACTTCGGATGTATCTTCAGGTTCAACGGGTATGATGAATCAATCCGGCGAGATGGTCAGGGAATTGATCGACTATATGTTTATACGTGTTTTGATACTCGGTGGACTTTTCGCAGGGGTGATCTTCCTGGCGATCTGGTTCTATAAAAAACAGTCGGTCTAAAGATTTTGGTCTGACTATTTCCTGCAAATCGCTGAAAGAAATAAAGCGACGGGTTTTACTTTTTGGAATTAATTACACTATTTTTGCAACGTCTTTCAACGCGCACGTGGCGGAATTGGTAGACGCGCTGTCTTCAGGCGGCAGTGCCTTCGGGTGTGAAGGTTCGACTCCTTTCGTGCGCACATAAACGGCCTTTACTATTAGTATTGGCCGTTTTTTGTTTAGATCCATATTTAGGTCCCTAACCTAAAAATCCCCTTGAAAAGGCACTGGCTGTCTAAAACTAAAGCTGGCCAATAATAGGAATGTGAGGAGAAAAAGGTGTGAATTAAGTTTTTTAATTTCAGTCTTAGCTTAATCCTGTTCTGCTCTGAGCGCGTGATCAATTGGAATAGCCATACCACTCCATATCTTTTTCTGTGTCCAGGGTTCTGCAGGGTCTGACCAGAATGATGTATTCTCCGGCAGTCCTAAAACCATAAAAGCCTCAGAACATAAATACAGACTACCGGTAGAAATATAACCTTCCCCAATATTTGGCTGATGTCCGTAAAGTCCGATTTGTAACCAGCCTTGTTCATCGAACGTTCCCGGGGCTTCTACCTGTTTTTTTATAACTTCATATAACGCTGAGCGCACTTGTGCCGGCGAAACACTTTCCGGGAGTTCCTGCCATAATGCTATCTGAGATAATAACTGGAAGGCACCAAACCTGTAGGCCAGTGACCTGCCGATGGGCGGATAGGTCCCTTCCGGAGAAATCAGGCGTTCCTGAATTTCCGCATACCGTCGCGCCTTTCTTAGAACATCAGCCAATTGCTTTTCCTTATTTAATCCGGCTTCCTGCATAGTTTTAAGAATATCCAGCATCATGGGTTGAATCACAAAACTGTTGTAGTAATCCCAGTGAAATTCAGGTCCATCTCCATAGGTACCATCCCCTGCATACCATTCTGAATGTTTATTCAGGGCGTAGTTAATACGCACTCTATCTTCCTCTCCATCAGTGAATTTTAACAACGCCGCTTCAATCATTGCACTAAACAGGAGCCAGTTATTGTAATAAGGTTCTATTTGTCGGGTTGATTTGAATGCGAGAAGTACATTTTCTTTAGTATTAGGGTCCAATGGTGCCCAAAGTTGCGTTGGAGCCCTGAGCAATGCCTGAGCAAGGAAGGCCGCATCCACAAGTGGTTGTACATCCCTGGTAAAGTTCATAAAATCGGCCGATTCAGGATCTGTGGCGTTTTTAATTCCCTGTCGTGCAAGGGCGGCATACTTTTCCCTTAATCGTCCCTCCTGTGTGTCATCTGGTCCGAGTTCAAGCCATGGGGCCATCCCGGATAGTAGTCGGCCAATGGCTTCCAGGTAGGTGACATTGGTCCGTTCGTCCCACGCATACGGTGATTTTTCTACCGGCATGCTGGCTTTCAGTTGGTTCTTACTTAACGACTGCAAGACGGGATCCGCAATTTTTACCAGGGTTTGCACATAATACTGGCGAACCATTGCTGACCGTTCGTTTTCGTTATCTACCTGATTTTGAGCATGAAGGGGAAAGCAAAGCAACAGAAGTAAAATAAGTTGTCCGGAGAATGGTTTAAAGCTTATCATAACAACAAGGTTTTAAATGCAGGGATGTATTCCGTGTAAATATACCATTCCGGTTCAAATTAGACCCAGGTGCAGGCATCTATGCGCTACCGCCCTGTTGTATTGACCAATGGCTTTTTTGTCATGCGAAGTCTGCTGTTTTATCTACTTGATGCTGTATTTTGATAAATACGAAGAATATTTCGATCTTGGGAGTCCAATTCTAAAAATCTTATATTAAATTCGATATTTACTGCAATAATCATTAAACAATATGGCCAAAAAACTTGATCAGGTAGACTTGAAAATCCTTTCCGAACTCTCAAAGGATGCACAAATGCCCTATACTGAAGTGGCCAAAAAGGCAGGGGTATCCAGTGGTACCGTCCATCTGCGTATGAAAAAAATGATGGATGCCGGCATGGTTACGGGCACCACATTAAGCATGGATTATGCGAAGATGGGCTGGACCGTATCTGCTTTTGTGGGAATTCACCTGGATGAGACAAGTAAGTTTGACTCGGTATTTGCGAAACTGGAACTCATTCCTGAAGTTGTAAAGATTCACTACACCACAGGAAAATTCAATATGTTCATTAAGGTGCACGCCCGTGATAACATGCACCTGAAGAAAATACTTCATGACCAGGTGGAAACTATCGACCACATCAAACGCACGGAAACATTTCTGACGCTCCATGAAATGCTCAACCGTCACATATTGTTTGACGAGTCAACGATCTGATCAGTTCTTACGTCGTTTTCGCTTATTTTCCTTGAAGATATCACCGATCTTGTCAAAGATCGTACGCTCGCGCTGAACCTCAGGCCTTTCACCAAAGGAGCGTTCCCTTCGTTCCGACGGTTGATCTTCCTGCCTGAACAGCCGTTCTGCCAATGAAAGATCTTCTTTGATAGGCGGGCAGTTTATCATGCGTAATACCCTGTTTGAAGGCGGAGGAAAACGCATTTGAGTTTCCTGCCGGAATGCTTCATCCTTATTCATCTGCTGAAAAAGTGTAGCGAAAATAGGCAAGGCAGTATTGGCACCTTGTCCAAGTGCAGTAGACCTGAAACGAATAGCCGGATCATCCGCGCCTACCCAGGCGCCTACCACCAGCCTCCGGGTAAATCCGATGAACCATCCGTCTGCATTTGATTGTGTTGTACCGGTTTTCCCTGCAAAATCATTTCTGAGCCCGTACTTCCACCGAAGCCTTGAGGCAGTTCCACCGTCGCTGGTAACAGTCTTCATCAGTTCAATCATGATCGCCGCTGTTTCTTTCGACATCACCCGGTCATCGTTATTTCGTTTATACGGAAATTCGGCCAGCAGATTATCATCCTGGTCCCTGATCTCAAGTAAATACCTGGGCTCTACTTTTCTTCCGCCGTTGGCAAATGAACAATAGGCCGTTACCATTTCCAGCAATGATATATCAGCTGTCCCCAAAGCAATGGACGGAACCTCCGGCAGCGGGGATTCTATACCCATATTTTTTGCCAGGGTAATGGTATTTTCAATTCCGGCCGCTTCGAGGACCTTGACACTTACGGTATTCACTGATTTTGACAACGCACCCGCAAAACTGTATTTATTGTCGTATTCGCTGGGGTCTGCATTGCCCGGCGTCCAGTTGGCGAGATTGGTATACTGAATCTGTTCCCCGGAGATGTAGGTACAGGGATCAATACCCTCTTCAAGGGCCGTGGCATAGACAAAAGGCTTAAAGGTAGAGCCTACCTGGCGGCGGGTATTGACATTAACGTGGTCATATTTGAAATATTCAAAATTTATTCCACCCACCCAGGCCCGGAGATCACCCTTATTGGGATCCATTGCCAGTAATCCTGTTTGAAGGAAATTAAGATAATGCTTCACGGAATCAATGGATGAAAACTCAACTTCCTTTTCCCCATCCCAGGTGAATATTTTCATAGGCCGCTTAACTGTCATAGCCTGAATGGCTTCCTGCGAAGACATCCCCTGTTTCCGAAGGTTTTTATAGGGATAGGAGCGCATTAATGCGGCATCAAGGACGCTTACATTGTTTTTCCAGGGTTTCTTATTCCAGTGCTCATCGAAAACAGCCTGCAGTGCCTTCATTTGCTGTGCAACCGCATTTTCTGCATATCGTTGCATTTTTGAATCAATGGTAGTGTATATCTTCAAGCCATCGGTATACAGGTTATACGGGGAACCATCAGGCTTTTCATTATTGGCGCACCATTCTTCAAGCTGGGGCCGCAGAAATTCACGGAAGTATGTTGCCAGGCCCGTATTATGTGTAATACGATAATAATTGAGTTCAATCGGTAGGGGCGCAACCTTATCATACGTGGGCTGGTCGATATAGCCGTATTTTACCATCTGCGCCAGGACTACGTTACGCCGTTCCTGTGATCGTTCCGGGTATAGCCGGGGGTTGTAGGAATTGTTGGCCTTGAGCATTCCAACCAGTACAGCGGCCTCCTGGAGGGCGAGGTTCCTGGCAGGCTTATTAAAAAACCGTCTGGATGCCATTTCAATCCCAAATACGTTGTCACCGAATGGCACAGTATTCAGGTAAAGTGTCAGGATCTCTTCCTTGGAATATATGTCCTCGAGCCTGTGGGCAATTATGGCTTCCTTGATCTTTATTACGGGCATGTACCACCGTCCCCGTGTGTTTCGGGGAAAAAGGTTTTTGGCAAGTTGCTGACTGATCGTACTTCCCCCGCCACTGCTTTGGTCCTGCAGTAAAATGGTGCGAATTCCAACCCGGAACAGGCTTCGGTAATCTACTCCGTCATGCTCGAAAAATCTAACGTCCTCGGTGGCGATGAGGGCATTAATAACATTTTCGGAAATTTCATCATAATCACTGAGGGTACGTTCCTGGATGTAATAACGGCCGAGCAGCACCTTATCTGCGCTGTATACTTCCGTTGCCTGGTAATTATCGACCTTGCTCAGGGCATCCCTTGTGGGTAATTTACCGAATGCTCCGGACCACACGAGGAATATTAATCCTCCAACTGCCAGGATTCCAAGGAAAATCGCCGCAAGTGTAAATTTCACTAAGGTTACTTTCCAGTTGACCTTTTTTCTTCTGCTGGCAGATTTTTTACGCTGTTTTCGCTTTTGTGCCGGTGTAAGTTTTCGTTTTGCCATCAATAGAAACTAACGTCACAATCGGGATTCAATTGTTTGAATTCATCAATCCTTTTACTCGAAATACGTGTGTTATAGCATTTCAAACTTTCCAATGAAAGGTTGTAAACAGGATCCAGTTTTTTTACGGAAGTGTTCGAACAATCCAGGTCGTTCAATGCCGTCAGGCGTTCCAGGCCGTCAAGACCCTTGATCTGTGTTCCGGAACAATTCAGTACTTCAATTCTGTAAAGCGTAGATAATATCCGCAAATCTTCAACAGGTGTATTCGAAATGTTCAGTACATGAAGGTTGCTCAGGCTTCTGACACCCGAAATATCCTCCAGCGGATTGCGGGAAACATCAAGGGACTCCAGTGAGGTAAGAAAGCTCAGCGGAGACAGGTTGCGTATCTGTGTTCCGGATACTTTCAATTCATTCAGACGGATAAATTCTTTCAGCGGATGTATATCTGAAATCGATACATCAGCAATTTTAACAGCATGGAGACTTATCAGGCGATGAAGTTCCTCGGAGTCAGGGGAAGATGACAAATCCATTTGACCTGCAAAAATCTCTTTCCATTCTTCAGATAATTGAGACCACCAGGTATCCAGTCGCTTGCTTTTATAAAGAATGAGCGTTTCGGGACGCATTCTTGCCATCGTGATCATGGCAGTATCTGATACCCCGGTTTCGTCCACATTGATCATCTCAAGATGAGGCAACGTCCGGATCAGTCCCAATTCAGAAACTTCCGTGTTCGAAGCATTAATAACAGAAAGGTTTATGAGGTCTTCGAGCGGTGATAAATCGGTGACCCGCGTTTCTGATATATCAATAAAACGAAGGTCTTTCTTTCCTTCGAGTGGAATAAGACTGCTTACCGCAGTATTTGAAGCATTAAGATACTCCAGCTTTATCAGTCGGCCTAAAGGCTCAAATGACTGGATATACGTATTGCCGGATATATCAAGGCTATCCAGCCGGACCATATTGGCAAGTTCTTCTTTTTGGGCATCCTCACCGATGGCCACATAGGAAGTGAAGACATCCTTCCACTCAGGGGGTAGTCCTGTCCACCATGAGATCAGATCTTCAGATTCAAAAACAATTAAAACATTCGGATTCCTGTCCATGAATGCCCGGGCCTCGGTAAGTGTTACCCTGGTGTAATCGCAATACACTCTTTTCAGGCTTTTAAGGTCCGATAAGGATTCGAGGTCATTCACCTGGGTATGGTTGACAGACAGAATGGAAAGGTTTTTCAGATCCGCAAAGGGAGACAGCATTGTTATGGATGTGCTGTCTGCCTGTAGTTCTTTTAATCCCTTCAGTGTCGAGAGACTTTCCGCAGAGGACAGGTTGGTACCCTTCACATTAAGTTTTTCCAGTGCAGTAAGGTTATTAAGGGTGCTGAAATCACTAATTTCCGTATAGGCGCATTCGAGGTACTTCAATTTGCCAGCGCCGGACAAGG
Organism: Cyclobacteriaceae bacterium; assembly: GCA_050289805.1. Classification (GTDB taxonomy): domain Bacteria; phylum Bacteroidota; class Bacteroidia; order Cytophagales; family Cyclobacteriaceae; genus JAUILA01. The sequence continues at coordinate 27,820 of JBNKGL010000022.1, forward strand.
GTGTGAAATCAGTAACAAATGTTCCGTTAAGGGTGAGAGTTTCCAATTCCGGCATTCGGCTGATCACATCAATATTATGAACCGGCGTATGGTCGAGATGAAACGTACGCAAGTCACGGGCATATTTGAGCGCTTCGATAGAGGATACTCCGGTATACGATATATCCAGCATTTCAAGTTTATTCAGGTTACGGATGGGTGAAATATCAGTAATCTGCGTATGCGACAGGTTTATCTTCCGAAGCTGGGAAATTCTGCTGAGTGGTTCAACATCCACAATAAAGCGATTTCCTTCAAGGTCGAGTTCCTGGATTTCCGCAAGCTTTTTAATTTGCTTTAGTTCAAGATCATCGATACTGCCTGTTTCCCTTTTGAAAATTGACTGCCATTCGAAAGAAAGATTATCCCACCAATCCATCCAGACGTCATCCTGGTTGAGTTCATTGGTGTAGATACTGGCAATACGCAGATCCTGTGCGTCGGTATTCAGGTTGATTTCCACAAAGCGTGGGATGGTCTGGTTGATGGTATCTCCTGACACAGAGATTGCCTGAAGGTTTCGAATGAGGGATACCTTGTAGTACGTTTCACCCTGTTCATTTTCGCTGACCTCCATATTCTGCCATTCCAAATCGAAGCGGGCGGTTTTAAAGAAGAAATTCACATCCTTCAGGTAAGCCTGAACGTCCTTGTTGGTGATCACATCCCTGTTTTCATCAAGGTCATCTTCCACCTGTACAGTGCCATCACGAAAAACTTTGGCATAACTTTCCGTCACGATCACATCCTTATCCCTCGCACTGGTTTCGGGGTCACCCAGCGTATTGAGCATATACTCAAGGAAACTAATAATGTCCTTGATTTTTTGCTCCTCCTCCTGCTGTGCCATGAGTACGGAAGCAGGACTTATCAACAGAATGAGTACCAGTGTTATGAATTTATTTTTCATGGTAGATATACTTGCGCATGATGTCCTTATCACGGTCTTCTACTTTCACCAGGTCTGAAATCAGCCACCCGGTGTTGTAACCCTTTCGGTTGAATTCTGAGATCTCGAAATACCAGTCTTTCACCTGGAAGAAATGGAATTTTACTTCTTTTACAGTTTTGAAAGTGAGGTTCCCTTTTTTTATTTCATACAGGAAAAGTGTGAGATAATCCGGCAGGTATTCTTTTTTTACGAACTGGCTTACGCTGTCCCGATCGATCATGGCCTTTCTCAGGTTCATAAAGTCGAGTTCATGACTCATGGGGTGGAGGAATTTTCCAATTCCCGTGGTGTCACGTTCCATATAGTTTTCGAACATTTCAGACCAAACTTTCGTGATCACCCATTTGTAGCCCAATCCGTCCTTTTCAAGTGCCATGAAGAGCGTGAATTCCTTCAGCTGATTGTTGAGGCTGAACAGCGTGGTTACTTCGGCAAACCATTCCTTGTTATGGAAATCGAGAAACACGGGATCATTGTCACTGATAATGTCCCTGGCAAACTCTACTTTGCGCTCCCTGGGGATCCCCGCATTGCTGGCGTCGAAAAGAATGCTCAGGTATTTCTGACGAAGTTCAGGTGAACGATATTGCCTGTCCTTGGGGTAATATCGCTCGCCCTTTTCATCTTCTTCACCGTTAAAACGCCGAAAAAACTGGTTTACCTGTTTTGTTTCAGCGTATAATTTGCTTTCGTCGGCCATCGGGTCGCTTATCTGCGCACCGGCGGGCAAAAAATAAAGCAATGACACTAAAAAAATGATGTATCTCATGCAGTGGTTTCAGTCACTCGAATATCTCCTAACAGAACGTCCCAAAATTCAATTACGCGTCCCTGAATCTGAGTTTTTTTACGTTCGACATAAATGGTTATGTCTTTTTTGGTGGTGTCCTTGTACGATAATCCATCATCAGATTCACCTTCAAATCGCTGGTATACAGTAACAACGCCAACATAACGGCCGTCGGGCTGTCGTTCCAGGTCGCTGATATAGTGAATGTCATACCATTTGATATTAACGCGATCGTAATTCAATGCCATGAGGCGTTCGAAATAACGGCGAATTTTGTAATAATTGATTTCCTGTGTAGTCAGGGATGAAACCCCAATTTCACTGTCATCGGCAAACAGTTCTTCTGCACGATCCATGACGCGCTGCGCCTCAGAGAATGGTGTTTCCTTATTACCGATGATGCTGATATATTTACTGAGGTCACGCACCTTTTCAAGCGCAAGTGAATCTATCGCCTGCTTACGCTGTGGGCTGATATCGGCAGTCTGGGCCTGAAGACCAACGGAGAGTGTGAGCAGTAAAAGGAGAGGAAGGACAAATAATTTCTTCATGATAATCGGTTTCATTAAAGTTCTTTAATTAATTCAAGTTCGGTGATCTTACCTGCGGCATCATATTTTACCTCGAAGATCCGATTGTTATTGTTCTTCGTATCCTTGATGTAATTCAGGTATTCCTGGATTGTGGTAGGTCTGTCATAATCCTTCTGTCCGCCTTCTTCACTTATGACGATCAGAACCGGGGTTTCCGGAGAAGCGAAAAGTGACATTGCTTCCTGGATGTTTTTGTTGGATGATCCGGTACCGGAGGCGATCGCGTCGAAATACTTTTCAAGACGTCTTTCCGGAGAGTTTTCAGCGGCTGCTGCCCGTGCACGTTCTGCAGCAAGTCTTTCTTCTTCGGCTTTTCGACGGGCGGCTTCTTCTTCAGCGCGGCGCTGTGCTTCCATTTCGCGCTCAATTCGTGCTTTTTCTTCGGCCGCAGCTGCTGCTTCAGCAGCTTTTTTCTTGCTCTTACAACCGGAACCACCCAAAAGGGCTACAGCGATTATACCAAGCATCAGGTATCGTAAAGACCGTTGGATGAAGGATGAATGTTTTTGCATTGTTAGTTGTGGTTTGTATGGATAATTTACAGATACAGATGGCTTCTTAAAAAATTTCTGTATCTAAACAAAAGTAAGATATCTTGAATAGCTTTAAAAAGGACTTCAGAGTATTTATTTTAACGGTACATTTTACAAAGAAGGGCACTTCCGTGCCCTTCTCTTTTTTAATTTCCGTCTGTTATCGGAACTACTCCACCATCACTACCAAATACTTTGAAGATGCCCAGAATTTCTCTGGATCGAGGATTACCAGTTTCTCGATTTTTTCCTCGGCGTTCATTTCAAATTCGTAAGATCCTGAAGGGTGAACTGATACCAACTCAACCTTTTTTGCAAGAACAGGAATGCTTCTCACCTCTGTGATATCAATCTTGCTGAAAGCTTCTGTATTGATCTGATTATTCAGTTTTTCAGTGCTTCCAAGTCCGAGTACTCCACCTTCTTTTACCACTACCTGCTCATCACGAAGATCTTTGTAAGATCCGATTGCCACATATGCAGTATTCAAAGCTTCAGTCTGATCTTCGATCTTCGACTTCTGCTCGTCGATCACGGCCATTTGCTCCTCTTTTTCAAGTGAAAGCGTATCGATGCGCGACGTAAGGGTCACTACATTCTTGGCAAGCTGCTCTTTTTCAATATTCAGCGTTTCAAGGTCGGTTTTCAGGGCAACGATTTCCTCATCTTTCTGCTTAATACGATAGTTTAGGTTTCCTACCATTTTCTTGAATTCTGAATTTGAACTCTCCAGTTTTTCCTGAAGACTTGCAATCTTTTCCTTGTTTTCAGCCATCAGGGTGTTAATTGCCTGAACATCTGAAACGATCGACTGCTTCTGATCCTGGTTCTGGTATTCTACATTATCAGAAGTTTTTGTATTGATATTTTCTTCCCTCGACTTGATCTCCTGAAGATTGGATTCAATTTCATTGAAAGTCTTCATGTACTCTTCCAGTTCCTTGTTCAGGTTCTGCGTCTGAGTTGCAAGTTCCTGATTTTCACTGCTCAGTTGATCAATTTTGTCCTGGTTACAAGCGACAAAAGCGGGGGCTGCCAAAACGGCAACAGCGATGTATTTATGTATTCTTTTCATGGTTTATGTGTTTAGCTTTAATAAATTCAAAAGTTAGGATCCTGCCTTCGCATCCAGGATCATGATGCGTTCCAATATGATATCTCCAATAATTTTCCGAAGTACTGTCGTGATCTTCTCAGTCGCATTGCGGTCTTTCTGGATGAACTCGTAAATACCGTGATCAAACAAAGACATGGCGAGTGCCGGGTCTGAAGACGCCGATACGACTATGGTTTTGCAGTTCGGGCAATAATTCCGGATGGAATCCAGAAGGTCGATACCTGATAATGGGATTTCCCCGTTATCGTTCTCCAGGTAATAATCCATTATTACTATGTCGGTATCCTTCTCTAAATGCTGCAGTGCAGATTCTGCCTGCTGAAAGATCTTCACATCATAGTTCAGGCCTAATTCTTCCCGGGTCATGTGATTTTTCAGATTCTTCTCAAGGATAGCGGCATAATAAATGTCGTCTTCAATGATCAGAACCTTTAAACTCTTTGTAAGCTGCATAATGGTGTTTTTCACTATGCCAGAATTGATGCAAGTGATATACCATTTTATTAACTCATTGATAATGAGTTTTTTATATAAAATCAGGTGGGATGAATTTTTTGCAAAATGAAAAAATTTTGCAAAATGCAATGGTTATTCCTCCTTCTTCAGGATTCTGTAGATCGTTGAATAACTGATGTCGAGCTCCCTGGCGGCTTCCTTAATGTTGTCGTTGTGCTTTTTCAGATAGAGCTTGATAATATTATAGGTATGTTCCCGAAGTGTAAGCCCTTCCATTGGAGGTTCATACAATTCATCATTATTACGGAAATTGATATCATCTTCCAGGATCTCTTCGCCGTTGCACATGACGGTAGCAAGCTCCATTACAGACCGCAGTTCGCGCACATTCCCGGGATAATTATGACCCATGAGTTTTTTCTTCGCATCAGCGTGGATTACAGGAACGGGTTTCTTGTTATTCTTGCTGAACTGTTTTACAAAGTATTCAGCCAGCAGGATGATATCTTTTCCCCGGTTGCGCAGCGGAGGCATTTCTATTGTCAGTCCGAAAAGCCGGTAGTACAGGTCTTCCCTGAAACGTCCCTCTTTTACCTCCTTAAACAGGTCCCTGTGCGTTGCGACAATAATACGGCAGTCGATGGGCACGGGTTTATTGCTTCCGATACGAACGATTTCCTTTTCCTGTAGAACACGGAGCAGTTTTACCTGAAGGTTCGCTTCCATTTCGCCGATCTCATCCAGAAACAGGGTGCCTGTATCGGCTTCCTCAAATTTTCCGATCCTGCGAAAAGCTGCCCCGGTAAATGCACCCTTTTCATGACCGAAGAGTTCGCTTTCAATGAGTTCCGATGGGATGGCTGCCATGTTTACCGCTACAAATGGCTGGCCTGCCCGCGATGAGTTATAATGAATTGCTTTCGCGGCTAATTCTTTTCCGGTCCCGGTTTCACCGGTGATTGTGACTGTGATATTGCTGTCAACAGCCTTCGTTAAAAGTTTAAATATATGTTTTACAGGCTCACTGTCCCCAATGATGGCTGTGCCGAAATCATATTTTTTCTGTACCTCCTGCTCCAGGGATGCGACACGCTGTTTGAGGGAGGAGTGATTGCGAATATGCTGAATAGTATTCAGCAGGCGGTCGCGGATATCCCGGGTTTTAACAATGTAGTCATAGGCGCCCAGGTTGAGCAGTTCGACAGCGGTTTCTATCTTATCCTGTTCAGAAATTATGATTACCTCCGCATCCGGGCAAAGCTGTTTTGTCTTTTTTAACAATTCACTTCCCTCCATATCAGGGAGACGGTAATCGAGGGTGACAACATCGGGGCAGTTCGATAACGATTTCAGAAATTCAGCGGCGTTGCTGAATTTCCGAACTGAAAAGTCAGGGTTCAATGAAAGTGTATGTGCGAGCAACTCGCGATACCATTCATCGTCTTCCACTACGTACACGTTAAAGCTGGCCATGAGATGCTAAAATAGTGAATAATCTGAATTACCCTCCATCCTTTGGCTGTACGTCCTTATTTAAGCTTTTCTTCCAGAAATATCCTGAGATTTTCCTCCAGGTCCTTGTCTTTTTGCAGGAAATCATCGGCTCCGGAAGATATGAGGTCACTTTTGAACAAGGACCAGTCTTCCTGTTGGGAAATAATCAGGATAAACGCCTCAGGCACTTCATGGTGGATATCATGCAGCAGGTCATATGCGGTTGCGGTGATGTCATTTCTGGCGTCCAGATAGAAATCAAGCAAAATCACCGCGGGTTTCAGATGTAAATGTGCCATACATTCTTCACCACTCCTGAATGATTGAATATGCAGCGGGATATTGATATTTTGGGAGATGCGCTTTACCATGGCAGAAATGAGCCCGTTAAAATAGGCATCATCATCCACCACAAAAATGACGGGGTTGTTTTTTGAATTCATAATGCAGAGCTTGCCTGTCGCTCTGTGAATTTACGCAATTCCTGCTCAACGAGGGGATACATTTGTTCAATTTCGACGCACAGGTCTTCATGGAAGGATCTCACATTATCCGTTTGATCGTCTTCCGCGGCATGTTCCATTTTCCGAAGCAGGTCTACGATATCTGTAAACCCGAGGTGCCGGCATGGCGGGATCATTTTATGCGTTAATGATCGTATCTGTTTTAAATCCCCTGCCTTCACCGCTTCATCCAGCTGCGCGAAATCAGCGCGGTTATTTTTCAGGAAGATTTCAAGCATATTGATTACGAAGGCATCATCGCCATTCGCCAGGTTAACCAGGTCTGTCATATCCAGGTGGATGGCATGATGCACTTCAGGAATTTCCGGGCTTTTGCCGAAATGTTCTGACAGCATTACGTGCATATCATTCTGTGTGAATGGCTTAAGTAACATTCCGTTCATGCCGGCGTCTTCACTGGCCAGTTGTTCTTTGCGAGAAGCACCAGCGGTTAAAGCAATGATGGGTGTTTTTCGATTTGGCCCTGATGAATTCCTTATTTGTTCTGATGCCTCGAGACCACTCATACCCGGCATCTGGATATCCATGAGGATCAGGTCAAATGCTTTTTCACCGGCCAATTTCACCGCTTCATTTCCATTGGAGGCCATCGTAACTACGATATTCCATTTTTTAAGTATGGTCTCCACCAGTTCACGGTTGAATTCCTGGTCATCAACAGCCAAAACCTGCTGACCGTTGAAAGTTGGGATGATTTTCTTTTTTGTGCTGATCGGAAGATCCTGTTCTCCACCAATACCGTATTGAAGGGTGACTTTAAATGTTGTCCCTTTTCCCGGCTCCGACGCCACTGTAATATTTCCATTATGGGCGGTGGTAATTTTTTGAACAATGGAAAGTCCCAGCCCCGTTCCTCCATATTCACGTGCGATAGAGGAGTCGGCCTGCGCAAATTCCTGGAAGATCTGCTGGATTTTTTCCTCTGCAATTCCCACTCCGGTGTCCGATACCTCCAGTATTACATTCAGTTTTCCATTTCTATCTTCACCCGCGGGATACAACCTGATTTCGATGCCCCCTTCGCGGGTAAATTTGAGCGCATTGCTCACCAGGTTGATAATGATCTGGTTGAACCGAACGGGATCCCCGATTAAAACTGAAGGAAGTTCCGGGGAGATAACAGAACGCAGGTAAAGCTGTTTATTCCCTGCCTGCTCCTGAAACAGGTCGATAATGTCTGAAGTTTGTTTCGCCGGTTTAAATCCAATCTCTTCAAGTTTTACTTCGCCGGATTCAAGTTTGGCATAGTCCAGGATATCGTTGATCAACTGAAGGAGATGCTGTCCGGAACGGTGAATTTTTTCAACATAATTTTTCTGCGAGCCGTCGAGACTTGAAGCTTCAAGCTGTTCGGTAAATCCTATCACGGCATTCAGGGGGGTTCTGATCTCGTGACTCATATTGGAAAGAAAATCTTCTTTTACCCGCGCAAGTTTTTCGGCCTTTTCCTTTGCCTTGGCCAGTTCCTCCCGGTTTCGCTGATTGCGACTGATATCATTGAAAATGATGAGCAAGAGTGCCGCGAAAGCGATGAGGGCAAGCAACATGATCGTACTGATCGTGGTTTTTGCGCTTTCGGAAGCATCAGTAAGCCGTTCTGTGCGGTTTGCTGTGATGTTTTCATCGATACCTTCAAAATCCTGTACCACGGAACGAATTTCATTCATCAGCCGGTTATCAGCCCTTGTGAGTGTTTGTTCCCTTTGTTTCCTGATCTGGGAGATCTGGTATTCTTCTTCACCAATCCGGGCCAAAGCTTCGCCTACCTGTTCAGAACTCAGATCCTGCCGTACCGTATCCCCAAACAGGGAATCACTGGGACTTGTCGATTTCCTGTTATTGCCGAATAGTTTTTTCCAGATATTTGAATTGTTTTCACTCTCCGGATCCAGATCCCTGATGGTTTGAAGCTCTTCAGGAACCTCTTTCTTCTTCAGTATTTCGATATCAGCCCGTACCCGTTGAAGCACGCTGCTGTCATTGCCGGAACTCTTGACCTCAATCAGCTGCTTAAGAATGTCAAATTTATTTTCGATAAGCGAATCGAGGTCTTCAAGGAGTAGAAGCTGACTGCTGTCGGTCGTTAATGTGCGAAGCTCGGCCAGTTTACTGTCGATATTGTAAGCAGCATCCCCAAATGACGCGAGCGCATTCCTGTTTTCAGTAATGGTGTATGTCCTTACGCTGCTTTCGGCATCGAGCAGATCCTGAAAAACCTCTTTGAGTACGTTCAGTTTGCGGTTTGGCGCGGAGGCTTCTTCTATAGACCTGATTGACCTGTTTATGGAAGTCCTCCCGAGGATACCAACGACAACCAGGGTAACGAGTGCCAGTACAAATAACAGAAGGACTTTTCTTTTCATAAATTCCAATTCACAATGCTCACCTGAATATCTTCATGATATTAACGATTTCATTGCATTTCATTGTCCGGTATCTCCGAAAAACAAGTAATTTTCAGGACAGATGTAATGTATTAAAACGAATATCCTGTTATGGCAATAAACGTAAAATTGCTCAAAAAAATTTGTGAAGCTCCGGGAGTACCTGGTTATGAGCAGCGAATCAGAAAATTAATCATCGATGAAGTAACGTCTTTGGTCGATGAGTGTCACGTGGACAATATGGGTAACGTAATCACTATAAAACGAGGTAAGTCGTCTGAGAAGCGGGCAATGGTAGCGGCCCATATGGATGAGATTGGCTTCATGGTTACACATATTGATGACAAGGGGTTTGTAAGATTTACCACGCTTGGGGGCTTTGATCCAAAAACATTAACTGCTCAGCGTGTGATCATACATGGGAGCAAGGATGTCATCGGTGTGATGGGTACAAAACCCATCCATGTTATGTCGCCGGAAGAGCGTACCAAAATGCCCAAGACCACAGATTTTTACATTGACCTTGGAATGGAGAAAAAGGATGTGGAGAAAGTAGTAAGCGTAGGGGATCCTATTACGCGGGAACGGGAACTAATTGAGATGGGCGATTGTGTTAATTGTAAGTCGATCGATAACAGGGTGTCGGTTTTTATTCTTATAGAAACCCTGAGAAAATTAAAAACAACTCCATTTGATGTATATGGAGTTTTTACCGTGCAGGAAGAAGTTGGAATCAGAGGTGCGAATGTAGCCGCACACAGTATCAATCCCGATTTTGGATTCGGATTGGATACAACTATTGCTTTTGATTTGCCGGGTGCTCAGCCCCATGAGAAAGTTACTTCACTGGGACAGGGAACCGCAATAAAACTCATGGATGCCAGTGCGATATGTGATTACCGAATGGTCGACTACATGAAAAAGACAGCGGATAAGAACAAGATCAAATGGCAGCCGGAGGTACTCACCGCCGGAGGTACCGATACTGCCGGAGTTCAGCGAATGGGTAAGAACGGAGCTATTTCAGGTGCTATTTCAATCCCCACCCGTCATCTTCACCAGGTGATTGAGATGGCAAGCAAAAAGGATATAGATGCGAGTATAAAACTCCTGGGAAAGTGTCTTGAATCGCTTGACACATATGACTGGAAACATAAATAGGAACATATGAAGTGGGGCTTGATATTGGTTTTAATTCTGATGTTCACTGGTGTTGAACTGAAGGCCCAGCGGATAGGAAATCCCATATTGCTTACCGGTGTTGTAATGGATGCTGATCAGCAAAAAGCACTTCCCTATGTGAACATACAGTTAGGACAGACTGTTTATGGTACCGCCAGCGATTCCAATGGTTATTTTTCCATCTTTATTAATCCGGGTGATACGCTCCGGTTTACATCTGTAGGTTACAAGCCGGCATATTTTATTATGCCGTTTGAAGTATCCAACAAGCGTTATTCACTAATCCAGCTCATGCGGCAGGAGGCCATTCTTCTTCCGGAAGTGGTGGTGTTTCCCTGGCCAACGATGGACCATTTCAAGGATGCCTTTTTGGATGTGAAACTGCCGGTCACTGAACAGGATGTGGTACGGGAATTTCAACGTGAAGTTCAACAGGATGTGAAAGCGAATGAACTTAATGAATATCAGGCAGACCAGATGCGCTATCAGCGACTGTATGAATTGAACCAAATATTTCCGCCCAATAATTTTCTGAACCCAATGCGCTGGTCCAATTTTGTAAAGGATGTAAGCAAGAAGAAAAAATAATCAGAGCGCCTTGCCAATTACGATTCCGCCAAATACCATGAGTATTCCAATGGCGATACTTCCGAGGGTATAGCCGGCGAGGGGCCAGTATTCCTGATTGGAGAACATATTCCAGTTCTCCAGTGCGAAGGTTGAGAAGGTGGTGAAGCTTCCGCAAAAACCTACCGCAAAAAATAACCTGACCAGGTTGGGTTCCGAGCCACGGATTAGGAAATAACCGATGAGAATACCAAGAATAAAACTCCCCAGCATGTTCACGGTGAAGGTGGCCAGGGGCATGTTTCGTTCTTTTTCGAGCCAGATATAGAAAAGATACCTGCAGATGCTTCCGGCAAAACCACCCAGGCCAACGACTAACAAATTTTTAAGCATAGTTATAAACGGATTTGTTTATTAGCGCACTTTGATTTCAGGTACTTCAGTGTTTCCTTGTATTTGGAATGTTCCTGCATCGAAATGTCCAGCGTTTGATTTACCGAATGTTTGATCTGAAGTTCACGATAGGTCCCTGATGCTGTTTTTATGGTTTCTTCCTTCCAGAAAATAATTTCCCTAATAACAAATTCGGTATGTTTCATACGAACAGGATAATGGACATGAATCTTTCCCTTTCCGATCCGGATGGTCTTATAGGACCATAACATTCTGATTAAAACTGCCAGACCCAACGGAAGTAATACAATGGCCAAAACGTATTTATACCACGGAGCATGAACGTCATTAATCAACCCGAATAAGCCGTAAATACCCCCTGCCAGTGAGATCAGGATAAACAATCCAATCGATGCCAGCGTACTTGATTTGGGTTTTACCAAAATCATAATCTAAAGGTACATTTTTCCCCTGAATTCTTTTTTAAAGTACGGTGAGTAAGCTTTGTCTCACTAGTGCGCCCATGCTTTCACATTTTAGAAACTCATTGTTGTGATAATGATCCGCGAGGTCCTTTCGAAGTGATATCACATTCTCCGGCGGCGCCAGTGTATCCTTCATCATAACATCCAGGAGTTCATCAATCACTTCTCTCCCTGCTTTAAAACGGTTCGCAATGAGTGAACGTTCTTCTTTCTGATATTGCTTTACTGTTTCGGGTGTTAAACAGTGCAGTCCTACCTCAATAAGGGCGTTATTCTGTTTAAAGTATTGCGGTAGGTAAATGGATTTCCTCCCTTCGTAGGATTGCTGATCAAAATCAATAGCCCTGATACGGTATACGACATCTTCAAAATCCGGTGTTATATCTACCACGAAATTGCTTGAATGCATATCACCCAGCAGGCGTATGAAGCATCGTTCATTAAACTTGACAAACTCCTTACTGAGCCTTGTGGCATTCAGGTGCTGATCATTCAGGTAGGTCTTTATGAACTGATCTCCGGGGATCCCAATAATATGCTCCTCGATGAGGGTATTTTCATGAACAAGGTAGCTGATCCTGTTCGGAGACAGAAGGTGCTCAAGCTCAAGGCCATAAATTCGCGATGCATCAGCGTTCTTGATATAAAAATAATCGAAGTTGTCATTGATCCTGTTGACAACCCGAACCCGGAATGGCTGGGTATTACCGTAAATACAAAGGTCAATACGGTCGATGAAAAGATGTTTCATTACAGACAGATCACCATCTGCCTTGAGGAGCGCATATATTTTTTTTACGCTGTCATGGATGGCTTTCATATCGTCCTGTGAGTAGATAACGGTTTCCCACAGGGTGTCATGATCATTCTTGTCAATTAATGGCAATGAATTATCATATCTCAGAAGATCGGTATAGGTTATCGGCAGGTTGGCTTCCCGCCCGTTATGGATAAGGTAGCCCCGAAGGCCCGGGCTTATAGGATAGGGTATTTTTTTTCTGGAGATGACGGCCATAGGACATAAATACGAAAATCCGGCCGAATTGTAAAGAACAGGGCAGAGGTCCCGAAGAACCTCCGCCCTTATTCACTTGTCGTTATTCCATTACGGCTACTTCAGCAGTCTTAACGGTTTTGATAATGCGTGCAGCTACCTTGTATGGATCTGCATTCGAGGCTGGCCGACGGTCTTCCAGCCATCCTTTCCATCCGTTCTCAACTGTTCCGATTGGAATTCGGATTGATGCACCGCGGTCTGAGACGCCATAGCTGAACTTGTCAATTGACTGGGTTTCATGAGCCCCGGTCAGTCGCTGATCATTGTCGGCACCATAAACTGCGATATGATCATGCTTCACAGGTTCGAATGCCTGGCAGATCACGTCATAAACATCCTTGGAACCGGCTTCACGCAATGTTGAATTCGAGAAATTGGCGTGCATTCCAGAGCCATTCCAGTCGCCTTTTACAGGCTTGGGATGCCAGTTAACAGACAGTCCGTATTTTTCGGCGGTTCTTTCCAGCAGGTATCGTGCTACCCAAACCTGGTCGCCGGCACTTTTTGCGCCCTTCGAAAATACCTGGAATTCCCACTGTCCGGTAGCAACTTCCGCGTTGATTCCTTCCACATTGATTCCTGCTTCGAGGCACAGGTCGAGATGTTCCTCGATGATCTCCCTTCCGTAGGCATTGGTCGCTCCAACGGAACAGTAATAAGGACCCTGGGGACGGGGATATCCGGCCTCAGGGAATCCGAACGGAAGATTTGCGTTGGGGTTCCATAGAAAATATTCCTGCTCAAAACCGAACCAGAAATCATTGTCATCATCGTCGATCACTGCACGGCCGTTGGTAGAGTGCGGAGTTCCGTCCGGGTAGAGCACTTCCGTCATAACGAGGTAACCGTTCGAACGAGCCGGATCCGGGAAACATGCAACGGGTTTCAACAGACAGTCCGATGAATGACCTTCGGCCTGTTGGGTAGAGCTTCCATCGAAAGACCACATGGGACAGTCTTCAACTTTACCGCTGAAGTTTGAAACAATTTTGGTTTTGCTGCGAAGACACTGGGTTGGGGCACAGCCATCAAGCCAGATGTACTCAAGTTTCGATTTTATCATAATTTTAAGATGTTAGTGGTTCAAATTTTACCCCAAAAATAATATTAAGTAGATTAATTATTAAATAGAGGGTAAAAAAATAACCTGATTAGCTAAAATACTATAGTTATATAATGAATTAGGGTAAATTAAATTCCTAAAATCCGTAAACCGCTGCAAGTGTAATCTGTGAAGCCTGGGATGCTGCTGCTTCATTTGAATCCATAAAGGCGTCATAGGAAACATTATCCAGACGGACTTCGCCGATAAATCTGAAATTTTTATAGGAGTAATTGGCAGTTATAGTGCTTGCGAACACATTTTCAGATTCTGAGATTACAGTTCCTGATTCGGTTGTCGCTTCCTTGTAGGAGAAAAACTCTTCCCGCAGACCGATCGAGAATGCTTCACTTATTGAAAGCTGAGGATACAGGGCAACGCCTGTATAGCCGCCCTTTTCTTCACCTGATACTGAATAATCTGCCGCGTTCAGGCCGAGATAGAATTTATCGCTGATCTGAAATCCGGTTGTGAGATCGAATATTGTTCCGGAAGGGGATCCGGTCACCATATTCAGATAAACAGACCATCCTTCGACCGGCTGAATAAAGATCTGCGCTCCGAAATCGCTTACGCCATTTTCATCGGAATAAACATTCCAGTCATTAAAAATTCCAACCATGATCGCGAAATTATCACTGATGGTAATGTCTGCTTTCAGACCGGAGTTTTGGAATGGGCCATTGGTGAAGAGGTAGGATGTGGAATAGTTGAAGTTTCCAACCGGTGAAATCACCTCGTATCCAACAAAGGTTCCCATATAGCCTGCAGTCAACGCAAAAACGTCATTGAAGGCATAGCTCACATACAGGTTCTGGATACCGACGATTGCTTTTTCTTCGTCGCCCAGGTCGAACAGTGGAATTGATTTAAAACTTCTGGGTCCGAAAGATATTTCACCGACAAAGCTGGCTTTGCCCAATGTCTGGCTGAGCGCCACATCCACCATACCGATTGAAACTGAGTTGCGATCATCGGCGAATGAGGTTCCGATATTATCCTGTCCGGAAAAGTCGTAGGTGTAATAGGTATCTACTGATCCGGAAATTGTGAGCGAGTCTTTTTTCTCCTGACTGAAAGAGATTAGAACAGAAAAAGTCAGGCATAGGGTGAGTAGTAAATGTACATTTTTCATGTAATTTTGAATTAAGGTTAATGAAGAGTTAACTGGTGGCTCACCGGAATATGTTGCAGCAGCTCCGGTGAGCCTTATTTTTATATGTTACTGATCGTAAGTGATCGTATATCCGCGGATGCCGTGTTCATGGGAATCAAGTCCTTCACGTTCATGCTGTTCAGATACACGAATTCCGATCGTATATTTTAGAATCGTAAAAATGATATAGGCTGAAATAAAAGCGGCGGCGCCACATATCAGCACGCCTTTAAGCTGAGGCCAGAATGGCATGCCATTCCCGTCGCCATCAACACCGAAGATTCCAACCGCAAGGGTTCCCCAGATTCCACAGGTGAGGTGTACTGACACGGCACCCACGCAATCATCCAGTTTGAATTTATCCAGGGTGATAGCAGATAGCACAACCAGTACACCTGCGACTAATCCGACGAAACAGGCCCATCCCGGGCTGATTACATCGGCTCCTGCGGTAATCCCCACGAGACCAGCCAGGATTCCGTTAAGCACCATGCCAAGGTCAAGTCTTTTGAATACAACATAACCGGTGATGAACCCGCCCAGTGCGCCGGTACATGCCGCCAAACAGGTGGTTACCAGCACATAGGATACAATACCCGGATCTGCACTGAGTACCGAGCCCCCATTGAAACCGAACCAGCCGAACCAAAGGAGAAATACTCCAATTACAGCCAGTGGAACACTGGAACCGGGCTTGTCGATCACTTTACCATTCACATATTTGCCAAGACGCGGCCCGATGATCATGATTCCGGCAAGTGCGCCCCATCCGCCAACGGAATGAACCAGCGTGGAACCCGCAAAATCGTAGAAGCCATCGGCATCAAGTGCGCCTGCACCCCATTTCCAGCTTCCAATGATCGGATATACCACCCCAACGAATATAATGGTGAAGATCAGGTATGCCGAAATTTTAATGCGTTCTGCTACCGCACCTGAAACAATGGTCGCGGCGGTGGCGGCAAACATGGCCTGGAACAGAAAATCCGTCCAGTAGGTATAACCGCCGGATGCATAGTCTACGGTAAGTCCATTCTCCGGAAGGCTTAACGGAAATCCGCCAAACCCAAACCAGCCCGGCTCCTCAAAGCCAGGATACATCAGGCTGAATCCGATGAGATAATAGGTGAGAATCCCGATAACCGGTGTCAGGGTGTTTTTGAAAAGTACGTTTACGGTATTTTTAGCCTGGGTAAACCCGGCTTCCACGCCGGCAAATCCGAGGTGCATGATAAATACCAGTGCGGTGGCCAGCATCATCCAGACGTTATTCGCTGTGAACAGGGCTTGTGCTCCTTCACTGACGGTCTGACTCACCTCTGCCGTTTCCAGAACGGCGGCTGTACCTGCATCTCCCAGGATGCCGGATAATTGTACACTTAGATCGAGTGTAAATAGTTCTCTCATAATATTTAATTTCTTGTTAGTGGTCTTAGGCAGAATTTAATATGCCTGAATCAGCGGGCAAGAAAATAATGTTTTGAGAGATAAAGAAATTATAGGGGATAAAAAAACAGCCCTATTTTTGAAAAAATTACAATTTATTTCACCAATAGGGTGGTATAGGACCATTGTACAATCAATATATGTGATGATTTTTTATTTTCGGGTGTAAAAAGAACCCGCTTTGTAAAAAATTGACAATTTTTTGAGAATAATTTCAGATTGAAATAATTGCGGTGAAAAACAAAAATTTGTTGAAATTGTTTAAAAAAAATACCCAAATATTACTTGGGTATATGGTATTTTGTAATGGTAGGGTAAAAATACACCCTGTTTGAGGTAAAATTGCATCTATTTTATCTCCTTGCTCTCATTTATTGCCCCCAACATTGTATCCTTTACCTCATTGATGCGAATAAGCTCCTCTTTATAATAGTCAATTCGGGCTTCCGGGTCATCTGCAAACTTATCACGGTCGAAGGAACGCATCCATTGCATCATTGATTCATCGGCGTCATTCAGCCTTACAATCACTGCTTCGAGGGCCTGAACCCTTGCTGAATCGGAAGATTCGTTGATCAGGTCCTGAATCCTGGATTTTTCCTTCATAATATCATCCATCTTTGGCATAACTTCATCATGGACCGCCATTACCTGTATATAAAGGTCTTCAGATTCGGATTTACAGCTGAAGAATAACACCAGTGGTAAAAGAATTAATACAAATCTGCTTCTCATGGGGTTTAATTTTTGAACTAAATTACTTCTTTAATGTATTAGTAAAGTAACTTAAGTTACAATTTTAAATAAGATTGACGGTTCAAATTCGTTGATACATTATCATGAATTCAAGAAAATCTCGAAATTCATTTGATGGCTCACTAGAGTCAATGCTTCGTCTTCAGCAGGAGCAGCAATTTTCCAATCCCGGGAATGAAATGCCGTCACACCTGAGTGAAGAACATTTTCAGGGTTTGCCGGGCCGACTGGTATACCTGGTGAATTGCAAGACCAGCAATATTGAATGGGTTAAGGGAGATGTGAGCAGGATTTTTAACCGGACCGCGCAGGATTACAAGCAGCTGAGTGATTTTTATGAGGAGATTTCAAGAAAGGATGTTCATAAGGTAGTTGAATTTACAACTGCCGCCATGAAATGGACATTTGCCCATGTTGAGCAACTGAAACCGTTTGGCAACCGCGTGAGGGCTTCCTTCCGAATAATGCGAAAGCACAGACCGGTTTCTGTGATACGAAATAACTATATCGCCAACAAGGATCGGAATGGCGCAGTAACACATGCCCTGGGCATCATTGAGTTGAATGACTTCAGCAAGCTCATCAATATGACGGGTGATATCAACGGTCCGCTTTCCCAAACATTTGAGAATCCGGAAATCCGGAATTTTGAAAACATCCTTTCAGTCTCTGAAATCGCCGTTCTTCGCGAGGTTGCCATGGGACTCCGTAATTCGCAGATTGCGGATAAATTGCATTTGAGTGTACATACGGTTGAAACCCATCGGAAGAATATGATCCGAAAACTTGAGGCCAGAAATACACCAAACCTGATTTACCTGGCGCATCAGATGGGACTTCTTTAAGCAGCATTCCGCTGTAACTCAATTCGCCGAAGCGCTTTTTTATTAATAATCTCCCCGACCTTCTGCTTGCTTTTTTTAGATTCAAGCCAGGAAATAATATCAAAATACATAAACGCCCTGCGTTCATATGGATTGTTCTGCAGTGGCACAAGTTGATCACGCAACTCATTGAACGCCCGCATGAGTTCTTTTTCAGACAGGTGTGCATTAAGCTTTTTCAGGAAGCTGAGAATGTATTTTTGAAAGGAGTAAAGATCCTTTTTTCGCAGCAGGAACCGGTATGTCGAACGGATATAGTAATCTATTACATCTGTATTCCCCAGTTCGTAATGGCTGATCAGGCTGAGTATCCTTGCAAAGGAATGTATATCCTCCCGCAGATCAATATTCTCCAGTGTGAAAATGCGGTTGAGCCAGCGGATACAGGAGCTGTATTTCTGATCGCCAAAATAAAGGCATGCCACCTTATAAAATAGTATAATGCGAGAATGGTTATCCAGTTGCCTGATAAATGGCTCCAGCAGCGGTTCGATCTTTTCAATGAGTGATACACCATGTCTGAAATCCCCCAGCATGAAGATCCTGTTAAATTCATGAACATAGGTGTATTTGTACAAACGCATCCTGATATTTTCATTCATCGTGTGCCGGGGGTAATGACGTATATCCCTCAGTCGCCTGCTGGTTTCAACAAACTCGTCGTAATTGTACATCTTGTGGTGAGCGATCATGAGGGTGTTGATGGCGCTCAGGTAATCATTGGTCCTGGAATAACGCATCTCCCTGTGCTGGTCAAACAAGGCAAGCCATTTGCGCGCATATTTCAAACCACTGTCGAAATCCTGTATGAATGAATAGTAGCCTGATAACAACTGATACAGGCTTAGTTTTTCTGTGAGGGAAAGATCCTCCTCCTGGAAAGTTGGAAGCTCATTTTCAAAAAGCCGCTGAATGTGATGGTAGTCACTTTGGTTCCGGATAAAGCCGATACGGTAATAGATCGCATTGAGCCTGGCTGCCAGGTTAGTGAACTTATTTACATTATTGATCCGTTCATTTACCTGCTGAACTTCCTTTACAATACGATTTACACGTTGTTCATTTCCGGCTGTAACCGTTTGCGTAAGTATATTCTTTTCCCATTTGAGAATTTCCAGCTGTAGCTCCAGGTTATCAATTCTGCCAACCTTTTTACGGGCTTTCTTTAAAATTTGAACACACTGATCAAATAATCCGCGATCATACAGGATATGAACATGATCAATCATTTCCCGGATCTGAATTTCTATGGAATGGGATTGACTGTACTGTCGCATACTCTGCAGCACACGCTGATAAAGATGCGCTTTCATGTTGGAAATCTGTGATGAGGAGATTTCCGGAATAGATGCCAGCAGTGCATCCTCATCATATTCTTCCTGCTCGCAGAGGCCATTGAATAACTGAATGAATTTCTTTTCTGAAGATCCGCTTCTGGATGCCCACACATTGAAATATCTCCGTTCTGCCGGCTTCATGGTTTGGACCAATGTATACAGGGCTGTTGATTTAGATCTTGACATCGTAATTAAAATTATCTAATAATACTTAAAAACACATTATAAGTGTTTTTTAAATATTCAGAAATCGTAAATATAATACTTTTTGGCATTTACTTCACGGTCAGGTAACCATACCTTTGATTTTGACCAAATACGTAATTATGGCAGCTGAAAACAGAATTTACATTTTTGACACAACACTGAGAGATGGTGAACAGGTGCCCGGTTGCGGGTTAACCAAGAAGGAAAAGGTGCGTTTGGCGCAGGCATTGGAGGATTTAGGGGTAGATATAATTGAGGCCGGTTTTCCGATCAGTAGTCCCGGCGATTTTGAAGCTGTCAAGTCTGTTGCTGAAGTGATCAGAAATTCTTCGGTCTGTGCATTATCACGGGCTGTTGAGCAGGATATCATCACCGCAGCCAGGGCCATTGAAAATGCTGTAAGACCCCGCATTCATACGGGTATCGGTACTTCCGACCAGCATGTCTTCACGAAATTACGTACAACGCGTGACCGTATCCTCGAAAAAGCACATTTCTGTGTTTCCACTGCGAAGAAATATGTGGATGACGTGGAGTTTTATGCGGAAGACGCAGGACGAACGGATAATGTATTCCTGGCGGAAGTAATACAGGAGGCTGTGAACGCAGGGGCAACCGTTGTGAATATTCCCGATACAACCGGCTATTGCCTTCCTAATGAGTACGGCCAGAAAATCAAATACCTGGTAGATAATGTAAAGGGAATTGAGAATGTCATCATTTCCACGCATTGCCATAATGACCTTGGCCTTTCGACTGCCAATAGCGTTGAGGCGATTCAGCAGGGTGCACGTCAGGTTGAATGTACCATCAACGGGATTGGGGAACGCGCAGGGAATACTTCACTGGAAGAAGTAGTCATGATCCTGAAAAAACATAATTGGCTCAATTATTCGACCGGAATTCAAACCGAGAAGCTTTTTGCCATGAGCAGGTTGATTTCAGAAACCATGAACATGCCGGTCCAGCCGAACAAAGCAATAGTCGGAGCCAATGCGTTTGCTCACTCATCCGGAATTCACCAGGATGGCGTGATTAAAAACCGCGATAACTATGAAATTATAGACCCTGCCGAAGTAGGAGTAAATAAATCATCCATAATACTTACTGCGCGCAGCGGCCGCGCAGCCCTCAATTTTCGCCTCGGTCAGTTAGGGATTCATTTAGGCCGTCCTGAACTGGAATCAGCGTATGAGGAGTTTCTGTCCATCGCCGATCAGGTTTCTGTTGTCGAGGATGAACATCTTCAGAAAATCGTTGCGAAACTTCAGAACGTAGCCTGAGATATGGGAAAGACACTTTTTGATAAAGTATGGGACCGTCATGTGGTGGAGGTAATTCCCGACGGCCCGCAGGTAGTTTATATTGACATTCATTTTATACATGAAGTTACAAGCCCCCAGGCATTTGCCGGATTGCGCAAGCGTGGCATTGGCGTATTTCGTCCGCAGCAGACTGTGGCAACTGCCGATCATAATGTACCGACCATTGACCAGCATCTACCTATCCGCGATGCGCTCTCACGCCACCAGGTAGATACCCTGATCAAAAACTGCGAAGCATTCGGGGTGGAACTTTACGGTCTCGGGCATCCATACCAGGGCATTGTACATGTGATAGGCCCGGAACTTGGCATTACCCAACCGGGAATGACCATTGTGTGCGGTGACAGTCACACCTCAACGCATGGTGCATTTGGAAATATTGCATTCGGCATTGGCACCAGTGAAGTAGAACAGGTACTGGCCACCCAGTGTATTCTTCAGACCAAGCCCAAAAAGATGAAAATAGAGGTGAATGGTGCGTTGCGTCCCGGGGTTCTGTCTAAAGATATTATCCTGCATATCATCTCAAAGATCAGCACAAGCGGCTGTACCGGCCACTTTGTTGAATTTTCAGGTTCTGCCATACGCGCTTTATCAATGGAAGCACGAATGACCATTTGCAACATGAGTATCGAAATGGGTGCTCGCGGCGGAATGATCGCGCCGGATGAAACTACCTTTGAATATATGAAAGGCCGTCCTTTTGCGCCCAGTGGAGCGGAATGGGACCTGAAGGTAGCGGAATGGCGTGAATTGTACACGGATGATGATGCGGTTTTCGACAAAATACACACATTCAATGCGGAAGATATCGAGCCAATGATCACGTATGGAACGAATCCTGCAATGGGGATCGGTATTACACAGCGTATTCCGGAAGTTGAAGGCAGTAAAGAAGATGCCACCTTGAAGAAGGCATTGAAATATATGGATTTATCCTCAGGAGCATCGTTGCTTGGCCAGCGGATTGACTACGTTTTTATAGGAAGCTGTACCAACTCAAGAATTGAAGACCTGCGTCTGGTCGCAGATCTGGTAAAGGGACGAAAGAAAGCGGATCATGTGACCGCGCTGATTATTCCCGGGTCACGTCAGGTGGAAGAACAGGCAAAGAAAGAGGGTATCGATAAAGTATTGGAATCGGCAGGTTTTGAATTGCGGCAGCCCGGTTGCTCGGCCTGCCTTGGAATGAATGAAGATAAGGTGCCCGACGGCAAATACTGTGTATCAACTTCCAACAGAAATTTTGAAGGACGGCAGGGCCCAGGGGCCAGAACAATGCTGGCCAGTCCGCTCACGGCAGCGGCAGCGGCATTGAATGGATATATTTCGGATGTGCGTGAATTGATTACCCATGGATAAGTTTAAAAAAATACAATCGACGGTTGTTCCATTGCCATTTGAAAATGTGGATACGGATCAAATCATTCCCGCACGTTTTTTAAAGGCGACTACCAGGGAAGGGTTTGGTGACAACCTTTTCATCGACTGGAGATATAAATCTGATGGCACACCCGATCCTGACTTCGTTCTGAATCAGGACAACATTAAAGGAGATATCCTTGTAGCCGGGAAAAATTTTGGTTGTGGCAGCAGTCGGGAACATGCGGCCTGGGCCATTTACGACTACGGATTCAAGGTAGTCGTATCAAGTTTCTTCGCAGATATTTTCAGGAACAATGCGCTGAATAATGGCTTGCTGCCGGTTCAGGTGTCGGATGAGTTCCTGGAGAAAATATTTACTGAAAGGGAAAAGGATCCATCCGTACGAATAACGGTAGATCTTGAAGAGCAGATGATCACGCTGGAGTCAACCGGTGAAAGAGAAAAATTTGATGTGAACGCCTACAAGAAATACTGCCTGATCAACGGGTATGACGACATTGACTTTTTATTAAGCAAGAAGGAAGAGATTGAGGCATTTGAAATTGATAGATCATGAATAGGAAAATAGCGGTATTGCCGGGAGATGGCATTGGTCCGGAAGTTACTAAGCAGGCTGTACATGTATTGAAATCCATTGCAGAGCGGTTCGGGCATGAATTTACCTTTGAGGAAGCCCTTGTAGGCGCTTGTGCGATTGATGCAACAGGAAATCCGTTTCCTGACACTACTGAACAGGTATGCCGGGATGCGGATGCGATTTTATTCGGTGCCATTGGTGATCCCAAATATGATAATGATCCGTCGGCAAAAGTTAGACCTGAGCAAGGGCTGCTGGCCATGCGGAAAAAGCTTGGATTATTCGCAAACGTAAGGCCTGTGACCAGCTATTCGGCACTCGAAGATAAGTCTCCGTTGAAGAATGAAATTGTCAGCGGGACTGATTTTGTGGTTTTCCGTGAGTTAACCGGGGGAATATATTTCGGGGAACCACGGGGCCGGACCGAAAACGGCGCTACTGCATTTGACTCATGTGTTTACAGCAGGGATGAAATTGAAAGGATCTCTCACCAGGCATTTCAGGCAGCGCAAAAACGTCGTAAACATCTTACCCTGGTAGACAAGGCGAATGTCCTGGCTACATCAAGACTTTGGAGGGAAGTCGTTAAGTCGATGGCTTCTGAGTACCCTGATGTGGAACTCGATTTCATGTTTGTTGATAATGCAGCCATGAAGATTATCCTCAACCCAAGGTTTTTCGATGTGGTACTTACCGAAAACATGTTCGGGGATATTATCACCGATGAAGCCAGCGTACTTGCCGGCTCGCTGGGAATGTTACCCTCGGCCAGTATGGGAGATACTTATGCGTTATATGAGCCAATCCATGGCTCGTACCCCGAAGCAGCAGGAAAGAATATGGCGAACCCGATAGGTGCAATTTTATCTGCGGCGATGCTTCTTGAATACTCATTTGACCTCGCTGCAGAGAGTGCGGCCATTCGGGATGCTGTGGAGGCATCTATAACCGAAGGCATAGTAACCTCGGATATTGATTCGTCATCATCCTACGGTACAACGGAGGTTGGAGAATATATAATTTCACAGATAAAATCGGGCGTAACCGTAAAATCCTGAAAATATGCGATCTATAGTTTGTCTTAACCAGGATTTATTCACTACATTTAGCAAAAGAAATGAGAAACCTAGTCATCATATCACTGGTCATTATTAACGTCATTCGTAAGAATGCGGCCCGGGATTGGTGAATCTGTAAAAGATATAAACATTAAAAACGCCATCCCCCGGGATGGCGTTTTTTTTTAACCCCATGACACATGTATTACAATAAGAATACCATCGTATTTAAGGACGGCCGGATGATCCCGGCAGCCGACGCTATGACAAGCGATTATACCCAGACACTTCATTACGGTAATGGAGTTTTTGAGGGGATGCGTTCCTATGAAAATGCTGAAGGATGCAATATTTTTCGCGCCAAAGAGCATTTCGACCGCCTCGCTTATTCCGCCGAGCGCATGCATTTTAAAATGCCATACTCCCCGGAGGAAATGGTTCAGATTGCATACCAGCTTCTGGATGAGAATCATCTTCACAATGCATATATCCGTCCGCTCGTTTATGGAGGCATGAATATGAGCCTGGAGCCTTCAGATGAATGTCACGTCTTTATGGCTGCCTGGAACTGGGGCAAGTACCTGGGAAATGACCCGTTGAGTGTTATGGTATCATCTTACCAGCGTCCAAATCCAAAATCCACCATCATCGATGCGAAAATTGTCGGACATTATACAAACAGCATACTGGCCACATCCGAAGCACGCAAGCTGGGGTACGATGAAGCGCTGTTGCTCGATATGCACGGTAACGTAGCTGAAGGTCCGGGGGCAAATTTCTTTTTTGAAAAGGAAGGAATACTGTATACCCCGCCGGCCGGTCATATTCTGCCCGGGATTACGCGTCGCACTGTCATGGAGCTGGCACAGGAACTCGGCATCCGTGTCGTTGAAAAATTCTTCTCGGTGGAAGAGGTATACGATGCGGATACCGCATTTTTTGTAGGGACAGCAGTTGAAATTGCGCCCATTGCCGCCATTAATGGTGAAAAATTAAAGGGTACCTGGGATGATTCTGCAGGACATCAGCTCTATCTCATGTACCGTCAAAAAGTACGTTTTAACGAATACCAGGGTTTAACAATTGTTTAATGGGGTCTACACCTAATAAATACAGCCGCATTGTAACACAGGATCCGACGCAGCCGGCCGCTCAGGCAATGCTGCATGCCATCGGACTCACTGATGCTGATCTTAAAAAAGCCCAGGTGGGCATTGTAAGTACGGGTTTTGAAGGAAACCCCTGCAATATGCATTTGAATGACCTTGCCAGGGATGTAAAAGCCGGTGTGCAATCGGCTGATCTTGTAGGGCTCATTTTCAATACAATCGGTGTTAGTGACGGGATTTCGATGGGCACCCCCGGGATGCGTTATTCGCTTCCTTCACGTGATATCATAGCCGACAGTATCGAGACGGTTGTTAATGCACAGGCATATGACGGGCTTGTTGCCGTTGTGGGATGTGATAAAAATATGCCCGGTGCGATGATGGCTATGGGTAGACTTAACAGACCGGCGATCCTTGTTTACGGAGGAACGATTGCCCCGGGCTGTTACGCCAATAAGAAACTGGATGTTGTATCGGCATTCGAGGCATTGGGGCAAAAAATGGCCGGGACAATTTCCGACGAGGATTTTAAAGGTGTCGTGCATAATGCATGTCCGGGACCTGGAGCATGCGGAGGTATGTATACCGCCAATACGATGGCTTCTGCGATAGAAGCCCTTGGACTGAGCCTGCCGTACAGCTCTTCCAATCCGGCACGTGATCAGACCAAGCAGGATGAGTGCCGCAGGGCAGGGGAGCAGATGCGTCAGCTCATAGAGCTGGATCTTAAGCCAAGGGATATTGTCACGAAGAAATCATTTGAAAATGCAATTTCGCTGATCACCGTTCTGGGTGGTTCAACCAATGCCGTACTTCACCTGCTGGCCATAGCCCATGCATTCGGGATCGACCTCACATTACAGGATTTTAGCGAGATCAGTGCAAAGACGCCGTTCCTGGCAGATTTAAAGCCGAGCGGAAAATTTGTAATGGAAGATTTGCATGAGGTAGGCGGAATTCCCGGAGTAATGAAACTTATGCTGGAAGAATCTTTGCTGGATGGCAATTGCATGACAGTGACAGGAAAGCCCCTCGGAGAAAATATTGAAAGCGCAATCCTGTCGGAAGGTCAAACCGTTATTCACCCGGTTGATGACCCCATTAAGTCCTCCGGTCACCTGCGCATATTGTACGGCAATTTGAGTCCTGATGGAGCAGTAGCAAAAATTACGGGCAAAGAAGGTGAGTTTTTTGAAGGACCGGCACGGGTATTTGAAAGTGAATTTGAAGCCAATGATCAGCTGTTGGCAGGTAAGGTGGAAGCGGGTGATGTGATTGTGATCCGGTATGAAGGCCCTCAGGGCGGACCGGGAATGCCTGAGATGCTCAAGCCTACCTCAGCCATCATGGGGGCAGGGCTCGGCAAGGAAGTAGCACTGATTACCGATGGCCGCTTCTCCGGAGGTACGCATGGATTTGTAGTGGGACATATTACACCCGAGGCCCAGGCCGGGGGTCCTATCGCGCTGGTACGCGATGGAGATATCATACGCATTGATGCCCGGGAAAACAGACTGGATATCCTGGTGGATGATGAAGAATTGAAGCGCAGGCGTGAAAACTGGAAGGCGCCGAAACTAAAAAAGACTTCCGGGATATTATACAAATATGCCAGGATGGTGTCAACCGCATCTGAAGGCTGTATAACTGATGCTTAATATGGAATTACAGGCAAATAAAACACTTACGAAAACGGAGACCATCAGTGGTGCCGAAGCGGTAATACGCTCCCTGCTCGCAGAAGGGGTTGATACCATGTTCGGATATCCCGGTGGCGCCATCATGCCCGTTTATGACGCACTCTATGATTACCAGGATGAACTGCGTCACATTCTGGTGCGACACGAGCAGGGCGCTGTGCATGCGGCCCAGGGATATGCCCGTGCCAGCGGGAAGGTAGGGGTTTGTCTTGCCACCAGCGGCCCGGGGGCTACCAATCTCATTACAGGATTGGCCGACGCCATGATAGATTCAACGCCGGTTGTTTGTATAACCGGACAGGTAGCGTCCCATTTGCTGGGAACGGATGCATTCCAGGAAACGGATGTGGTAGGAGTATCAATGCCGGTAACAAAATGGAATATACAGATCACAAAACCAGAGGAAATACCCCAGGCACTGGCAAAAGCTTTTTTTATTGCCAGATCCGGCAGGCCCGGACCTGTCGTGGTGGACATAACCAAAAATGCACAGTTTGGAAAGCTTGAGTTTGCCTATTCACCCTGTGAAATGATCCGGAGCTATATTCCGCGACCTGCTATAGATGATGTTCAGATCACGGCGGCGGCAAAGCTCATCAACAGTGCTAAAAAACCATTTTTACTGGTGGGTCAGGGAGTGATCCTTTCCGGGGCTGAACAGATACTCACTGAGTTCGTGGAAAAAACGGGAATTCCCTTTGCCTGGACTTTACTGGGTCTTTCCGCAATGCCCACAGATCATCCCCTCAATATGGGCATGCTGGGGATGCATGGTAATTACGGTCCGAACGTAAAAACCAATGAGTGTGATGTGCTGATTGCCGTGGGAATGCGCTTTGATGACCGGGTGACGGGGGACGTTGAGCGATATGCCACACAGGCTAAAATAATACACATCGAAATTGATCCTGCCGAGATCGATAAGAACGTACCGGTAGATGTTCCGGTGATTGGTGATGCCCGCGAGGTTCTGGAAAAACTGAATGAAGCCGTGAATCCTGCAGACCACCAGGAATGGATTAAGGAATTCAATACTTGCAGCAACCTGGAATTTGAGAAAGTCATAGAGAAATCATTGCATCCCGGCGATGAGCATGGCCTCCTGATGGGTGAAGTTATTGCGAATGTTTCATCCCGCCTGAATGGTGATGCCATTCTTGTAACCGATGTTGGCCAGCACCAGATGGCAGCGTCCCGTTATTTTAATTTTCGCCAGAGCCGAAGCAATATAACTTCTGGAGGACTTGGCACTATGGGTTTTGCACTGCCTGCCGGACTGGGGGCAAAACTGGGTGCACCGGATCGGGATGTGGTTATTGTGGTGGGCGATGGGGGTATCCAGATGAATATCCAGGAACTGGCGACCATTTTTCAGTATGGCGTGAATGTTAAAATTCTCCTGCTGAATAATAATTTTCTTGGCATGGTACGCCAATGGCAGCAGCTTTTCTTTGACCGGCGCTATTCATTTACCGAAATGGTGAATCCCGATTTTGTAAAAGTGGCTGAAGGCTTTGGTCTGACGGCAAAGAAGCTTACGGATAGAAAAGACCTCGACGCAAGTATTGAGGAAATGCTTAATTCTGATTCCCATTTCCTGCTGGAAGTGGTAGTGGAAAAAGAAGAAAATGTATTTCCTATGATCCCTACAGGTTCATGTGTATCTGAAATTCGCCTGGAATAATGTTAACAATTGAATTATGAAAAAACATAAATATACGATCACGATTTTCACGGAAAATTTCATCGGGCTGCTAAGCCGGATTACACTCATATTTACCCGGCGGCACATCAATATCGAGAGCATCACTGTTTCTGAATCTGAAGTGAAAGGTGTGCATCGGTACACGATGGTTGTGAAGGTGACCGAGGAGCAGGTAAAGCGCGTTGTAAAACAGGTTGAAAAACAGGTGGAGGCACTCAAGGCCTTTTATTACCGTGATGATGAAACTATTCATCAGGAAATTGCGCTCTACAAGGTCTCAACAAAATTCCTGGATGGAAAGCATAACCTGGAATTTGTGATCCGTACACACCAGGCACGAATCCTTTCGGTTGAAAACAAATATATGGTGATCGAAAAAACGGGCCACAAAAGTGAGACTCAGGAATTGCTTGAATTACTTCAGCCGTTTGGTGTTTTGGAATTCGTCCGGTCCGGACGGGTATCAATTTCAAAACCAATGAAGGAATTGAGTGAATATCTCAATGAAATGGAAGAAGAACTGCATTCACAGCGGGCAGAATCAATTAATGAATTAACTAACCAAATCAACAAATAGAAAAGATGGCAAAGATCAATTTTGGAGGAGTAGAAGAAGAAGTAGTAACAAGAGAAGAGTTTCCCCTGGAAAAAGCCAGGGAAGTACTTAAAAACGAAACTATTGCAGTCCTGGGATATGGTGTTCAGGGACCCGGACAGGCATTGAATTTGAAGGATAACGGGTTTAACGTCATTGTCGGACAGCGTAAAGATTCCAAAACCTGGGACAAGGCGATGACCGACGGTTGGGTTCCCGGCGAAGACCTTTTCGAAATCGAGGAGGCATGTGAGCGCGGAACGATCATTCAGTTTCTGCTTTCAGATGCAGGGCAGATCAAACTCTGGCCGACCGTGAAGAAGCACCTGACTCCGGGAAAGGCATTATATTTTTCGCATGGTTTCGGTGTAACCTATAATGAGAGAACAGGGATTATTCCACCGGATGATGTTGATGTGATTCTCATTGCGCCCAAAGGTTCCGGTACGTCACTTCGCAGAATGTTCCTTGAAGGACGTGGTCTGAATTCCAGCTACGCTATTTATAATGATGCCACAGGAAAAGCCAAGGAGCGCGTTGTAGCACTTGGGATCGGTGTGGGTTCCGGATATCTGTTTCCTACCACCTTCAAGAAGGAAGTTTACAGTGACCTCACAGGTGAGAGGGGAACCTTAATGGGGGCGATTCAGGGAATATTTGCTGCTCAATATGAAGTATTGCGTGAAAATGGTCATACTCCATCGGAGGCATTCAATGAAACAGTGGAAGAATTGACCCAGTCACTGATGCCGCTGGTTGCAGAGAACGGGATGGACTGGATGTATGCGAACTGTTCTACGACGGCGCAGCGCGGAGCGCTTGACTGGTGGAAGAAATTCAAAGAGGCCACCAAGCCGGTCTTTTCAGATCTTTACAAGGAAGTGGCTGCAGGTGAAGAAGCACAGAAGTCAATCGATTCCAACTCCAAGGAAGATTACCGAGCAAAGCTGGAAGATGAATTGGCAGAATTACGTGAATCAGAAATGTGGAGAGCTGGAAAGGCCGTGCGCGAACTACGGCCGGAGCGATCAAAATAATCAATGGAAAATATATCAACACAAGTAGTAACGGTAAACGGGATCCTGACAGCCTCTGAAGTCCTGAAGGACGTGATTGTCAGGACCCCTTTATTGCGGCATGAAGGTTTTAGCGAAAAACTTCAGGCGAATATTCTCCTGAAACGGGAAGATCTTCAGGTCGTCCGGTCCTACAAGATCCGTGGAGCCTATAATAAGATCCATAATACAGATTCTGAAAAACTGGATAATGGAATTGTATGCGCCAGTGCCGGGAACCATGCACAAGGGGTGGCATTGGCCTGCCGAAAAAAGCAGATTCACGGACGAATTTTTATGCCGGTACCCACACCGGATCAGAAGGTGAAGCAGGTGAAGTTCTTCGGCAGGGAATTTGTCGAAGTGGTGCTTGTTGGGGATACTTTCGATGATGCCTATCATGAGGCCCGTAAGTATGGTGAGGAACACGGGGCAGAATTTATACATCCGTTTGATGATCCGTTGATCATCGAAGGCCAGGGAACCGTTGGAAAGGAAATCCTTGAAGACAGCGAGTTGGCGATTGATTACCTTATCGTGCCCATTGGCGGAGGAGGTCTTGCCGCAGGAGTAAGTACATATATTAAATCGTTAAGTCCGAAAACCCGAATCATTGGTGTTGAACCAGCGGGTGCGCCTGCCATGAAGCGGTCGCTCGAACAGGATGAGCTCGTTACACTGGACAGGATTGACAAGTTCGTTGATGGAGCAGCGGTGAAGCGTGTTGGCGAGATTACTTTTCAAATTTGCAGGGATTTGATCGATGAAGTAATTACGGTTCCTGAAGGAAAGGTGTGCAGTGAGATTTTACGCTTATACAATGAGGACGCTATCGTAGCAGAGCCGGCAGGAGCGCTTACGATTGCTGCGCTGGATCTTCTTGCTGAACGAATCCAGGGAAAGAATGTCGTGGCTGTAGTCAGCGGCAGCAATAATGATATTACACGCACCAGCGAAATAAAAGAGCGTTCAATGCTCTTTGAAGGTTTGAAACACTATTTTATTATTAATTTTCCTCAGCGTGCAGGCGCATTACGGGAATTTTTGATCGATGTGCTTGGCCCGAATGACGATATCAGCCATTTCGAATATTATAAAAAGAATAACAGGGAAAAAGGACCGGCACTCATTGGTATTGAACTCAAGAATCATTCGGATCTTGAGGGTCTTATTGCGCGTATGGACGAAAAAAAGATCCGTTATGAATACGTGAATGATCAGCCGCATTTATTTCATTATCTGATTTAAGATATTACATTTTCTCCTTGAAAATGAGCCTGATATAGAGCTAAATAGCTCAGAATTAGTGCATAAGTGCAAAAAAACTTACCCTTGCTTGGTGAAAACTGAAACGAATTATACCTTGCTTCCATAATTCCGCCGATACTTAGCGGAGGAATCTATTTTTTAAACGGATAAGTAACATCATTTTTTAAGCTTAGCGTTATGTTACGGATAACAACTTTTACAAGGTTTGTCATGATATTCATGGCAAGCATCATTACGATTACAGGTAATGCCATCCCTGATACGGATCCGGAACCAGTACCTGGTAATTCCAACTATGTAGTCATCGGGGCTTTTGCGTTCATTCGAAATGCGGAGCGTTTTACCAAATTTGCCCAGGAGCAAAAGGACTATGATGCCAAATTTGCCATAAATCCCCTTCGCAACCTGTACTATGTTTATATGTACAGTTCAGATGAACGGAAAGATGCGGTCGACGTGGTGTTAAAGGTTCGGGCCGATCATCCTGATTTATGGGATGCCTGGGTCTTTTCGGGTTCCCTGGGTGCCCTTGAAGAAGGTGACGTGGTGACTCCTGAATTAAGTGACAACGAAGAATATACCGAGGCTGAAAATGCCGAATGGGAAGCTATTATGGCTGAACGTCAGGCAGCTACAGAGGAGGCACCGGAAGTTGAAGTGCCCGAAAATGAGGCCTTAACAGTAGAAGTTGAAACTGAGGAAACTTCCGAAATTGAGCCTGAAAAACCGGCCAATCTTGAGCCCAAGGAGGGTTTTTACTACCTCTATTTCAATACTATCAATAAGAAGACAATGAAAGAGGTGAAGGGACGCGTTCGTGTGATCGATGCGGAACGTTTCAAGGAACTGCAAATCGTTGAATCACAGGAATTGGTAGAACTAAAGGATCCGAACAACGGAACCAATCGTCTCAAGGCAGCTACTCAGATATTTGGTTTTAAGGAAGTCGAGCATACCATAAACCTTGATCAGCCATTAACTGATTCAACATCCTCATTCGTAGAAATGATAGGTGATTCCATCGTACTCGATTTTGAACTCGAAAGATTTAAGAAGGGGGACATTTTGGTGATGTACAATGTGTACTTCTTTAAAGATGCTGCGGTGATGAAGCCGGAATCAAAATATGAATTATTAAGCCTGCTGGATATGCTGGAGGAAAATGATAAGCTCAAAGTTCGTATCCATGGACATACCAATGGAAACGCGAAGGGCAAGATCATTCACCTGGATGACGAAGAAAAGAATTTCTTCAGTCTGCGTGCAGATCAGGAGGAAGACTTCGGTAGCGCCAAGCAACTCAGTACATATCGTGCAGAGACCATTCAGGACTGGCTGATTGCACAGGGAATTCCGGCCGAGAGGATGTCCATAAAAGGATGGGGCGGTAAAAAGATGATATATGACAAGCATGATACCCAGGCACATAAAAATGTTCGGGTTGAAATAGAAATTGTTGAAGATTAATGTTGGTTCAAATAGCCGCCTTTTCTACAGGTGAGCACCGTGGGACGGGCGGCTTTTAAACTATGAAAAATAAAATGCGGAATTGGTGGTTCATTCTGATGGCCTGCATGGGTTTTACCCTGCAGGCCTTTGGGCAATCCGGGGAGGTAGCACGTGAAGGCTACTATGTGGTGATCAATGCATATGCTCAGAGCAAGGAAGATATTGCGCGGAAGTATTATGAGAAGATAAGCGGTGATGGCGATGAAGTTCACTATGCCTTTGTTCCATCCAAAAAGATGTATTTCGTATACCAGCAATTCCACGCAGATTTCCGATCGGCTGTAGCGCAAATGCAGGAGTCAAGAAAAGATCCCAGATTTCCGGATGCATGGGTTTTTGTATCGGGTGAAACCGTTCAGGATCTTTCGGAAAAGAAAACCGCGGCGAAGCAAAATGATGCTCCGGAAATAAAAGAAGAGGATGAAACGGTTGCAGTTTCAGAAACCGAAGAGATCGTGAGTGCAGATACCGTGAGTGAAAACGGTGAGCTTAAGGAAAATGCACTAGAGGAATTAAACGACCAGCTCGAGCCACCGGCCAATGTAAAACAGGTGGTGTTCATCCTGAGTAATGCCAGAAATAATGAAGAGGTTACCGGAGATGTACAAATTATTGATACCGAGCGTGCAAAGCTGATTTCAGTTCAGAATTCCGGCGAGATCGCTGAAATCGCGGATCCGGAAAACGGAACCGGGAACCTCACCATGATCTGCGATGTGTTTGGTTACAGGAAGAATCAGAAGGAACTCAACTACCTGTCATTTGCCGAGAATGAAGATGTGCAAACCGTGAATGACTATTATGTAGTGTTCTTTGATCTGGTCCGGTATCATAAGGGTGATATAGCCACAATGTACAATGTGTACTTCTATAATGATGCCGCCGTCATGAGACCCGAATCACGCTATGAAGTGAACAGCCTGCTGAATATGATGCGTGAAAATCCCAAATACAAGATCAGGATTCACGGACATACCAATGGAAACCGATCCGGAAAAATAGTTTCGATGGGGGGTTCTGATAATTTCTTTGGTCTCGATGACCAGAATAAGGATGGCTCAGGGTCAGCGAAAATGCTTTCCAAAAGAAGGGCGGAAGTAATAAAATCATACCTAGTTTCCCAGGGAATTGAAGAGGACCGAATGGAAATTAAAGCCTGGGGAGGACGCCGTATGCTGTATGACAAAAACAGCTCCATGGCCAAGAAAAATGTTCGAGTTGAAATCGAGATCCTGGAAGAATAATGCTGCTTTCTGATTTCTTTAGCTACTGTCAGTGGCTGGGCTACCTGCTCCTTGAGCTACTGATCGTTCAGTTTGTCATCGATAAAGTGGATATCAATCCTCAGATGCTGCTGCAAACGCGGGACCGGTTTTATCACTGGTCAATATCCTTCCTTAGATAGATTTACGGAACTGGCTGTTGCCGGATTTCCCCAATTCCTGAATTTTATCCGCTCATATAAATTATGTAACCAGTTTTTGTTCCGAAGCGTATAGTTATGTAACTCAAAATACAACAACATGCTTCGAAATTACCTCAAGGTCGCTATACGTGGCCTTCGCCGAAATTCCGGCGCCTCGCTGATTAATATTCTCGGGTTATCAATTGGTTTGGCTTGTTACATTCTCATTCTTCTTTATGTGGTTAATGAAATGGGCTATGACCGGTTCCATTCAAAGACCGATCGTATCTTCAGGCTTACCACCATTGATGAAGCACTGGGTGTTACCAGTAATAATGTGGCGATCACCAATCCACGCATGCCTGCTGCTGCCCGCGAAGAGGTAGCGGAGGTAATCGATGCCACGCGTGTTCAGGAGCAGGGCCGGATCCGGATAGAAAAAGGAGATGATGTTTTTTATTCGGAAAACGCCAAATCCGTTGAGCAGAATTTCTTTTCCATATTTGATTACAACTTGGAACCTGCGGATGCAGTGGAACGCTTTCATCAACCCCTAAAAATGATACTGACGGAAGAAATGGCTCAAACAACTTTCGGCGGGGAAGAAGCAATTGGAAATTTATTGAATATCAATGACCAGGACTGGGAAGTTGTTGGGGTGATCAGGGATGTTCCATCGAATTCCCATCTGGCGCTTGATGTTCTGATGTCGATGTACCCGACGGAGGCTGATTCATCTACTGCACAATACCTGGATGTATGGGGTGGCCTGGGCATGATCGGATATGTCGAACTTGATGATCCATCTTCAGAGGCAAGCGTTGAAGGTCAGCTGAGGGAAATTGCCCTGTCAAATGACGCCCCGGAATTCTGGGTGCCGCAGCTTCAGCCGCTGAAAGATATTCATCTTGGTTCTTCAGATATCCTGTTCGATTATTATCATGTGAATAAGGGTGATAAAGTTTATGTGTATTCTCTGTCGGCCGTAGCTATATTCGTATTGCTTATTGCCGCGTTTAATTTTATGAACCTTGCTACGGCGAAGTCCTCAACGAGGTCTAAGGAAGTGGGTATCCGAAAGGTACTCGGCGGCGCCAGGAGACAGCTGGTGCGCCAACACCTGGGAGAATCTGTACTTCTGGTCCTGATCGCCACCTGCGTTGCATTGTTGATTGTGATCCTTGCCGGGCCTTTTTTGAATCTCGGTTTATTCGAACCCATTCAAACTTTCCTGCTTCACAGACCTGCTCTGATTGGCATGATCTTCCTCTCATCAGTAATCATTGGGCTTTTATCCGGATTATATCCTGCTTTCGTGCTTTCTGGGTTCCAAACGTCCTCGATCCTCCGTGGAAAGTTCAGCGGCAGCAATAGTGGCGTAGGCTTGAGAAAAGCGCTTGTAATACTTCAGTTTACCGCGTCAATCACGATGATTATCGGAAC
>JBNKGL010000023.1:0-63273 GCA_050289805.1 Cyclobacteriaceae bacterium
GTAAGCATTCTGAAATGAGATATATTTATCTGATCATATTATCTCTGGGCTGCATTATCGAGAGCAGTGCACAGCTCAAAAGGGATTTTTCCCAGATTTATCGGAATGCGCCATATTTGAATCCGGCATTCACCGGTATTGAAGACTATTTTGAGATTAATGCCGGGCTGCAGCAGTCCTGGTCCAATATGGATGATAACCAGGCATCAATTTTTGTAAGTGCCTACGGGAGGATCGGTAATTATGCACCTACCGTATATGAAAAGAATGCTTTGAGGGTTAGTGACCCCGGACTTTACCGGGATATTGCGGCCAGCAGGAAGGATATTTACCGCAAGCACGGTATAGGGGGGAGGCTTACTTCCCTGAGTATCGGGCCACTGGTTCAGCAGAATTTTATGCTGAGCTACTCCTATCATATCCCGCTGAGCACCAAATTATTGCTTTCTTTCGGTACTAACCTGGCGATTGACCGGCAGGTATTGAACCTCGATACCTATACTTTACGAAATGAGGCTGATGATCAGTTTTACCAGGAACTGCTTCGGCAGGGGGATGGTGCCAGCACTAATTTCAACGCCGGGTTTGGTGCAGTACTCTATAACGACCGATTCTTTACAGGATTCAGTGCAAGATCAATGGTAAACAGCACAATAAAAAATTCGTTGCAGGTAGAGAGCCTGGAACCATCAACTGTTTACACTTTCATGGGTGCGGTCATGTTTCCTTTGGGCAATGAGCTTACCCTCAGACCAGGCCTGAAAATGGACTATTCCGAATTTTATGATATGGTAATTCAGCCCAATTTATCCTTGAGATGGAAGCATACCCTTACAGTGGGCACATATTATTCGTTTGATAAGGCACTTACATTGGCGGTGGCCTTGCAGCTGAGTGACCGACTTCGTCTTGGTTACAGTTATGATCATTTTGTTGCTGATCTGGGTTTGCTGAATCGCAACAATCATGAAATAACATTGTCATTTTTCGTTAACAATAAATACGGTCTTTCGTCATATCTATGGTAGGAAAGCGATCATATTGGTTGGTTTTGCTGATATCCTTCGGGATAATGCCGCTTATGGCCCAGGAGCTGTCTTTTGTGGATATCCAACGTATGAATGAGCAGATTAACACAGAAGCGGAGGAAATCATGCCAATTCTGTCTGAGGATGGTAGTATTCTATATTTCAGCCGGGCATTTTCTTCCTTAAATGTAGGCGGGGATGTAGCAGGATCTGATATTTGGTGGAGTAGACGGGAGGAAAACTATAGTGACAGCTACAGGGGACCGAATAATGTGAATAACAGGGACAATAATGCTGTTATTGGATTAAACGCGAATGGCAATATTGTGTATTTGCTGAATACCTATAGCAGGACTGATGGTTTCTCATTCGTTGATGGTTCGCCGGAAAGTTGGACTAAACCCTCAGTTATACCCATTGAAGGTGTTGATTCTGAGGGATTTATAGGAATGTATATCAGCCCTGATTTCTCTGTATTGCTCTTATCGATGCAACAATCGGGAGGACGCGGAAAAGAGGATCTTTATGTGAGTTTGCGTGACAGTGTATCGGGTAACTGGGGCCGACCAATGCCCCTGGGATCCACCATCAATACCCGGGGGTTCGAGATTTCGCCGTTTCTGTCACCGGATAAGCGCTTCCTTTTCTTTGCCAGTGACGGTCATGGCGGATTGGGAGATGCCGATATTTTCATGGCAGAGCGACTCTATGATCGTTGGGATGTATGGTCCAATCCCGTGAATCTTGGAGAAGGCATCAACAGTGATGGGTTTGATGCCTATTTCAGTATGGCAAAAGATTCAACCTTTTACTTTTCAAGTAATCGAGAGGGTGGATTGAGTGATATCTATCAGGGCCGTCTTTACGTAAACAAGAACACAAGTCAGCGACAGGATGCGCAGAAAATTATTGCCGAGGCCGAAGCTTTATTGAATGAATTAAGGGAAAGCAATGTTAAAGATGAACAGCTGCTTGTTTTTGAGCCTGGTGAAGGCGAATTAACTGAAGCCGCCAGGGCGCAATTGCGCGGTTTGATTGAAAGGCTGAAATATCAGGATTATTCCAGTTTTCATTTGTTAACCGTTGATCCCGAAGGAGTGGTAAATCAAGAGCTTAAAAACGAAAGAGTGGATGAGATAAAAAGGTTTATTTCAGTACTCGGAATCGGGGGTAAAAATATATACGACTATCCTGCAACTCAATCGGTTACAATGAAAGGTGGAGAGGTATTCAATAGTGCCGAAGGGGTTCTAATTATTGTTAAAGACTAAAATAAGAGGTAATTTCACCTTATAATACGATTATTCCATGGATTTGACCTATTTCATCAGTGTGCTGAAGCGCCGATTATGGATTATTATCACAATTCCCATAATTGCCGCCATTACTGCATTTTATGTTGTACGTAATGCACCAAAAACCTACCGGTCAAATGCCCAGCTGGCTACGGGTCTTACAACAGACGAAGCTGTAAAGCTGACGGATGATCGCTACAATGCCGGACAGACAAATCAAAACTTCTACAATCTGATCGAGCGTTTAAGCTCTGAACTCACGATATCCCTGGCATCCTACAATTTAATCCTGCATGATCTGAAATCCGACAATCCCTTTCGTACTCCGGATTTCACCAAGGTAGATATTGACCCATTAACCCCTGAAGAAAAGGAAGAGGCCATCGCATTTTTCGAGAATAAACTGGATTCCATGAAGGTGTTGTCCACCTACAAGCCTATGGATCATAAAATGCTTGACCTTTTGAGGGCCTATGATTATCAGCCCTACCTGTTGAGAGAGAACAGACTGATTATATACCGGTTGAACAATACCGACTACATATCCATTGATTTTTATTCTGAAGACCCTCAATTGTCTGCTTTTGTGGTAAATACCCTCTCAAAGGAATTTATTCGATATAATAAGAGCATCATTCAAAGTATTTCAGACGAGTCTGTCGAATTCCTTGCACAGCTGGTCAGCGATAAGAAGAAAAATCTTGATGAGCTTAAACAGCGGGTGGAGCAATTTAAGAAAAGCAATGAAGTGTCGGATTTTCAACTGGAATCAGATTTGAAGATCACACAGCTGAATGAATATGAAGTGAAGCGCCAGGAGGAGGAAGAGAATATCCAGGCATTACAATTATCCATTCGCAGTGTAAATAACCAGATTAGCCGGTTGGACAATACGGTGATCGATAATAGCAAGGTACTGGAGCTGAGAAACCGGATCCGTCAGTTGAATGCGATCTATATTGATGGAGGCTCACAGGACAAGGAAATAGAAAAAACATTGAACGATTTGCGCACGGAGCTTCAGATTGAAATGAATCGTATTTCGTCTGTAAATCAGGATATGCCTACAAAAGAGGAGCTGGAATCTAAAAAGGATGAACTCGAGCTGCAATTACAGGTAGCGAGATCTAATTTGCGCAGCATCAACAACCGTATAGCCAATCTTAAATCAGATGTCACGGGTTATACATCCAAAGAGAGTAATTTGAGTGTACTCGAGCAGGAAGTGGAAAATGCCACCCTGGAATATACCGACGCGGTTAACAAATACAACGAATTCAAGAATCAATCCCTGATCTCGGGGGCATACATCCGCCAGACGAAGGAAGGACAGCCAGCGGTTGAACCTGAATCATCCAATACGGTAATTATCACGCTGGCCGCAGGGGCGGCAGTTTTTGTGCTGATTGCCAGTATCATCTTCATCCTGGAATTACTTGATTTCAGAATTAAGACCCCGGCTCAGTTTTCAAGACTTACAAAGCTGCCACTGGCAGGTACAGTAAATAAAATCGATACGAAGAAGCTGAAGCTTAAGGAACTTTTCAGTGTTGACAATCATGATGATCAGTTTACCATGTTCAAGCAGCTTCTGCGGAAAATCCGATTCGAATTTGAGTCCCTTGATGCGAAAACAATATTGGTAACGAGTACCAAAGTGAATGAAGGGAAGACATTCATGATTCTTTGTCTGGCGTATTCACTGAGCCTCATTAATAAGAAAATTCTGATCATCGATACGAATTTCAAGAACAACTCACTAACCCAGCTATTGGTGGCAAAACCGAACTTTGAACGGGTGCTGAAGGAAGGCCGTGTCGTGAATGGAAAATTATTGTTGAATCCGGCAAAGGGGGATGAGCCAGCAGAAGACTTTGTTGAGGAAGAACAGGGTTATGAAAGTATTGTCTCTGCAACAGCCCATAAAAACGTTGATATAATCGGAAGCCATCGTGGCACAGACAGTCCGTCTGAAATATTAAGCGGAAGGAATTTTAAGGGTATGCTCGAGAGCCTGAAGCAGGATTACGATTATATTATTATGGAGGGAGCATCAATGAATGACTATCCTGATACAAAAGAACTGATCGGTTATGCCGATCTGGTAATGCCTGTTTTCTCTGCAGAATCCCAAATTCGCAATTCCGATAAGGAGTCCATTCAGTACCTGAGGTCGTTGAATGGAAAGTTAATGGGCGCAATTCTCAATATGGTTGACAGCAAGAATTTGAAATTGTAGTTTCAGATGGATTTTCTGATTGTTGCAAAACAGCCTTGGGAAAATGAAGTTGGCCACAATGCCAAGAATATCGCGTTTGAATTATCCCGGAATCATCGTGTGGTATATGTAAATCCGCCATTGAGCCGTAAGGAATATTATTTCGGAAAAACGCATCCCATTCTGCATCATAAATCACTCACAAGGGAGGGAGATTACTTAGAAGAGGCCGGTAGTAATCTATGGGTATTTTATCCGAAAGTCATCACTGAAAGTATTAACTGGATTCCCAACAGCTGGATTTTTGATAAGTTCAACCGGTATAACAATCTGCAACTGGCAAAGAGTCTCAACTGGGTGATCCGTGAATTGGACTTTACATCCTACATGCTGTTTAACGACAGCGAAATGTTCCAGGCGCTTGATGCGCCGGAACTTATGGATCCGCCTCCTGCAAAAAGTATTTATTATATACGTGATAACCTCATCACTCAGCCCTACTGGAAACGTCATGGTACCCGAATTGAACCAATTCTGGCAGCGAAGTACGATATGGTAGTGAGTAATTCGGATTTTCTTGGAGATTACCTGAGACCTTACAATTCCCGGACATTCATGGTAGGACAGGGTTGTGACCTTACACTCTTCGATGCGAATAAGGACTATCCCATGCCGGATGATATGACAGGAATTCCAGGAAAAAAAATAGGTTATACCGGCTTTCTCACATCCATGCGTCTCGATATAGATTTACTGGAGCACACAGCGCGAAACAATAAGGAACTTTCTTTTATTCTTGTTGGGCCGGAGGATGAGGATTTTAGCAAATCATCATTACATGAACTTGATAACGTTTATTTTCTTGGAAATAAACCCATTGAAGCTTTAAGCAGCTACATAAGTCATTTTGATGTGACGATTAATCCACAGGTTGTGAATGGAATGACCATTGGTAATTACCCAAGAAAAATTGATGAATATCTCGCGATGGGAAAGCCTGTTGTAGCGCGGAAAACAAGAGCAATGGATTATTTTGGTGATCATGTATTCCTCTATGAATCGGAAGAAGATTTCATCAATTGCCTCAATGAGGCAGTTAACGATACCTCATCGGCTAAGCGGCAGGAGCGTATTGATTTTGCACGCCAGCATACATGGAAGTCCAATGTGGAAAATATGCTGGAGGTGATTAAAAATGCTGGGTAATCAGCTCAAAGCCAGTGCTGCAGATCTTTTCCTGTTAATTTTTCCAATTTTCTAATGTCATCACTATAGATCTCAGTTGTTATTTGCTTATAGAGCTCAGGATCCAATTTAGCAGGTTTTAAATTGATGCCATTGAGGTACTGGGTGATTTTCTTGATTTGCGGATATCGTGAAAGCTCGTAGAAAAACGAATCGGGCAAAACAGCTTTTACGGCTTTTTTAATGATCGAATTATTTCCCAGGGTAAGATCATAAAATCTGTTCTTCACATAACCGGATTTATTGGAAATTACAGAAAAGTCGATTTCATCATATGGCCCGACTCCTATAAATTCATAAATGTCATTCATCACTGCGGCAGGATCCTGATGCAGTTCTTCTGTAAGGTATATTTTGATGTTCTCCCTTGGGAACAATTCATAGTACCGTGACAGGTTACGGGAATAGAAACCTTCGGGAATGAGGTCCTTACGAGTCCACCAAACAGAATTTCTGTCCAGCACATCACTGAATTCGCTGGTTGGCAATTCATTAATCAGGTGAAGGTGCATATACCTGGAAAAGAGCCGCTTGGTTGGCTGTCGGAAGATCGCGATAAGTTTTGCGTCCGGAACATAATGTTTGATTCGTTCAGCAGCCAGCGGGGATGACAGGTTTGTATTCGAAGTTTCTCCTTTTTTTTGTCCCTCATGCGCATCCAGGTATAATTTCTGGTATTCATCAATCGTTTTAATCGCACGCTGATAATGCTCTTTTTCAGGCCCGTATAATTTGGATGCATCTATGGTTTCGTATCCAAAGAAATCGGGCTCTTTCATACGTGTCATGTAGATTTCCGGATGCTGCGATAGATAGTGATCCAGCGAAGTAGTTCCGGATTTACCTGCACCGATGATCAGGAAGTCAGGTAATAATTGTTGATTGATCATGAATTATACACGGATTTGAACCAGGTTAATTTTGTCGATTTAAAGCTAATGATTCTTTTTTAATTCGTGAATTCAATTTCGGATCCAAAAGTTTGAGAAAAAAATTAATCACCTGAAAATCATTAAATTGGTGTTACTTTTTGGCTAAATTGCCTATTAACTACTGAAGCCAGAAAGAGAGTGGTTAAATATTTTTTTAATAGGTTTTTCTTAAAGATTTGAACCTCAATCAATTCGACGTTGGAATTTTGGATTATTTTTTAATTATGAACGTCTCTTTACTAATCATTTCTGCCGGTGCCGAATAAAGCGTCATATTGGATTCGCTCAGGTTCCTATGCGATGTTTACGCGTATTTCCGTCACCTTTTTTGGGTTGATGAATTTTATCCTGCTGATAAAAATGATCTCCCAGAATGAATTCGGTATCTGGACCCTGTTCCTTTCGGTCACAACTATTTTTGAATCATTGCGAAATGCATTCATCAGTAATCCATTTATCAAGTTCCTGAACAGTGAAGATGAGGGAAAATCCAAGGGTATCATTAGTGCGGCATTTTACCTGAATCTGGCCACCGCTTTCGTGGTGATGATCTGTATGTTCATCTTCTCATTCTCATTATCATCACTCTGGGATGCGCCTGTGATTTCCCCGATGTTCATGATTTACATCGTTACATCTTTCGCCTTTACCTGGTATTCCCATTTCAACTTCCTGATGCAGTCACGGTTGTCGTTCCAGGGGACTTTCTTTAGTACTGTAGTCCAGAAAGGTGGTTTATTCGCCTATATAGCGTATTTATTCATTTTTGACATTGAAGTATCACTCATTAACCTTGCCTGGGCAAATGCATTCAGTTATATCCTCAGTGCTTTAACTTCCTTTTATTTTTCAAGACATATGAGGGAGTTTTCATTCAAAGTAAAAAAATCTACGCTGGTCGACCTGGCTCAATATGGAAAGTGGACACTTGGTACCAATATATCGGGCATGATCAATGTGGGTATCAACGACTGGCTGCTGGCAAGTTTTTATTCACCCAGGGCTGTGGCCATATATAATCCGGCAGTCCGGATCTCCAATTTGTTTGAAGTTCCATTGACCGCAGTTTCGCAAATATTTTATCCTAAAATGGTGAATGCGGTCAGGGAAAAAGGACTTCCTGAAGCGAAGCATATGTATGAAAAATCCCTTGGGTTTATTATGCTTTTTTCGGTCGTTATTTTTATCACCTTATTTGTGTTGGCAGAGCCTATTATTGTGTTGCTTTCAAAAGGTGCAACAGAGTCATTTGCCGAATCAATCCCGGTATTAAGGGTAGTACTTCTGTACAGTATTTTAATTCCATTTCACAGGCAATTTGGTGTAACCCTGATGGCTATCGGCATGGCCAACATTAATTTTTATTTTGTTCTGGCCAGTGCTGTTGTTTCCATTACTATAAAGTTCTTTTTTGTAAAATATTTCGGCGTAATGGGTGCGGCATGGGGATCGGTTTTATCCTATTTCATTGATTTTGTAGCAGTTCAAATTATTTTACATAGAATACTGGGCGTGGAATTGCTTAACGTATTCCGATATGCATGGCAAATCTTAACGACATTGAATTTAGATACCCGAATAAAGGAATAGAATATGAATGATGAACATGAATCTTCAGAGAAAGAAAGTCAATCCAACGTATATAGTACTTTGGTTATAGTCCTGATTTCTTTTTTATATCTCATTCTTTTTGTGAAAATAATGTTTTTCTAAATCCATGCGATAGTATGGCAAAAGGAGTCTGAGTTTACTATAATTATTACAATGTATAAGTCGTAGGGAGAATAGTTTGTATCTTGACCCTCGATTTTATCTAACAGAGCAGAATATATTAACCATTGATAATCAAGCAATAAAATGAAACGTATATTAATTTTATCAATTTTTTTTGTAGCCTCCCCGGTGATTCTGGTGTCAGGGCAGGATGTGGATTACAATACGATCATTCTTCCTTCAGGCGCTTCAGATATAAGTTTTGCTGAAAAATTGGTGCGGTTGGCGTGGGAGAATAATCCGGCCAACAGAATTTTGGAATCCCAGTATAAAATAAGTGATATTCAGATTGATCAGGCCAGGTGGGAATGGCTGGACAATTTCAGAATCGCTGGAAACATTAACGAATTTACAATCAATCCTG
Source organism: Cyclobacteriaceae bacterium (assembly GCA_050289805.1). GTDB lineage: Bacteria > Bacteroidota > Bacteroidia > Cytophagales > Cyclobacteriaceae > JAUILA01. The sequence goes on from JBNKGL010000023.1 coordinate 8,856, forward strand.
ATCAGGATATATTGGACAGGAATGTTTTCTTTCCGAGATATAATATCAGTGGAATGGTCTCTCTTGGGTATTTCGTTAATATTCCCCTTGCCGTGAAGGAAAAAAAGGAAGAGCTGAATATAACCCGATATACCATTGATCAGCAAAAATTGGCCATCCGGGCTGAAGTGCTGCGGCGATATGAGGAATATCTGAAGACACGGGAAATTTTAAAGGTGGAGTCCGAAGCACAGGAGGATTTGTTTTCCGCACTTTCACTGGTAGAGCAGAATTTCAGAAATGGAACTGCTACCATCGAGGAGTATAACGGGGTTCTTGAAAAATATAATAACCAGCGGATCAGAAAAATTACTGCCCAGGGTAATTTCAATCAGGCTAAAATTTCTGTCGAAGAACTGATCGGCATCCGCCTGGAGGATGTAAAGTAGTACGTTAGTAACTATTTATTTTAATCCATCAGGTATGATGAACAATCTGCGAAGTAAATGGGGAATATCAGGTGTAAAAGCGGATATTCTATTGTTTATTCTCGTTGAGGTATTTCTGCTGATCACGTTTCCTGAAAACCGGACAGAGACCGATGATGGTGCGTGGTATGCCTATATTGTGAGGGATCAGTCAATTCACTCACTATATAACCCCAGATTTCTTCTGTTTCTTCCCTTTGTAAAATTGATCACCTGGCTGATGCCAGGCGTTGATACATACAATCTCATCTGTTACTTCAGTATGTTCTTTGCAGGGCTAACCATCATCCTGCTGCGTAAAATGCTGAACTCATTCACCGACTGGCCGGATACTGTAAATTGGTGGGTGGTGATTCTTGTGCTTATCTCATATGAATTCTGGAGATATGCGTTTGAAAGTGAGGTTTACATGCTGGCCATTTTTATGACGATGTTATGCCTTTATCTGCAGCTAAAAATCTATAAGAACGGCCCGGATACATTATCCCTTTTATCTTTAATTGCGTGTTCATCGCTCACGGTCTTATTTTATAAACCGGCATTCATCATCGTATTCATGGCTATTCCGGTATTTCTTATCCTTAAAGGGAGATGGCTTCAGACCATTCTGCTTTACGGAATTTCCGGACTTATTATTCTGGGAGTCTATTATCTCACCTACAGGTATTATCTTTTAAAACCCGAATCATTTGTGGCTCATTTGATGGGCGGAGTGAATGATCCTGTTGGCAATCCATGGATGGCCCCTATAGTTGTGGTAAGTAATTTTATTTCGACCATTTGGGTATTCGGAGTGAAGGAACTTGGCGGAATTGTGAGTTCGGCGTTTGCCCATAAGGTGGTTCAGGAAGAGTTTTTAACCGCCAGCCAGGTAGGAAATATGTCCTATTTTCTTATCCTGCTGTGTGTGATTTTGGGTTTATTGCTTTTGTCCGGGGTCTTTTATACCATTAAATATTTTAGACAAAACGGGATTAGCAAAACACTTTTTACTACGGTCCTCATATTTATTGTGATATTGTACGGTGGTTTCCTCGTCGTAATGGATCCATCGTCAAATGAACCCTGGATAATGTTATCCATTCCGTTGGCAGTATTGATTGGTTACTACCTGTTTCTTCCATTGTATGGCCTCAATAAAAAATGGATCGTAAATGGGATTCTAATATTAGTCCTTTTAATTAATTATTTCGGTGGAATCGGACTGCTCAGGGATCCGGCATATGACTTTAACCGTTTAAAATCCGAATGGCTCTCCGAGCATGTTCAGGAGGGAGACCTGATTTTAAGCCTTGGGCCCATGAGTTTTATCCGATATCTCAATTATTATACAAAAGGAGATGCCTATAATTATGAGGAGCAGCTAATGATGAAAAAACCTATACTGGATTCCATTAGCTCATTTCAGGGAGATATCTATATTACCGAAGATATGATCAACCCAATACCGGCAATTACATTCAGGTCCGGTATTACAAGTGAGGTGCTGGACAGTGTATATTCCGTATATTCCTATATTCCGGTTCCAGTGGATACCTCAAATAAGTTTGTTACCTATAAATTATTGAAAAGATGAATGTAAAAACCATATTCGGATTATTACGGGTTCATCAATGGATTAAAAATTTATTCCTGTTCATTCCGTTGTTCTTCGCGGGTCAATTTTTCAACCTCGAACGACTGGAAGATGTTGGAGTAGGATTCCTTTGCTTCAGCCTTGCCGCCAGCTTTGTTTATATTCTGAACGATATACGGGATGTGGAGCAGGACAAGCTCCACCCTGAGAAAAAATTCAGGCCGATACCGGCCGGAAAGGTAAGTGTGGGACTGGCGCTGGTAATAGGAATTGTATTGCTGATCGTATCAATAGCCCTGGCATGGAACCTGAACCATACATTCTCATATATTCTGATTGTATACATAATACTGAATCTGAGTTATAGTCTTGGCCTGAAGAAGGTGGCCATTCTTGACCTGATGATTGTGGCGGCAGGTTTCGTTCTTCGTGTTCTTGCTGGGGGTTTTGTAGCGGATGTGCCAGTTTCACACTGGCTGATTGTCATGGTTTATCTGCTGGCATTATTTCTTGTGCTTGCCAAGCGCAGGGATGATATTCTGGAGTATCAGAATAGCGGGGTGTTGCTCCGAAAGAATATTCAGAATTACAATCTTGACTTTATACATTCAATACTAACACTACTTTCGGCGGTGATTACCGTATCCTATATTATGTATACGATTTCAGACGATGTGTCAGATCAGTTTGATACGAATTACCTGTATCTGACCAGTGTATTTGTAATCGCAGGAATCATGCGATATATTCAGATTACGATGGTTGAAAATAAGAGCGGCAGCCCCACACGTGTTTTGTATACCGATAAATTTCTTCACGTAACGCTGGCATTCTGGATATTAAGCTTTTTTCTAATCATTTACGCCTTTAAAATATAGAAGCACCATGGAAAAAATTAAATCAGTACTGCTTCTCGGCGCAATGAGCGATATCGGTCAGGCATTAGCCCGTAGCTATGTCGCTGATGGATGGGATGTATGGCTGGCTGCGAGGAATACTGAAAAGCTTGATATGTTAAGGAATGACATCAGGGTCAGGACAAATGCAGATGTCTCATGTTATGCCTTTGATGCACTCAATTTTGATAGCCATCAAAACTTCTACTCATCCCTTCCTGGTTGTCCGGACGAGGTTATACTTATTTTTGGATTGCTTGGAGATCAGGAAACCGCATCAATGAACTGGAATGAATCGAAATCAATACTGGATACCAACTATACCGGCGCTGTTTCAATTCTGAATATTATTTCGAACGCAATGTCAGAAAGGGGTTCCGGTACCATTGTCGGAATTAGTTCTGTTGCCGGTGATCGGGGCAGAAAAAGTAATTACTTGTATGGAAGCGCGAAAGCTGGTTTTACAGCCTATTTGAGTGGGTTAAGGAATGATTTATACAGCAAGGGGGTACATGTCCTTACGGTTAAGCCCGGGTTTGTAAATACGAAAATGACAGAAAACCTGGATCTTCCTGGACCTTTGACAGCTGAGCCGGAAGAGGTAGCCAGGAAAATTCGCCGGGCCATCCGGAAAAAGAAAAACACAGTCTATATCAAAGGTATATGGCGTTGGATTATGATGATTATCGTTCTGATTCCAGAATTTATTTTTAAACGCATGAATTTGTGAAAAGACTTGTCCTCTTTGATCTTGATGGAACTCTCACCCGCTCGGATACACTGCTGGAATTTTTTAAATACGTTAGGGGTACATGGGGTTATTATACGGGAATGATCCTGATCAGTCCTTATCTGATACTCTATAAGCTAAAACTTTACCCGAACTGGAAAGCAAAAGAAAAGGCATTGAGTTATTTCCTGGGAGGATGCTCCATTGAGGATATCCGTAAAGAGGGAGAGGAATTTGCCCAAGAAGTTGTTCCGGGTCTTCTGAGAGCCAGGGGAATGGAAAGATTACGTCAACATTTGAGTGAAGGTGATACGGTTGTTCTGGTGTCCGCATCCTGTGAAGAATGGGTCAGGCCATTGGCGGATAACTGGGGTGTTAGTGCAATATGTACTCGGTTGGAGGTAAACGACGGTATCGTTACAGGGAAAATTGAAGGGACAAATAATTATGGGCCCGAGAAGGCACGACGCATACTTGAGATGTTCGATTTGGATAATTATCAGGAAGTTGTGGCATACGGTGACAGCAGGGGAGACCGTGAAATGTTTGAGTTGGCAGATGCCTTCTATTATAAACCGTTCTAACTACCGATCAGCATTCGACTGTTTTTGCCGGTGATCATTTTAACAATTTTAACAGTCGCAAGCGAAAGAATGCTCACTATCCCTACATAAATTAAGAAGGTGAAGGTATTCAGAGAAAAATGAGGGAGGTAGTTGTTTATCAGCCATTGAACTATGATTATATAGAAAATATGGATAAAATAAACACCGAAACTGTAATCCCCCAACAGCTTCAATAACGGAAGGTTACGATTGTTAAATTGATAAAAAACTCTCAATAGGATAATACAAAGGATATAAACCCTCACTTTCACAATGTTGAAAGCAAAGAAAGGCGCTATCTCATTTTCGTAGAATGAGCCGATCTTAGGCACATATATAAGACCTTCAATCTCCAGCACCGACAGTGTCAGGTAAATTATAATGAGGACTGACAGCAATGAGGGACTGATGCTGGTGAGCTTATCCCGATAATTGGCGGCCCACATACCGTAAATGTAGACAGGCAGGAAATGTACAAATGAAGCCCAGATATTGCTGAAATAGCCAAATTTATAGGTAAAAAGACTTCCAATAAACATGATTGGAAATATGTACTTATAAAATTTGGGATTATCGATCTTGATCAGTAAAGGAGAAATAAAATAAAATATTACGATCATTGGAATAAACCAGAAAGGCCCCAGGTGTTTGCCCGTGGCAAAATAAAAGAACGCTTCTTCAAACGGATTATCAGGTAGGTACTCCGACGGAATCCAGTCGCTGTTCAAGACATGGGTTACCTTCAGTAAGATCGGTAAAATCGACATGATAATGTAAGGCAGCAGAACATACCTGGCTTTTCTATTGAGATAGGAAGTATATTCAAATTTCCCCTTCAGGTAGTGAAACAAAAACCCTGCGATAAAAACGAAAAGGATTGTCCCGTTGTCAAGTGCAGTTGTAAAGATTTGCATTCCCAGTTCATTATCACCCCATCCCATGGAAATACGGCAGTGAATGCCAACTATTATCAGAATGGCAAATCCTCGGAAATAATGAATGTAGTTTAAATAATTACCCTGGTTCACACCTAACTATAGAACAAATTGGAAAATGGATTCGAACAAGGTCGGCTGTAAGGATTATAAAACCCTAAATAATTAATGTTCTTTTGTTCATCCATCCCATTCAAGAAAAAATCTGTTGATAAAAGGAAATCAGCAATGATCTGGCTCCTGTATTGATTGTACTTGCCTTCGAAAGGGAATTTAACCCATCCCAATGGCAGCCTGTCATAGATTCTTATCAGCCATCTTTTCTTTAATTCGAACGATGAAAAATACCCATTTTCAAGACCATCCCTGATAAATTGATCAACGGTATCATCGCTGAATTTCAATGAATTAAGATCATTTTTAATTATTCGCCTAACTATATATTCAAAAGGTAAAAGTGCAAAAATTAGAACTAAGATTCCAATAATAACGAATAATGAAATCCTTATAAATTTTCGTCGGTTTATAGTTCTGCCGCTTTTCATGATAAATAATTATTTGCGGCCATTAGTGATAACGCGCTCAGCGTGAGCGTAGGATTCGCCGGACTGATCGCAGGGAATACGCTACTTCCTGCAACAACCACATTTCTATAATCATGGTGTACAAGTCCGGTATCAACAACACTGTTATTTTTGTTTGTTCCCATGCGTGTTGTCCCACAAATATGGAACTCTGTTTGCTGGTTATTCGGGTCAACTTCGAAATATTCAATAGGAAGGAAACTGAAATATTTCAGAAAATCTTCCTCTAAATGATCCAGTCCTTTCTGTGTGTAGTCGCTGTGGCCTGAATATATAATTTCCGGGGTTGTGATATCTGCTCCTTTGATTACACGGTTTGAATCCTGGGGGAGATCTTCGTAAATAAATTTGAAGATCGACATGTCGCGCCATTTTCCGACTTCATTCCGTATAAAAGGGGTGTTAAAGCTTTCAATCAGGCAACCTGCCCGGGATTTTCGATGGTCCCCATCGTACATCATAAATCCATTGGCTGTGATAATTGAACTTCCTCCAACATTCTTAAGTCCGTTGTAATATACCCTGACGAAACGGCCAACCTGCTCCGAAATTCCGGCGCCTGTAAGCGTATTGGTATCCCCGGAATTCAGCAGGATATGCGGATTGAAAACAGCATTGGCACCCAGTACAACAGTATCACATTTTGCAGCCTGTTCTTTTCCGTCTTGCAGGTAAACAACCTCGTCAGCCAGATTACCCCGGGTATTAATATAGATTACCTGTGCGTCATATTTCAGGGTTACCCTGGGGTCATCATATAAATGTGACAATGAATTCTCTATGGTGTATTTTGAATTGACCGGACAAACATTGCACACAGCGCTTGTACAGCATTTTCCCCGTGCGCCAATAGATTCCGTGGCGCGGGCGGTAGGCTGACTTATATATTGATTGCCATATTTCTTGTTGAGCAGGATGTCAACCGTGCTTAGGACCTGTGGTGGCTGGTGATAGGGGCGATCCATTGGCCAGGGTGTTTCTGCAGGTCCGGCAATTTGCATGATTTCTTCTGCCTCCTCATAAAAAGGCAACAGGTCTTCATACGATATTGGAAAGTCATTACCAACTCCATACCTGGAATAAAGCTTGAAGTCCGAAGGCATAAATCGCGGTGTACATCCTGTCCAGCAATTACTGCTTCCACCGAAACTTGGGTCGAAGACCCAAATTTTATCAGATGAGGATTTATACGTTTCAGCGGCCCCGGTATTTCCTAAAGGTGAATTATCTATTTTACTTCTGAGTCTGTCGGAATGAGGATAGCGCCTGCCGCGCTCAAGAACAAGAATTTTTGAAGAAGGCCCCAGAATTTCCAGGGCCTTTTTCAAAAAGAATGAGGATGCAAAACTTGTTCCGACAAATATAAAATCGTATTGGGTTGATTGCATCTGATCTATCTGATCACAATACGTTTCTGAGTTACCTGTGCGCCGTCTGACAATACAAGGATGTATACACCTACAGGCATTGTCTGAGTAGGCTCAATTTTCACGCCATTCAGAAATTCATTCGGATCGGTAATGGTGTTGAGATAGGTTTTACCCATTACATCAATGAGCCTTACCGATACCTTGTCTGAATTACTTGGCACAAATCCACGAATGAATATATTCTGTTGTTGTGTAGGGTTAGGGTAAACAACCAGTTCTTCAAGATTGGATTTGTCAAGAACGACACGAATTGTTTTTGAATAACTCGTCGTTCCATCAAAATCCACCTGCTTGATTCTGTAGTATGCAAGATCGAGCGGTTGGCGATCAACCCACTTGTATTCAGTTCTTGCATACGTCGTTCCGGATCCGTCAAGACCTCCGATCGTTACAAAGTTACCCGCATTGGTGCCTCGTTCTACAAGGAATTTCTCATTATTCAATTCGCTTGCAGTTACCCACTTGAGCAATACTTGTCCATTACCAGGATATGCATCAAAAGATACCAGTTCAACCGGTAGGGGACCGTTGGCATCTGTTCTCGCCATCACAGTGTTACTGTTTCCGGAATTATTCCCAATAGCGTCCCTGGCCACGACAAAGAATGAGTATTCAGTGTCTTTGGCAAGACCGGTTGCGGTATAAGTTCTGGACCCGGTTGTAGCAAGGGCAGTGGCACCGGAAGCTGCTTTGCCAGCTGTTGTGCCTTTCTGATTGCCGTCCATGTAGATGACATATTCTGTTACACCTACGTTATCGGTTGAAGCATCCCATGACAGAACCACACTGGAATATGTAACTCCTTCAACAACCAGATTCGTGGGATCCGAAGGCGGTTCATTATCAACAGCGGTGGTTGCATTTGCAGGCCCGATCTGACTTGATGAACCATTTTCATTAAATGCATTGATCTTGTAATAATAGGTTGTGTTGGCAGCAAGATCTGCGTCAGTGTATGTAAGATCACCATAAGCTGTGTTTCCAACAATTTGGTAATTCACATTATCAGTTGATCTCCAGATCTCAAACATGACGCCCGCCGGACTGCCAGAATATGACCAGCTCAGATCTATACTATAGCCATTAGCCGCAGCTGATAAACCTGAAGGAGCAGCCGGAGGAGTTATCGACGGAATAGTTCCAAAACTCCTGTATTGCGATGCTGGAATTTCCTGCCAGTTATTATTGGTGTCGGGACCTCTGTAGCTAACTCTCAATTGCTGACCACCAGTCCGTTCAAAGTACTTCACCGTAATTGGGTGTGCACCTGCAGAAAGATTGAGGGGAGAATTAGTCGTCATGGTAGATGCTCCATGAAGACCATCGTGGTTTATAACCATGTTGGATCCAAAGTAGAGCTGACTACCATCATCCGACTGAAGTCTGAAATCATAATTTCCACCTTCCTCAATAAACAGGAATCCAAAGAAATCATAAGCGAAATAATCGCGCTCATCATTTGCGATATACTGACCATAGGCGACTGTTTCCCGCACCTGAGCCGTAGTTCTGTCAAAGGCGGATATTGTCCAGTTTGAATAATCGCGTACTACGTCCCAGGTACCGCCCTTGTAGAGGTTATAGTACATTCCCTGCAAAATATTCGTTAGGCTGATTCCATTACTATGCTCAGACTCGTTATTGGCACCGTCCACAGCGGTCACGTAATAGCCGTGAGTTGCCCCAGGCACAAGGCCGGTCAGTTCTATGGAAGTTTCCGTCGTAGTTCCTACGAGCACACCATTTTCATTATAAAGATTGTAATGATCTATGCCCGCATTATCTTCGGCAGCATCCCATGAAAATTGGGCTTTGTCCATTTCAACAGTGAGATAAACATCAGCGAACTCACCACTTACATTGGTTCGTGTATCAAAATAATTGAAATTATTAAATGCGAAATTCTGAGGTGGACTTGGAGCTTCATCATCATTATCCGTCAGGCCGCAATTAGGGCCAAGTGTGGATGATGCGCCATTTTCATTATAGGCACGAACAGCGTAGCAATACGTTGTATTGGGTGTCAGGTTCGTGTCAGTATATGAAATTACACCCGGACCGGTAGTAGCTATCCATTGCCAGGTGGTTTCACCTTGAATGCGGCGATATATTTCAAAACCAAGTTCATCAATGGAATTTGAGTCCCAATAAAGATTCATCGATGATGGCGTATTGGGCTGAGCCCTCAGATTCGTGGGAGCGAAAGGTAAAGTACCCTGTGTAGGCAGTCTGCTAACGTAAATACTGTTGGAAGGATTACTTTCGCAAAGATTTTCATCAGTAACTACCAGGTGATATTCAGCCTTCGTATAGGTGGTCGTAATGTTATCTGCGTTTTCACCCTCTTCAACAACAGCTCCATTCGCATACCAGGTATAGTTGATGGGTGTTGATTCCGTAACTGCCGAGAGGTTCACATTATACTGAACATCAAGTCCGGGTAGCGCAGTTGGACCGTTCGCAACAATTTGAACATTGGGCCGTGGTCTTGATCCTAATTCAAACCAGTCAGACCAGTGTGACCAGGGCTCTCCACCAGTATAATAATCATGATATTTGATTCTTACGCGGTATTTACCCAATTCTGTAGCAAATATATAGTCCTTTCGGGGAGCTCCGGAAAGGTCAATATTGCTTATTGTGCCATTGATATCTTTTTGCCACTCATAGTCAACAAATCCCTTGGAGACAGCCAGCTTTACGTTGATCGGGTCACCTTCGCAAACATTTTGAACGCCGAAGAATGAATGAATATGAGTCTTATCGTATTGCAGAAACCACTCAAAAAAGTCCGGTTCAGCATAGGCGGTGTTCCAGGTCGCATGACCGAGGTTTGGATAGAGGTAGTACCGTGGCGTTCCCCCACCTTCCCGCAACAATCTAAGAACGTTACCTGTACTGTTGGGAGAGGGCTTTGTGTCCCGTCCTCCCTGGAATTGCCAAAGAGGAATGGGTACAAGTGTTTCAGCGAGCTCTTCAGATCCCAAAGGTGTCTGCTGCCCTTCCTGAGGATATGATTTGTAAAGCGCATTACCACTCATGGCAGCAACGGCTGCGAACATATCTGGCCTCGTATTCGCCATTTTCCATGTGGCAATACCTCCATTTGATAAACCATGCATGTATACACGTAATGGATCTACCGGATAATCCCTCATAATTTGTTGAATGAGTTCTTCTGCAATCCAAAGTGAAGAATACACATCTTCGAAAGGTCCCGAAACCCAACCGTTACGGTTTTGTGGAAAAACAATGATTCCGGGGAACCGCCCGCTATTTCGCGCGATCAGGTGCTGGTTTCCACCGTGAACCAGGTTATGGTCATTGTTCCAAAGGTTCGCATAATCGTTATTATTGGAATAACAGTTGTTATTCCAGCAATCTCCTCTTTCACCTGCGCCGTGCATCATTACAAGCAATGGCAAACGCTCTGTTCCCGGGTTCTCGGGATCGAATCCAACGGGAAAAACCATCCGGAAATTCATCAACCACTCCTTAATCCTCGCAACGTTTGGTTCCGGAGGCCCGTCCTTGACGACATCCGGGTAGTTGCCCGGGCCATAGGCATTGGGATCCGTAGGATGAGTAAAGAATGAAAAGTCCAGATAAGGTGAAGAATCAAAACCCGTTCTAGCACCGGAGGGCACCCTGGAATATCCATAATATCCCGGGCTGTTCCGTCTTAATTCAAGCGGATTCGTTATTTCTGGAGCCGTCGTACCATCCAGACGATAGGATATAGTACCAGGTACAATGAAATAGTAAGGTTGCGCAACCAGATCCAAAACTGATGCGATCAACAGAATAACTATAAGAGAGAGTAATTTTGACTTCATAACAGGCCTGATGTCAGGTTTTTCGATCGATGTAAGTAGTTATACGTTTTCCGACAATTAGGTAACCAAATATAACCTAAAATGTCCGAATTATTATATTGAACAACCGATAATTACATATTTTTCGATGTAAGACCTGTTATGAAAATGTTATGTTTTAACTTCTGATGTGGAGCACCCAGGCTTCCGGAAAATACAAAGTTTTGATTTTTTTGATACTTCTGGTGGTATCTTTTGCCTGATTTTCAGAATCTGTGCGCATTATATAAATATATGTAAATCCTGTGGTACGGCTGAAACCCATTGAGCTGTTATAACCTTTCTTTTTAACCGCTGCATTATACCTGTCGGCATTTTCAGGAATCTTAAATGCTCCAACGACCACATAATAGCCCGGCTCCATTTGGGACCCGTCATTATCAGCCAGTTCTGATTCCGTTTTATAATCCAGACTCACTGAGGTAACATCCTCTGACGTCTGGATTTCTTCATGCTTTTCACGTACAGATTCCTCTGGTTGTACCCTGGCTGTCTGAACGGGAGCTGAAGCAACAGCCTGCTCTGCGGCAATTTCTTCAGGAATTTCTTCCGGTGCCTGTTCATTGTCTGCTTGTGCGGTAGTAATTATCGGCTTACTTTGCGGATCTATACGCTTATTGGTTTTTCCTATTCGCAGATTAAGCTGAATTTCATGGCTTCCATTACCGAAGCCTGACACTACCCGGGACGACGCTTCATATGCATAGCTGAATCGAAGCCAGTCATTCACAGATAAACCTACTAATCCTCCGACACCGCCTTCTTCCCTGTAGGAGGCACCGATCCATGCAAAGCCTTTGTAGGTAACAATACCGGCGGCTTCCCACTGACTTTTACCTTCACGGTCTGTCCTTAACAGCGCATATGGTTCCAATGCCCATTGCGGGGACAATTGAAAATTGTAACTAACAGAACTCAGGGTTTGCTCGGTCACATCCAGGCCCAGTTCTTCAAAGTTTGACTGGTTCAGGATATCATTATCAAACAATTGCGGGATGGCAAAGGCAATTTTCAGATTGCCAAGGCTAACATTCATTCCAAATGCACCGGTTGCAAACCAATTATTTTCCATGGCACGGTCAATAGCAAGGTCTGCACCATTAAAATCTATATTATTTCTACCAACCCCCAGCTGAAGTCCGAAGTTTACCTGGATTTCCTTGCTGATGGGCAGGTGATAGGAGGTCATCACCGATGATTCATAGGTGGATAATGCACCTCTCTTATCGTTCAGCAAATTTAACCCCATGCTTACCTTGGTACTCAGTGGTAATTGAAGAATTGCATTGATTGTAGAGGGTGCTCCTTCAATTCCAGCCCATTGATTCCTGTAATTAAGGCTAAGTTCCGTATAGCCTGACGAACCCGTAAAGGACGGGTTTACAAGCACAGGATTGATAAAATAGTGACTATATACCGGTGATTGCTGGGCAACACCCGGTACGACCAAACCAAAAAATAGAACAACTAGACTAAAAAATCGTATCATCTCACAATCGTTATGCTTCCATTCAGCTTCTCTGATGAATCAGAGCAGCTTAATACAAAGTAATATACTCCTTCACGCACAGGCTGACCATTCCACGTGCCATCCCATGAATTCTGGTATGCAGGGCTTTCATATACAATCTGTCCCTGTCTGTTGAAAATCTTTACCGGACAATTGTCATATCGCTGTACATCCGGATCAAGAACCCATAGTTCATTATCCCCATCTCCGTTCGGTGTAAATACCTTCATGGGGAACTGGCTTGCCTCTTCCTGGGCAAGTACACGGATCATTACTTCATCTGAATCCATCAGGCCGTCATTGTCAATTCCTGTGATTCTGAAAGTATACGTCCCTAATTCAAGCCCCTGAACAAGTGTCCTGGCATTATTTGGATTAGAAATATATGCCTGTTTGCCGGAAGTCTGCTCCCAGTACAACGTATCCAGCAAGCCGTCATCACTGATTATAGCATCCAGCAATGCTTCCTGATCCGGTATATAAATGTCGATATCATCACCGGCAAAAATAATGGGTGCCGATGTTGCAGGGTCATTTACGGTTACACGCATATTGTCTGATCCTGCAAGACCATCCGTATCAGTAACCCGGAGTCTGAAGGTGTAAACACCTTCGGTCAGGTTTGAAAATGTGGGATTCAACGTATTCCCGGCAGAAATGGACGAAGTTGAAGGTCCATTAGTCTGGGACCATGATATTGTGGCAATATTATCGTCGGGATCAGTGGCCTGACCAACAACAGTAATGGACGATTGAGGCAGGTCAATAGTTTGATCCGGTCCTGCATTAGCTATAGGAGGCTGGGGCACGTCTGCAGCTTGCACTATTACCCTGGCATCATCTGTTGTGACAGCTCCGGAATTATCTTCTACCGAGATCCTGAAAACATATACCCCCTCTGTCAATCCGCTGATAAACACATCCAGCTCTGCAGGATTGGTTATTGTCGCCGCCGGTCCGCTTACCTTGGTCCAGGTAATAATTGATACAGTACCGTCAGGGTCGAACGCATTACCATTCAGTGTAACCTCATTTGTCGGCAGGTAAATAACTTTGTCAGGCCCAGCATTTGCATAGGGAACCTGGTTTGCCGTTGCTGGCAATACAGTAACACGTACCTGGTCTGTTGCGATTGCCCCATCGTTATCCGTCACCTGCAGTTGAAGAATATAAACACCTTCCACAAGACTGTTTAACTGTAGGGTAGGAGAGGTAGTATTGGACATCACAGGTGTTGAAGGTCCTGAAATTACTGTCCATAAATATGCAGTAATTGTACCATCGCTGTCGAGACCTGAGCCATAAATTGTCGTTCGGTCAAGCGGCAGTTTGATAATTATATCTTCACCTGCATTGGCAACAGGTGGTGTATTCACATCCTCCGGTTCAACAATGATCTGCATCGTATCTTCATCCGTAGCACCATCATCGTCTGTAACCATTAATGAAAAAGTGTAAATACCTTCAACCAGGTTAGAAATTTGAGTTTCTGCAGTACTGGGAGTAGCAATGGTGAACGATGCCGGTCCTGAAACTTTTGACCACTGATAACTAACAATGCTGCCATCATTATCCGATCCGAATCCCTGCGCAACAACAGAATTTGTAGGTAGCGTAATAGTTCTGTCAGGCCCTGCATTGGCAACAGGTGCCTGATTGGCAATTTCAGCCAGTACGGTAACAGTTACCTGATCGTTATCAGAAGCGCCGTCTTCGTCGGTTACTTCAAGGTTGAATACGTATACCCCTGGTAAAAGTCCGCTGATCGAAGCAGTGGGCAATGCCGGGTTGGTAATGGTTGCCGCTACACCGGATGTTTGCGTCCACAGGTAGGTAAGAACTGTTCCATCCGGATCAGAACCCTGGCCGACAAGGTTAGTGGTACTTAAAGGCGCCTGGATCGTAATATCCGGTCCTGCATTGGCCGTCGGAGGTTGGTTTACAACCTGTTCATTCACCGTTACCTGCACGTCGTCACTATCACTGGCCCCGTCGTCATCCGTAACAGTAAGCCTGAATATATACGTTCCTGCCACCAGATTGCTCAATTGAAGGGTAGGCTGCGCGGTTCCGGTCAATGTGGCCGACGGACCGCTTACCTTCGTCCATAAATAGCTTTGAATGGTTCCATCCACATCGCTACCGCTACCATTGAGGTTAATAGCATTTACAGGAAGTGTAATACTCACATTGGGTCCTGCATTTGCCACCGGCGCCTGATTTACCGCGGCAGCATTCACAGTAATTCTAACTTCATCGAAGGCGGTGTCTCCATCATTATCGGTGACCGTAAGTCTGAAGATATAAACACCTTCAACAAGATTATCTACGGTGCTTGTGAGCTGGTTGGCATTGGTTAATGTAGCTGCCGGGCCGGATGTTTTAGTCCAGGCAACTGTTGTAATCGATCCATCAGGATCTGAAGCAGTTCCGTTTAAGTTGGTGGATGATACAGGTAAGGTAATCACCTGATCTGCGCCGGCAGAAACAACGGGCAACTGATTTGTAGCCGTTACGACAATTTGCATTTCATCCTGCGAAGATAGTCCTCCGCCATCAGTTACCGTCAGTGTAAATGAGTATGTTCCGGCTACAAGATTTTGAACTGAAAGCTCAGTGCCGTTAGGCGTAAAGTCAGCTGCTGCTCCTCCTGTTTGTGTCCAGACGATGCTGGCAATATCATTTTCAGGATCACTGGCTGATCCGGTTATAACAACACTGTTCGTCGGTAGAACCAGGTTGACATCCGGTCCTGCATTCGCAACCGGGGGCTGATTAGCCGCATTTACTGATACGGTCATATCATCATCAGCGCTTGCGCCGTCATCATCCGTGGCACTCAATCTGAATACGTACGTTCCCTGAACTAAATTTGAAGCAGTGAGGGACAAACTATTCTGTCCAGCCAACGTTGCACTTGATGGCCCGGATACCTGGGTCCATACCGTCGATGCTACTGTTCCGTCAGCATCCGACGCAGTACCATTTATCGTCAGTGAATTTTGCGGCAGCGTTATACTGCGATCAGCTCCGGCAGAAACTACCGGTGCCTGGTTTACAACTTCAGGAGCCACATTTACCTGAACCTGATCCGAAGCAGTAGCGCCGTCATCATCCGTGACCACAATTCTGAAAACATATGTTCCCGCAACCAGGTTGCTCACGTTCACAGACGCAGAGCTGGTATTATCAAATGTTAACGACGCCGGGCCGCTGATCTTTGTCCAGGCATAGCTGGCAATTGTACCATCGGTATCTGTTGCAATGGCCGTGAGGTTGACGGTATTAACCGGCAATGTAATCGATTGGTCAGGACCGGCATTTACGGTTGGAGCGACGTTTGTGGCTGCCGGGGAAACCGTGACGATCATTTCGTCTGTTCCGGTGGCACCATCATCATCTGTTACTGTAAGTCTAAATCTATAAGTTCCTTCTATTAAGTTGTTTATAGTTGTAGATGCTGAGTTGGGATTGACAATATTTGCTGCAGATGGGCCATTCACCTGTGTCCAGAGATAGGCTGAAATAGTACCATCGGGATCGCTTCCACTACCGTTGGTATTAATGCCCGATGTAGGCAAATTAATATTCTGATCCGGGCCTGCATTTGCTACCGGACTTTGATTAGCGGCAAGAACCGTAACCCTGACATCATCAGTATCGGTGGCTCCGTCATCATCGGTAACTGTTAGCCTGAATGTATAGGTGCCAGCGACAAGGCCCGAAACCGTCGCGGTTGCATTTCCTGCATTTGTTATGGTCGGGTTTGAAGGGCCGCTTACCAGCGTCCATGCATACGTAGTGACAGAACCATCCGTATCGGAACCCTGCCCGGTGAGATTCGTACTGTTAACGGGCAGTGTAATGGTAATATCTGTTCCGGCATTCGCTGTTGGCGGGTTATTTACAGCAGCTGCATTTACCGTTAACTGCATATTATCGGTATTGGTAGCCCCATCATCATCTGTTACGGTAAGAGCAAACACGTAAACGCCCTCTACGAGTGAGGAGGCTGACAAAGTGCTGCTGTTCGTTCCTGATAGCGTAATACCGGATGGACCGGATACCTGCGTCCAGCTGTAGGATACGACTGTTCCGTCATTGTCACTCCCTGAACCATTGATGTTAATGGAATTTTGTGGCAATGTGATGCTCTGATCTGGTCCGGCATTGGCGACTGGCGCGACATTGGCGGGACCATTGACGATAACCCTGGCATCATCCGATGCGATATTACCATCGTTATCTGTAACTGTGAGCTGGAAAATATAGGTTCCCGCTCCCATACCGTTCACTGTAAGTGTAGGTGTATTTGCATTCACAAGAGTTGCTCCACCTCCTGAAACTTTGGACCATTGGTAACTTACAATAGTACCATCGGGATCATTGGCTGATCCGTTCAATGTCACCGAATTTGTTGGAAGGGTAATACTTTGATCGGGTCCGGCATTGGCAATGGGTGATCCGCCGTCGTTTCTTCGCTTTGAAAGGAACCATTCGTACAGGTTAGGCTGATGATACGTATATCCTGTATTATAGGCCCTTGACCATGAGTTATGGCCAACTCCCGCGTAGGTAGTAAATATTAGTTCTGCAGTAGGTACCGGGTTTGTACATGCAACTATCGCATCGAAAACGGCCCGGCCCCAGGAATAACCGATTGTGCCATCAGAATCACCGTGAAATGCCCAAACCGGAATTTTTCGTTCGGAAATGATGCAGGCTTTATTTTCATCCCCCCAACCTGCTGCCAGACCGATTGCGGCCAGCTGGTTAGGCTCGTTAAGGGGAGAATAAGCATATTTATAAGTACCATTGGCACCGAGGCTGAGACCTGTGAGATAAATCCTGTCCGGATCATATCGGTAATTATGAGGGCCATTATATATGTAGTCAAATACCCTCCAGATATATACATCTCCCCAGGACCCGATTGTACCGAGAAGTTGGGGGGCAATAACGATGAAACATTCTTCCACTCCATCCACGGTGAAACACATGTTATGACCGTTTGCGATCTCCTTCGGCGGTCCGTGTCGTTTTACCCTCTCCAGGTCACTTGGGACCCCTGTACCGCGTTCACCGAGTCCATGAAGGAAAACCATCAAAGGATATTTCCGGGTTGGATTGGTATAGTAATCCGGCGGAAGATATTCCAGGTATCCTATATTGGTATCAGTCATCCGCGTAGTGAACTGCGCGGATGTCTCCGTTATAAAAGAAAAAATAGCAGCAACTATAAATACAATTCTAAAAATTACTTTCATAAGATGGCCTTATACGGTTTTAGACGTATGAACACAATACGACAAAAATAAAGTTAGCCAAACTATAGGCATGAAAGTACTGTAAAACCAATTGGATAATTACATGTGTTTAATCACAGTTGGGATTAAAACTTTCAGGTAATTGTAATTTATAAAGTTTCCCTTTCAGAAGATTTTGAAAACTTTCGTCCGTAATCCATAAAGTACGGTTATCGGTGAAAGTGATTCCTTCTTTCTGAGTAAAAGAATTCAAGGAATAAAAAGTGAGTTTTCCATTTGAAAACCCATTTTCGAAGCAATTTAACAGATAAATTTTGTCATGTCCTAATAAAACAATCGTTTTTCCGTCGGGACTGATATCACCACCGGTGATCCATCCTTCGATCATATTATCACCTTCCAGTTTAAGGCTGTCAACAAGGGTTGCCTCGTAAGTTCCGGGTGAATCGGGAAGCTTGTAAATCCGGGTATATCCGGTATAAGGGTTGGTTCGATTTTTTGTAAAGATATATAAATTACCATTCCAGTGGATTAAAGCCTCCGCATCATACATGAGATTTTCCGGTCCTGGCGGGAATTCTGTCTGATCTTCATAGGTAAATTTGATTATTTCAGGCTTAATTCGCTGATCTTCAATGAGATCTTCATTGAATTTGTAAATAAATAATTCATTGCGATTGTTCGCATTATTGCCGATATCCCCGACATAAATATTTCCCTCCTTATCCTTACAGATATCCTCCCAGTCATAGTTGCTCGCGGCAGCAATTTTTAGTGGATTAACAATGGCGCCTGCCTGGTCAATTTCAATCAAATAAGGGGCATTACCGCTATCATTATGTACCCAGAATCCACCGTTTTTCGAGGGTATGATACCTGAAGCTTCCCGGAGTGATATGGGTAATTCACTTATTTGCTCCAGTTTCAGGGTCTGGCCAGATGATGTATTTTCCTCATTCAGTTGGTGATAGTTGAACCATTCGTAAAGGTTCAATCCCGGAACTTCACTCGTATAGGCCTTTGACCAGGAATTATGCCCTGTATTTTCATAGGTGGTGAACCGGTAGTCTGAAATGTCTAAATCCCGGTTACATTTTTTAAGCGCATCAAACAGGGCTTTTCCCTGTTCATAACGAACGGTTTGATCTTTATCTCCGTGAAACGCCCAGACAGGAATGCCACGGTCAACAATTTTACATGCTTTATTTGTATCGCCCCAGGCAGCGATAGGCGCGATGGCAGCCAACCGGTTTGGGTTATTAAAGTCACTGTATGCATAAACATAGGTGCCGTTACCGCCCATGCTCAGTCCTGTAAGGTAGATCCTGTTCATATCAACCCTGTAATTCTTCAGGGTGAATTCAAGCATTGCATCAACCAGGTCGGGCGGCCAATATCCTCTTTTTGTGGATAGTTGAGGTGCGATTACAATAAACCCGGCAGGCATCTTGTTTGCTTCAATGAGTTTAGGAGGCCCCCACGATTTTACTTTGCTAAGTGTCTGTGCCGACCCATCACCCCGTTCTCCCATTCCATGAAGAAAAAGGATCAATGGATAGGTGCGCGAACTTTCTGAATAGTTTTCCGGGATATAGCCAATATAGGGCAGGGGGGCACCCTCAAAAGTTTTTTCTGTGTATTGTCCGAATGAAGAAAATGGCAATACGAGCGTAATCCAAACCAGAAAGAGTTGTTTAATATTTGTATTGACCATTGATTCTTCCATTTTTCGAAAAGTTCCAAAAATAAGCTTTAAGCAACTGGTTGGCATGTTGTTGCTCGCCTTTAATAAGGTGTCGCAACAAATTTACCGGAATAGAAATAATTGTATAAAAAATCAGGAAAATACTTCTGTTCAGCCACTTATGATTTCTCCTCATGAATAATATCCTGTTTCGGTTTAGGTAGAATGTCTTTAATGGACTGTTTTTGCCAGTACTTACCGACTCTTTATGGCGGATCATTCCGCAGGGCACATAATACAATTTGTATCCGGCATGGATTATACTTTCAGACCAGTCCAATTCCTCATAATACAGAAAAAATTCTTCCGGCATTTTACCGGCCTTATCAATTGCACTTTTTCGGATCATCATCGCGGCACCATGGAGGTAGGGTATTGCGTTTACCTGATCAAATTGGTGATTATCTTTTTCACCTTCACCAATTGTGGAATTCCTGCCGGTAAGGATGTTAATTTTGTGAAACCCTGCAAACTGAAAAACCCCCGGTGCGTCAAAATAATGAATTTTAGGACTTACGCCGCCGGCATCAGGGTGACCTTCCATAAAATCAACCAGGCATTCGATCAGGCCTTTGGTGATTTCCGTATCGTTATTAATAAAGAATAAATATTTTCCGGTGGCCCGATCTATTCCCAGATTATTGCCCCCGGCAAAGCCGAGGTTCTCGTCGCTCCTTATAAAAATGGTTTCCGGATATTGACGTAATATTTCCTCTCCCGGATTTTTATCGGAACCATTATCAACCACAATCACTTCCAGTGCGCCGCCATAGCAAGCCAGGCTGTTGAGCATTGCAAGTGTAACAGCTTCCTGGTTAAAGTTTACAGAGATAATGGATACGAGTGGCCGGGACATTTTGATTACTTTTCATCGATCATATCGTCGATGGATATATTTTGGGAGTTTTCGGTTGCCAGGAAGTCCTTACGGTGTTTGGCGGTTTTGCTCAATGCACGAATCTGATACCATATGAATTTAGGAACGCCCCATACAGATTTCAGTACATTCTTGGAATGAGGGGACCGCCAGGCGGCAAATATGAAGAAAGATCCAAATATCATCATGGCCAGTAAAAGCATTGCACTAATACGAATATCAAGAAATGCGCCAAGTATTGCCATGATCACCGCAGAGCCGGCCAGAATGAAAAGAGGTGGTTTAATACTTACCAGTCCGAGTACAAGCGCATTCCAGCGAAAGCGTGTTAATCCATTCCAGATCAGTCGGAATCCGTCACCAATATTTTCGAAATAGGTATTAATCCATCGGGTGCGCTGACGTTCCACCTGTTTTCCGGAGATAAGCTTTTCATCAAATATGATGGCTTGCGGTTCAAATGCGATTCTTCCTCCATTCAGAACCGTATAATTCTGCAGCATCTTGTCTTCACCGAGGATGGGTCCCCCTTTCAATTTAGATCTTACTTTATTCGATCGAAGAAAAGAGAGAAAAAGGTCTTTTCGGATGGCCATTCCGGACCCGGCAATAGTGGCGCTGCTACCGACATTAAAAGCAACATACCTGTCTGTAAAATTATAATAGAATTCACCTAAAGAATCTGATCTGGCGATCGTTGAATTCTTGTTTTTGGCGATTCGTATCCCCTGAACGACATCAAAGCCCTTATGGAAATAGGCATTAATATTAAAAAGAAAATCCGGGTGCGCGAGATTATCAGGATCCATCACAATGATGCCCTCGGTCTCCGGTTTCAGGTGAGGTACAGCAAACATAAGGGATTTTACCTTGGATCCGAGATTAGTTTCTGGCTCCAGTACCGTGATATTATCACCATACATATGATAATCTTCCATAGTACAGGAATCAGCGACTACGATTATCTCAAGACCCGGGTAGTCATTCCGCAGTATGGATTCCACCAGCGGATTACACATGATAATGTTTTTATATGCTGTAATGATGCAGGTGTAATGATGAAGATGGGGGGCTTCCGGACGTTTTGGGTAAGGTATGAAAAGGCTCAGGAACCAAAGAAGGCTGGCCTGAACAAGGAAAAGGCTTAAGACTCCTGCGACTGCCCATCCCAATAATTCCATGAGTGTGTAAATCGGCATCGCGTCTGTGAATTAAACTTGTTCTTTCTGTAGCAGTGCCAAAGGAGTTTTTACAATGATCTTCAGGTCGTACCAGAATGAGTTTTCCGTTGCATATTTCATGTCGAGTGATACACGCTCTGCTTCCGACATATCTTCTTTGCCGCGTTTTGTAACCTGCCACAGGCCGGTTATCCCAGCGGGTGCAAGGAAACGCAATGCCCACTGATCCTGCGTAAGCTTTTCCGCTTCGTAAAGTGGGAGAGGTCTGTTGCCAACCAGTGACATATCTCCTTTCAGAACATTGAACAGCTGTGGAAGCTCATCCAGGCTTGTTTTGCGCAGAAAACTACCCAATCGTGTGATTCTCGGGTCATTTTTAACCTTGAAGAAAAGTCCGCTTCCTGTATCTGATTCTCCATTGTATTGATTCAGATGCTGCAGTTTTTCAACCTCGGCATCCGCGTTGATCCGCATACTTCTGAATTTATAGAAATTGAAGATCTGGTAGCCTTTGCCGGCACGTTTAGAAATATAAAATACAGGACCTTTTGAATCCAGCTTAATTGCGATGGCAATGAAGAGCAGGATAGGGCTGATCAGGATCAGGGCTGTCGCAGAAACAACAATATCGAAGGCCCTTTTCATGGACCACATTTTGAAGGTTTCTGCATTATGAAGATTAGGTCTTGATTCCTTTCCTACCTCATCGGTATTTTCCATGGATAATTCCTGGAGCCGCGTAAGGAAATCGATTCTAAAACAAAGGTCATCCACGTGAATAGATGATGTGAAGTAATCATCGGCACCTACACGGATAGCCTCATCACGTTCCTTAATTGAATAATCGCTGGTCAGAAAGATGACCGGAAGGTCTTTCAGGTATCCTGTATTTTTCAGGGACTTGACATATTCGAAGGTTTTAACCCCCTGTATATCGGTATTGCAAATGATCACATTGGGTAAAGGACTGTAGCGGAAATGTTTATCCTTCAGCCATTTAATGGCATCCTTGCCGTTAGACATACAATGTGTCAGGTAATTTGCTTCATCAAGTCTGGCCGACAGATCATTACATTCACCCACGAACAGAACAAATGATTTACGCGTGCGGCGAACGTCTTCCGAAGTGGGAAAGCCGGCAGCTCCATCAATATTATTAAAGTTGTAGGTAAAATTTTTATCCATAGACACCAATCAGAAAACTGATATTAACTCAGCAGAGAATTCGATTTCTGCTTTTTCTTAAGAACACTTCCAACCTTTTTGATCAAATCTTCGGGATTGAATGGTTTAGCGATGTAGTCATCAGCGCCAGCTTCCATACATTCCTTTTTGGTAGCGTCATCATTCCAGGAAGATATTACGATTACCGGAATATCTCCATAAAGCCCGCTTCTTTTGAAGTTACGGAGAAAATCCTTACCATCAATCACAGGAAGTCTAATATCGGTCATTACAATATCAGGATGACCAAACTGCGACATATGTTTCATGGCATTTCCTACATGACTGAATACGTGCACATCATATGTACGCTCAAGTACTTTCTTGATTAACCAGCGGATTGCTTCGTCATCTTCGATTACTACGATGCTTTGTCTCATACCTATCCAATTTGAATTCTTCTTCGTTTTTTAACGAACAATTTCCATTCCGCCAATTTTTCTAGGTGTCATTTATGTGGTTGTCAATGGGACACCTATTTTACAAAAAAATAAGCTAAAATCCGAACTCAAAAATATTATCTTATCATTAATACAATTGAACCTCGAAATTATCTTTTTGTAAAGACATTCCTGCATTTTGAATGCCTTTTAATTATTGACGGCTTTGTAAATTTTGTCCGTTTGGTGATTAATGTCTTTAAAATCAGAAAGGTAACTTACATCGGTGAAATTTTTTTTTCGGCGTTGAATGTGGCCTTATTATCGTTAAATTGCGTTGATTGCTGAAAAATGGTACATGCAATTAATATTTGTCCTATCAATCTGTGACGTTCTGAAATGTGTTATGACATCGCTTATATGACTAAAAGGGCTGAAAAGTACGCGGAACATTACCGTATTGATAAAAAAGCCCTCTCTAAAATCCCCCAGGTTTCCCAGCCCGTCTACCATGTTCAGGCTTTTGCCCATCCCGATATTCCGGTAATTACAAATGAAACGCCGGGAGAATTGAATTTTTTTCAATGGGGACTTATTCCCTTTTGGGTTAAAGATGTTGCCACCGCCACGAAAATCAGCAATCAGACGCTCAATGCCAGGGGTGAGGAAATGTTCAATAAACCATCTTATCGTAATAGCGCCCGTAAACGCCGGTGTCTTGTGGTAGTGGATGGTTTCTACGAGCATCACTGGGAAAACGATAAATCCTTTCCTTTTTATATCACGATGAAGAATGATGAACCCTTTTCACTGGGAGGACTATGGGAAACATGGAGATTGGAAAAAGAAGGAATCGAACGACATACCGTCTCTATTGTAACAACTTCTGCGAATGATATGCTCGACTGGATTCATAACAAGCCAAAAGCCAGTGAGGGTCCAAGAATGCCGCTTATCATTCCTAAAGATCTTGAATCCGACTGGCTCGCCGCTCCGGATGATCCTGTCGGGCATTCAATTGTTCGGGATATGGTTCAACCCTATGAATCGGAACAAATGAAGGCATATCCAGTGAATCGGCTGCGTGGTAAGCAATATACAGGGAACAGCCCGGAGGCTATGAAGCCTTTTAATTATGAGGGATTTACGCCCAAATATTCAGCCGTGTAAGTTTCTTTCCAAGATTGACCGTAATAAATTGTATGCCTTCTTTAGCTTGCTTGTATTCATTGAACTGAATGTTGGCAAACATGTTGATTTTTTTAACTAGAGCAAGTCTGATTGGATTTCTTGCACTGGTATCCGTGTATACGTACGGGCAGTGTACTTTTACCATTCAGCCGTCCAACCCGGGCATTAACTGCTATTATGCAGGTGAGACCGTTGTATGGACCAACCTCGTAAATACAGCTGTCAGCGGTACCACAATCAGAAAAAGTGGCGTTGGCAATACCTGGAACGCCGGTGCGAATTCCACCTCCTACGTTTATGGGGAAGGGTATGCACAGACCACAGTTCAGGAAACAAACCTGGACAGGGCATTTGGCCTGAGTTCTGCGGATGGTGGAAATGATCTAAATAGTATTGAATACGCGTTCTTGCTGGAAGGAAATGGCCGATTGTCCATTTATGAAAGCGGAACAGACCGCGGTGAGTTTGCCTCCTATTCAACCAGTGATATCCTGAAGATCAGTATTGAGAATGATGTTGTAAAATACTATCAAAACGGAACCCTGTTATATATGAGCAATGTGGTTCCTTCCTTACCCTTACTTGTTGACATTTCCATTCGGGAAAATGGCGGGACCATTGGTAACGCTGAAATTTATAATGGATTTGATGGATCTTTTATGGCCAGCCTGGTGAATCCGGGCACAGGCGCTACTTATGATTGGTATTTAAATGGTGTTTATTCAGCTACTGCGGATACGTTTACCCCGGGAACCTTAAATACGGGGGATGTTGTAACCGCCAATGCAAATCCGGGTACCGGTGGTTGTGGTGCAGGACCTGTCACCTCTAATACCATAACGATATCGACTGAAGATATTTCGTTCTTTGGAGATTTCAATGTGATCGGGACTGCTGATCCCTATGCCTGTAAGGTAGCTGCTGAACAGGCCGCATTCGTCAATATCACCAATATTTTTGCTACCGGTAACGACCTCCTTAAAGCCCAGGGGGGAAATAATAGCTGGGATGCAGGAGCAACATCAGTAAATGCGGTATATAATAATGGTTATCTTCAGTTCGAAGCGGGAGAAAATACCTATGACAAGATTATCGGGCTAAGCAGCGATGCTGGTGACGCAGGTTATACTTCGATTGACTATGCATTGTATTTGCAGAATGATCGTGACATCAGGATTTATCAGAATGGTTCTGATATTGCTGGCGTGGGAACCTATATAAGCGGCGATATTTTTAAAATTTCCGTTGAGTCCGGTGTCATTAAGTATTATCAAAATGATGTATTGCTGTATGTAAGCACAGATGTTCCGGTTTTACCATTGTATTGCGATGTATCGATGCATGATCAGGGAGCAGCCATCAATGATGTGATGGTCATAAATGGAAATACCGGCGAATTTTCAGCGTTGGCTACAAATGGAGGCAGTAGTCCGTCATTTCAGTGGCAACTCAACGGCTCAGACCTTCCGGGTGAAACGGGTTCAACCTACACCAATACATCCCTGGTAGATGGTGATATTATCACTTGTATAATCACACCGGATCTTGGGGGTTGTACCGGAATAACCTACACTTCCACACCAGTGGTTATAAGTGAAATTTCAACAGCCTCTTTCGGCTCTTTTTATATTGAAGGTGATGCAGATCCCATCGCATGTATCGCAACCATGGAAAGTGTAACGTTTGAGAATGAGGTGAATGTTTTTGTTTCCGGGAATGATATTCTTAAAGGACAGGGAGGAGATAATAGCTGGAATTCGGGGGCGAATTCTCTCAATTCAGTTAAAAATAACGGGTATCTGGAGTTTGAAGCAGGGGAAAATACCTACGACAAGATTATAGGTATCAGCAATGATATCGGTGATGAGACGTTCAGCAGCATTGATTATGCCTTTTATCTTCAGAATGACCAGGACGTACATATTTTTGAAAACGGATCGGATCTGGGAAATATGTCGACGTATACAACCGGGGATGTATTTAAAATATCCGTTGAATCAGGTGTTGTGAATTATTATAAGAACGACGTTTTACTATATATCAGTAACGTTGCTCCAACCTTACCGTTGTACGTGGATCTGTCCCTGAATGATGAAGGCGCTGCCTTAAATAATATTGTTGTTGTTAATGGTAATACGGGAGACTTTACGGCCACCGCTACAAATGCAGGTTCAAATCCCGCCTATCAGTGGCAGGTAAACGGGAGTGATATTCCGGGCGCAACGAATTCGACATATACGAATACGTCATTATCCAGCGGCGATATTGTAACATGTATTATTTATCCGGACCTTGGCGGATGTTCGGATGTCATGTATACCTCGCAGCCAGTAGAAATCCTCGAGATCACTGAGCCTTTATTCGGCAGTTTTTACATCACCAATGTACCGGCTACGGGGGTTGAGCCCGTGGCGTTTGAGGAATTGACCTGGTCTTATTCCGAAAATGTTCATATTTCAAATAATACGGCAACGAAAAAGCAGGGTGTAAATAATCAATGGGATGCCTCTGCTTTTAGCGCGAACACGGTGGGAAATATGGCGTATGCTCAAACGGTAATCACCCAAACAGGGAAAGATCGTGCCTTTGGATTAAGTAATTCCAGAACAGGAACATTCAATGGCATTGAATATAAATTCTATCTCCTCCAAAATGGACAGATAAGGATCTATGAAGGAGCGACCATCAGGGGTGTGTTCGGGACCTATAGTTTGAATGATACCCTGAAGATCGGCGTAGTAGGTGGAGAAGTAGTGTATTACCAAAACAGTACGCTTTTGTATACCAGTACAATTGCACCTTCACTGCCGCTACATGTTGACCTGAACATCAGAAGTTCTGATGGCGTGTTATCAGATCTTTATATCGTATCACTTACTGAGGGACAATTTACAGCAACCACAACAAATGCAGGTTCATCACCGCAATACCAGTGGAAGCTGAATGGGGCAAATGTCGGTACCAATTCCCCGATCTTATCATATCCTGTATTGAATGATGGCGATATCTTTACAGTTGAGATCACACCAGATATTCCAGGCTGCGCCAACCTGGGAAATCCATATGTATCAAACAGGGTCCTCGTTACCATGTACGATCCTGTTCTGCCGGTAGAATTACTTTATTTTGATGCGAGTCCGACGGAAATTGGAACTGAGCTAAAATGGGCGACCTCACTTGAAATAGATAATGATGAATTTGTGATTCTGAAGTCTGTTGACGGGGAATTGTTCTCTGAAGTGACTAGAATTAAAGGAAGTGGTACGAAAAACAGCGTCTCCGAATATCGTTTTCATGATCTGAACACCAACATAGCCAGGACGTATTACAGGCTGGATCAGATTGATTATAACGGGACACGCCGAAATATTGGGCTGATACATGTTATGCCGGGAATTGAAACGTCTGTTTACCGCATAATGAATAATCCGGTAGTCTCAAATGACCTTAAATTTATTGGTGATCCATCGAAGTTGAACGGGATAATGATATTTACGCCGGAGGGCAGGCTGATGTCGGAAATTGGAAGTCCTTCGGAGAACAGGATTGATGTGTCGGATATACCTGCCGGAATCTATCTTGTTCAGTTTATCCAGGAGAGCATTATTACCACATTTCGGGTAATTATAAAATAATTTATTCATAGGATAGGGGTAAACCACTTCATGGTTGTATTAGGAGAAAGACCTAGTAACCATGAAGAATTTAATAATCATATTTCTGTTGAGCGCAGGTGTAATGAATGTTGCTGAAGCTCAACCCGGATTTTCTCCTGATGATTTCTCATCAGAAAATTCAGATACACTAAGAAGAGCCAACGAATACTACAGGGGATATCCTCAACGGCCATTCCATGTTGGAATCGTATACCCCCTCAGTTCAAACGGTGTTGCTGCGGCTGATTATGTCAACAAGATTTCCATTAACCTTTTCGCCGGTGTTGAACGCGGCCTGCACGGAGCCGCTTTTGCCGGACTCGCGAATGTTGATGTTTCATTTGTGGATGGAGCCCAGTTTGCCGGGATAACCAATGTGAATGCCGGAAATCTCACAGGAGCGCAGTTGGCAGGAATCACGAATGTGAATGCCGGTACAGCGCAGGGCCTGCAAATGGCAGGTATCGCAAATGTGAATGGGGATAGCGCTGTAGCCGGACAGTTCGCTGGGATCGCAAATGTAAATGCCGGATCCCATACAGGAGCCCAGTTTGCCGGGATTACGAACGTAAATACTTCCTTTACGGAAGGGGCTCAGCTGGCCGGTGTCGTGAACATATCCGCCGGAAGAGTGACGGGAATGCAGGCGGCGGGCGTTGCGAATTACACATCAGAAATTCAGGGAACCCAATTGGCAGCCGTGCTCAACGTGGCCGGACGTGTTCAGGGAGCACAGATCGGACTATTGAATGTTGCAGATACTGTAGATGGCGTATCCATAGGGTTTTTAAGTATCGTGCGGCATGGATATCACCGCCTTGAGTTGAGCGGAAGTGAGGCACTGCATGCGCAGCTCGCTGTCAAACTCGGCGTTCAGCACTTTTACAATATCTTTTCAGTGGGGTATCACTTCTCAGAAAGTGATGTTTGGAACGATCAGGAACCCGTATGGGCATATGGATATGGTGTTGGTACTGAATTCAATCTTGGATCAACCTGGAGGATGAACATTGATCTAACCACGTTCGATGTAATTGAAAAGGAAAATACCTTATCGCATAAAAAACTTAATCTCCTTAATCAACTCCGCCTGAATTTTGGTGCACAGTTCGGAAGATCATTTACCCTTGTTTTTGGCCCGTCTTTCAACGTGATGGTATCGCAGTTAAGCGGTCAGGATGGGTTTAGTATAGGTTCTGATATTGCCCCCTGGACGGTTTATGACCGAACTCACAACGGGACAAATGTTAAGATGTGGCCAGGTGCTAATGTTGCAATACGCTTTTAATCAATCAATTACACAAAATAATAAACAACATGAAAAATTACATGATTCTGATTTTATTGACCGCGGGATTTCTAATCCAGGGATGTGACGAGAACTGCATCAGCGAGAGCGGTCCGATGGTTTCCAGGGAAATAACCCTGAATGACTTCAATAGCTTTACATTAATGGGTTCGGCTAATGTCTATCTGGAGCAGGGCCCTGTTCAAAGTGTACGCATCGAAGGTGCTTCCAATGTGATTGACCTGATAAACCGTGATGTTCGCGGCGGTCATTGGGATATCTATAATCGTGAGTGTATTAAGAACCTGCGTGAGCTGAATATCTACATAACAATACCGGATGTTGAATATATCGGCCTTTCCGGCTCAGGGCGTATTATTGGTCAGAATACTATTTCGGCAGAGGACATCAACCTGGTATTATCCGGTTCGGGTGAAATCTCTGTTGATCTCATTGCCGATGATATTGACAATTCAATTTCAGGTTCCGGGGATATCAATCTGTCGGGCACCGTTGATCATGCATCCCTCAAAACCTCCGGTTCCGGATCGTATCGAACCTTCGGCCTGGAAACCAGGTCTGCCAATATAAACATTACCGGTTCAGGTAATGCCCAGGTCCATGTTACAGATGCGCTTGATGTAATAATCTCCGGGAGCGGAAGTGTTTATTACTCGGGTAGCCCACAGCTTTCCGTTTCCATAACAGGATCGGGACAGGTTATCCCAAATTAGAATTATATCCTAGGTTCAAGCCATAGGTAGCCAAAGGATAGAAGAAAAAGCAGCAGCCACCAGGTCGGTGACAACGATCGGGGTGGCTGCATTTCCTTTTGTATGCCGGCATCCGCGCTCATCATAAATTGAGTATGATTCCAGCTCGATCTTTGGCGAAAGGTTTGCCATGACTTGTTCCCGGGGACATGGAATTCCCTTTTAATGGAATCATTCCCTGTGATCAAATTTGCGGTATGCCATCCCGAATCAGCCGGCCAGTAATATCCAAGCCATTTTTCGCGGATGATTCTGTCCTGCTCAAGCGCAACTTTGAAATTGTCGATGGAAAGAGAGGGCCTTGATCTTGAATAAACTGAAACCGTCATTCTTTCATCGACCTGACGTCCCCAATCATCCATTAAATCAATGCGCGCTGTTTCCTTTGTTCGGGCTGTCTTGAATATAAGATCCGACCAGATTGCACGGTAGCTAACGGAATCCCCCGACAATAACAGGGGATAGGTTTCAGAGAGGAGTGAGAATGAAATTTGACCCCCGCCATGGGTGAGTGTGGCTTGCCAATCCGTGTTTTCGCTTTCATTGAGAAACGCAAATGGTAATATATTCAGCCTTTGGGAGCCCATATCAATGACTGTACGTTTTACACGCTCAAAAGGAGGAAGCTTTTGGTCGAGGAATTGATCTGAAGATAAGGCATTTACAGGATCAATCACCAGAAGACCTAATCCATTATCAATTGCATTCAGTAGTAGTTTCCTTTCGTTCCCAGACAACTTGTTAAAAGTGTCCTCATCCATTATCAGCATATCGAAAACGTCAAGCCGGCGAAAGGGATCAGACCTTACTGCTGCGGAGTTCAGAAATTCCCAGGTAAATGTATTCCTGCTCACCATCGTACGGCTTGTGACCTGGTGCCCTTCGGCAGCCAGGTGTTCCCTGATGAAACGATATTCAAACTTCGGAAATGATGATAAGACCAGGAAGCGCATGGGAGTGGCAGTCCTTGTGTCCATTCCAATCGGGTAATAATCAAGAACTGTCCCGCTTGAGTCTATGGCCCAAAGTTCTATGAGGTTTCTTCCAGATTTTTTAAAGGTATGATTGAATTTAAATAAGTGATTATCAATTAATAAAGTATCTGTAATTGAATTAATAGAACTAATGAGAAAGAGGTTTGAATCACTCACTTTTCCACTGATCTCCACTGCACGATTCTTCCAACTTACCTCGGGAAAACGGATCTGAGAGATGCCTCGGATAGCCATCGGTTTTTCCCAGGTAACATATTTGTCTTTAAGAATGGCAGCTGAAGATCCTTTCAGGCCATTTCCTAAAAGTAATATTGAATCATAGCGTGATGGATCAGGAAGGTCATACATCGATTTATCAGTCCTGAAGATATTGTGTTTAAGTTTTTCCAGTTCATTGAGCTGGGCTGTTGTAGTGCCGGGAGTTATCACAATGGCCTTTGAACCGGTTTCGGTATTTTCAAAGTTTGGTTTTGTGATGAGACAGAAGACAGAAAAGAGGCCAGCAACCAGTGCCGTAATCCTGGTAATCCTTCTTTTGGTGCCCGAATTTGACCTGAATTCAAAATACCCTAGAATAACCCCTGTCAGGATCAGGATGATCAGAGCAATCTGCCATATATCGTTGTGGTAAAAGTTCATCTTAATCCTTTTCGCAAGGCTTCTGTAAGGGACGAAGGTTTTTGGTCCGGCGCAACGACAGGTGACAATTGCTCTGGAAGTGCCTCCAGGATCGAGTGTTTAAGATCTGTGAGTGCAGCATCGTTAAAATCGTCCATGCGCAAAAGGCTGTCGGTTTTTTGAAGCGAACCCAGGTATTGTAAAGGTTGTTCTATTGCCAGTGACGATAGTTCACGATAAAGCAGCTGAAGCGTTTCTGCTAATCGGGATGGATCATTGTAGGTCTCCAATTGCTCAAGGCCGTTCATTAATTCCGAAAGATGTTGATCTGCCTGAATGGTTTGACTTCTTTGTACGGGCCGGACTTCTTCAAGCTTTCCGGAAAGCCGGTTTTCGTCCTTGATTGGAGGCGGCTCAAAGCCGATCCGATGAACGTAAATTCTTGAATCATTCTTTATTTCCCGGATGAGTTCAAGTGCTCTGTATTGATAGGGCAATGATTTATCGGGTTGAAACAGTCTCAGGTATAATTCGGCATCCCACATTTCGGCCATTGCCTGTTTAAGCTTCGTCCTGAGTGAAACCTTGAAGAAAGTAGCCTCCTCCGGGTCACCGTGGTCGTGGAGATATTCATCCAGCATATCGGTATCCTCATCTGGCGCAGGATCGTCCCCGCCACTATCCTCATTATCGTGATCATGGGTGTAGCTTTCCGTTGTCGGTTCCCTGGCTTCTTCAGAGACAACAATTCCTGACTCATCTTCCTCACCCAGAAACTGACCATATCGTAAACGCAGCGCTTTCTGATCAAATCCCAGCTCATTACTGGTTGAATTGAAAACCTGAACGGCTAAATTATTCTGCTCGGAGATGAGTTTTTCAGTATCGATGATGATCTGCCTCTGACTTCTGAAATACTCAGGCATGATGTCTGCACCCAGGTCACCTTCGAGAGAAAATTCGTAGGAGGATGTATCGGATATCTGGATGAAGTAGGTAGATGACCTTGTAATATTCTTATCCGGAACACGGTTGTCAGCCGCCTCAATGTAAAAGTATAATTCATCGCCGGGTTCAAGCTTCATTTCGTCCAGGTCAAAAGATTCAAGGGTACGGAGATTTTTTACACCTTTCGTAAACCCGTCGAACGGAATTCTGAGTTCGCGAAATTTCACAGATTCTCCTGAACCCTGGCTCACGGTAGCCACGATCGCGGCGTCAGACAGACCGTAGTCATCCTCGAGCTGAATATTGAAGGAGACTTTCTTTGGCTCATTCCAGGTAAACCTGGTAAATTCATCCTGATTGCTCACTGAAATAGCAGGTGATTCATCAGGTATCATTTTCAGCTCCATGATCTCCGAATTATACCGGATTGAATCCTCTGAAAATAATGAGAACCTGCTGAGGCTGTACTGATTTAGAAAGAAGCTTGTTCCGAATTCCTTTGAGGGCTCTTCAAAGACAGTCGTATCTGAGTTAATGCTGAGCCAGGCAGAAGAAAGGATTTGACCTGAGGCTACCTTCCAGGTTATCCTGCTCCCTTCCGGGGCAGAAATAACCCTGGAGGCGCTTGAAAATGATTTTAAACCCGTATAGGAGGGGGGATCAATCTGAAATGCATGATCAATTTGAATTGGAGCAGTAGCTTCCGACCCTGGTGCAGGAGCAAGGGAAATGGAATTTGATTTTTCAACGATGCGCGTCTGAACCGGCCCGCGGTAACCAAAAATGACAGCCGAAATTACAATGAAAAGGATTGATGGCCAGAATTTAACGGGCGGTTTAGTGATTTTCCTGTTATTTCGGATCACCTCCTCTATACGTTTCTTTTGTACCAGTGCCAGGCCCTGAAGGTGTTCCTGGTCTGCTGCAAGAAGACTGGAACTATATTCTATTTCAGGAAAAGTGATATCCAGGTGCCTCAGGATACGCTTCAGGTTAATTTTCCAGGGTGAATAAATGGTGACTGACACTAGCCCCGAGAGTATGATCATCAGCAGTTGCCGGTTGCCGTCAGCAATTAAAACCAGGATGATAAGGGTGAATGCAGACCACAGGGCTAATGCTTGTATCCATCGGTAGAACACCCACTTTCGATGCAGCTTATGTACGTATGCCTGTGTATTCATCGCTGTTGACGGTTTGATACTATACGTTCTGCAATGAGAAGGATTCCTGCCAGTAAAAGGATCAGGTGCAGGTATTTATACTGGTCATTACCAGTGGCCAGAGCGGGGTCGTAGCGTGGAAATATCTGTGCATTACTCACATGCCTCGGATCGTGATGCTGTAAATTGGCATCGGGGTAAAGAGAAAGAACCTGTAAAAGTTGTTCTGCTAATTTGCTGTCAAACATTTCATTTCCTTCGGGGATGGCGGTTATGATGTGGCTGCCCGACGGGCCTTTAATTATCCGGGGTTCCAGGCTGGAATCAACTTCAATGGTAATTAATTGTTCTGATGGATTTTCCGGTTGAGTATTAAAAAACCAGAAGATAAAATCTGCCGCTTCGGCTGTTGTATCAACAACTTCCACACCGCTGTAATCACCAAGGACCAACAGCATCTGTTTAAAGCGCTGCATTGAATACTCAAGAGAATCAGGATATGCCAGGTGGATCGTTTTAGACGGAATCATTCCTTGTTTTGCAGAAGTCGTATCATTGGCAATATACCAGGTGTTCCATTCGTCGCTGATCAATTGAAAAGAGGTGTCGCCGCGCTCAAAATGTCCGATGGCACGCGGCAATTCTTCATCTATTTCAAGTGTAACCCAGGAGAATGGTTTGCCTATTTTCGGCCGGAAATCACCCATATTCCGCACCAAAGGTTGAGTTATGAAGACTATGGAATCTGCCTGCAGGGAAGGGGTGAGGCTTTCTGCCAGTTTCCAGAAGTTAACATTCCTGGAAGTGTCTCCAGGTCCTTCGTTGGTGGCGGTTATTGATTCCTGCAGCCAATAGCTGTTTTGGAGCGGGGCAATTTCTTCTTTGATAAAAGGATGTTCGGAAAGCCCGGGGTCAATAAGGTAGGCGAGGGGAACATTTTCACCGGAAATGAGTTTTTTCGGTTCCGCAAGCCAGATTACAAGTGTTGTTATAACCAAACAACGTAAAAGAAGCAACAGATAATCACTGGGCATGAACCGTCGTACTTTCACGCTTTCTATTTCAGAAAATAATTTGATTGACCCTACCTTGATTACCTTTTGCTCCTTTCTGCTCAGCATATGAATAGCTACAGGTACAAAAAGGCCAAGGAGGCCCCATAGCATATATGGAGCACCAAAAATCATCTCAAAAGCCCGTTTCGTTTTTTTAGAAAAAGTTTCAGCCCATGTGAAAGCGACTCATGCATTTTAAGACATTCGTACTGCACATGATTTTCGAGCAGCCTGTGTCTCAAAGCCTGTCGGTATTGTTCCCAGGCAAGGGTATAACGTTCCGATTGAGATTCGGCATTAACCTTGACACGCTCACCAGTTTCATAATCCTCAAGAGTGACGTACCCATTGAATTCGGGTTCCCAGTCTTGCTTTGCGGTTACATGGAGACATATTAAATCAGAAGTTGATGTATTTAATTTTAAAATACTGTTAATGAGTTCATTATCCTTTTCATACATGTCTGAAACAAAGATAATGATGGCTTTTTCTTTTCCTGGGAGGATATCATTGATGCTCGATTTGGATGTGGGCCAGTTGCCTGTACCATCCAGTGAAACGAGGAGATTGATCAGCTGCATATATTGCTGCCGGCGCCGCTGCGGCTGGAGCGCGACAAATTCCTGATCATTCAATGCGAACAACCCGGGAGCATCGCCCTGCTGGGTGGCAAGGTATGCAAGCGTGGCAATAATAACTTTTGCATAATCCAGTTTCGAAAGTCCGTCGCTCTCCTGCAGCATGGAGGCAGAACAGTCGAGGATGAATTTGACCGTTGTTCCCGAATCGATCTCAGACTGCCGCACATAATATTTTTCCCGGCGGGCCACGAGTTTCCAGTCGAGCATACGGAGGTCATCGCCCGGGGCATAGGGCCTGTACTGGCTGAATTCCATCCCCATTCCGGTTCGAACGCTGCGGTTAACACCGGATAAATAAGTATCCACGATATTCCGTCCGATCATTGCAAGGCCGGAAACACTATGGATCAGTGCAGGATTATAGAGTTCGGAAATGGATGAAATCTTTGCGCTCATTTACATTTCAATCTTTTCAAGCAAAATGTCGATCAGGTCATCCGCGGTAATACCGTCGGCCTCTGCCTTGAAGTTCACCAATATCCGGTGTCGGAGCGTTGGATGGGCCACTCGCTTCAAGTCTTCAGGAATTACTGAATAGCGTCCATTCAAAAGTGCCCTGGCTTTGGCGGTAAGAATCATTGCCTGGCCGGCCCGCGGTCCGGCACCCCAGCTTACATAATCACGGATTTCCGGGACTAATGAATCATGCGGCCGTGAATTTCGTGCAAGCTGCCCAACATAATGAATGAGATCATCGGAGATCACTACCTGGCGAACCCATTTCTGAATTTCTATGATCTCGTCGCCTGTGATCACCGGATTGACATCGGAAGTATTGGATCCTGTGGTTTGCTTCAGGATATGATCTTCTTCTTCCTGGTTGGGGTAGCCAATGCGTATAAGGAAGAGAAAACGGTCCTGCTGTGCTTCCGGCAATGGAAAGGTACCTGATTGCTCGATAGGGTTTTGTGTGGCAAGCAGGAAGAAAGGGCGATCGAGAAAGTGCGTTTTTCCGAAGTAGGTGACTTCAAATTCCTGCATGGCTTCCAGCAGTGCCGATTGTGTTTTAGGAGGTGTCCTGTTAATCTCATCCGCCAGGACAAGATTGGCAAAAATTGGTCCCTTTTGAAAGACGAATTGTTTTGACCCTGTATTGTGGTTTTCTTCGAGTATTTCCGTACCGATAATATCTGAAGGCATCAGGTCGGGCGTAAACTGGATCCTTTTGAAGCTCAGATTCACTGCACGGGCGAGGGTTCGCACCATCAGTGTTTTTGCAAGACCGGGCACGCCCTCGATCAGGACATGACCACCGGCGATGAATGCCACGATCAATTGTTCGACCGTTTCTTCCTGGCCAATGATTACCTTGTGGATCTCACCGCTGAGGTTTTCCAGTTTCCTGATCAATCCTTCTACCTGAACCTGAGTTGCTTCGCTGTTTTCTGGCATTATTTAAGAGGTTAGAGCATACATTACAATGTTGACGGCAAATCTCGTATTGTCAATTTTATACCATCGTTTATTTCTGAAATCATAGTCCCATTCACATCCGTAATCCTTATTACTGTAAAGGACGCCTATGCGATCCCTGATCTGGATAGCCTTCAGATAATCATGGACCAGGTCATCGCCCCAGCCGTTCAGTTCCTGGGATGTGGTGGGCGGACCGTCTTCAAACCTGAAGAAGGAATTATATATGGCATGGTTATTCGGAATTTTCATCAGCGCATCTGTTCCAAATATTTCCGCCATCTGGCGCTCGAAGGACTTGGCAAACAATCCGTCGATGTCATGATTACAATCATCTACGAAGATGAAGCCTCCGTTTCGGATATATTTCTCGAAATTGGATTTTTCACGATCGGTGAACTGAACAAGTTTGTGACCTGAAAGGTAGCAAAACGGGCAGCTGAATAATTCTTCACTTGCCAGAGGTATAATATTTTCGCGTGTGTCCACGGGCAAGGTAGTATACTCGACCAATGAATTCAGCAGATTCGACGGCATCCGCTGGTCCACGTCCCAATCACCGGATTCGTACTGGAGTCGGGTAAAGAAAAATTTATCGCTGGATCCGAATCGCATGAGTTTTAAAAAAAACTGGTTATCCCGTTTCCGGAATAACCAGTCTTCAGTTCGTTTAGTTTATCAGACTGCGTCTGAGAGACTGGTAAATGTGAAATCCCTCACTTTCAGGTATGGAATCAGATTCCCGCCCACACGCTGCTGCTGTCCCAGGGTTTCCAGGTTGTTCAGCATGATAATCGGACTTTCGTTAAACCTGAAGTTCTTCACGGGATGCTTGATCTTGCCATTCTCAATGTAGAACGTACCGTCACGTGTAAGCCCGGTGTAAAGTAAAGTCTGCGGATCTACGGAGCGGATATACCAGAATCGTGTCACGAGGATTCCACGTCGCGTATCCTTGATCAAATCTTCAAGTGACGCATCTCCGCCAACCATGATGCCGTTTGCGGGAAACGGTACCGGATCAACACCTTTTTCCTGTGCCCAGTATCGTGAATAAGCGAGGTTTTTCACGACGCCATTCTCAATCCAGCTCATTTTTTTAAGCGGCTGCCCCTGGCCATTCCAGGTAGGGGCGGGTACATCCGGGTGCAATGGATCGGAGTAGAGGGTTACACGCTCATCCACAATCTTCTCACCAAGTTTTGTTCCACCGTCTTTCGACATAAAGCTTCGCCCTTCATCGGCGGTCCTCGCATCGAACGATCCGATCATATTGCCCAGCAATGAGGCTGCTGCCGCAGGCTCCATGATCACCGTATACTTACCGGGTTCGATCGCTTTTGCATTTTTAGACATTAGTGCCTTGTCTATTGCAATTTTGGATGCTTCTGATGCATCGAATTTATCAATGTCATTCACATCCCTGCTTACCCATCCCGATCCCGTACCATCATTGGTTCGCATGGTAACGGTAAAATCTGCATTGGTCGACTGGTTATAGGCAAAAAGCCCCTTGCTATTCATCATCGATGAAAATCCGGATGAATCGTCCAGGAATCCTGCGGCAGTTACATCCTTCGCAGCGGCGGGTTCAATGCTGCTGGCTGCCACACCCGCGCGGTATTCGGGGGTAATGTTTGCCGTAGAACTTGCAAAGGTTTTTGATTCGTCATAATTCTGCGGACCCAATGGTTCCATGAACTCGGGATTTTCGGGTGACAGCTGTGCAAGCTCTTCAGAACGCCTTACCACTTTTTCAAGTGAGGCATCATCGAATTCATCGATCGTTGCCGTCCCTACACGCTTCCCAAAACTGGACGTTACAGACATGTTCTGGTTAGACCGGTATCCTGAAGTTGAAACGGTGTTTCTGGCATAGCGGATATTGCCGCTTTCACTACCGCCCAGGTTAACCTCGCACGAGTCTGCCTTCGAAAAGCTCAATGCCTTTTCCAGAATTTGTCGTGCTTCTTCTTTCGTATATATAGCCATTTGTTTTTCTTTTTAGTCTGAATGATGATTAAATGGTTCTTCCTGTGTTGATCACGTTCACGCCATCAAAACGGCTGGTAGAACTCCCGTGCGAAACAGCGCTTACCTGTGATGGCTGGCCCTTTCCGTCGAAGAAGGAACCAAACATGCGATAATCGTTCTCGTCACAGATTTTCGAACATGAATTCCAGAATTCCTGGGTATTCGACTGGTATGCCACATCGTTCAGCATGCCTGTAATTTCACCATTCTTAATTTCATAAAATACCGTACCTCCAAACTGGAAGTTGTATCGCTGCTGGTCAATGGAGTAGGACCCGCGTCCGGCGATAAAGATCCCTTTCTCCACATCCCTGATCATATCATTGACGGAGTATTTTTCTTTGCCGGGTTCCAGTGATACGTTCGGCATACGCTGGAACTGGACGTCATTCCAGCTTTGTGAATAGCAGCAGCCGTGAGATTCATTCTGCCCGATCATGTGTACCTGATCCCGGATGGCCTGGTAATTTACGAGGATACCGTTGCGGACGAGATCCCATTTCTTGCATTTTACTCCCTCATCATCATAACCTACGGCACCCAATGAATGGGGCTGTGTCTTATCTGCAACCAGGTTAACGGCCTCGCTTCCATAGTTGAAGTTTCCGCTTTCAAGTTTGTCAAGTGTTGCAAAGCTTGTTCCGGCGTAATTAGCCTCGTATCCGAGTACCCTGTCCAGCTCCAGCGGGTGTCCAACAGATTCATGGATGGTCAATCCGAGATGATTTGGCTCAAGAACCATATCGTATTTTCCCGGCTCCACAGATTTGGCCGAAAGCATTTCTTTAGCCTGCTCTGCTGCAACCTTTGCATCTTCCACGATGTCATAGCTGTTGCGGTAAAAGATAAGTCCGTTCGGTCCGGCCACCTTCTCTGATGCCAACCCGTCCAGATATTCATACCCCATACCCATCGGGGCACTCATGGCCTGCCTTGATTTGAATTTGCCCTGAGCCCTGTCGATGGCTGTAACTCCAAACGTAGGCCAGATGCGGTGTACATCCTGGTCGATATAGCTGCCTTCGGTGGAAGCAAAATATTTCTGTTCATTCACCATAAATAGTGCTGAATTCACGAAGCTGGCGCCATTTTCCATGGCCGCCGCATTCGCGGAAAGGAGGAGATCCACCTTCTCCGAAACGGGAATATCTTTAAAGTCTTTTTTCAACGGCGTTTTCCAGCTTACCTCACCATAGGATTCAACGGGTGCCAGTTTTACCGGTTCCTTCTGGATCTTCGCGTTCGCTTTGGCAATCGCAACCGCCTGGGCAGTGGCTTTCTTTATTCCATCATTGCTCACATCATTCGTTGAGGCAAATCCCCAGGTTCCATTTGCGATCACACGGATTCCAATTCCAAATGATTCTGTATTTACAACATTCTGCACCTTGTTTTCACGGGTGAAAACATATTGATTCAGGTAACGTCCGATACGGGCATCAGCATAGGATGCTCCCA
Organism: Cyclobacteriaceae bacterium; assembly: GCA_050289805.1. GTDB lineage: Bacteria > Bacteroidota > Bacteroidia > Cytophagales > Cyclobacteriaceae > JAUILA01. Next base: position 49,370 of record JBNKGL010000023.1, read on the forward strand.
TGGAACGCGCTGTATTCAAGGCGACATCCGCCAGTTCTTTTTTAACAGCTACATCCAATCCCGGACTGGACAGGGCCTCCGTTGATATCGACCTGCCAAACACAGGCGGCATCATAATAGCACCGGCGCTTAGTCCTGCCAGTTGAACGAAATCTCTTCTTTTCAAAATATCCTCCTTTTTTAAAGTTTTCTTTTTTAGCCGGTAAAACGGCAGAGTTAAATTGCCCCAACAAATTGGAATATAAAATTCAATTTATGTAAAAGGTAATAATTTAAGGTAATCGTCGATGCCGGTTTGCCTTTCATCAGGTACTGGTTTAGTATCATTGATGTTTTTCTTATATTCAGACAAACAAGGAAGCAACAATGAAATTAAATGTAAAGAGCAGTTTATTCACCATTATATTAGTAATGACTGCTTACATCGCAACAATGGCGCAGCAGCATGATTTTGGAATATTTGAAGGTACTACGGATGTAGGTGATGTTCAACATGAAGGATCCGTTTCGTACGACGCTGAAAATGAGTCCTATACCATATCAGGTTCGGGCGCAAATATGTGGGGGGAAGCAGATCAGTTCAGGTATTTGTGGGTAAACCTGCAGGGTGACTTTATCTTACGGGCGGAAATGAATTTCATTGGTGAAGGCGTTGATCCCCATCGTAAAATAGGATGGGCCGTTCGGAATACACTGAGTTCCGGTTCGGCAATGGTGAATGCTACTGTTCATGGCGATGGCCTCACATCTTTGCAATACAGAAAAACCGTCGGTGCCGAGACACTCGAAGTGAAATCGACCGATGAAATGCCCGATATTATTCAGCTCTCCCGGGTCAATGGAGTTTACTACATGGGTACGGCAAAAAAAGGGAAACCCTTGAATATTGTTAAACTTGAGGATATTACACTGCGCAATGAGGTTTTTGCAGGCATCTATGTATGTTCCCATAATGCAGATGTGGTTGAAAAGGCCACATTCAAAAATGTTCGGATTATTAAGCCTGCACCGGAAGACCTGTTGCCATATCGCAACTACCTTGGCAGCCGGATGGAAGTTCTCGACATAGCTTCCGGGACCAGGAAAGTTCTTTTTGAATCACAGCATTCGGTTCAGGCACCAAACTGGACTCCGGATGGAAAGAACCTCATCTATAATTCCAATGGATACCTCTACAAGTATTATTTTGAGAATGGAGAAATTGAGTACCTCAATACCGGGTTCGCCACCAATAATAACAATGACCATGTTCTTTCCTTCGACGGACAAACCCTTGGGATAAGTCATCATAATGCGGCAGATGACAATACGTCAACCATTTACCTGATGCCTTCTTCCGGCAGTGATTCACCCAAACAGGTAAGTAGGTCGGGCAGGGGCGCAAGCTATCTCCATGGTATTTCTCCGGACAAAAAGACGGTTATTTTCACCGGAAACCGGAATGGTAAGTATGATATTTATTCCGCAGATGTGGAAACCATGGAGGAGAAGCAACTGACGGATACGCCGGGTCTGGATGATGGTTCAGAATATTCCAGCGACGGTAAGTATATTTACTTCAACTCAGACAGGACCGGAACCATGCAGCTATGGAGAATGAAGGCCGATGGCTCGGAACCGACTCAACTTACCTTTGATGAAAATTTCAATGACTGGTTTCCCCATGTTTCGCCGGATGGAAAGTGGATTGCATTCTTAAGCTTCGGTACCGATGTGCGATCCAATGACCATCCCTTTTACAAACATGTCACCCTCCGGTTAATGCCGGTGGAAGGCGGTGAACCCAGGATCATTGCCTACGTATACGGCGGACAGGGAACCATCAATGTTCCCAGCTGGTCGCCTGACAGTAAGAAGATTGCGTTTGTGAGTAATTCAGGCCGTTTTTATTAGTCGCAGGAATCTTTCTCAACTTTACCGTTGATCAGTACATGACATACCTTCGTCTGATATTCAAAGGGATCGCCATTGTATAAAACCAGGTCTGCATCCTTTCCACGTTCGATGGTTCCGACACGGTCTGATATGCCAAGAAGCTGCGCAGGATAATAGGTTATGGTCTTGAGTCCCTCTTCGTAGGGCAAACCATTCGCTACTGCCTGTGCGGCCTCGAAAAGTATTATACGTGTCTTTGGTACATAGGCTTCAAATCCGCTCTTGATGGAAAACGGGATACCCGCTTTTTGAAAGATTGCGGCAGATTCCATCGTCATGTTCTCACGCGAACCTGTGGATCTCGCCATCGTTGGGTGAAGTACCACCTCTGCCCCGGATTCTTTGATCTCATCCAGTAAGAGGTAGCCTTCTGCCACTTCATCCAGTACGATGTCAATGTCAAATTCATTGGCAAGGCGTATCGCCGCAAGGATATCGGTCTGTGTATTCACCGTTATCAATGCTTTAGTTTCTTTGTTGAGCAGTCGGGTTAAGGCTTCCATCTGAAGGTCCTTCGGCGGATCATTTTTATCATTGTCATCCGTAAATTTGTCCCTGTATTCACCTGCGGCAATGAGCTTGGTGCGGATCATGGCGATGAGTTTTGATGACGTTCCCGGCGATGTATAATTATTTCCTACCGAAGGATCGAATGTCATTGCCAACATTGTTTCCGGGTCAATAACCGCACTTTCATCAAAATCACTAACTGTTTTCACGGTCATCATCTGGCCGCTGATGATGGCACCCGGACCATGGCCGGTATGCAATGTGGTGACGCCCCAGTCCCGAACAAAGCCTACCAGCTCTTCCTGCGCATTATATGCGTCGATGGCCCGGAGGTCGGGCTGGATAGGAGAGCTTTTTTCAAGCTGGTCCTGGTCATGAGGCTGGTTCATATAGCCCGAAAGCCCGACTGCAGAATGCGCATCGATGAGTCCGGGCGTGACCACACTTGCGGTGAGGACCTGGTAGTCTTTCGGAATGCGAATACTGCCTTCCTTACCAACGCGTTCAATTTTACCGTCCTTTACCAGGACAACACCGTTTTCGATCATAGGACCATCCAGTGTGTAGACCTTTTCCGCTGTAATGGCGATCTGTGCAATGCCGGATAATGGAAAAAGAAGCAGTATTATTATTTTGAGGAGTTTCATATTATTCAGCATGGATGTGAAGGGTTGAACGATATACTTTGTAACCGCCGGTAGCGAACGCGTGATCTTCAGGCTGTGAGCGGTCAAATACCTGCTGGCCTTCCACCCAGGTTTGTTCCACATGGGTATAAACGCTAAACGGATCGCCGCTCAAAATGATGAAATCGGCATCTTTCCCTTTCTTCAACGATCCAAGCTGTCCATCGAGTTCAAGCATTTCAGCTCCGGCAAGTGTTAGTGCCTTTAATGCTGCTTCACGCGACATTCCTTCTCGTACTCCAATTGCTGCTGATCGTATAAAGAATCGTGAATCTGTGATCCCGTCATCTGTATGGAAACCCACCAATGCGCCGGCCTGCTCCAGCCGGGCGCCATTCGTATTGCGCAGGTCCATAGCTTCCAGCTTACCACCGGGAGAATCAATCACAATAATGGATGCAGGTACCCCGGCGGCGGCAATTTCATCCGCCACTTTCCATGCCTCACTTACGTGGTGCAGTACAACCTTGAATCCAAATTCCTGGGAAAGCCTGATCGCTGTGAGTACATCATCGTGCCGGTGGGTATGAAAATGAACGATCCGCTTGCCGTCAAGTATTTCCACAAGGCCTTCCATCTGCAGATCCCGCGGAGGGGCTTGCTTCGATGTATCGGAGGCGGCTTCCTCCACTTTCTTTTTGTATTCCTGGGCTTTGGTATAGAGTGTTCTTGCCATGGCGGCTGATTTCGCCCGTGTTCCCGGAAAATTCGGGAGTCCGTTGATGGAGTTGGTTCCATTGGCCATCTTCATGCCGCCGCAAATTTCATTCAGAGGATCGTTGCAAAATAAAAGGTCCTCAATCTTGCGGGCCCCTTTTCTCAGTTTAATATATACGGTCTGTCCGCTCATCAGGTGGCCTGATCCCGGCATGACGTTCAGGGTTGTAATGCCACCTGCCAGCGCTCTTTTAAATCCATCACTGGTAGGGTCCAGGGCATCCATCACACGAACTTCAGGATTTAATGCGGCCGACCTGTCGCCACCCGAAGGACCTCCAAGATGGGAATGGGTATCCACCAGTCCGGGCATGATGACCTTACCGCTGGCGTCTACTGTCGTAGCATCCGAAGGTATATTTACATTGGCACCAACGTCGAGAATTCTGCCATTTTGAACGAGCAGTGTACCCTTTACAATTTCATTGCCTTCGATGGGAATGATATGGGCATTAATAAAAGCGATGGGTTTTTCCTGTGCAGTCAGGAGAGAACTGAATAATAAGGAGACCAGGAGGCCCCGAAAGAGTTGAATCATAATGGTTTGGATTTTACAATCTCAAAATAAACATTTTATCATACACACCAAGAATTATTTTGTCCTGTCTGATCAGAATATAAATCCTATTGTATCTTTAATGGAATGATCATCGACTTCATCAGACATCAATGGCTGCAATTCAGACGCTCCCCTTCTTTCGGGCGTGAACTTGGCATGACAATACTTGTCATCTTCCTGGGCGTCATGATAACATTTTCTGCCATAATCCTTGCCGTCGCGTTACCGAAGCTTATTACCAATCTTCCCACTTCAAAGGACCCTGTGTTGCTGTTGAATGAACTGGTGATCTATTATTTCCTTTTCGACGCAGTAATCCGGTACCTGATTCAAAAAGTTCCGGCCCTGGATATTCAACCATATCTCTGCCTTCCGATTAAACGCAAGACCATGGCGGGCTTCCTCCTGGGAAGGTCTCTGTTTAGTTTATTCACGGTTTACCCTGTTGTTTTACTTTTACCGATTACGGTGCAGTTTCTGGCTCCCAGGTTCGGTATGGTGAATGCATTATGCTGGCTGTTGAGCATAGAACTAATTACACTTTCTACTCATTTCCTGAATATACTTTTCAAGAAACGATATGACAGCAAACCCTGGGTCTGGCTGATCCTGATTCTAATCGCTTCGTCGAATTATATTTTGGATTACTTCTTCGGGGTAAGTTTCCTTAAGCCGCTTGCCACAGTATTCATATCAATTTTAGCATCACCAGGTATTGTCTTAATTCCGTTTGCACTATGCCTGATGCTTTTTTATGCAACGTACAAATTCCTGACAAATCATCTCTACCTGGAAGAGCTGGCTCCGAAGGCTGGTGATCACCTGGAATCCTATTCCTCAAATTTCAGCTTCCTGAACAGCGGTACTCTTTCGAATGTCCTGATGCTGCAGGAAATCCGCCTGATTCTGCGTCATAAACGCACCAGGTCGGTGATGTTATTGTCACTGGTTTTTGTTGGCTACGGCTTATTGTTCTTTGGTAATGAGGAATATGCAGATTCAAAGGGAATGTTTGTCTTTATCGGCATTTTCATGAGCGCGCTCTTTACTATAAATTATGGCCAGTTCTTCTGGAGCTGGAATACCAATCAGCTCGATTTCTTTTTCACCCAGCCCATTTCGCTCCGGACGTGGATCTCATCGCGATACCGCCTGCTGGTCATGTCAAGCCTCGTATCAACAGTTCTTTGTATCCCGTATGTTTATTTCGGATGGGATATTTTGCTCCTGATGATTTGCGGATGCCTGTTCAATATCGGTATCAACATACCGGTAATGATCCGTTTGTCCATGTGGAGTCCCAAGCCAATAGACCTGAATCGTGGCTCCTTCATGAATTACCAGGGTACAGGCGTCGCTCAGTGGCTGATGGCTATCCCGCTTCTATTGGGGCCATACCTGGTTTTTCTTCCGGTAAATTATTTCGGGGGATTTGTCCCGGGAATTCTGGCCATAGGAATGGTCGGCCTGGTCGGTTGTCTCTTTCGTGAACAGGTGATTACGATGTTAACAAACCGGCTGAAATTGCTGAAGTATAAATTTATAAAGGACTTAACCCTCTGATGGTATGATAATAATTTCGCAGTTGAAAAAGTCTTATCGCGATGCTGTGGCGGTGAATATTGATCTGCTGGAAATTCCATTGGGAGAGTCTTTCGGACTGGTTGGTAACAATGGTGCCGGCAAAACAACATTGTTTCGGATCATGCTGGATCTGATCAGGCCCAATGAAGGCGAGGTGTTGATTGAAGGGGCCGATGTGCGAAGATCTGAAGATTGGAAGAAACACACAGGTTCCTTCATTGATGAAAAATTCCTGATCGATTACCTCACGCCGGAAGAGTACTTTAGCTTCCTTGCAAAAGTATATGGACTTACAGATGATGAACTCCGCGCGCATTTGATGAAGTTCCAAGTGCTTTTTAATGGAGAGATCCTCGGCAGGCAAAAGTATATCCGTGATTTGTCGAAGGGTAATAAAAAGAAGGTTGGAATAGCGGCTGCATTTATTGGCAATCCGTCGATCATCATGCTGGATGAACCTTTTGAGAATCTTGATCCGACATCGCAGATCCATCTGAAAAGGATCATCGCTGAGAGTGAATCAAAAACCACTTTTCTGATATCCAGTCACGACCTGAATCATGTGACTGATATTTGTTCCCGAATCGTGCTGCTCGAAAAAGGGGAGGTCCTCCTTGATGAAAAGGTCAATGAACGTACCTTATCCAGGTTGCATGATTACTTTTCGGGCAATGCGAATCCTGATGCCGGTTAATTTTTGCCGAATCTGTAGTTCATCACCACACTGAAGTGCCACATGTCAACCTTGTTCAGGAAGATTGCCGGATTTTCAGGTATGTTGGTATGTGCAGCTTTATAGGTAATCAAGACTTCCGGGTACAATCGGGGGACTTTTTTGCTTCTGTAGGAGAGGTCCAGGTTGAAATGAGTATAATCCGGCATCGCATACTTGTTGGCCGCGGCATTTGAGACATCCGGATTCCAGTGCCTGCCGATGCTAAATTCAGAAATAAGAACATCATCCTTTAGATTCAAATCATGCTTTACCGCGACGAGAAGGGAATGTGCGTCACGAAGCCCTTCTGATCTCTCCCGTTTTTGAAAAGCAAATAAAAATTCCCGGCCCCACTCACGCGGGAAGAGGAACCGGCCATCATCTGTGATCCGGTTATAGGCGATTCGCCACGCTGTTTTCTTCTTTGTAGATAATTCAATGCCAAAGACATTGGAATTTTTGTCCGTAAAAAACTGCAGGTCAGGATCAGGATTTCCGCCATCACCTACACGGTCTTCATGAACCCATTCTGCCTGCGCAGTAAATGAACGATCTTTTATTTTCCATGTATAGACTGGATTCAGATAAAGGGCATGAAAGGTATTATCAATGTAATAATCGACCAGCCGGACACGAAAGTTCTTTTTGGTGCGCCAGTTTATGTCACTCATGATCAGGAAGTCACTGCTGGTTTCGTCCTGGTATCCGGAGACTGCACCATCCGGATTTCTTCCTACCGGGTACTGTCCGATGCTTTCACCGATCCCAAAGAATTTCCCGGTCGACCGAGGCCCCATCTCATTGTAAATTCCAACAGTATAGTCAAATTGATCTATGGGTTTGTGGAATACATAGGCGCCCTGAACGAAGGTGGGAATCATTCGGCCATCCTGACCATTGACAAAAGGTGTTTTCGCTTTCATCCGGCCAGCTTTTATATGACCATTTTTCCAGGAATATGCAGCATAGAGTTCGCCAATGATAAAGACACTTCGGTCTCCCAGGTCATTGACGTCAAACAGCCCGGCCTCATAACGGGAAATACGTCCGGTTGTCGGATCGGGAACTTCAAGGTCCTGAATATTCAGGTTAAATGATGTATAAAGTGCTCCGCCAATTTCCACTCTGTTACGGATATGGTAGGCATATTTAACGTAACCTCCGGTAGCCAGTGCATGGAAGTCTTTCAGGCTATCCTTGTTCACAGTGGCCATGTAGAAGGTACGCCACTCTCCGTTGAATACGCCATAGGACCGGACGGAGTCCCGGGGAGGTCGAATATTTTGTGCGCCAAGCATCAGTGGCAAGGCGAGTAACAGTAAGAGGTTACTTATCTTTTTTAAGGCCATATTCCTTTTCGTAATACTGGATGATTGGCGGAAAGGGGCCATACTTATGTTGATCTGCTGAAAATGGGTCCTCCCAGGGACCATAGGGTGTTGATACGGGTTTTAATTTCTTATCGGGGAAATCCAGTTCTGCATCCGGTTTTGTGGGCCGTTCGAAACTGTCAATGTAGGCTGCCACGTGAAATGCCTCCTCATCCGAAAGCCTTGGGGCATCTACTGTAACACCCAACGGCATATTGCCCTTGATGAATTGTGCGGCAGTTATAATGCGGTTCATACCTGCGCCATGATTATAGGAGTCCTTACCCCATAATGGCGGATACAGGTATCCTTTGGTGGAATCACCAAGCGCCTGACCCTGACCGTCGGTACCATGGCAGGTAACACATTCACGTTCATAGATCTCCCTTCCAAGCACGATGTCGGCCTTACCATCCGGTATTTTCAGCCCTGGAAATCCCTTATACTGTTTTTCGACATCAGCGGGAACATCCTTGCTGAGCCATTCCATATAAGCGACCATCGCTTCCATCTGTGGAGACTCTACAGGTAATACAGTTCCATTCATGCTTCGCTCCATACAACCATTAATGCGGTCCTCGATAGTACCCATCCTGCCTTCACGTCCCCTGAACTGGGGGAAACGGTTGGTAACACCGACAAATGAACCAGCTCCCGGCTTTGTTCCCGCATCCAGGTGGCAATTCTTGCAAGTCAGGTTATTTCCGGAAAAGCGCAATTCATGACTTTTCGCCTTCGGGCCCATCCATTTCGGGGTTTCGCTTACCAGCAAATAGCCATAACGAATCTTTTGTCCTTCCTTTCCATCGGGCAGATCCGTATCAATGGACGGCAGCGTCCAGGATTGTTGCACTTCATCCTTATTATATAACCAGCTGGCATGATGCATGGCAGACCAGGTAAATAAAAAAATCAGCGTGACGGCAGCTACCAGTCCGATAATCATTCCTATCGTCCAGCCGGTTAATTGCTGAATTATTTGTTGCATGTTGGATTTCATGTTTAGGCAAAGCTAATTTGATAAGGAAGGACTTTACGTAACTAAAGTTACCGAGAATACGATTAAATACCGAGAAATGGTGATAAATGAAGTTAACATTTGGTGTAACTTGTCGTAAACTAAAAACCAACATTATGCGTAGGAATTGTATATACACAAATCTGACACCCGTAAACAGTGAAATTAACCTATATGAACTGGGTATCACCTTTTGCCTTAGTGAAGATCGCGAGTATGTCGATGTCATCGATAAGGAAGAGATCGTCGATGGAGTTCGATATGTGAAGGTAATTTATACCACATCTTCATCGAGTAAAAACGAAGTTATGACTGTAAATCATATGGTTACCCGGCAGTCAGGCGAGAGAGTTGTAAGGGTTGATTTTGATGAATTAGTCATTCCGGCGGAGCAGTTTGAGCCCGTGGATATTCTGCGTGACAAGCTAAAATATGTTACCTTGGCACTCACAAGTAAGGGAAGTGGCAGCGGGAACGGATCATCTTATGAGCCTTAATGAAACAAAGATTTTACTTACTTTTTTTACTTCTATTGCCAATTGGGAATGCACTGGGGCAAAGTGCCACTGGTGATTCCCTGCGGCGTTTGTTCGATAAGGCAAATGCTTTCAGGAGCAACGGTGATGTAGACAGTGCACTGTTTTATCTTGATGCCATTGGACGGTCCCAGAGAAGCCTCAGCAACTATGCAGTTGCATATGAGGCTTTTTTTGAAGGGTATATTATCAGGGATAGCATACCGGGAAGTGACCGGGCGCTGTCATTGCTGTACCTTGGCAGTATTGAGGGACTTTTGGAAAATTTCGAAAGAAGTGCGAACTATTTCATGGATGCGGAACTGGCAGGCTGGCAACAGGAAGATACAACCCGCGTTTGTCAGGCATTGGCTAACCTGGGAGCTTCCATGAAAGAAATGGAGTATTATGACTCAGCACTTGTATATCTGAAGCGGGCAGAAGAACTTGGCCGTCTGAATGGCATGTACGCGTCATGGACCGCAAGTCTCCAGAATAATATTGCGAATACCTATTCAGATTTGGAGCAATTTGACCTGGCATTGGAATACTATCACAAAGCGCTTGCTCTTTGGTCTGCAGGAGAACATACTGATCATCTTGCCCTGGTATTGAATAATATAGCGTATGCGCATGCCAATTTAGCTCAGTATGATTCTGCGGCATATTATTATTATCGCGCCATAGATGTTGCCCGTGACCGGGATGAAAAACGTAATCTTTCATATGCCGTCGATAATTTGTCACAACTCTATCTCACTCTGGGACAAATGGATTCTGTTGTTAAGTATAAGGATGAGTATCATGAGCTGTTTACCCAAATGTATGAAGATGAAAGTCAGGAGAAAATTTCCAACCTGAGGATCCAATACGAAACAGAGAAGATGGAGCGGGAAAATATGCTGCAGAAAGTGCAGATACAGGAAGCCCAAAACCGGCAACGGTTGTTGCTTATTGCATTATTGGTTGTCCTGGTAACCGGACTGGTAGCGTATATCCTTTACAAGCGCAGGGAAGCACGTCGTGACGAAGAATACAGAAAGATCAATGACCTTTTCAAAGATCAGGAGATCCGCTCCTTTCATTCTGTGCTGGATGCCCAGGAAAAAGAACGGAAACGTATTGCCGAAGAGTTGCATGACAAGCTTGGAAGTACACTATCTGCCGCGAAGTTATACTTTAATAACCTCGAAGATATGCCTGTAAATCAGGGAGGTAAGGTTGTTAATAAAGGCATGGAACTTCTCGATATAGCAGTTCAGGATGTCCGAATGATATCCCACAATATGTTATCCGGGGTGCTGTCGCAATTCGGACTGGTAGCCGCTTTGAATGACCTTAAGGAAACCGTCACGGGAAGTGGCAAGGTTAAGATGAAAGTGCTCACCCATGGTGTTAATCAACGCCTTGACCAGAAGTCGGAATTACACGTATACAGGATTATACAGGAGCTGGTGAGTAACGCCCTGAAGCATAGCGGTGCTACAGAAATCATAGTCCAGGTCACACAGCATCAGAAAGAGATGACGGTGACGGTTGAGGACAACGGTACTGGATTCGAGACCACCAAAGCTCCTGAAGGCATGGGGCTTCGGAATGTGATGAACCGGGTTGGATTATTAAATGCCAATATTAATATAGATACAGGGAGAGGAAAGGGAACCTTAGTTACCATAGATATACCAACAGTATGATACGGATAATAATCGCGGATGATCACCAGGTAGTCATAGACGGGCTTAAGTCGATCTTTGATTCTGAAGACGACATTGAGGTCATTGATGAATGTCATAATGGCAAAATACTGATGGAAAAGCTTGCCGAACATGCGGCGGATTTAGTTTTATTAGATATTAATATGCCGGAAATGAATGGTATCGAAGCCTCCAGGGCCATTCGAAACCAATTTCCTGATGTAAAGATCCTGATCCTTTCGATGTACGATACCCCGGAGTTCATACGCAATGTGATTAACGCCGGGGCTGCAGGTTATGTCCTTAAAAACGCGGATAAGAAGACCCTGCTTGCAGCGATCCGTGCGGTAGCGGGAGGTGAGGAGTTTTTCAGCACCGAGGTGGTTCAGAATGTCATGCATTCATTCAAAGGGCAAAATAACACCCACGCCATTGAAATAACAGAACGTGAGAAGGATGTCCTGAGGCTTATTGCCGAAGGTCTCACCACCAACGAAATAGCTGAAAAACTGTTTATCAGCGTACATACTGTCAATACGCACCGAAAGAATTTACTCAGTAAGCTCGATCTTAAAAATACGGCCAGCCTGGTACGATATGCACTTGACCAGGGGATCGTTTAACCGGTTACTTTCATGTAATGTAGCGGATTAAGTACTGTAACAACCGATATTTTTGGTTATGAGACAGTTATTACTTTTTTCGCTGTTCGCATTGGTTTTCCTCAGTTTTAATGCAAATGCACAGCAAAATCCGGTTCATCCCGTGAATTTCTACGATTGTATGGGTAAGAACTTCAAATATGCAGACCGCTTTATTCGTTCAGAATACGGTATTAAGGCTGAAAGGGAAGCTGCAGGCAAGGATACCGTACGCCTTAGCTTTTACAATACTGTGAATGATGTGAAGGTTTCCATGTTCTTTGTGGACGATGTATGCGAATACATTGGGTTCAGCGATTATAACCTCGATGATAATAGTCTGAATACGTTCTTCACCCGGTGGTGTACTGATGTCACAGAGCATTACAGGTTTATTTCAGACAAAGACGAGCGATATCCAATGTTTGAGGATACTTCCTTTAACATGGTGTTCTATATTCCTGAAAATCAACCTGAAAAAGGAGGTCTTCAGTATTTTATGTTCTCAGGATTTATTCGCGGCGAACGTATTCTTACCATGAATTAAGATATTGATTTGGGCTAAATCGTTTTCTTAAAGTATCTTGCTTTCATGGAAAACGATGCCTTCTTCACCAATGAGGCGGTGGTTCTCGGTCTGTTGATCGTAACCCTCGCCTTTGTTTTTATGACCTCTGAGTCGGAACATCCGTTCTGGAAAAAGTTCTACACCTACGTTCCGGCCCTGCTGCTTTGTTATTTTATTCCTGCCTTATACAATTCATTCGGATTGATTTCGGCCGAAGACAGCTCGTTGTATCGCATTGCTTCCCGTTATCTTCTTCCTGTAAGTCTTGTCCTCTTCACGTTGAGCATCGACCTGAAGGAAATTGCCAAACTGGGAGGGAAGGCTGTCATCATGTTTATCACGGGAACGGTGGGTATCATGATTGGCGGTCCGCTCGCCATCCTCATTGTTTCCACCTTTAACCCGGATATCTTCACCAATAATGTTGACCTGTGGCGCGGACTATCAACCATTGCGGGAAGCTGGATTGGCGGTGGCGCGAACCAGGCGGCGATGCTCCGGGTATTTGAGCCGGATATGAATTTGTTCGGACAAATGATTGCCGTGGATATTATTGTTGCGAATATCTGGATGGGGTTTTTGCTGTACTGGTCCAGAAAGCCAGAGGTGATTGACCGTCTGCTAAAGGCGGATTCAAGCAGTATTAAGGGGGTTCAGGAGCGCATCGAAGCCTACCAGCTCAGTATTGCCCGAATTCCTTCATTAACGGACTTTATGAAAATCCTTGGGATCGGGTTTGGAGCAACGGCGGTAGCTCATTTTATGGCCGACAGGATCGCACCCTACCTGCAGGAGAATTACCCTGTTCTGGAGGAATACTCACTTACCAGTGGTTTTTTCTGGATCGTGGTAATTGCCACGACGATTGGTATAGCACTTTCCTTTACACGGGCACGTAACCTGGAAGGGGCGGGAGCTTCGAAGTTCGGAAGCGCGTTCCTCTATGTGCTCATTGCAACGATCGGGATGAATATGGATATCACACAGGTCCTGGATAACCCGGGATTTTTCGTGATTGGTATCGTCTGGATCCTGATCCATATTATCCTGATGCTGCTGGTGGCATGGATCATCAGGGCGCCATTCTTCTTTGTGGCCGTTGGAAGCCAGGCGAATGTAGGAGGGGCTGCTTCGGCTCCCGTAGTTGCATCGGCTTTCCACCCGTCATTGGCTACGGTTGGTGTGCTGCTCGCAGTGCTCGGCTATGCGCTGGGAACCTACGGTGCCTATGCCTGTGGCCTGCTGATGCAGTGGGTAAGTGAATCTTTATTGTAATTACCCAGAATTGGCGATGTGGAATGGAGGTATGGTTTGTACTTTGCCTGCGGTAATCGACAACCAACGTCTGGTTGGCTTATGACCACTCTGTTCAGGGGTGGTTTTTTATTGTAA
>JBNKGL010000024.1:0-60572 GCA_050289805.1 Cyclobacteriaceae bacterium
ATTTAGAATATTCATTGACCAAAACGGCTTGGATGACGCGGTACGACTCAGAGCCACGGTAGGCCTGAGCGATAATTATAATCTAACATCAACGACAACTGCTCAATCAACAAATTCTTTCTATTTGGGAGGAATCAATGGAGGATTTCCTGTCTTCATCCCAGAGGTTGGACGTTTTACTTTAAATGTAAATGGAAATACTGGTCGAAATATATTTGAGGAGGGATCGCCTGGACCCACTAAACAATTCATTATTGATATTTCACAGGAGCCCCTTCCCGTAAAATTCATCGGCTTTACCGGCAAAGCTACGCTCAATGGGGTAGATCTTAAATGGCTTACCACGGAAGAAGAAAACAACAGTCATTTCGAGGTATACCGAAAAAGAGCCGGGGGTGAATTTCAAAAAGTGGGTGAAGTGCCGCGTGTTTCAGAACCCTCTACGATTAACGAATACAACTTTCTTGACCAGGAAGCCGAGGGCGGTGTCTTCTATTACCAGGTAAAAAGTGTGGATTATGACGGTCATTTTGACCTTACCGAGATTATACGTGTGGATGTGGAATCGGCAAAGAACCGGTATTACCTTTATCCCAACCCAGTGTCTGAATCGACCTTTTCAATTCGTATCCCGGACAATAAAGTGGGCAAACCCCTGGAAGTCATGGTGAGAAATGCTTCCGGACAGGAAGTCGGAAAATTCGAAACCTCAGGAGAAAATCAGATTCAGCAATTTGACATCAGCAACCTGCCGTCAGGCTTGTATCATACACGAATTTTTCAGGATGGAGAAGTTCATACGGTCAGATTCATCCGCAAATAAGTCAGCAGTCTTCCCTGGAAGAACCACACGAATTTATGGTTAACAAACCCCGGATTTCACCTCGTCTGACGCAATTCGACTGGCTGCTGGAAACACTTTCGCTGGCTGCTTTACTGATTTGCGTTTCTTTCACAATCTATACTTTCCCCACAGTCCCTGAAATGGTCTCAAGATATATTGGGATTACAGGTGTACCCGTCGGCTATTACAGCCGGAACCTTTTATGGATTTTTCCTCTACTGGCAATTCTCCTATATTCACTCATTTCCTGGGTGAACCGCCGTCCGTATCTATATAATTACCCCAGGGAAATTACAAAGGAAAATGCCATACATTTTTACCTCCTCGCCTGCCGGTGGGTTCGACTTGTTAAACTGATCTTCATGGGTGCATTCGCCTACACAACTGACCTGGTGTTAAGGTCCTTCACCCATGTAGAAAATCTCACAGATACGTATTGGATCATGGCGGCCGCGGATCTCATTCTTGCTGCCGTGGTTGTACAGGTACTTAGGTTCCGACTTAAAAAAAAATTAAAGCCGTAATAGTACGGTTGAATAATCATTAACTTTAACTATGATGAAAGGAATGCTTCAGAACGACAGTCTCAAAGAGAAAAATATTATTGTTACCGGCGGTGGTACAGGATTAGGAAAAAGTATGGCCACATACTTCCTTGAATTAGGTGCAAATGTGGTAATCACCAGCCGGAAACTCGATGTTCTGGAGAAAACTGCCAAAGAAATGGAGGATGCCACCGGGGGAAATGTATTGCCGGTCGCCTGTGATGTTCGGGAGTACGACCAGATCGTTGCAATGATGAATAAAGCACGGGAAAAATTTGGTCCGATTCACGGTGTTCTGAATAATGCAGCAGGTAATTTCATAAGTCCGACCGAACGTCTTTCCCACCGGGCATTTGATATCGTAATTGATATTGTTCTTCGGGGCACCTACAATATGACACTGGCTGCGGGAAAGGACTGGATAGAAAATAAGCAAAAGGGTGTATTTCTTAATATCGTTACCACCTATGCCTGGACGGGTTCTGGCTATGTGGTTCCATCTGCCTGTGCAAAAGCCGGTGTTTTGGCGCTTACCCGCTCCCTGGCTTCCGAATGGGGCAAGTATGGGATACGTTCGAATGCCATTGCTCCTGGTCCCTTTCCTACGAAAGGCGCCTGGGAACGACTCTTCCCGGGAAGTGTCGCCGAAGAAATTGATCCACTCAAACGTATACCGCTGGGAAGGTTTGGAGAACACCAGGAACTTGCAAACCTGGCTGCTTACCTCATGTCTGATTATTCATCCTATATCAATGGTGAAGTAATCACCATCGATGGAGGCGAATGGCTCAAGGGTGCCGGAGAATTCAATTCACTTGATGCAATCAGCGAAGATATGTGGGACAATCTCGAGGCCATGCGCAGAAATAAAAAATCTTAAAAAGAAAAACCATGCAAACCATTTTAGGTGCAGGCGGTGCTATCGGTAATGATCTTGCCAAAGAATTACTTCGATTCACACAGAATGTGAGACTTGTTTCCAGAAACCCAACGGCGGTAAATGAAGGTGATCAACTCTTTGCTGCCGATTTGTTACAACCGGCTGAGACATCTGCTGCCATCAAAGGCAGTGAGATTGTTTACCTCGTCGCCGGGCTGCCTTACGATATTAAGGTGTGGCGTGAGAAATGGCCTTTATTGATGAATAATGTAATATCAGCCTGTGAAGAGCATGGATGTAAACTGGTTTTCTTTGATAATATCTATATGTATGATCAGAATTCATTAGGGTTCATGACAGAAGAAACACCGGTGAACCCACCGAGTAAAAAAGGAAAAGTAAGGCAGGAAATCTCTGAAATGGTGCTGCAAGCCCACAAAGAAGGCCGCATAGAGTCTCTAATCGCCCGGTCTGCAGATTTCTACGGACCAGGAATCGACAAAACCAGTGTGCTGAATGAAACGGTTATAAAGCCACTTGCACAGGGCAAGATTGCGACCTGGATGGGTGGTCTTGATTTCAAACATTCATTCACCTATACACCCGATGCTGCAGTGGGTACCGCAATTCTGGGGAATGCCCCTTCAGCGTACGGACAGGTATGGCATCTTCCAACGGCATCAGAACCTCCAACCGGCATGGAATGGGTGAATATGATTTCTTCGGAACTGGGTGTAAAGCCCAGGGTAATGGCCACCCCAAAGTGGCTCATATCTGTCATGGGGATATTTCAGCCCATAATGAAGGAATTATCTGAAATGATGTATCAGAATGACAGGGACTATGTTTTCAGCAGTGCCCGGTTCGAGGAAACATTTGATATGAAGCCAACCCCCTATAAAGAAGGTATTCACCGGGTAATCCAACATGATTATCCATCATAATTTATCACTGACGGCTACCGCAATACGTGAATCAGCCGTTCCATAATAGAGAAACCATTTTCCCTGGAAAGAAACAAGACCTTCTACAAAACAAACCTGGTTGACCTCCCCTTCCATCTCATAGGGTTTGTCCGGATAGATAAAATAGTCATTGGTTCGATCCAGTAATTTCCATGGTTCATCCTGTTTATACAATGCCTGTCCGGCAGCATAAGCAAACTGTGGCAATCGCGAATCATTATTATTTGCCGCATTGCTGGCATTATAGATCAGGACAATACCTTCATCCCGGATCAGCGCCAAAGGCCCTGGTTCTACAAGCCGGCTGTCGAAATAACCCGGGCGGGGATGCAAAACAGAAATCATTTTACCATTTTCATTATTCACCAGTGGAGACCAGTGAATACCATCGGGAGACCTGGCAATGAAAAGATCTGTATCCCCGAAATACATCCAGTAGTAATTGTTGATCTTCGTAGCGATAATTTCATCACCCTGCTGCCGGGAGACAATGGCACCTGATTTAGACCAGGTATTCTGGTAGACAGAATCTGCAAGCACCGGACCATGACGCTCCCATGAAATAAGATCTTCGGAGGAAGCAAGGCATAACCTTGCCGTTTTTCCATCGTAGGCGGTGTAGGTGAGCAGATATCTTCCATCCTCATTCTTTACGATCCTGGGATCCTCCACGCCACCCGGCCATTCAAGTGATAAGTATTTCCCTTCTTCAGGAAAGAAAACCGGTTCTGCCGGCCTGGTGAAATGTAACCCGTCATCACTTACAGCGATGGCTATCCGCGAGGTCATCGCCGAATCCTGTGCTCTGTACAACAAATGCACCCTCCCGTCTTTCACGATGGCTGCAGGGTTTAGTACATTCCGCTCTTCCCATTGAACCGGATTTCCGGTGACAGGGTCTGTAAATATTGCATTTTGATTCGGGATAAGGATTGGATTGAGGCTGTCAACCTTAGTGAAGCCTGATATCACCCAACCGTCGTCAGGCCGTGTCTGCTGAACACAGGAAAACAGGAAAGAAACGGTAATAGCGAACAGTATGTTTTTCATGGTCTTAAAGTTACTGTAAGATACACCTATAGGCCATGAATCCATAGACCCGAACACGGCTTCCCTCCTTTAATTTCCGGTTACAATGATGCTATTTTAACCATTTACAAATATCCCAAGGTTAAGTTCAACCTTATGGTTGCCAATAAAATTGCGTATATTTGCGCCTTAATAGGCTTTTTGCCGGATGTTTCACCTTAAATTCAGAATACATGGTTCTTGGTACCGAAATCGCCCATAACTTTCATTTGCATGCTTATGCTATACCTTCAAGGATGAATGGAATGGAGGTGATCCATGGTAACAGCCTCACTCAAACCCTGAGTGGACTCGCTTCTGATACCTTCAATATCGTATATATTTCAAACGGAAATCGCCTAACACTTCCGGAAATGAAGGAAACCATTGGAAAATACAATGGACACCCCTATACAATCTGGGTGAACGAACAGGAAATGATCAAGAAGGTACGGGCCATTATAAAAGCGTCTGGTCTGAAGGAGGTAAATGAAGAACCGGGCATGCTACTGGAACTGGACGTTTACAGCCCGGTAAAAATCAAGAACCGAATAGAGAAAGCCACCACAAAAGAGCAGATCGAATATGTTGGCCGCAACCTGGCAAAATCGGTGCGACCGGCGGATAATGAGGTGAAAAAGTATTATAACAAAGCTTCCGAAGTTATTTTAAACGGCTTTGAAACTGATTTTTATATTTATTATGAAAAGGATGAGCCGGTTGGCGTAGTAGAAGTGTTTCCATCTTCGAGCGAAACGGTTGGAATTTATAACCTGAGTGTAGAAAAGAAATTCAGAGGTCAAGGTATCGCTACCCGGTTGTTGCAGCATGTCCTGAATGAACTTAAAGCGGAGGATTATAAATATGCCGTCCTCCAGGCGGAAGATGAGGCCATTTCTATCTATGAAAAAATCGGCTTCAGACAAGTAACCAGATTTTACGAATTCCGCTGAAATTTCCCCCTGTTTACGTGATTCATTATGTTACATGAACCCCTAGCTTTGTAGGCTCATGAAGGTATTGAAATGTACCAGAAAATTACCTGCATCTTTTTTCTTCTGCTTCAAATTTCATCTTACGGGCAGTCAGATCTGTTAACCGAAGTTCCGGAAAATGCCACCTTTGAAACAGGGGTTATCAAATTAAACGATAGTGCCGCAAGGCCGGCAAGGCTCTATTTCAGCAGGCCTGAACAGCGGCTTTATGTAAAAACCGACCGTGAAATTGTTAAATATTCTGCAAGTGAAGTTGCCTCATTTCTTATTACTGCAGATCGCGGAACTGTTAATGAAAAGGACAAACTATATATTTCCTGGAAATTCAGGAGAGACTGGCCATCCTATGAAAGGATGACGTTTTTTGAAGTACTGGGGGATTTTAACCGATGCGCACTTGTCGCTGCAGACAGGGCACCGAAAGTAACAGATGCCTATCCCGACTCAGCCGAATTATTTGTAGCACGAATTTCCCAGGGCATCAGGCATCTCATAATTATGCCCAGCGGTAAGGTTGTACCGTATGAACGGGAAACAATTGACCATTACCTGGGGATTATTCTGGGTGACGATTACAGCGATGTTATGCGGTTTGCTTTTGAAAATGGATTAAGGTCTACCAGGCTAGAAGACTTGATTTCCATACTCAGATTCGCTGCACAACTGCAGTAACCGGATTGATGAAGAATGTATTTTATCATATTTGTGAGCAATAATTGTTGGATTTTTAATAATTTTTGGGAGTAGATTTAAAAAATTGAGCCAAAAAGAACATATTCAATACGCAGTTATAACCTTTCTGGCTGTATTATTCATTTTCCTTTCACATGAATTTATTCACTGGATAACCGGTGAAGTATTGAATTATGATATGGTGATGTCACTGAATTCTGCCTTTCCGGCAGACGGAAATTACAGAACTCCGGAAGATTACCAAATAGTTTCACTTTCCGGGCCGATCCTCACCTTGCTGGTCATGATTCTTTTTACATTTCTGATGGTAAGAACCAGGAATTACTGGTTTTTCCCCTTTGTGTTTATTTGTTTCTATATGACCCTCCTTTCAGGTGTATTTAACCTGTTTAACCCAAATGACCTGGGAAGGGTGAGCCGTTACATTGGAATCGGACTGTATACTCTCCCGCTTATTGCGGTGATCATTCAATTTTTTATTATGGATTTTGGAGTAAAAAGAGCCGGAATCACGCAGAAGCTCATATTAATCACGGTCTTCTGGGGTATTCTATTCAGCTCCATTCTGATTCTGGTAAATCAGAATTTCAAAATCCGAATATTTTAGAAATTGGCTAAACCTTGTCGATCACAAGCTTATAGGTTGGATCTTCCATCATATTCACGTCGATGATGTCTTCAGCATTATTGAGCAGTTTACGGCAATCAGGGCTCAGGTGCTTTAGATGTACTTTTTTACCCACCTTCAGGTATCGCTCCGTGAGTTTGCTCAACGCTTCAATGGCAGACATATCCACAACCCTGCTTTCCGCAAAATCAATGATAACTTCGTCAGGATCGTTCATGACATCAAATTTCTCATTGAATACAGCAATGGACCCGAAAAAAAGCGGCCCGTATATCTCATAATGCTTAATGCCATTTTCATCGGTATGCTTTCGTGCCCGAATACGCTTTGCATTATCCCATGCAAAAACCAATGCCGCAATAATTACTCCTATCAATACCGCCAGTGCGAGGTTATGCAAAAGGGCCGTTACCAGTGTGACCACAACCATCACAAAAATATCTGACTTCGGCATGCGATTAAACGTCCGGAGGCTCGCCCATTCGAAGGTACCAATGGCCACCATGATCATCAAACCCGTTAAAGCCGCCATAGGCATTTTTTCAATAAGGTCAGCTCCAAACATGATAAATACCAGCAACATGACTGCCGCAACGATTCCTGACAGCCGTGCACGGGCACCTGCCGAAATGTTAATAAGACTTTGACCGATCATCGCGCAGCCCCCCATACCGGAGAAAAATCCCGAACAAATATTTGCCACGCCCTGTGCGACTGCCTCCTTATTCCCACGCCCGCGCGTCTCGGTAATCTCATCAATAATATTGAGTGTGAGCAGACTTTCAATAAGCCCTACACCTGCCATGATACCGGCATATGGGAATATGATCATTAGTGTTTCCCAGCTGAAAGGAAGATCGGGAATATGAAAAGGTGGAAATCCTCCACGAATCGAGGCTATATCACCAACGGTTTTAGTATCAATACCAAATGCCACAACCACTCCAAATACCGCAAGTATAGCGACCAGGGACGCCGGCACGGCTTTGGTGAGTTTGGGTAGTCCCCAAATAATCAACATGGTAATAAAGACCAGTACCAGCAATACAATCAGTGAATTCCCGGTTAACCAGTTTCCTGAAGGGTCTTTGAACTGATTGAGCTGTGACATGAATATGATGATTGCCAAACCATTCACAAATCCGAATATTACCGGCTGCGGAACAAGTCTCATAAACTTTCCGAGCCTCATAAAGCCGGCGGCCATTTCGATTATACCAGCTAAAATCACAGTGGCAAATATGTATTCCGGTCCGTGCGATGCTGCCAGTGAAACCAAAACAATGGCTACCGCACCTGTCGCCCCTGAAATCATCCCTGGCCTGCCGCCCAGAATAGATGTCACCAGTCCCATCATAAACGCCGCATACAACCCGGTAAGGGGTGACAGACCTGCAATCATGGCAAAGGCCACTGCTTCAGGAATCAATGCCATTGCCACGGTAAGGCCCGACAGAATCTCAGTTTTATAATTAACCTTTTGTGATAAATCAAAAAGATTGAAATATTTCTTCATAGTATAACCGTTTCACCAAACTGCTTTTCAGAACCTGCCCTTCAAGTCGGATGGAAAATTTGAAAAAGGGTGCAAAGGTAGACCATCCCTGTGGATATTGCACTATTATATTAGAATGTTGTTGAACCAGAGTGCATGGAAGGAAAACGTGCAGATTGCCGCCGTATTCATTATATTTAGCGGGTTAAACCACTTCAATAAATACTACATCTAAACCCGGATGAACCATGAGAATCGTATTTAGTTTTATTGCCTTATTACTGACCTCCGGCATATATGCCCAGGAAGCACTCACATATCAGAAACCACCGAAGGAGATCCTTGACCTGGTGGATGTTCCACTTGCCCCTTCGGTTCTGCTGGATGATAAAAAGGACTACATGATTTTCCTTTACCGTGATGCATATACGACAATTGCGGATTTGTCACAGGAGGAATTACGACTGGCAGGGTTGCGTATCGACCCTAAAACAAATATTGGAAGCCGTGTCCGGTATACTAACAATGTCAAGCTTCAAAAAATCAAGGATGGCGAGACACTCCAGGTTGCTGGACTGCCTGAAAATCCTAAACTTTCAAATTTCAGCTGGTCACCCGATCAGACAAAAATTGCCATGACTCATACTACGGATGAAAGCGTGGAGTTATGGGTTCTTGATATAAAAACCGCTACCGCAAGCGTTCTTTCCACCATGCCCATCAATGCCAACATGGGCGATGTCATCAACTGGTTCGAGGATAGTGATGCAGTGCTGGTAAAATTTATCTCATCAGACCGCAAGCCGTTAATTGATACAAAGACAACCACTCCGAGTGGTCCGACCGTTTCTGTTAATGATGGCAAAAAAGCACAAAACAGGACCTATCAGGATTTGCTGAAGAACAAGAATGACGAATTTAATTTTGAACAATTGGCGCTTTCGGAGTTGTGGAAAGTGAATATGGATGGTACAATGGACAAATGGCTGGGCAGTGCCATGTATAGCAGCATCAGTTTTTCACCTGACGGGAATTATGTAATGGTTGAAACGGTGAAACGGCCTTTTTCCTACCTTGTCCCCTATTATCGTTTTCCATCGACCACTACAATCTATGCAAACGACGCTAAAAAGGTTGCCACTGTCCTTGAGGTTCCGTTGATTGAAGATCTTCCACAGGGATTTATGGCTACCCGCACGGGCCGCCGCAGCATGAACTGGAGGGCAGACCGTCCCGCAACGCTAATCTTTGCTGAAGCGCTGGACGGGGGGGATCCTGAAAATGATGTTCCTTTCCGTGATCAGGTTTTTATGCTCGAAGCACCATTCAATGGTACTCCATCTCCCCTGGTAAAGACCATCAACCGCTATAGCGGGATTATGTGGGGCAATGATAACGTTGCACTACTTTATGATAATTGGTGGAATACCCGGAATACAAAGACCTATATCTTTGATCCATCGAACCCGTCCAAAGATCCTGTAATTCTTTTCGACCGCAACTACCAGGACCGATACAGCGACCCGGGCAGGTTCGTCACCGAAAGAAATGAATGGGGAAGTTACGTACTGGCGTTAGACGGGAAAGACGCGTTCCTGATTGGTGATGGTTTTTCCGAGGACGGACAATTTCCTTTTGTTGACAAGCTCAATCTCAATAACAGGGAAACATCCAGGTTATACACTTCCACCTACACCGATAAACTTGAAAACCTGAATGATTATTCACCGGAAAAAAATCGACTTTTGGTCAGGATCGAATCCCCGACAGAGTATCCCAACTACTATTTCAGGGATCTGAAAAATAATAAAACCGAGCAGCTTACGGATTTTGCGAACCCGTTTAAAAGTCTGCAGGATGTTCATAAGGAAGTTATTACCTATAAGAGGGAAGACGGACTGGAATTATCGGGCACATTATATTTACCCGAAGGATATGATACCAAGAGTGGTGAAAAACTGCCGATGATACTCTGGGCCTACCCCCGGGAATATAAGGATAAGGCCAGTGCAGCGCAGAATACACAAAACCCGAATGAATTTACATATCCATATTGGGGATCACCTGTTTACTGGGTGACACGCGGTTATGCGGTTCTGGATGATGCTGCATTCCCGATTATCGGTGAAGGGGACGAAGAACCCAATGATTCGTTCAGGGAACAGCTGGTATCCAATGCAAAGGCCGCGATTGATGCCGTTGATGATATGGGCTATATCGATCGTAAAAAGGTTGCTGTAGGCGGACATAGCTATGGTGCCTTTATGGTTGCCAACCTGCTTTCCCATTCTGATCTCTTTGCCGCAGGAATAGCACGTAGCGGGGCCTATAACAGGACACTTACTCCCTTCGGATTCCAAAGTGAGGAACGATCTTACTGGGAAGCACCGGAGGTATATTATACGATGTCACCATTTATGCATGCCGATAAAATGAAAACCCCCCTCCTGCTGGTTCACGGTGAGGCCGACAATAACTCAGGTACCTATCCACTCCAGAGTGAACGGTATTTCAATGCGCTGAAGGGACTGGGTGCTACCGTCCGCCTTGTAATGTTACCTAAGGAAAGTCACGGGTATCAGGCAAAGGAAAGCATCCTTCACCTCCTTTGGGAGCAGGACCAATGGCTGGAAACCTATGTAAAAAACAAGCCCGGCGAACCCGTGTTGCCGGAAAACACAGACGTTAGTAACGATCAATAATTGATATGCAGGAGTTCTTCAGCTCCTGCATATTAATTCTAAGGCATGAGTCCAATACATATTTCTCCTGTTCAGGCTGATGAAATTAATGTGTTATCGGCACTAAGTTATCGTACATTTCATGAAGCATTTGCCGATCAGAATAATCCTGAAGATTTTAAGGCATTTATTACGAAGGCATTTACGGTTGAAAAGCTTACCCGGGAATATGAGGACCCCGAAACCGAGTTTTATTTCACATATGTCGATGATCAGCTGGCCGGATATCTCAAACTGAATTTTGGCGACGCGCAAACTGAACATGAGCTGGACAATGCGTTGGAGATAGAGCGAATTTATATCGATGCCCCATTCCAGGGTAAAAGGATTGGTGAATTCATGTTGAACTTTTCTGTTGAAAAGGCGAGGCAAAAAGAATTAGACTGGATCTGGCTGGGCGTTTGGGAGAAAAATATACGTGCATTCAGATTTTATGAAAAACACGGGTTTATAAAATTTGGTAGCCATACATTCATGGTCGGAAATGACCCACAAACTGATCTTCTGATGCGCAGAAGTCTTAACGACTAACTAAAAAACAAATGAACAAGTACTTTCAAAAGTCTGCAATATTCTTTCTGCTTATCATATTTGGGACAGCCTGCCAACCAGATCCAGCAGATATTATCATTACTGGTAAAATATGGACCGGCAACCCGGAAATGCCTTATGCGGAATCAATGGCGATCAAGAATGGAAAAATACTTGAGATTGGCACGAAAGATCTGACATCCAAGTTTATTGGAGAGCAAACCAAAGTGACCGAATATTCGAACGGTTTGATAACGCCGGGCTTTATTGACTCCCATGTTCATTTCCTCACCGGAGGATTCCGTCTTTCTTCAGTACAATTGAGGGATGCTCAAACGCCCGAAGAATTTATCAAACGGATCAGTGATTATGCCTCCACGGTACCTGCCGGAACCTGGATTACAGGAGGGGATTGGGATCATGAAAACTGGGGCGGGACCCTTCCCTCACGAGAGTGGATTGATTCTGTAACAAACGATCATCCCGTTTGGGTTACCAGACTTGACGGACATATGTCCCTTGCTAATACAAAGGCACTTGAATTACTAGAGATTGAAGACAATATTCCCGATGTTGAAGGGGGAATGATTGTAAGAAATGAGCAAAATAAGCTGACAGGCATATTCAAGGACAATGCTGGTTTTATGGTAGAAAGCAAAATTCCAGACCCATCTCCTTCCGATAAGGACAGGGCACTTCAGGCCGCCATGCGATACGTCGCCGAGAACGGTGTCACCACAGTCCATGATGTATCTGCAGACCCCGATGTTTACGAGCGTGCAATGCAAAATAATCAGCTCAAAACACGAATCTACGCGATTACATCGCTTTCCGACTGGCAGTTTCTGGACGATTATATTAAAGAAAATGGCCGCGGCAATGAATGGCTGTACTTTGGTGGATTAAAAGGATTCGTCGACGGCTCGCTCGGGTCGCATACCGCGGCGTTCTTTGAGCCATTTTCTGATTTACCCTCGGATTCAGGCTTGCTGCTAACTTCGGAAAAAGATTTGTACAAACGTATTTCATCTGCTGATTCAGCCGGACTCCAGGTAATGGTTCATGCAATCGGAGACCGGGCGATCAATACGCTGTTGAATATTTATGAAAGGGTAGAGAACGAAAACGGACCTCGTGACCGACGCTTCAGAATTGAACATGCCCAGCACATCGCTCCTCAGGATATTTCCAGGTTTGCAGAACTCGATGTTATTCCGAGCATGCAGCCCTACCATGCCATAGATGACGGCAGGTGGGCAGAAAAACTAATCGGTCCGGAACGTATTAAGACAACATACGCTTTTAAATCACTGTTTGATTCAGGCGCGCAACCTGCCTTCGGCAGTGACTGGTTCGTAGCTCCTCCTTTGCCTTTGGAAGGAATATACGCTGCAGTTACACGGCGGACTCTCGATGATCAGAATCCAAACGGCTGGGTACCTGAACAAAAAATTAGCGTGGAGCAGGCGCTCATTGCCTATACACGTAATGCCGCCATCGCAGGATTCAGTGAAGCAAGAACAGGAATGCTGGCACCACAAATGCTGGCTGATTTTGTCGTAATCGACCGGGACCTCTTCTCAATTGAACCCGAGGAAATCCGCAATGCACAAATCCTGGAGACATGGATTGATGGCAGCCCGGTATTTTCCAGGGATTAGTTAATAGTAACGAAACATAATGCCAACCTGCGGAATCAGCATTCGGGGGTAGGTGGTTTTGTATGAATATTCGAGCTCATCAATATTGGACGTTTCAATCTTTAAACGGGACAATTTCACTTCGAATAAATCCGGGCCGGTGGGCTACGGTTTCAATGTCAGTTCCCGGTTCAAATGAAAAGGGTTTTGTATACACTATCCAGGAAGTATTTTGATCCCCTGAAAGCCTGTACCCGATAGAGGCTCCGGGTGTCGCGCACTGAATGATAATTTGTCCGTCGTTGCTCCTCGTTATTTCAGGATTCGCTGTTTTGGGCTGAACTCCCTCCGGCCAAAATTTTGAGATAAGCTCTTCTTCGGGCATCAGTCCGGTATCGTCGAATTCCCCGAGCCAACTGTCCATTGCGTCCCTCATTTCTTTCAATACATTCGCATAATCAGGATCTTCCGTGAGGTTATTTAATTCAAAAGGATCAGTCTGAAGGTCATATAATTCTTCCGGTTTCTTCACAGGATCAAACCACAGTTCCTGTTCCGGGGTAAGCTTTCCTTCGTCCCTGAGCCGCAGCAATTCCTGCATGATCGTCATTTGCTTCCTGTATGAAAGATCCAGATATACCGGCTGGTCTAACATGTAATTTCGTATATACTTATATCGGTCATTTCGGGCAAACCTCCGGCGGTCATACTTTTCATCGAACCGATCGGCTGCACCAAAAACAAATCGAGGTTCTTCCGCCCGCATATATTCACCCATAAAAGCGGTTCCATCCATGAATGCGGGAGGTTCTATCCCTGCCAGGCTTAGCATTGTTGGTGCAAGGTCAATAAAACTGACCATCCGTGCATCCCGTTCCCCGGCAAACTGGCCACCGGGAAAGCGAATTATCATGGGTACCTTGACACCGCTTTCATACAACGCCCGCTTCTGACGCGGTAGGGGCCCTCCATGATCGGAGTACCAGATTACAATCGTGCTGTCGAGCAGGCCGTCGGCTTCCAGCTCTGCCAGCACCCTGCCAACCTGTGAATCCATCTCCAGGATATTGCTGTACATTCTCCGCATATCAACTTTTGCAGGTCCGGTATCCGGAAGATAGGGGGGTATTGGTACATCAAGCTCTTCAGAAACCAAAAGACTATCTTCGGCCTTCGCCCAGATCCGTGACTCGTGGGTCACTTCAAAATTAAATACGGAAAAAAATGGCTGCCCTTTTTCACGGTTCCTCCAGGTGGCGGTCCGGCTGTTTTCGTCCCAGGCAGTCATGGTCTTTCTGAACTGATAATCCTGTTTGTTATTGTTGGTACAGTAATAGCCCGCGATACGCAGCAATTCACTGAACATCTTTACTCCCTCCGGTGGAACCGCCTCGTAGGCTCGTAGGCCTGGTGGCAAGTACTGGGCATATGCCTCAATCGTAGCCTGGGGAACATCATCTGAATACCACGGCCCGGTACGCATTTGGCTGGCTCCAATATGATTGGCGTACATGCCGGTGATGATTGCTGCCCGGGCCGGAGCGCATACAGGATGGGGTGTGAAGAAATTATCATACACAACACCTTCTTCAGCAAGTCGATCCAATACCGGAGTTATAATGGTTGAGTCCCCGTATGCCGGAATCGTCGGCGACATATCTTCGGCAACCAGCCAGAGAATATTTGGCCTGAATGACAGGGAGGGATTCAGGTTCCCGGTTGGCTCAGGTGCAACTTTTTCCGGCTGACCACCACATGCCAGCAGGAAGAAACAGAATGACAGTATCAGGAGTACGTTGAATTTCATATTTCAAGATACAAAATACACCCGGAATCAATATCTCTCATAATATCAAATCACCTTACCTGCTCAAAGGCCAAGCACTTCCACACCCTGGTCAAAAACAATATCAACAGGTATCCCCAGGTCTGAAAGCCTGTCGAGGTCAAGTTGTAATTCCGGGCCAATTACGGCCTTATCATTCACCAGTGACGCTGCTGCTTCATAGTCCCCATTTCCCTGGATGGTCAGGATCTCATTGCTCAGGGCACTCATGGCCTCCTGCATTTTGTCAAAATCGATGGAATAATAACCTGTTTCAGAATTCTTCGAAAAAGCACCCATATCCCTGAAGTAATTAAACCGGATCATATTTGCTTTTCCGTGAGCGCTGCTTGCCCCGAATCGGACAGATCGAAAAATACTTGCCATAAATGTCACATAATGGGACATCAGATCTTCCTCAATTTCACCCTTTTCATGCAATTCAGTCACCATATACAAACCCAGGACATCTGCTTTACCCTCTTCAAGGGCAGATGCCTGTTCTTTAAGGCTCTCGCGAACAGTCCCTTTTCCATTCACTGTATTTTTTATACCCAGGCCATGGGCAACTTCATGGAACATCGTATTGCCGAAAAACGCATCAAAGGAAATATATTCCTGCTGGGTGGGGTCGATCAGTTCTTTGGCCAGCGGCACGAGAATTTCATCAAATTTGGCCCGCATTGCATTTTTCAGCTGGGAACGGCGTGTACCTTTTTCGAGCTGCACCTTTTCATCATTTGGGAGGTTTACCGCAATGGTTTTGGATCCGGCATTGCAATCTCCGGCATAGTAAATCACATCATAGGCATTCAGCTGGGAATCACTTCCGGGCTCTTCCGCTTTATAGGCGTCCTCCACCGGCAGTCCGCGCTGCAGATCAGGCAACATTGCTGCATACTTATCAAGACGTGCACTCCACTCCTTGTCCTTTACAAGAACATAGGTTTCAAACGCAGCTTTGTACCCAAACAGCTGATCTTCATAATTCTCTATCGGGCCCGTTATGATATCAAGCGTATTGGTTTTCATATCCATCCATGCAATGTCGCTGGCATAATAGTCATCACTCAACAATGCATCGGCACGCAGGGACAGGTATGTACTGAATTCTTCATTATCGGTTAGTGCACTCGCCTGCCGGAGAAGGTCCGCAGCGCGTTGCAGGGATTCAGCATAAGCCTCCGAGTACGGAATTGTATACAATGCTCGATCGGAATCACGACGAAGGATGGTGTAAAGGGAACTTTTATCTTCCAGATCCGCATTTTCAAATTCGTCCTTGGTCATATCTTCGGGATAAAAGTTGGCACCCGCCGGTTTCTCCCCTACTCCTTCAATGAAGGGCTTATTATCATCCAAACGATCCCATGGACCATAATTAATCCTTGCATACGTTTTCAATCCGCCATTCAGCGCACCCATCAGGGAATCCTTTTTCCCATAGGCCTGTTCCCAGAACAGCTCATCCATAATTTTGGCAACATCAATCAAAAGGGGGATCACCTGCTTGTCATTTTCACTTAAAGCCGACAGATCGGTGGTTAATGACACTTCCGTATATTTTGCCAGTAACTTGTCAGTGGCCGTAACTTCCGATTGCGGCAGCTCTGTCTGGTCTTTGGAAGAATCCGACGCACAAGCAGCGCACGTCAGCAGGAAAATTAAGGAATAGAATATATTTTTCATGACCGTATTGATTTACGATCAATTTACTAAATCCTGATGTTTTTTGGGAATGCTTATTTTGCGGCCACAGCCGTTGAATCCACCGGCGCAAATGAAAAGCCCCGTTCAATACGTATGTGGGGATATTTGCTCACCGACTGATCGATAAATTCATCTGTTACCTTTGTTTCCCATACGTAAATTCTGTTCAGTGACGGAAGTTCCAGCAGTTTTTCCAGCCCAGTATCGGAAATCTGGGTGCCATAGATATTCAATGATTCCAGGTGTTCGAGACCGGTCAGGTAATTCACGCCTTCATCTGTGATCGGATTGTCGTGCACATCCAGGCGAACCAGGTTCACAAAAGATTCAAGACTTTTAAGGCCCTCATCGGTTAGCTTTTTGCCATGGAGATCGGCAAAAACAACATGGTTATTTGCCTGTTTAAGGATTTCCATATCCTCAATGGTGATACTGTCACCTTTAAAGCGTACGTCGAGGAAATTGTTTGTTTCTGCAAGGTGGATCGCAACAAAATTCCGCGCCCAGATAGATTGCAATACGGTGGCGTCAATGCTATCGATCACTATACGTTCATAATAGGGTTTGGGTGTATAATCAAGTTCATAATCCCGCTTCAACAAGGATGCAAGTTCAGAATCCAGTGTTTGGTTATCAAAACGCATGGCACTGTCGGCACCCTGTTCAATCCAGTACTTCAATACCATGATCTCCGTATAATTTAACGGATCTCCGCTCGGTGGCATAAATTTTCTATCTGAAGCCGGCAGGCTAATGCGTCTGAACATCTCACTGTTGGCAACATTTTGGGCTACTACCGGAGTCCCTGTCTCAGCTTCTTCAAACAGGTATGCATATTCTGTAGCATCAAAGCCACCAAAAGCATCTTCGCCCTGGTGACAGGCGGCACATTTACGCTCCAGTACAGGCTTGATCAGATCCGCATAGATCACAATGGAATCCGGCGGAACGTCAGGAACAGAACGGCCGTCCTCGACATTGACCAGACGCTGCACAAATCCGGGTGCATATTCAAAAAGATAATCCTCTCCATGGGTCAGATTGCCACCGAAATGTCCGGTCATGCCTACGAGGACCGTGATTCCAAGCGTTGCCGGAAGTGACAACTTCTGATTTTGAACAGGTCTTCTCTTGAGGAGATACAGGAAAAGTGCCCCTGCCATGGTAGCGATTCCCATCCATTTATGCAGGTTGAGCGCATCAACAGGATACGCGTTGCTTTCTGAGAGGAGCAGTCCCGAAATCACAGCCATTACAGCGGCAAAAAAACCGATCAAATAACACAACTTTATGGGACTATTCAGAGAATCATCTTTCCGCATAAAACTGATCAGTTCCAGCAGGACACCGAGGATGATCATTCCAATCGGAAGATGTACAAATAACGGGTGAAATCGCCCGGCAAAAAGTTCAAACTCCATATATCAGATCAGGTAAGTATATCTTTAACAACTTTACCATGTACATCGGTGAGGCGGAACCTGCGGCCCTGAAACTTATAGGTGAGGCGTTCATGATCGATGCCAAGTATATGTAATAATGTCGCATTCAGATCGTGTACATGTACGGGATTCTCGGTTATATGATAGCCAAATTCATCCGTTTCACCAAAGGTAAAGCCCTTCTTCACACCGGCGCCAGCCATCAAAATGGTAAAGGCCTCCGGATGGTGATCACGTCCAAAATTGTCTTTGGTAAGTTCACCCTGCGAAAAGCTTGTTCGACCAAATTCGCCTCCCCAGATCACCAGTGTATCTTCCAGCAGTCCGCGTTGTTTGAGGTCCATAATCAACGCAGCAGAACCCTGGTCGACTTCCTTGCATCGCTTCCGAATACCTTTCGGCAAATTGGCATGATGATCCCAGCCTCCGTGGTAGAGCTGGATGAAGCGCACGCCACGTTCAGCTAACCTGCGGGCAAGCAGACAGTTCGCGGCGAAAGTGCCTGGCTTTTTACTGTCCTCGCCATACATTTCATAAATGTAATCGGGCTCCTCCTCCACATTCATTACTTCCGGAACGGAAGTCTGCATTCGGAATGCCATTTCATACTGAGCCATTTTGGCCGTGATGGATGGATCTTCCCATTCATCGTAACCATTTTGCTGAAGTTTCTGAAGGTAGTCCAGCTGTTCACGACGCGTGGCTTGCTCCACACCAGGAGGGTTAGTCAGGTAGAGCACTGCATCTTTGCCGCTTCTGAATCGTACACCCTGATATTCAGCCGGCAGAAATCCGCTGGAATACAACCTCGAAAATCCGCCTTCATTTCCCTTGGTCATCAGAACAATGTAATTGGGTAGATTCTCATTTTCTGAACCGAGGCCATAACTCACCCAGGAACCGAACGTAGGTCTTCCGGGGATTTCAGAACCGGTATGGGTAAACATCTGCGCAGGCTCATGCTGAACGGATTCGGTATGCATGGATTTTATCATGCACAGTTCATCACAGGTCTGTGACATATAAGGCAGTAAATCGCTCATCCACATCCCGCTTTGTCCGCGTTGCTGAAAATCAACAAGACTCTTTACAATGGGAAGAGTAGCCTGTGTGGCACTTGTTGCGGTTAACCGGTCGCCAAGCACACTGCCGGGTAATTCCTCCCCATGCATTTTGTGCAGCAGCGGTTTATAGTCAAAAAGATCTACCTGTGAAGGGGCACCTATCATGTTGAGGTAGATAATCCGCTTTGCACGTGGTGCAAAATGAGGTCCGCGCACACCGCTGGCCAGTGCATTACCCAGCACAGAAGCAGGGTTCAGCATCGAAGCGAATGAAATCGCACCGAGACCAAGGGAGGCCTTGGTAAAAAAGTCCCTCCGCGTTATTGGTTTATGATCGTGATCGTGACAATGCATATTATCTCTTCATATAGGATTCGTCGTAATTAAGTATGGTGTTGGCTACCAGTGCCAGGGCTGCTGTTTTGTTTTTATCCAACGTCTGATCCCACTTCTTATCGCCAATGGATAACAGGGAATCTGCCATGGCAGGATTCGTCTCAAAGCGCTTTAATGACGCCTCATAGTGTTCGACCAGCAGATCCACTTGCTGATCTGACGGGTGCATCCCGGTAGATAACCGGAAAGCATAACTTATCTGATCAGGTAGCGTATCCGGAGATTCTTTCTGAACGCGTTCAGAGAGTATTCGTGAAGCCTCCACGATCTGCGGATCGTTCAGCAGTGTCAATGCCTGTAAGGGGGAATTTGTGATATCCCTTCGTATCAGACAATATTCACGTGCAGTGGCATCAAAATTGGTCATGAACGGATGCGGCGCAAATCTTCGAACGAATGTATACAAACTTCTGCGGTACAGGTTTTCTGCAGAATCGCGCTTGTACTTCATGAGCTGAAAAGAGGTCTGACTAAGCTCATCCCACAGGCCATCCGGCTGATAGGGCTTTACACTCGGTCCACCCACCTCTTCATGCAGCAATCCGCTTACCGCAAGTGCATTATCGCGGATAACTTCAGCCGGCCAGCGGTATGAATTGCTTCGTGCCAGGTAAATATTTCCGGGATCCGACTCCATTTGATTCGGATCTGCATAGGATGATTGCCGGTACGTTGCGGACATAACCATCATTTTGATCGTCCTGCGTACATCCCATCCATTTTCAATAAAATCTGCCGACAGCCAGTCCAGTAATTCAGGATGCGTAGGCCTTTCGCCCTGGTTGCCAAAATCTTCAGGAGTACGCACGAGTCCCCTGCCGAATATCATTTGCCAGTAGCGGTTTACCGCAACACGCGAGGTAAGCGGATTCTTCGGGTTGGTCAGCCATTGCGCCAGCCCGAGTCGGTTTTTAGGATATTCATCTGTAAACGGCAATACACTTTGAGGGGTGCCCGGCTCCACTACTTCCTTATGCTGATTATAAAGGCCCCGATCCAGGATATAGGTATTCCTGGGATTTTTCATTTCTTCCATGATCATTACCTGCTTCACACTGTCGATGATCGCGGTACGCTGCATCCTGATCTCCCGAAGTTTATCAGCTTGCTTTCGAACTTCCTGGTCGTGTAAAATAGCATATTCCTTTTTCCAGCTTTCCGGGATCTTCTCCGGTACGGCTTCCGCCAGGGCAGACATCTCCAGCTGCGATAGCTGCCTGTTAAATATTCTTACCTCATCGATCATGCCCTCAAACAGTCCAACATCGAATGTCCAGCGACGCTTGCTTCTTCCCACCATGATCGGAATGGTATCCGGACGCATCATATAACCAACAACCGGTTTCATGGAGCGTTTTAGTCGATCTTCCTTAACAGTATATTTCAGTTTTTTACCATTCAGGAAAATGGTTACACCCTCTGCCCTCCTGCTGCCGTCATAGGTAAACCCGATCTGATGCCATTCATTGGGCGTTACGGTCTCTTCGGAAACGATATGAATAAAATCATCCGGCAGGCGATGTATGAGCCGGACGGTAATATGACTTGTGGAATCAAGCGCCAGTTCCCACCCCCGGTAATCGGCAATATAAACCCCGCTATTCGCAATGATGGTTTGCGTCGGTCCTTTCTCAGCCCTTGTGGTATTCGCCCATACATTAACCGAGAACGGGTCATAATGATCAAATTCACCCATTTCCCGCAACAGGACATAGTCATATTCCTCATTAAGTACGGCAGCTTTCCCAAATTTGCCGTCGGCAAGATCTATGTTAAGTGTTCCCTCTGCCTTTTTATTTCCATCCAGAATCTTGACATCCTCATATTCCTTTTTCGCCTTCTTGTTCTTTTTCTTTATTTCCTTCTTATAATCCTCGATCTTATCGAACGGATAATAACCTACCTGCCCGTCAATTTTACCTTTCGGGTCAAATGAGGCTGCATATTCCTGGATACTTGCCACCTGTTCCGTGGTCTTTCGAAGCACATCCTCTTCGGCATTGATCACAAATTCGAGTGAATCAAATTTCTTTTGCTGCTCTTCATCAAATAGCAGCAAGGTGGGCGCCCGGTCGGCATCTGTTGGCGAGAGTCCCCGTTCTTCCGTAGTATTGAAAAACGCTGAAAGCTGATAATATTCTTTTTGTGTGATCGGGTCAAATTTATGATCATGGCAGCGCGCACATTCAATGGTAAGTCCCAGGAATGCGGTACCAGCCATCCCCGTACGCTCCGCTACATATTCCACCCTGAATTCTTCATCAATGGATCCCTGGGAAACCTCCAGTGGATTCATTCGGTTGAAGGCCGTCGCAATCCGGCTTTCTTTTGTTGGGTTTTCAATCAGGTCGCCGGCCAGCTGGTGGGCGATAAACTGGTCGTAGGGCAGATTGTCCCTGAATGCCGAAATTACCCAGTCTCGATAGGGCCAGGAAGTCCTTGCGCCGTCGAAAGAAACACCCTGTGAATCTGCATAACGGGCTACATCAAGCCATTCCATGGTCATTCGTTCGGCATAAGCCTCAGAATCAAGAAGGCGATCGACAACCTTTTCATAGGCATCATCCGATTGATCGGATAGAAATGCATCAACTTCTTCTACGGTAGGAGGCAATCCTGTAAGGTCCATGGTGACCCTACGGATCAGCCGTTCTTTTTCAGCTTCGGGTGAGGGTTCCATTCCCGCCAGTACCAGGCGCTGATGCACAAACTGATCTATAGGATTTACCGCGTTCCAGTTTTGGTTAATATCCGGTATTTCAGGTTTTTCCACCGGAATCAGGGACCAATGCGGTTTCCATTCCGCTCCCTGATCAAGCCATTTGGCGATGATGGCAATTTCCTCCGGGGTAATGGATAATTCAGATTCCGGCGGCGGCATCATATATTCGGGATCCGTGCTCACCAGTCGGTGATATACTTCACTTTTCGACAGGCTGCCCTTAACCAGCGCATAGTTTCCGCTCTTCAGCTTTCGAAAAGCCTCTTCCTCAATATCAAGCCTGAGATCCGCCTTTCTTGAATTTTCATCCGGACCGTGGCATGTATAGCATCGGTCAGATAAAATTGGTTTTACATCGAAATTATAATCAATATGCTCCGGAAGCTGGTCATATGCCAAATCCACCTCTTCCGGCAAATCCGGTTTACAGCCAGCAAAAGCAGAAATGAATAATACGAGGAACCAAAGAACTGGTCCCCTGAGGGATTGGGAAGGGTTGATCATAGTTAGTCTGAAGGCCAATTAAGCACTATCGTTTACAATGTAGTAAAATATTTCAGGATTACCTACCGGAAACCACCTGTCAAATGCCGATATTTTATTCATTATCAACCACTTCCAAAAAGCCGGGATAATCGGTAATTTTGACCATGGCCGATTATTTTACCGACATCAATTTTGAGGGCAATGAATACGCAGACCCGCCGTCAGGTGAATTTGAAAACTGCACCTTCACCAACTGTGCCTGGAGTGGTAAATCCCTATATCAGAATATATATACGAACTGCAGATTTATTGACTGTGACCTGTCCAATATTCGGGTTTCCAACACCACTTTTACCGATACGGAATTTACCAATTGCAAGATGATGGGAATTCGTTTTGATGAGTGCAATGAGTATCTGTTTTCGGCACAGTTCACATCCTGCAGACTGGATTTATCATCATTTTTCGGGCGAAGTATGAAGCGTACACCATTCAATTCATGCAGCCTGAAAGAGTGTGATTTTACCAATACCGATCTGTTTGAAACAGTTTTTGATCATTGTGACATGACCAATGCAATTTTTGAAAATACCAACCTGGCAAAGTGTGATTTCAGAACAGCGGAGCACTTCATTCTTGACCCTGAAAAGAACCGCCTGAAAAATGCGATTTTTTCGGTTCATAATGTGGAAGGATTACTGGTTAAATACCAGGTAAGGATTGAAAGCTAGGCACCCCTTCAAAACATTGATCCAAATAATACCGGAAAGAACAAGAAATATGCAGCCGAATTATACGGAAATTGTATTTTTGAATTTCTCTGAAAATACAAATGACCCAAATAACAAGGAACATTATTCTCATGCTGCTTTTACTGGCAAATGTCGGTTGTGACCAGTTAACAAAAGAGATTGCGAGGGAACAGCTTGATTATCACCGCCAAACAGAAGTATTCGGTAGCTTCCTGTCACTGATCAAAATTGAAAATACGGGGGCATTTCTAAGCCTGGGCCATGACTGGCCTGAATGGATACGGATTACATTGCTCACTTTCCTTCCCATCTTTTTTCTTGCTGCCGGACTTTACATCCTCCTTACAAATCGAAACATGAGTCTTCTGATGGCCTCGGGTCTGGGCTTTATGCTGGGAGGTGGGATCGGTAACATGATCGACCGGCTGATGTATGGTTCCGTTACCGATTTTCTGCACATGGATCTGGGACTTTTTCGTACAGGCATATTCAACCTTGCAGATGTATCCATTATGGTGGGCGTTGGTATTATGATCCTCGATCAGTTTGTGGTAAAAAATCAAATTAAGACTACTGCATAAAACGATCGGCACCTCTATGCCTAAAATCGTCTTCATTTCAAATCCGAACAACTCTTTGGCTATTTATATGGGAGAAACCCCGTTCGTGTTATAACTTATACACGTAATCCAACCTGTATAAAAATGACTGATCATGCATACGAGGAAGACAACTACCTGCCTTCCGAAATCTACGAACAACACACACCCGAAGGTGATGACTTTGTCCGCTTTGAATATGAAAATGAATGGTATTTCGGATATTTCCGCGATAATAAGGTTTTCCTGAGAAGTGAAGGGTATTCCAATGAACCTGCCCGGCATAACGGTATTGAATCGGTGCGGACCAACATGTGGGACGATTCACATTTCACAGTCGATGAACTTCCGGGTGGGAAATGGATACTGAAGCTCCACGCTGCCAACAGAAAGGAAATTGCCCGAAGCCGGGAATATGATTCGGAGAAAGAGGCACGTGCCCAGCTGCCTTCAAAACATAACAAAGCCCTCCACCACGAGGATGATTACCTGGTATGTAAAGCTTATGAGGGGCATCCCAGGGAAGAAGAACATTCCGATATGGCTAAATTCGAAAAGGATGGTGACTTTCTGTTTGCGGTATACGAAGAAGGCGGAAGAGTGCTGCTTCGTAGCGAACGATACCCGACTGCTGCTGCCAGGGATACAGGATTCGAATCGGTAGTAAAGAACCGAATGACCGAGGAACGCTATTCCATAGAAGAAAAAGCGGAAAGGTTCTTCCTCGTCCTGAAGGCCGCAAACCATCAGGAAATTGCCCGAAGCTGTCCCTTCGAATCAGAACACCAGGCGGCCTATTTTCTCCCCTCAGCCATTCAGCTTCGAGCTGATAAGATGGCAGCTTCCACACACAAATCTGATGATGACAATTATCTCGGATGTGAAGAGTACAGACGCGAGGAACGATCTGCGGAGCAACCTGATTTTTCGGTGTTTGAAAAGGATGGTGAGTATTATTTTGCACTGACGGATGATTCCGGGGAAATCCTGCTTCGAAGCGAAGGATATGCCACTCCGGCTGCGCGCCAAAACGGGATTGAATCCGTCGTAAAAAATAAAAGCCTGGAAGAAAGATATAGTACTGAAGAAAAATTCGGTAAGTATTTCGTTAAACTTCATGCAGGTAATAATCGTGAGATCGCACGAAGCTGTCCTAAATCGGAAGCCGAAGCAGCTGCCCTGATTGCCCTTCTTACCGGTCCGGATATTAAGGAAAAAGTCGCGGAAGCAACGGCAACGATGAATGAGCCTATTGGTGTAGAGAAATCCGCTTTCAATATCTGGCCATGGCTGTTGCTGCTCCTCCTGGCGATATTGGCGTTTATATGGTTCCGCTCTTGTTCGGGTGATTCGGATCAATCGGCAGCCGAAGTTGCTGACGTTGAGTTACCGGCCACACCGGTTGCAGAGGCCGTCGGAATGCTGGATTGCAACCTGATGCCTATCCTGTTTGCATTTGACAGTGATTCCCTGCCTCAACCGGCCATTGATGAATTAAATGAAATGGCTGAAATCATGATGAACCATGAAGGCTATACCGGAAAAATCATGTCCTTCACCGATAGCGTGGGAACCTTCAGTTATAACCTCGAGCTGAGCCGGCGCCGATGTGAAGCAGCAAAAAATATTCTGGTGGCTGCCGGCGTCGATCCGGAACGTATTGAAACCGACCCGGAAGCTGAGCTGAAGCCGGTGACTATTAATACAGAGGATGACAGCGGACGGCATTTTAACCGGCGCCTTGAACTGATGATCTATGATCAGAACGGTGATCCCGCCTGTATACGTGAGGAAATGGATATCCCTGAAAACCTTCGTATCAGGTAATATTTTATACGAACATGAATGAAAGGCAGGACAAAATCCTGCCTTTTTCTGGCATTTTATTTGCGATTATCAGAGTAATAAATCTCTCCGCGTATGAAGGCCTTTCTTATCCTTTTTATTTCCTCATTTTTTATTTTTGATTCCCATTCCCAGGTGTTTGTGAAAGGAATCAACATTAACCTTGAACCCGTTCAATATTGTTCGGTGAGGTTGGGAGGTAGTATTTTCATGAATGGTTATCATGCCTCCGTTGATTACGGACAGCAACCACAAACTTCACGCAATCGTATGCTTACTACTGAAACGGGAGAAAAAATAGTCTTGAATTCGAAAATGCATCTCCTGAACTTCATGGAATCCAATGGCTGGAATTTTATCGAAGTCCTTGAAGATACCGATGAGGATGAAACTTACTTTACATACGTATTTCGTAAATCCGCCATTACGGTATCGCAACTTCAGGTAGACGAATGGGATTGCATTCCGGAACTTTAGCGGTCAGCAGGTGGCAGCTGCCATTTTGCCCAAATCGCAGAAAGGTCTACGTCAACTGCCGAAGACATGATAGGTTCAATCTCCTCATACTCAAACGGACGTTTATTTTCCCGGGTCCACTGGAGCAGCCCGAGCATTACATCACGAAATGACTTCTCCCCATTGGTCTTTTCCTGGATTTCCATATCGATGTCGTGTGCCAAAAGAGCCCCTCGTGAAAACAGATTTCGACCGATCCTGAAATCTTCGGCATACTGGGTGGAGCCAAGCAACGACAGCTCCCGTAGTGATAAATTATCAATATAGTCGGGCGCAGATTCCATGCTGTTCCGGAAAAAATTCAGGATGTTTTTGTTATTCAGCACATAATAGAACGATATATACCAGGTAAATCCTTCATTGAGCCAGATGGTCTCAATCAGTGGTGCAACCTGCCATTCAAAGGGCCTGTAACCCGTCCCGTATGACCTGAGCGGTACCCAGGAATGGCCGATGTGATGAACAATACCCCCGAGCCGCGGATTTTCCTCATAGGCGGTGATTGCTCCGGAGGTATCCACCGCCCCGGTCATGCTGTTCATATGTTCCATCCAGAATCCATATTCATGTTGCGGAGTAGGTGGAATGATCACCTCAAAGACTGCTGTATAGTGCGGCATCGGAATATAGCCATAAAACTCTGCCAGTCCGTTCAGGGAAAGCAACACGCGTCTACCGATCTCATTCATATCCACCGGGACTTCGGCATATGCGGCAACGAACAGAGGAATCGGCGCATCTTCTACTTTCAGGACATTGACATCATTCCCCAGCAGATACTGAGCATCCGCTAATTCTGCGAATGAAGGCGCCACGAAGGAAGTTTGCGCCATGGGCCTGTCGTCTGTGGGTGCGAGTGTACTGAATATCTGCCAGTTGGAAGAGGTCCGGACGGTAAGTTCCACACTCCGGTCCTGCAGTCCGTCTACAAACCCAAAAACTGAGTAGCCCAGGATTCCCAGGTAATTCTCGCGAAGCTTTGAAGTGACCGACCCATCGGTGAGGATTTCCTCCATGCGTTTCAGGTTTACCTGGTAATTCACGGCGGTGATTTGCTCAGACTCGATATCAAAATATGATCCCATTCCTTTCTCAAGCGGGTGAACCGTTCCATCGGGATCCGTGACATTCACATTTTCAACAAAGGCCGCATAGTTGGTCATCGAATAGGTACCCGGACCGCTGCGGGGAATAACCAGGGAGGAAGTTTCTGTCGCCGGCGGCACCTGGATGGTGACGGTAAGAAAATTATCCCCGGTATAATATTCGAGCAGGTAATGTACGGGCTGTTGGGCATATATCGCCGTACAGGAAATTAAAAGGATAATAATTGTGATTTTTTTCATGTGGTTGTAGGGAATGAAATGTTAATAACATTAAATTTTACTGAAAATGAAAAAACAGTAGCATTCTATGAAGTATTTACTCCATGATAAGGAAAGTGAGCGACTGTATTTCAGAAAGGTGGATCTGGCTGATTTCGATACATGGCTGGCCTTCCATGAATCTCCACTTACCCATGTCCACTGGAATGAGCCAAGGGAATCACCCAGACGGCAGTGTGAACTTTGGTTTGAAAAACAGATTCACCGGTATGAGAATGACCTGGGCGGAATGAATTCACTAATTGAAAAATCAAGTGGTAAGCTTATCGGGTATTGCGGATTGCTGGTTCAGGAAGTGGACAATCTTACAGAACTGGAAATCGGTTATTCGTTACTTCCGGAATTCTGGAATAATGGTTACGCAACGGAAGCTGCCATTTTCTGCAGGGACCAGGCTTTCCTTCATAACTGGTGGGAATCGGTTATCTCAATTATAGCCGTCACCAACCTGCCATCTCAAAAAGTTGCCCTGAGAAATGGCATGCACCTCGAGAAAAGAACTTCCTACAAGGATAATGCTGTAAATATTTACAGGATTACGAAAGCTGAATGGAAGGAAATTTGAACTCTCCTGCCATAAACCTCCAACAAGCAATTCACCCAATTTCCCACATGCGAAAATGAGATCAGAAGCAAAACTATTTTGGCAATTCCATGTTCAAAATTTCGGGAAGCAGCAAGTTATGAAGACGACAAAAGGATCCTCCGTTTACATACCCGGAACAGGTCTTTATTAAATCGTTCCAGATAATGAAAAAAAGTGACCTGCCTTTTAAAATCTGTGAAGTGTGCAAAAAGCCTTTTACCTGGCGAAAAAAATGGAAGAAGGATTGGGAAGAAGTAAAATATTGCAGCGAACGCTGCAGGCGGAATAAAAACAAAGGCATCGCATAACAAGAGTCCTGAATCTTGTCGGCGGTCTGACATTTTTTGAAAATTATACAAATATTATGAACAAACCTGTCTGTTCGCCGTATATTCGGATATGAAACGATCAGGAGCACGTGAAAGAATTATGGAAACCGCTACAGAATTATTCTACGAGCAGGGCTATAATCGCACGGGAATCAACGAAATTCTTGAAAAATCGGGAGTGGCGAAGGCAAGCATGTACAAGCATTTCCGATCGAAGGAAGAGATTCTTTTGGAGTACCTGAAAATCATGGAGCGGACGGGTGATGCAAACCTGGCAAGGTCATTGGCTGCCAAACCAAAGGGAGAAAAGCAGATTCTTGGAATATTTGATTTCGTACTGGATTTCTACAATCAGCCTAATTACCGGGGGTGCTGGAGCCAGAATGTGATCTCTGAAGTACCGCGCGATGATGAAATGATCCTTACCGAAATCAGGGAACAGAAAGCAAGATTTAAGAGCTTTGTTCAGAAGAAGGTTCGTGAAAACCTTCAGGTAAAAAACCCAAATCAACTAGGTCAGCGGATTTTCCTGCTCTATGAAGCCGCACTGGTCGACAGCCAGATTTTCGGGGCCGACTGGCCTATCAAGGAAGCACGTGAAATGGCCAAATTGATGATCCGAAGCAATAAATAATGAAAAACCAAACGGATATAAATTTACTATCAATAATGAACAGACTTGTCTGTATGTATTACTAAACACAATAACTAAAACAACTATTATGGAAACATTTAAAGTACCTCAACGAGAAGAAGTAAGCGCCAATAACCAGGTGATATTTGATAATCTTAAAAGCCAGCTAGGTTTCGTGCCGAACCTGTATGCAGTAATGGCCTATTCAGACTCGGGGCTGGAAAACTACCTGACCTTACAAGGTGGAAAGACTTCCCTAAGCAACAAGGAAAAAGAACTGGTTAACCTGGTCGTTAGCCAGATCAATGAATGCCGTTATTGCCAGAGCGCACATACGGTGATTGGAAAAATGAACGGTTTCACCGAAGAGCAAATCCTGGAAATCCGTACTGGAAGAGCCACATTCAATTCAAAGCTTGATACACTGGCCAAACTAACGGCCGAAATAACTGTAAACAAGGGTCAAATCAACGAGGACATACTGACTGATTTCTTTGACGCAGGATACAGCAAAGCTACGTTAGTGGATGTGGTAATCGCGATTGCGGATAAGGTAGTCATGAACTATCTCCACAATCTCACTCAGGTGCCCATTGATTTTCAGGTTGCACCTGAATTGGAATCAATAAAATACTAAATCACTCATGCCGGGCAGTTTCTGCCCGGCCCTAAAAAATTCCAATTATGACACATACAACCAATACCACCTGGAAAAAAGATCTTCAGTTCGTAACAATACTTGACGAACAGGAAGTAAAATTTGACGCCACAGCATTGTCTGGAAATGAAAGAAATGGTGTTAGTCCGAAAACAATTCTGCTGAGCGGATTGGCCGGCTGTACCGGAATGGACGTGGCAGCGATACTTACGAAAAAATACCGTATCAACTTCAGTAACTTCTCGATATCAGTACAAGGAAATCTCACAGAAACCCATCCGAAGTATTATCACCAGATCCATATTACTTATTTGATCCGGGTAGAACCTGAAGACAGGGAAAAGGTCGAAGATGCTATTCGTTTGTCAAC
Source organism: Cyclobacteriaceae bacterium (assembly GCA_050289805.1). GTDB lineage: Bacteria > Bacteroidota > Bacteroidia > Cytophagales > Cyclobacteriaceae > JAUILA01. Next base: position 30,345 of record JBNKGL010000024.1, read on the forward strand.
TGAAAAATATTGTGGTGTGCATGAAATGTTCAAAAAGGCCGCCACCATAACCCACGACATTAAATATCTATAACCATGAAACAGAAATTTCCCCTCCCGCCCTTTACCGAAGCTACCGCCCGAGTAAAAATTCAGCTGGCAGAAGATGCCTGGAACAGTAGGGATCCGGAACGTATCGCCCTGGCTTACAGTCCTGATTCAGAGTGGCGCAATCGCTCCCAATTCATCAATGGACGGGAGCAGATCCAGGCTTTCCTGAAAGATAAATGGACTAAAGAGCTGAATTACAAGCTTAAAAAGTCCTACTGGGCGCACGGTGATTATCGCATTGCAGTCCGCTTTGAATATGAATACCAGGATGAAAACGGTGACTGGTTCCGGGCATATGGCAACGAAAACTGGGAATTTGACGACAATGGTTTGATGACCAAACGTTACGCGAGCATTAACGATCTTCCAATCAGTGAAACTGAAAGAAAAATACTGTAATCATGAATTATCCAAAAATTGCTTTTACCGACGCTATACGGAAACTCCAGGAAAAGTTCGGCAGTCGGAGGAGTTATGAAAAAATGGAGCGATACAGCTCTTCTGCAGGCATTACCACACGGGAAGCTGCCATGATCCACGACCGGGACAGCTTCTATGTTGCCTCGATCGGCGAGAATGGTTATCCCTATATTCAGCATCGCGGCGGACCAAAGGGATTTCTGAAAGTACTCAAGCCCGACCTCATTGGATTTCTTGATTTTTCCGGAAATAAACAATACATCACAACTGGAAATATTGAAACGAATAATAGGGTTTCACTGATATTAATGGATTATCCAAGACGATCCAGGTTGAAGATCTATGCTGAAGCCGAAGTAGTTGAACTCGGCACTAATGAAAGCCTGGAGCAGCAGCTGGGCCTGAAAGATTATAAATACACTGCCGAACGCATCATCCTGTATCATGTAACGGCTTTCGACTGGAATTGTCCGCAGCACATAACACCCCGTTACACAAACGCAGAAATTGAAGAAGCGTTTGCCGGGCAACAGGCCTATATTGAATCGCTGGAAAAGGAAATTGAAACGCTCAGGAAAAGTTGAAATTTATTCGGAATCAGAATATCAAAATGTAAACAACACCGGGTCTGTTGTAACCGTCAGATTGTCGACCCCCTCACCGGTAAACTCAAATTCAATCGTAAACGAAAATTCACTCTCATATGACGGCGGAACTTCAGGGTAGAGAAGGAACTGAAATGGAATAGGTGCATCTGAGTTCGTCCATTCATCCGCGCGAATCGTCCACCTGATATTTCCATAATCATAGGCGGACATTTCAAAAAGAGGTGAAAGATTGGTACCTGCAGGATAAGCCTGTGAATAGTCTTTGTCGGAAGTAATCTTGAACGATCTCAATTTCGTCTCTATGAAAGGCTCAGGAGGCGAGCATGCATAGACCGCATTTCCCAATCCGGGTGATACCATTGAGATCGTCTCAGTATTGCTCTCAAAATGGATCGCATAGGATTCAAATGGAATCGACCCTCCCTCCCATGGCTGAAGTTGTTGCGATGGAAAATCAAAAATTATGATTTCTGAATCGAATGATATCAATCGGTAGGAATAAACGGTAAAGTCGCCACAATCATCCCCAATGCAACCACCAAGCTGCAAGAAGGAAAATAAAACACAATAGACGAGCACTATCTTCTTTACCATAACCGAACTTATGAAAGATTCAGATAAAAATAATTCACATATTTTAATTTATGATTATGACACACAAACTGCTGCCAACGGTTGCATTGACAAGACTGCAATGCTGCAATAATTGATTATATTAAGGTTCAAAACCACGTATTCCAATGCTACGAAATATTCTTCTATTCCTTTTTTCAATTGCCTCGGGCATGTGCTATTCACAGCTCACTGTCGCAGAAATATTTACCGATAATATGGTGATTCAGCGTGACCAGCCCATCCGTGTATGGGGTTGGACAACTGCAAATGAGGATGTATATGTGACACTGGGCCAGGAAAGTGTTTCAGCATCCGCAGATTCGGAAGGACTGTGGAAGGTTGAAATGCCTGAGCTGGAAGCTGGCGGTCCGTATGAACTGATGATTAAAAGCGGTTCGGGAATCATAAAATTAGGGAACATCCTGATAGGCGATGTCTGGCTTTGCTCAGGGCAGTCGAACATGGAATGGGTTCTGGCGAATTCAAATAATGCCGAAGCCGAAATAAAAAATTCTGATTACCCGGAGATACGGCATTTTAAAGTGCCTACTTCCTGGAGCAGGGAGAAGAGTGATCATCTTGAAGGTGGACCGTGGGAAATCTCCAGCCCGGAAACTTCCGGCTCCTTCACGGCAGTCGGTTATTTCTTTGCGCGCGAACTGCAGAAGCATGTTGATGTCCCCATCGGACTCATTAACTCTTCGTGGGGGGGCAGCCGGATTGAACCATGGATGCGTATGGAAGTCGCCGGCCAATTTCTGGAGGAAGACCTGGATGAATTTCTGGCTAAAAAAGAAGCCGAACAAAAAGCGGCTCTTCAAGAACTGGAGCAAAAGGTGAGTCCGCTTTTGACGGATGAAGAGATCCGGAATGCACACTCATCCGATTATGATGCCTCAGGTTGGGCTAAACTCAAGGTACCCCAGCTATGGGAGCAATCAGGCTATAATGGCATGGATGGCATAGCCTGGGTTCGTAAGGAAATTACTTTATCACCCGAAGAAGCGAAAGAAGACGTCGCACTTCACCTGGCCATGATCGATGATGCTGATATGACCTATGTGAACGGTGAGTTGGTCGGCCAGGGTTCCCAATGGAATGCTTACAGGGAATACACCATTTCATCCAATGTCCTGAAACCCGGCAAGAATGTGATCATGGTGAGAATCGAAGATACCGGCGGTGGCGGTGGTATTCACGGGGATGCGGGCGAAATGTATTATGCTTCATCAGCCGGCCGGCATGAGCTTGCCGGAAACTGGCAGTTCAAAGTGGAAAAAATCTCCTTAAGGGGTGCCGGTATGGCTCCTAACCAGATACCGACGCTTCTATATAATAAAATGATCAATCCGATCATTCACTTTCCTATCAAGGGTGCACTTTGGTACCAGGGCGAATCCAATACAGGTGATCGCGACGCCTACAGATACAGGGATATATTCAAGACGATGATCACCGATTGGAGAGAATTGTGGGATGTCGGGGATTTTCCGTTTTTATGGGTTCAGCTTGCAAATTTTATGGCACCTGATGAACAGCCGGCAGAAAGTAACTGGGCTGTACTGCGGGAATCACAATCCGCAGCGCTGGAATTGCCAAATACAGGCGAAGCGGTTATTATCGACATCGGTGAAGCGAATGATATCCACCCCCGCAACAAGCAGGATGTAGGTCTTCGTCTTTCACTTGCGGCACGAAAGGTTGCCTATGGTGAAGATATTGTTTATTCCGGACCTGTTTTTCAATCGGCACGAAAGCAGGGAAATGAGGTAATCCTGACATTTGATCATATCGGGTCTGGTTTAAAGACCATGAATACGGATGGTTCAGTCGGTGGTTTTGCTGTCGCCGGAGCCGATGGTAATTTTGTATGGGCAACGGCACGCATCGATGGGAATACAATTCGTATTAATGCTGATGAAGTTCCGAATCCGGCACATGTTCGTTATGCCTGGGGTAACAATCCTGACAAGGCCAGCCTTTACAATCAGGAAGGTCTTCCGGCGCGGCCATTCAGAGCGAATGTGAAGTAGTGATAAGAAAGCAGGCCACCCCAAACCCCATATTGTGGGGAAAATAGTTTCCTTACCGGACATACAAAAACAACAGGGCTTCAAATGAATCAAAAGTTTGTCATACTTCCTTTATTTCTGATCAGCATTGTTCTTTCAGCTCAGGAGAATTCATCCTTTGATCCGCCATATTATTTATCAATGCTTCCAACGGATTCAGTTGCCTTCCCCCCCATTTACACAGATCAAAAGTTGCGGGATTCGATTTATGACGGTGGAAATGACTTCTTTGAAAGTGAATTCAGTCTTGAAAAATACCTATTGAAGAAACAGTCGATAGATTTTCTGCTGCGAAATGACAGCAGCTGGCAAATAACACTTGCTGATGGCAGCTTGATTTACCTGAGACCAGAAAAGGAATATGGCATCTCTCATTATCTTTTTGAACATTATTACCCCGAACAGGAACTTATTGTATTTAAAATCATTCAATATGAAGGCGGTGGATATCGACTTTACAATCGGAAAACGGGTGAAAGCATTCGGACAGATGGAACACCCGTTTTTTCACCAGATTTTCGATACTTCATCTGTCTGAGTGGCGATTATGGATACATCGAGAATGGAATTGAGCTGTACGAAATACGTGGTGATCAGGCTGATTTAATCGTCAGCTATGATCCGGGCATGGCACCCATTCGTATCATGTGGGATGGTCCTTCAACCCTGATCCTGGAGATGTTAAATTACCACCAAATGCCACAGGAATACCAACATTACAGGGCCGAAATCAAGAAGAATAAATGAAGGCAGGCCACCCCAAACCCCATATTGTGGGGAAAATAAAATCTCAGACGGTCAATCAGAAATCACGAAAAAATTATTTTTGAATACCCACAGGAAGTTTACTTTTCAAAGAACTGAAGCTCACCCTTACCCGTCCGTTCGTTACGTATCAGCACTTTAAAAAAATGAATGCCTTCATCCCTGTGCCGCATCACCCTCAAGGTGACCATACCGTTCTTGTCGGCATCAAAAGTAAACCGGTTTGAAGTGAGCAGCCTATCGGAATCTACATCCCAGAGTTCGATCAAAACCGGGTCACCATTACGAAAATCAAGGTTCAGGATAATATTGTTCTCCGGTGCTTCGGCCAATGCAGCCTTATTGATACGGGCGGTAACATTTCCAACCAGCCTGCGCTCTGAAACACCGGTTGCCACTACTTTATAGTCGGCCTGGTCAGTCGTCAGCGTGTCACGGAAATTATATGTCAGACGGCTGTCGCCCATGGCATTTCGTTCATGAGGCACTACAGCCTGTAATTCATATTGCTCCCCGGATTGCTTCCAGACTTCATATTCACTTGTTTGATTTGCCAGGCGTTCCGGGATTTCCCAGGACAGTTCAACTACTCTGAGATCCATCTTCATATCAACACCTGATATTTCGGGCTCAGAAACCGGAAGACCTTTCGGGCGGTCGCTAAGTTCAATCATAAATGAACACAGATCATGGAGATAGCCGTCGACATTCAGCAAGTAATTTACGCCTGGTGCAAGCGCCGGTAATCGGATGAATATATCATCCTTGTTCCCATCGGAATAGCATGTGACCAACTCATAGGTTTCCGGCACACAGGGTTCACCGGTAAATATAAGAACCTGTACACCCCAGATATCCTTACACTCCTGCCCGGATACATTAATGAAATATTCGCGCGTGTCATCAACTGAAAATTCAAACCACTGATCATTATGAAATTTCACGCATGAACGTGTCAGGTCCTGGTTTAGACACTTCCACTGTACCGTAGACTTTACTGTATTGGAACCGGTCGGCTCATTGAGCTTCAGTACCAGCCGGTTTTCAATATCATCATTCACCACCTGTGCCTGAATAAGGGAACAGGAAAGACTGATGATTAAAAAAGCTGCCAGACATGGCTTTCTACAGATTGGAATCATAAAAGACATTCAAACTTCTAAGGTATGATTTTTTAAAATCTGAGTCGAGCTGTCCTTCATGAAATGGTTACTTTATTCCCATTTAACCGATCAACAGGTACCTGAACAATTTTTGTAATGGGCTCATACTGAGCAAATTTTATTTTTTAACAAACACTCAGGGCTATGAAAACAATAAAATTACTGATGGGAACAGCAGCACTGCTGCTGCTTATCTTTTCTGCCAATGCGCAGGAGAAAAAAATCGCTGTGGTAACATTTTATGTCGATAAGTATATCAATGCCGACAAAATTGTTGCTGAAGCCAGAAGTCAAACCTATGAAATGACCAAGAATGATGATCCGCGGTTCGACCTCAGGCCGGTTCTGCAAGAATTTCATACGCATTTCCTGAAGGATTATGCACGGAAATTTCCATTTGAAATCATTGACGAGGATAAAGTGCTGAATCATCCAAAATATATTGCTTATTCCGGACTTGACGGCATTGAAGATGCCGATGACGACGATAGTCTTGAGGAAGAGATCAATGACCGATTTATTGCTATTGATGGATATAACGTGTTGCTGACAGGCGGAAACATGCTTCGTAGCTGGCGAACTGAATCACACATGGTAAAAATCCTTGAAGATCTGGATGTGGATGGCGTAATGTTCGTATCCATGTACTATCAGTGGGAACCCAAAGTAGCACTGGGCGGACTTGGGAATGCGGGTATCAGGGCATTTATCAATGTCGATCTTTATAACAGGGAAGCGAAAAAAGTATTCAGTATGTCGGAATACGCAACCTCCAAAAAGGGTGTTGCCCTGATTAACGGTGTTCCGGTGCTGGACTATAAGAAATTGATGCCGCTTTGCGAGAACGCTACTGAAGAACTCCAGGAAGACCTGGACAAAAAACTGGCAAAACTGGTGAATAAGGTAGATAAGAAACTTTAATTCTACTTCATGACTCCTGGTGCAGATGAGGATCTCAAAAATTGAGATTGATTAATCTGAAAAGATATACGCGACCCCTGCCAGCAGGGGTCGTTTTTTATTCCGCAACCGAACTCGCATATTTGACCCAAGCTCACGTATGGGTCATTTCTAATATACCGAAGCATTAAAAATATGTGAACCGCTGCAGTATCATCGAAGAAATGTTTTTCCAAGTTGATGCTTTAATACAACCGCCATGAATAGCGTGATTCTTCAAATCAACCAGGTCAATAGTATTTTAGTAAAATTCAGGAGAATTTTATTACTTTCAATCCTCATTCTGAAATGAGTTAAATTATCAATGATCTCTTTCTTTCGCAGACTTCGGCAACGCTTCCTTTCTGAAAACAGGTTCACCCGGTATGCAGTCTATTCCATTGGAGAAATTTTGCTGGTAGTTATCGGCATCCTTATCGCACTTCAGATCAACAACTGGAATGAACAACAGAAGAGCCTTAAAAAAGGGGATGAATATATCAACAATATTATCAACGATCTGGAACGGGATATTGAAAACATTGACAGCCTGCTGGTACGCGGCCAGCAGAATATTGATAATACCGAAGCGTATTTCAAGTATTTCGAAAATCAGAATGATCCCATCCGGGAAATCATTAAACGAAGTATGGAGGTAAGGCTGGGACTATTCAGGTATACTCCCATCAATTTTACGTTTGAGGATATGCAATTTTCCGGGAATTCCGGCCTTTTGACAGAGGATCAACGTGCCGCCCTCGCAGATCTCGATAATTCACAGCAATATTTTGATATCGTTTTTGAGAAAACCATTCAGGCCATTCTGGAAGAAAATAAATCGGTGAGCGAATATATTGATGTGGATTTTTCAGACTCTGATTTCTTTGAAAAAATTGGCGTCAAACAGCCCGAGGGAGATCTCGTAAAGGGACTTTTACACCGGCATAATGCCCTTTCAGGCTACCATAGTCTTGGTGTTGTTTCACTCCGGCTAAGAGAGGTTATCGGACATAAATCAAGGATCGCACTTAAAAGGCTCCAGAAAAAATAATACATAAAGATGAAATATTTCTTTAAGGAAATAGAACGATGTGAAATGTGCGGAGATTCCGTAGAAGGACATAAAATACTCGGGCAGCGGCTGAATCAGTCCCAGGGTCTCAGGCCCCGAAAAAAGACCGGGATTTCAGTGACCATTCAACGGTGTACAAATTGCAATCTCATTTATTCCAATCCCCAACCCATTCCAAATGACCTTCAGGATCATTATGGTACCCCACCTGAAGATTACTGGAGACCCGAATACTTTAATTGGACCCCGGATTATTTCGCGCGTCAGATTCATGAAGTGAAGGAATTGATGGAATTCAAACCGGGAATGCGTGCCCTGGATATTGGAGCCGGGCTCGGTAAGGCAATGAAATCATTGGATGCCGCCGGCTTTGATGCATATGGAATGGAACCCTCAATACCATTTTATGAAAGGGCCATCAGCAAAATGGGCATTGATTCCGAAAAGTTAAAAGCCGGTGCTATTGAAGAATTGGAGTATCCTGAAAACTCGTTCGATTTTATCACGTTCGGTGCCGTTTTCGAACACCTTTATTCACCTTCACTTTGTCTTGAGCGGGCTCTGAAATGGGTTAAACCTACAGGACTGATCCAGATCGAAGTACCTTCATCCAAATGGCTACTATCGAAACTGATCAATTTTTACTATCGCATGTGTGGCACCACATATGTTACCAATCTGAGTCCGATGCATTCTCCATTTCACCTGCATGAATTCGATGTGAAGTCCTTTGAAGCACTTGCCAAAAAACTTGATTTCAGTATCGTCATGCACAGGATTGATGTATGTACAATATTCAATGTTCCATCATTCCTCCATCCTTTTTTCAGGTGGTATATGGAAAAGACAAAGACAGGCATGCAGCTGACTTTATATCTGCGCAAAAATTAACAGGTTGAGAAATTAGGGAGTCCGGGGGAGTTTCACACATCCTGAACAAAAAATACAGCATTGTCATTCAGATCATAAAACCCGAATTCATGGGTCCCCCAGGGTGTATTCATTCTCAATTTTTCAGGTTTGATCGTACCACGTTCCACAAATTCATCAAAGTAGGGCTTGATATCCTCTACAAAAATCTTCATCACAGATCCCCCGGTAATCGGATCTTCCGCTGTGCCATGATGAAACTGCAAATGAAATTCAATGTTTTCCCGGGTTAAACCAGCATATCCACTATCACCAAAAGCGAACTTAAAACCAGCATACTGTTCGTACCATTTCAAATCACGTTCCACATCCAGTGATGGTAACACCGGGACAACAAATCGGGCGGAAGAGGCAGTTTTCATATTTTGGGTTTATCATTTTATCGAAGAGAAAGTGTGCGTATCCCTTCCAGTAATACGTCCAAATCCGCCGTTCCGTTGTATAAATTTGGCGTAACCCGAACCACGACATCATCCTTCAGCCTGCGGATGACCGTAAAAACTCCAAATTCCGTGTCCAATGACTTCACCACGTTATAGCTATCCATCCCATCAATTTTAAAGCTGGCAATGGCACAACTCATTTCCGGTTCTGATGGTGTTACTACCTCCACACGGTCAATCTTAGCCGCTTCGGAAGTCCAGTAACGCTGTAAATACCGGAACCGTCCTTCCTTGGCAGGGATGGTTACCATCCGGTTATAATCGGCAGCCGCTTTAAGGGTCATCACCACCGGCGCCGCAGGTGTACCGAAATGCCCCAGTTTAGCAATATCATCCCCCTCATGGGACGCGTCGCCATACAGCGGTTTTATTTGCGGGATCTTATTCTTGCGAATATACAGGAGTCCGGCGCCCAGAGGATTGCTGAACCACTTATGTAAATTGACAGCAATATAATCTGCTTCAAGTTCGGGGAATTTATAATCGACCTGCGCGAAGCTATGGGCTGCGTCTACGATTACCTCCACACCTTTTTCCCGGGCACGTCGGCTGATATCGGCCACTGGAATGATCAGGCCCGACAGGTGATTCAGATGTGTCAGAAGTATGCATTTCGTGCGTGGTGTAATTGAATTTATATAAATATCTGAAACAACACCGGGATTTTCCGGCACCAGGGGTACATCAACATAGACCAGTTTGATGCCGATCCTTTGTTCCAGCATTTCATAGGTCTCGATCATGCTGTGATAATCATTCGGCTGGAGAATAACTTCATCGCCCGTGCTCAGATCCATTCCCTGTATTACGATGTTCAATGCTTCGGTGGCATTACGGGTTAGTAATAATTCGTCTACAGAAGCTCCTGAAAACTCCTGCAATCCTTCCATAGACTCCCGGAAATACCGCGGATAAAACTCCTGGCGCATGAGTTTTGACGAATTTCGGTTCACCCTGACCATGTTTTCCTCATATGCCTTAATCACCGGTACAGGCTGAACACCGAAATAGCCGTTTTCCAGGTTGATAAAATCATTCGAAACGTCATAAAACTGTTTTCCGAATTCCCTCCAGTATTGTTCATCATCGGGATCGGCAAATGGTTTAATTTCAAAATTTTCATGGGCTGTAGCCATGGACATGCCGGGCATTGACAACATTCCCATGGTCATCCCCAGTCGGTGAAGGATTGTACGTCGGTTCATAGGGTAATGTAAAAAATATTTTTTGAGAATGCCCTGTGCAGCTTGTATAGTTTATTTCAGATCGATGATCATTGATGCAGTATAAAACGGATTCTCAAAATTGGCTATATCTCAGGCTTTTTTTCCGGGAATTGGAGAATGCCGTAATCCGGGGAGTAAAACCTCCGAATAAGTTGATTATATTTATTGAAACTCAATTTCAACGACATGAGCATCCGAACATACATTATTCTGATTTTTATCCTGATCAGCACACCGGTGTTTTCACAGCAGGCCATAAGCCTCTCCGGAAAATACTCAGAAGGTAAAATCATACCTGTGAGCCGGGAAATAACGCTATATAAAGATGGAGGCATTGAAATGAATGCGCATGATAGCGACGGGCTCGGAATTATTGAAGGTATTGAATTTAAAACGGGAACCATCGAAATAGAATTGCTGGGTGAAAATAATCCGGGGAAAAGCTTCATCGGCGTGGCATTCAATATTCAGGATAATGAAACATATGAGGCGGTATATTTTCGGCCATTCAACTTTGTCGCGGAAGAAGCAATCAGAAAGGCACACATGGTGCAATACATCTTTCATCCTGAATTTACGTGGCGAAAGCTTCGTGAGGAACGCACCGGAGAGTTTGAGAAAGAAATACCCAATCCCCCAGACCCGAACGACTGGTTCAGGGCGGTTATCAAGGTAAGCGAAACCAGCGTAGAAGTGTATGTGAATGATATTTCTGACCCCGTGCTGGTCGTGGATCGTTTAAGTGCTATGAAATCCGGCAAACTTGCCGTCTGGACAGGATTCGGATCTTCAGGGCGCTACAGGAATTTAATTGTCACAACGAAATAGAATCAAAATAGTCGTATGAAAAATAAGTTTGGAGACTTCATCATACAGGTCATTACGGTCATGATTGGCGTATTTCTCGGATTCGTGGTATCAAATTGGTCAGAAGCAAACAAAGAGAAGACCCGGGCCAATGCGCTGATGAAAAACATTACTTCAGAAATTCAAACGAACCGGTCGAATATTGAACGGGTGATTGATTATCACCGAATGGTCCTGGACAGTTCACGGCATTATCTAAATCAGTCAACCATAACGAACCTCAAGCCTGACTTTTTCAAGGGTGTGAATACGATTTCATTTTACAACAGCGCTTTTGAGACCGGCATTCAGACCGGTCTGATCAACGAAATCCCCATTGATAAAATTCAGAAACTCAATGAAGTGTACACACAGCAGCGGTCCTATGAAGATTTCTCCAACATGTTGCTCTCAGGTCTGATTGCCATGGATTTCAGTAATGATGAAAAATCAACGCGACGAATCCTGATGTACCTGTCAATTTCGATGATGGATGTGGTGATCAAGGAGGAACAGCTCCTGAAAAGTTATGAAAATGCCCTGAATGAATTGTAGGCATTGCGCAACCGGGTATGCCACCATACGATTCCCTGTATAGCGAGATTCCAGTCCGATTCCGGAATAAATCCGGAACTAAACTAAACACCTCTTTCGAGGGTAAGGGAAATCTGGCCGCAATGGTGTGAATTATGAAACAGAATATGTCCGAATAACCGTGCATTTGAAACGGTACCGAAAAACGGGGTTTCAACATCCTCCGTCCAGAAGGACTCGGGCGCTTCCTTCACGAGCTTCTCCAGCATCTGATACCCCCTGCTGATGAGTTCCCTGCTGGTTTCCACATCATATTCCTTTCCGGTATCGGTTTGACCCATCGTTGTATTCTGTACTTCGGTCTGGATGCCGAAAAACATACCGAACATATTCATCGTCTCCCCGATATGCCGATAGATGAAGCCAATCGAAGAGCAATGTTCATTTAACCGAAGTGTTCTGTTTTCGTCAGTTACACGATTCAGCGAATACGAATTGGTATGCTGATTTTGATGGAGTATATCCAGCAGTATTTCCTTTTGCATGGTTGATCAATTACATCATTTTTATGGTTAATTAACAGTGCTTTTGGCACCATTATTTCGTAAATTAATTATGGGATCTGAATAATTAACGACTTCTAATATTACGAAAAAATGAATAATAAGATCCTTATATTTCACTGGATGCCACGCATCCTTGGGATTATCGCAATTCTTTTTATCAGCCTCTTTGCGGCAGATGCATTTCAGCCCGGAATGAGCATTTGGCAACAATTACTGGCATTCATCATGCACCTGATTCCATCCTTTATTCTTACCGCCTTGTTAATCATTGCGTGGAAATGGGAAAAATTGGGTGGAATAATCTTCATGATCATCGGACTCGCCTTAAGTCCGATGGTATTCATTCATAACTACCGCATGAATCATTCGATCTGGATGAGCCTAGGAATTATTATGTTGATTACGATGCCATTTGTCCTTGTGGGTGTCCTGTTTATCGCAAGCCACTATATTAAAAAGAAAAGCATTACAGGGACCCCATGATTATCCAGCAAACTCATGCAACGGGACCGTAGCAGGCTTAAATTCCATTCCCAGATCCTGTTTCGCCAGTTCATTGCTGTATACGACAGCCGGACCGATCACAGGTTCCTGGCCGTTCAGGATTCTGTTAATATCAGATACCCGGTAACTTTCACCCGAAAACAGGTACTTCTTACCATGTAATCCGCTTAAAACGGCTGCTTTATAAACACCTTCCGCTACATCGGCTACATCGACGAGCGCGAAATAGATATCATCGTCATAAAACATCTGGAAAAACGGGTTCGGCGCAATCTTGTTTTTAAACAGGAACTGAATTCCCATCGAGGTGGAATCCTGTCGTGCTGAAAGCGCATTTCCCATCACACCCACGGGGCACACCGTGACTATTTCAAAGCTTAGATCTGGGTTTTCCTCAATGAATTTTTCCACAGTCTGATTGGCAATGAACTTTGCCTGCGCATAAGGATGACTTTCTTTACTCATAAATAACGGATCCGCCTCACTGATCACTTCTCCCTCGCTTTTTCCTTCGGGAAGTAAGGGGAAATTGGTATTGTGGGCCGCTACCGATGCGATAAAAACAACTTTCTCTATACCCGAAGTTTGCCGGATGGCTTCCAGGAAATTCTCCGTGCCTTTGATGGTCGGATCAAATAATTCAGATTGAGGGTCCTGAACATCCAGCTGAAAGGGGGTCCCGCCATGAACAACGATCTGGCATCCTTCAAGAAAGGGTCCGAGCTGATCAGAATTCGTTACATCAAGTTCTGCAATTTCGAGATGTTCTGCATTGGGCAGATTTAAAAGATGCTCGAATTTCTCACGGTTCGAAAGGTCCGTGACCGATACTTTCACCTGGAATCCTTCCTCTAAAAACTTCTTTGTGTTATAGCTGCCAATAAATCCGGCACCTCCGATAATTCCTGCTTTTTTCATGTTGGTTGGGTTGTGTTTTAGGCTGAACTTTCCTGTTCCGGAAAATAATTTAATGAAAAAAAATGAAAGTCATTCGAGCTGCTATTCCTGTTTAAGAAAGTTCACTCCTGTTGCGTCAATATAAATATTCTGCGGTTCCTTATCCCACTCATGCGCATATTTACCCATTTATTGCAGAAAACGGTATTTTAACTTTTATACAAATTCTAATCCGGGAATTCCACTATCTTTGCTTACTTATTGACACTAAACATTAATTTTTATGAACTTACGTAAACTGAAATCAATCTTTTTTGCACTTTTTGTGCTGTTGTTCGCGTCATCAATGACCTTCATCTCCTGTACCCCAAAGGAAACCAATACTGAAGAGGTTGAAGAGGCGACTGTTGAAGAAGTATCAGAAGAAGCAGAACATCCGACAGAGGCTGAGGAAGTGGTAGAAGAGCATCCTTCGGACAGCACAGCTTCTGAAGAAGGTGAGCACCCTTCAGAAGACTAACCGGAAAAAGTTTGCAGAACTTTAAATGACCGGCTCGGTACGCGTGAAGGTGAAGGTGGTCTCGACATAGTCGGGCTCGCCTTCAACTTCCAGTACCGGGTAGGCCAGAAAATTAATAGGCCCGCCTTCCGGCATCGGATCGGGTTTAATATCCCTTCCCTTACTGAACTCTATCCTGTTCGCAGGATGATGTCCGAAATAATAGGTGGCCAGCGCGCTGTATTTATTCGCTTCACTGATATCTACGGGCCACCATTTACCCTCAGCATAAAACTCCGCCCAGCAATGGTACCCGTCAACACCGCCCTCATTTCGCTCCGATGGTATGGCAGCTCCCACGGCGAACCTTGCCGGAATACCGGCCGACCGTGCCAGGGAAATGAAATAGGAATGAAACTCGGTGCAGTTGCCCGACTTTGAATCACAGGCATAGTTGGCATCTCCCGTGCCGTATATACCTTCCTTCGCATAACGCATTTCGTCAATCACGTGATCATACAGGGCACGGGCCTTGGTGAGCGGCGTATTCGCCTGTTTTTGACTGATCACATCTGAAGCAATGATCGAAAAGCGGTCTCCTACCGGCATAAGCGCCGATGGCTGAAGGTATCTCAAAGTATCCGGCTGTTCTTCGATATAGGTCCCCTTCTCCCGGCGTTCGACATTATATTCAAGAATAATTTCCTGGTTGCTGTGTTCAGGCAGCAATGCAATATGCAGGATCATATTCCCGTACTCATCTTCGGTGATAATATCCTGTTCGCCAGGTGCCTGTATCGATAGCAGTTCAATATCCTGAAACTCGTCGCTCTGCGCAATGGGAATCCATAAATGTCCTTCCCCGGAGATGTCGGCTAATTTAGCCGTATATGTAAAAGTAAAGCGGTCGATGCCCTCAACCACACCGAGCAGATCATTGGAGGCATTCTCCACGGCCACTGTGTACCACGTCTTGTCTTCCGCCTGCTTCCAGGTGTAATAGGGCTTGCCATTGAGCTTGTGGACATCTGTGCTCGTGACTTTCATATTTCCGGGCTCCCCGTCGAGAAAGAAATCCACATCGTATACGTCGCCGCCCTCGGTAGCCAGGTCGACACAGGCGAAGAATCTATTCTGACCGAGAACCGACAGGTATTCGGTGTGCACACGAACAAGTTTGAGCTTCAGATCCACCGAATCATTATGGATCGGAAAGTAACCATCGCCGGCTTTTGTAATGGCATCGATATTTGCCCTGATCCCGGCGTCAACTTCCTGAATGGTCACCCTGGCTTTCTTTTCGGGTTTTTCTTTTTCTGATGGGGGGTTACAGGAAATTGCAAGCAGGGCCAACACAAAACCAGATAATAAAACTCTAAACATGCCTTTGAAAATCTCTGGAAAATAATTTGAATGAATAAATGTAATGAATAGGATTTTGATCTCAATACCGGAAGGAAATTATCCGAAAGATCAGATTGCCAACAGGAGTCCGCCGGGGACATTAAATTACCCAGATTGACTTACAATAAGTAAATTTTTATTTACCTTTACTAATCACATTTAGTGAAATGTTCGGAACTTTACAGGATACTTCAAAAGAATGGATGGTACCCTGTTTCTCAAAAGGGTTCCCACATAAAATTGAAACATCATAGCATTACAAACATTATTATTTTTCCCAATCATGGAAGTCAGGAGGTTGGTAAAGGATTAGAAAGAAAAATATTAAAAGATGCAGGTATCACCCCGAAGAATTAAAAACCGCAAAAAGATCAAACTGGTGATGGAAAAAACATCAACCGGTTTTTCCGCATACGCCATTGACTATCCAATTTTTACAACAGCCCAGGCCATACCTGATTTGATTTCCAAGGCTGAAGAGGCGGTTAACCTATATTTTGAAAGTGAATATCCTCCATTAACAAGCGATGATATTAAATTTGAGATCGATTTCAAGCAATTTTTCACCTATTATAAGGTGCTGAATGCAAGGTTCCTGGCTCAACGAATAGGAATGAATCCAACACTTCTTTCTCAGTATGTTCGGGGACATAAGAAACCTTCGGAGAAACAGGCAAAAAAGATACTATCGGGCATTCACCTAATCGGCCAGGAATTAGCGGATATTCAATTGATTAATTGAAAATAAAATATGTGCTATTCAGGTCGGTTGATCTTTGAAGCTTTGCTGGATTCGTAATCATTGCTGTTGATCCATGCGGAGACGGCTTCTGCCATCACCTTATTGAGTGAAGTACGTTCGTCCATTGCAAGGAGGGCTGCCTTCTGATGAAGATCTGAAGTTATCCGTATGTTAAAACTTCCCTTGAAGGGCTTTTCAGGTAAGTTGCCAGAGGCGGACAATAATTGACAGATTCAATTCAAGGCATTTTTCCCATTCACTCAATTCAGAATTTTTTGAAAAAGAGCCTGTAGGTGGCTCCAGAGACATAATTTATAGATTATGCGACATCTGTTATAGGTACTGCGTGGATTATATCGCCTCCTTGGGCTTAGTGATTAACACGAATATCCACAATCTAAAACCTGTAATTATGAAACGTATTCAATTACCCTTTTCACGTAAAGACAAGGTCTCTTTGCCTGACGAAACAACGAACATTTTAAAAACCATACTGCTTTTTGTCGCACTGACAGGTATGGTGAGCTGTTCAGAAGATAATCCGAATCCGGCTGAACCCGTTAAAACCAATACCGTAAACGTAGATCTGCCTGCAGACCCAGGAGAAATTGGCCTGGTAATCAGTGCCCGCGAAGTATTCAGAAACGGCTTTATCGCCACGGAAGCATCGGTACGATTCCCCGGACATTCCGAACTTGATACCACACTAGCCATTGACAATGTAACCAACGTCGCCATACTGAAAATTCCTAATGAAAACCTCACCCAAAGTGAACGGGATGAGCTTACCAGCGGTGTGGAAATTGAGATCGATGTCTATAATGAAAGTAAGGATCTGTTGGAATCCTATACAAATGACCGTCAACAGCTCGATGACAGAAATATCCCGCTGACGATCCCGGCAACACAGGCGCGTAATCTGCCCCCAATTTTGCTCAGAGAAGGCGTGCCCTATTATATTCAGCCACTCGTTGTGGTTGGAGATGACTCTTTTTCCTACGGCGAGGTATTAAAACCATCCAATGTATC
Source organism: Cyclobacteriaceae bacterium (assembly GCA_050289805.1). Taxonomy (GTDB): domain Bacteria; phylum Bacteroidota; class Bacteroidia; order Cytophagales; family Cyclobacteriaceae; genus JAUILA01. Next base: position 47,709 of record JBNKGL010000024.1, read on the forward strand.
AGACCGTCAGTATACAGTCGATCCCCTTGTGGATAATGAAACCCATTTCAGGTTCTTCTTTGAGCCGGTACCAGGTTCCGACACCTACAGGATTCGCGGTATCTATGAAAATTCGACCGTATCCCAGCCCCAATTCTATCTATCCGTGGTGGCAGATATTCCAAGTTTACTGAACAAGACAGAAAACGTCGCCGATGCCCTGGAATTCAGTCTCGAATACGACAATGACGGCTGGGTGAAGATCAGGGAGGTACAGAGCGGATTTTATGTATTCATCGCCAGAGGATCTTCCACCAATGCCAATTTAAAAGCCCTCAGGCTTTTTGAAAATGAATATACTCCATTCCGTTTTATCTCTGCCGACATCACCTGGGCGGCAACCGACCGCGGAACACGCTACAGCCAATCGATCATTCCTGCAGCCAAAATTGAATTCGCCTATGCCGCGACTATTAAAAACTGCTCCGAGGGTTTGCTCACGGAAGAGGTCGGTGTGATCAAGGAGAGGACGAGTACCCGTACCATGCAAACCACCGAAAGCCTCCAGTTTTTTGCAGGCGCCACCTACACGGCAGGTATAACAACCGGACTTTCCGCAGGCGTATCCATACCAACGGTAGGCGATGTAAGTGCATCGGTAGAAATATCCGCGTCACTGGCCCTGACCACCAATTTAACTACCGGCAGGGGTACAACAGAAACGGCCGAGAACATCCAGTCCTCCACGGTATCGAGAGTACGAACACTGGAGATCCCTCCTTTTACCGGAGTAGAGGTTTTTGATGCGGTCCGCGTTGTGAAAGGCGCCCGGGTACCCTTTACCCAGCAGGTCAGGATCACCGGAAAATATGGGAACGGAACCGAATTAACCTCGGGTGAAATTCTGACACAGATGGAACTCAATTTCGTATCTGCAGTTCCCCTGGCGATCGGTCCGAACTATGTGGATGTAGGAGTCGCGGGCTATGTGACCATTAATGAGATGTTTGAAACGGAAACCGGCATCGAAGAGATTGTGGATGCGTGTAAGTAGTATGTTTCAGGCTAACCCCATGTTTCGGCGTCAGTTGGAATGTGGGGTTATTATTTTAATTCCTTTACTACAAACCCGGAGTTTACTGAAGTCGCCTAATTCTTCACCGGCGGTTTGAATATTTTACCCGTCTATTTTGCTATATTCGGCCCTTCCCATGGCCAAAAACAAAAAAGCTGCCCTCGGTTTCATCTTTGTCACCCTGTTCATCGATGTGACCGGTATCGGTATTATCATCCCGATCATCCCTGACCTGATCAATGAACTCACCGGGGCGTCGGTCAGTGAATCGGCAGCTATCGGCGGATGGCTGGTTTTTGCCTACGCCGTCATGCAATTCATTTTCGCCCCCATCCTGGGCGGGCTCAGCGATCAGTTCGGACGAAGAAGTGTGATCCTGATCTCCCTTTTCGGGTTTGGAATCGACTATATCTTCACGGCCCTGGCCCCTACCCTTGCCTGGCTTTTTGTCGGCCGGATCATCGCCGGCATCATGGGCTCCAGCTTCACCACAGCCTCTGCCTATATCGCTGATATTAGTGCCCCTGAAAACCGCGCGAAGAACTTCGGACTCATTGGCGCGGCATTCGGACTGGGATTCATCGTTGGCCCGTCTATTGGCGGGATCCTGGGTGAGTTCGGAACCCGGGTTCCTTTTTACGGCGCGGCTATCCTGACGCTCGTCAACTGGCTCTATGGATACTTTGTCCTGCCGGAATCTCTTGCACCCGAAAACAGGCGGAAGTTCAGCTGGAAACGGGCTAACCCGGTGGGCACATTAGTACAGATTAAAAAATACCCGGTCATTATCGGACTGGTAGGCTCGCTGGTACTCATTTACATTGCCGCGCATGCCACGCAAAGCACCTGGGCGTATTATACAAAGGAACGGTTTAACTGGAACCCTGCCTGGATAGGTTATTCCCTCACATTCGTTGGAATTATGGTGGCTTTTGTCCAGGGTGTACTCATTCGATGGCTCATGCCCATACTGGGACAAAACAGATCTGTATTCATTGGTTTGTTTCTATATGCCATTGGGTTTACACTGTTCGGACTCGCTACGCAGGAATGGATGATGTTCGCCTTTACTGTGGTATATACGATGGGCGGTATCGCCGGACCGGCATTGCAGGGCATCATGTCGAACGAGGTCCCTCTCAGTGCCCAGGGAGAACTCCAGGGCGGCCTCACAAGCCTGATCAGTGTGACCTCCATAGTCGGCCCGCCACTGATGACCACAATATTTTATTACTTTACCAGTGCGAATCCATTCGATATCTACCTCCCCGGGGCACCGTTTTTCCTGGGGGCGATCCTGACGCTTGTGAGCCTGTTGCTGGCCTACAGGGCGTTGTCGGTGAAAACAACGACCTTGATAGAATAAAGAAATTTACTAATCAGATTCTCCATCAACTCCAATATGATACCGGTATCGTTCCGGACCGGTAAATGATCCAGCCGTATATTGAAAACCGGTCCAGTGTTCTTGCGCATAGTTAATAATTCCAGCAAGGTCCTGAACTTTCCATTCGATTTCAACGGCCTTTTCATCCGCATAATCTTCCATGCCGCGGCGCTCATCCACTAGTCCGATAAAGCCCGTTTCAGATGTCTGATAAATCTTGGTCCATCCCTGGTCCGCCACCAGCCGAAAACCCAGCACCTCTTCGTAAAATCGCTGCATGCCAAGCACATCCCGATGATAGGTCCATGTGATCGAACCGTAAAATGCACCTGCTGATGCCTTGATCCGCGGCAAATCAGAAAGTACCGCCATGAACAGTTCATTCTCGGGGTGCTGTTTGAACTGCTCAAACTCGAGCAGGTATCCTCCCGGATCGATCGCTACGAATCCGTCGTGCGGACCGCCATCTCTGGGCTTATAGGTGTATTTGATCGGAACATCCTTTTGCTGAAGATGGGCATACCACTCCGGCAGCTGATCGGTGAGAAAAGCAATCGCCGTGGACTTCGGCTGATCAGCCGGGTGTTCATCACTCACCGGGTGAAGCGCCAGAAAGGCATCGGCACTTACCTGTACGGTCGTGGAATCCACCATCTGCATTCCCAGCACATCCTTGTAAAACGAAAACGCTTCCTGCAAATCTTCATAATAGAGATGCGTTACCTGTCGCTCCACTACATTCAGTGCCAGGTTTTGATAGTTGGCATTCTTGTGCAGCAAGGAATTGATTCCCTGCGGACTGTAACCCATCAGTCTTCCCAGCCGACGGGCCAGCGCTTCCCGGGCTTCATCTGATTTGGCATCGGCCTTCCACTGGAGGTATTGTTCCAGCCGGTCATCCCGGTAGATCAGAATAATCGATTTTTCTCCTGTATCAGGAAACAACATACTGCCCGGAAAGTCATCTTCCCTGTACAGCAGAACCTCGTAGTCTTCGGCGATTTCATTGAAACGATTCCATGCGGCATCTACATCTGCGGCATCCATCGGATAATGAAATGCAATGGGTTTAGCGTCGCTGGCCACCATCTCACAAAAAACCTCAAAGGCCTCCAGGTGATACGGGTCCCGGGGAGCGCACGAAATCATGACAAAGCCGGTCAGAAGGAACAGCAAATATTTCATAGTATCATCTCAGGTTTCCTGGCATTCAATTTATCAGCATTGTCAGACCTTAGCAAGGACAGTAAGAATAGAAATACATTTTTAATGTTGATCAGATTTATGGAACATGCGGATCACTTCTCAAAACTTCTTCCTTTTCCGGTGGGCTTTTATTTCCTTATACAACTTGCCCATGCTTTTATCCTTCTTGTGCTTTTCACGGATCGACGTGGTGAAACGCGCATTTTCACGTTCCATTTTGTGGAAATTTTCCAATGCCTGTTCGTCCAGTTCCCCATTCCTTACCGCCTCCAGCACTGCGCATCCGACCTCGGAGGTGTGAGTGCAATCTGTGAATTTGCATTGACCTGCCAGGGCATAAATCGTTCCGAACGTGCTTTCCAGGCCTGATTGTCCGTCTGTAATCCCTACCTCCCGCATACCGGGATTGTCGATGAGGATACCCCCGTTCACCATCGGGATCAGCTCCCGGTGCGTGGTCACATGTTTTCCCCGGTCAATCATTTCACTGATCTCACCAATCTCCATTCGAACCTCTCCGCTGAGGCTGTTGATCAACGAGGATTTCCCCACACCTGATGAACCCAGCAGGCAGTAAGTCTTCCCTTTGAGGATATGCTTTTTTAGGTCGTCGATTCCCTGACCGGACAGGTTACTGATGGCCAGCAACGGCACCTCAGGAATCCTTGTCCTGATCCTGTCCAGCAGCTGCTGCACTTCGGGTTGAGGTATTAGGTCGGTCTTGGTAAGAATGATCATCGGCTCAATCCCGGACGCATGGCAGATGGTAAGGTATCGTTCCACCCGGTTGATGTTGAAATCGCGGTTCACCGACAGTACAATAATGCCCACATCGATATTGGTGGCAATGATCTGTTTTTCCCCGAATTTGCCAACCGCCTGACGCTCCAGAACTGAATATCGCGGAAGTACCGCATGAATCAGCGCCTTTCCCACATCGTAAGGTGACATGGCAACCCAGTCACCCACAGCAGGCAGGTCGCTGCGGGATTCAGCCGAAAACCGCAAATTGCCCAGCAGCTCGCATTCAAGCATGCCCTGTTCCGACTGCACATGATACCGCTCCCGATGTTCGGCCGCAACCCTGCCGATGAGGAGGTCTCCAAGCCCATGCTCTTGGCGGTACTCTTCCATATAAGGACGATATCCTAGATCTTTAAGGTTCATACCTGGCTGAATTTTCTGTGAGCGCCTGGCCCACTTATTTAATTTAACAACTTTTCCAGTATCACCCTATGTTTGCAGGGTATTCCATTTTCAATAATGGGGAGGGGATAATTCTTCAGAAAATAATCCTTCTCAATGCGTACCATTTCAAAACCTTCCGACTGGTAAAGGGCAAGCTGACTGATGCTCGAGTTCCCTGTTCCGATTAAAAGCCGGACAAAGCCCTTTTCCCTGGCAATGCGCTCGGCAAATTGCAATAACCTCCTGCCAATGCCCCTGCGTTGATAAGAAGGATCAACGGATATGTTCATGATCTCAACTGTTCCTGCTGATGGCTCGTCGAGAACCACAACACCTATGAACCTGGCCTCTGCCCTGGCAACATAACATTCCCCTGTTTCCAAATAGGCATTGATCTGCGCCCTGGACGGGTCGGCCTGTTCCAGTAATTCCAAGGGAACAGATTCACCGGCTTTCAGTAAATCGATATGGATGTTTGAATGGTTCATTGACTGTAATTTTACAAATAAGGAATAAAAAGCCTTTCGATGCCACCTTTTTTCGTCATCCCAAACTTCGCTTAGCTATGGTGGACACGCCAGTGATTATCCCGGGCGTACGCATCGAGGTAAGACCCGGGAGTACCGCAGGGATGACGAAAAAGGGGGTGGAATGTCCTTTATCTACCCGCCACAGGCCTGCCGACCGTAGCTCCAGCAAAGGTTGGGATAGACGAAGACGAGGTGTGGAAAAGGATAGAAAAAACGCTTTTTATCCTTTGAGTGAATTCAGGTAATCATCCGTGTTATTGATACCCAGTTCGACCCACATTGGCAGGTGATCAGACATTTGGTGAGTACGCCAGTAGGTCTTGTAGTACAGCGTTTTATTCTCACGGGGATTTCCGCTGCTGGTTGTATGATAGGCATCACCCATATCGGCCACATAGTGCTGCTCATCTTCCAGTCTGTATACATATTCATAGAAATCAAAAACACCGGCATCATAAAGTTTGAATTTTCCCTTAAAGGCGATCTGATCATAGAATTTATTCTGAGGCACATTTGACCCGGGAATGGTCTGCAATTCATCGGGGATATAAAAGGTAGAGTGTTCCAGCAAGGCCTCGTATACCTCGTCATTGCGCTGGAAGATATTAAAGTCCCCCAGCATGACAATATTCCGGCTCCAGCTCTTCTTGTCATTCGCCCGATTGGCCAGGAATTTGGCCAGGCTGATGATCTCAGCTTTCCGTACCGGATCGGTACTGCTCGAACTACCGTACAGGATGTGCACCGTGGTAAGTATAAAATCAGTCCATCCCGCCCTGAACCCTGCGAGGTACGGGGTTCGGACGATCTGTGCAGACGGTACCGTATCCCCATCCACCTTCAACGGAGGAATTACGATCTCCCCGGCCAGGCCGGCAAACCGGACTTTTCGGGAATCATAGAGAAACGCAAGTCTTTCATCATTTCCCGCGTTGCCTTCCGTGGTATCGGTGAAGATATACTTCCAGTCGCCGCCGAGTAGTTTTACCACTTTTTTCAGCGCCTGCAGGTCCCGGTTTACCTCCTGCACTGCGACCAGGTCGAAATGACTGATGATTTCTGCGATATAATGGAGCGGTTCGTCACCCCGGTAACCATAAGCTTTCGTGTCAAAATCACGGATATTCCAGGAGGCCAGCAGCAGTGAATCCCGAAGATTGCGTGTCGGGATATTCTTGTACAATCCCTGTCGGAGGGATAAAAGCCGGTCAATGACAAAAGGATTGTCCCTGAGAAATGAGTTGTTGTAAAAAGGCATGGTAGAAATCGTTTGAATACAATTTCGGATGATTTCAGGATAAATGCCTCACCTGAAGTAGGTAATTATGCGACTGGAGCAACAATTCAAGGATGGGAAAGATGATGATGATCATTTTCCCATTACTTCCCAAACACCATCGCCGCCAGCGGCATCCAGATGATAGTTCCTGAGCAGGATGTTCAAGCCGAATGCCAGACACACGGTAAGCAGGAGAACGATACTAAAATAATAAAAGAAGGGTTCTCCCCTTGTTGGTTTTTTCATGAAGGTTGGGTTGAGGTGGCAAACTGCAGCAATGTAGTTTTTAAAGTGAATAAATCACTTGCCGACCGCCAATGATCGCGAAAACAAATAACAGATTTCTTCTGCCAGACACCGGCTGAATTATTCGATATTCTTTAAAAAATGAACGATCTCTTCCTCTTCCCAGAATCCAACCTTCTTATGAAATTCCCTGGACTCCATATGGGTGAGCCATGTATCCGAACCAATTTGCGAGCACCCATTCTCCTTGCACCAGGATTCTCCAATACGAAGGAACTCCGTCGCAATACCTGCCTTTCTGAATTCTGGCTCCACATATATGCCTTCCAGGTAGCCAGTGGGAGATTTAATGGCTCCTTCGACATAATCCGACCGAATAGAAAATATCGAAAATGCCACACACACCCTGGCTGGGTTCTTTGCGATCAGAATTTTATACTTTTTAGATTCTGTGGTTTGCTTCAAGAGCTGCTCCAGATCCTTCCTGTCAAAATCCTTCCATAACTTTTTTGCCATCTCCAGGAAGGGAATGAAATCCGATTGCTGAAAGTCGGTGTACGAGATGTTCGTCATATCCGGGTCAATTTTGTTTGCCAATAAATTGCCAGGGCAACCCATCGATCAGAGAACACAACATGAACAATTTCATAGATTAAATCAATGTTGCTACTCATGGCAGTGTTAGAAATAAAACAAAAAACCCTCACAAATTAACAATCTGTGAGGGTTTTAAAAATTTATATTTTCTCAACCTACGAACTCAACGCCGCATTACCAGCCCGTTTCCGTTCGTTTTCGGTTAACAGGATTTTCCGCATACGGATCGACTTGGGTGTAACCTCCAGGTATTCATCCTTCTGGATGTATTCCAGGGCCTCTTCTAAAGAGAACTTCTTCGCCGGCGCGATCTTTACGTTGTTGTCCGAGCCCGAAGCGCGCATGTTCGTCAGCTTTTTGCCTTTCTGCACGTTCACCACAAGATCATTCTCCCGCGAATGCTCCCCGATTACCTGGCCCTCATACAGATCATCCCCCGGATCCACGAAGAAAACCCCGCGGTCCTGGAGCTTGTCAATCGAATAGGCCGTGGCCGGACCGCTTTCCATGGCGATCAGTGAACCGTTGATACGACCGGGGATCTCTCCCTTGAACGGTGCATAATGACTGAAACGATGCGTCATGATCGCTTCTCCGGCAGTAGCAGTCAAAACATTATTCCGTAAACCAATGATACCACGTGCCGGAATGTCAAATTCCAAATGCTGCAGATCACCCTTCGGCTCCATGATTTTCAGCTCGCCCTTGCGTTGCGTGACCAGCTCGATCACCTTACCCGAGGATTCCTGGGGCACATCCACTACGAGATGCTCGATGGGTTCCGACTTCACACCGTCGATTTCCTTGATCAATACCTGGGGCTGACCGACCTGCAGTTCGTATCCTTCACGACGCATGGTCTCAATCAGAACCGACAAGTGCAGAATACCACGGCCAAATACATTAAACTTGTCTTCCGACGAGGTATCCTCGATTCGAAGGGCCAGGTTCTTCTCCGTCTCCCGGTACAAACGGTCACGTATATGTCGCGACGTTACAAATTTTCCTTCCTTACCAAAGAATGGTGAGTTGTTAATGGTAAAGAGCATACTCATGGTAGGCTCGTCAATGGCGATTCGTTGGATGATCTCGGGGTTCTCCATCGTGGTGACGGTATCTCCCAGGTCAAAATCCTCAATTCCCACCAATGCGCAGATATCCCCCGATCCCACACTCTCCACCTTGGTCTTGCCCAGACCTTCGAACGTCTGTACCTCACGGATCTTGATCCGCTTCAGGCTTCCGTCCTTCTTGCTCAATGCCAGGTTCGCGCCCTCCTTAATAACACCACGCTTCACGCGGCCAATGGCAATGCGCCCTACATAATTGGAATAATCCAGGGAAGTGATCTGCATCTGCGGATCGCCTTCTTCCACCGGCGCCGCTGGAATGTGCTCCACGATCGCGTCCAGCAGGGGAGTAATATTATCGGTCGGCTGCTTCCAGTCGGTACTCATCCAGCCGTGTTTAGACGAACCATAAAGGGTATCGAAATCAAGCTGGTCTTCTGTGGCATCCAGGTTGAACATCAGGTCGAATACCTGCTCATGCACTTCATCCGGACGGCAGTTCTCCTTGTCCACCTTATTAATAACAACAATGGGCTTCAGGCCCAGTGACAGCGCCTTGCTCAATACAAAGCGTGTTTGCGGCATCGGACCTTCGAAGGCATCGACCAGGAGAAGAACTCCATCAGCCATTTTCAGGACACGCTCCACTTCCCCGCCAAAGTCGGCGTGACCGGGGGTGTCAATGATATTGATCTTTACGCCCTTATACCGGACGGATACATTCTTGGAAATAATGGTAATGCCCCGTTCCTTCTCCAGGTCCTGGTTATCGAGGATAAGATCCCCTGTTTCAGTTCCTTCCCGGAATATCTGTGAGGCATGAATGATTTTGTCAACCAGCGTGGTCTTCCCGTGGTCAACGTGGGCGATGATCGCCACATTTCTAATGGATTGCATAGCTTCTTTTTACGAGGTGCAAAGCTACGCTAATTTGTTGGATAGTGAAACCCCCGAAACAGGGGTAATTTTGATGTACCTTTTATAGCAAAAATGAACCATTTTTACCATGTAAGGTTTTAATGGTTTTTCAACTTTTTGGATACTTTACTTAAAGTATTACTTTAAATGGTATCTCATGTAATATAAATAAGCGGGTTACCTTCAGTGAGTTATGGTCATATGTTTAAATTATTCACTTAATGTATAATTTCTTACATTCTTATTACAACCATTTTACATCACTGAAGATCACCATCTTACCTTGTCTTCCTTAGTAATCCCGTTGGATGAGGGGACTTTAGTAACCACAGTTTTCTTGTTTTTAAGATTTGTAGGCTCTTGCTTTTGAATAAAGCCCATCGAAACCATTGCCAGGAGGAGGAGTGTAGTTAAAATTTGATTTTTCATAATCTGCGTGGGTTTCGATTGATTACCAGTTTTTATCGTCTTTAGTAGCGCCTTTGGCCATATCCTTCTTATCTGTATTAGGCTCAATTGTTTCTTCTGAACAACCAGTAAAGATTCCTGAGAACAATATAAAGGCGAGTGCGGCGAGTAACTTAGTTTTCATATTTCTTAATTTTAGAGTGCTTATAATTGATTTTTACCAGTTTTTGTCGTCTTTGGTAGCACCTTTTGCCATATCCTTCTTTTCAGTATTTGGCTCGATTGTTTCTTCTGAACATGCTGTAAAAATTCCAGAGAACAATACAAAGGCGAGTGCGGCGAGTAATTTAGTTTTCATGGGATTATTGGTTTTAGTTGTACATTTAATTAAATTCAATTTTTTAAATATTTGTACTACTTCTTACATCGCTGTTATGTCCCAATCTGGGAGCCGATGTTTATTAATCGGCGAGTACATTTCAAAGATGTGAGGTATTTTTTTGGGAAACTTGCAAATAATGAATACGACCTTACTAGCGTTATATCTCAAGGGGCTTATCAAATTAAGGTATCAATATTACTTGCTTTTAGTTGTAATATTTTTGTTAAAATGTAACCTATTAAATGCACAAGAAGATCCATTTACAGATGTTGAATATTCTTCTTATACAAGTGACTCTGCTTCTGCTTACTGGCATTTTAAACGATTTGAAAAGAATGTTGAATTTCTTAATGATTCAGCTATTTATCATGCCAGAAGAAGTAAAGTATTAGCCGATAAGATTGGAGATAGTCTATTAGTTGTTAGGACAGCATATGCCCTTGGGTTTTTATTTAAAGAACGAGGAAATTATAAGGTTGCCCAAAACTACTACCAAGAAGCGCTGAAAATTGCGGAAGATCATATAGATGATTATTCTTTTTCATTAAGAATAAAGTCTATTTATAATGGATTAGGTCTAGCATATTATAATGATGGAATATATCAAGAAGCTCTTCGAGCATACTTTAAAAGTCTTGATATTCGTAAAAATGAAATAAATGAAGGTTTGAATCGTAAGGATGCTGATCTTGGCCTTTCCTACACCAACTTAGGGCTAGTCTATTATAAATTAGGTGACCTAGAACGAGCAATTAATTATCAGCATCAAGCAATTCAAGAATATCAAGATATAAATGCAACAGAATTGGCTGATAATTATGTCAATCTAGGGTTGGCCTATTCGCAGATGGTAACATATTCGGAACGTTATAAAAGCGACTATTCGGAAAAAATGATAATAGATAGTGCAATCTATTATTTTCAAAAGGCGAATCTTCGTTGTGAATATTTTGAGGATTGCTCCTTAAATACTCAGTTTGAAATGTATAATGGACTAGGGTTGGTCTATGAAAAAATTAACTCCATAGATTCTGCCATTTATTATCTCAACAAGGCAAGTGAAGCTTTTCCAAGTGCTCCAAATAGAGTTATTGTTCTTCACAATAAGTCACAAGTTGAGTTGAATAAAAAAAATTACTCAGAAAGCATATACTTTGCAGATCAAGCTCAATCAATAATTGATAGTGCTGAACTCAAAAGTCTAAAACCAACTAATTATTATCTATTTGCTGAAATATATGAGAAACAAAAAAATTACAGGAAGGCATATAGGTATTATCGTTCCTATGATTCACTGAATCAACTATTATTCAATGAAAAAGTTCTAAGCGGAACAAAATCACTTGAAATTGAATATGCTGAAAGCTCAAATTTACAGCAAATAAAAGAGCAAAAATCTAAAATTCAAGAACAAGAGAAGTCGTTACTTCTATCTTCCATCATAATAGGCTTAATTTCATTTATTGGAATTATACTTTACAGAAATAATCTCCAAAGAAAGAAGGCAAATAACCAATTATTCCAGGCCAATAAAATAATTGAAGAGCAGAATCAGCAGCTGAAAAATATGAATAATGTGCTGGAAGAACGAGTACGCGAACGCACGAAGGAATTAAAAACAGCCAATGTAGCCTTGCTGCAATCAAATATGGAACTGGATAATTTCATTTATAAAACATCCCATGACATTAGGGGTCCTCTCGCTACACTCCAGGGAATTTGCAATGTGGCACTGATGGATGTTCAGGATGCCAAGTCTATCGATTATCTCCAAAAATTAGGCAAAACCGCAGCCAGGCTTAATGAAATTCTTTCTAAACTTTTAATTATCAATCAGATTAATAATTCTGTAATTTCTCAGGATCCGATTGATTTCGAATTAATAGTAGATCATGTAGTGCAGGATAACCGTAAAACCAATGCTGCCGATATTGCGGTGATCAAGGAAATAAATCCGGAAATCCGACTTCAAAGCGATCATGATCTCATCAAAATAATCATTTCCAACCTGGTCAATAACGCCTTTAAATATTATAACCAATCCTCCCGGGTAGAAAGTTTTGTAAAGATCGGTATTGATAATGACCGTATCAATTTAAATATTAGCATCGTTGATAACGGTATCGGAATTGATGAACAGGTAGGCGATAAGATATTTGAAATCTTCTCAAAAGCCTCAGAAATGTCTGATTCAGCAGGTCTGGGTCTATACCTGGTAAAACTCGCGGTTGAAAAATTAAATGGCCGCATCATTTTAAAGCGAACCAGAGAAGGTTACACAGAGTTTAAAGTCAAACTTCCTTTAATTAGGAATTAACAAAATGATTAATCTAACCTTATCTAACTCAGAATTAAGGTTTTTCCTGAATTCATTAAACTATAAATGGTTAATAATAAAACCGATTTCTCACGAACCTCGTGATTTGATTAGACTTAAATCAGCATTATGGGCAATGTATCACTCTCATAACCTTCAACTTTCAATACCGAAACGAGAAATCAAATACTTAAAAAAGGCAGTTGATACATATTGTTTGAGCCATATTAAAAGAGGTATTAACAAACCACATATGTATATTCGCCCTGAAATTTATAATCA
>JBNKGL010000025.1:0-59201 GCA_050289805.1 Cyclobacteriaceae bacterium
CCACCAGTGCCGGTTCCACCAGCACATCCACCTGGGTGCCGGTGCTCTCGCAGTCCGCACTCGTACTGGTTGCCCATACTGAATACGTGCCGGCGGTCGTGTTGTCCACATATGTTGCGCTTGGAACAAACGGTGAGCCTACCCCAATCTGATTGGTAAGGCCCGCATCACTGTACCAGCGGATCGTGCCTGCACCTGTGGCCGTCAGTGCCGGGGTAGGTTCCCCTTCACAGATCGGCGTCGGATTGGAGGCTGTTGGTGCTGAAGGTATCGCATTGACAGTTACCGTCATGTTATCCGCTACCGAAACGCAGCCGTTATTATCGGTCACCGTCAGGGTATATACCGTAGTCGCTGCCGGTGTTGCCAGCGGATTGGCCAGGGTGGCATCATCCAGGCCGGTCGTCGGTGTCCAGCTATAGGTATACACGCCACTTCCGCCTGTCGCTGAAGGGCTGCCGCCGATTTGAATACTTTCTGTTTCGCAAATGGTCAGGTCTGCTCCTGCATTGGCAATAGGAAGGCTGTTGACTGTCACCAGTACCGCATCCGAAACCGCGCAGCCATTACCGTCGGTGACTGTAACGGTGTAATTCGTTGTAACGGTCGGGCTTGCCGTCGGATTGGCAAGGCTCGCATCGTCCAGACCCGTGGTCGGTGTCCAGCTATAGGTATAGCTGCCATCCCCGCCGGTTGCTGTGGGCGTTCCACCAATCGATAGACCCGATCCAATACATACTTCTGTATCCGATCCTGCATCCACCACCAAGGCCGGTTCCACCAGCACATCCACCTGGGTAGCAGAACTCTCGCAGCCCGCACTCGTACTGGTTGCCCATACTGAATAGGTGCCAGCCGTGGTGTTGTCCACGTACGTTGCACTAGGAATAAAGGGTGATCCTACGCCGATTAAATTACTTAACCCGGCATCGCTGTACCATTGAATTCCTGTCCCCGTTGCAGTTAAAGAAGGTGTGGGTTCTCCTTCACATATAGGTGTTGGATCTGAAGCAGTCGGTGCAGAAACAGTCGTTACCGTAACCGGAACGGTTGTCAGCAGGGATAGTGTACAAACCCCCAGCTCAGCCTCAACTTCAATGGTTGTACTACTGGTGAGCGGGTCGCTGGTTAAGACCAGTGCCGCACCGTTTCCTGCATAATCGGAACTAATTACATTACCAAGGCCATCTTTCAACCGATAGGTAACGGTTGCTTCAGATGTACTTACAGTGATATCTACTGTTTCTCCGTTGCAAATAGCAGCTGAGGCGGGGGATACTGGCAACGTATCATCCGGACACTGGGCATTTAAATTAAAGGCCGTCAGCAAAAACAGCGACAGGATTAAGAGAAATCTGAACTTGGATAAATGTATATGCATAGAATCCATTAAAAAATAATTAAAGCACTATCAAGACTATGGCTGCAGGTCGCCGTTTGAATTTGTTTTGATCAAACACATTTTTTCCTGGCTATCCAGAACGATGGTTCCGACAATCAGAATTGTTCCATCCGGTTTTTGTGTCACCCTTGAGACCTGGTCCTGATCCAGTCCGCCAAAAGTTTTTTCCCATTCCACCACATTTCCTACACTCACCTTTGCGAGGTAAAAATCACTGTTATTGACATTAGACCAGTTTCCTGCCACGAGATATCCCCCATTAATGGCTTCGAAAACTGATTTTGAGGTGACACTGGACTTTCCTATTTCCGTGGGAAATCCAACAAGATTATTATCAGCACTTAATCGGGTAAGAAGCATCCGGTTATTTGAATCAGCGATCAACAATGATCCACCTTCAGAGGTGGTAATCATGTCAGCACCTAATTCATCATTCATGCTTCCAAACGTCTTATAGCCTCCGCTTACCACACCGATATTATTCGTCGGGAATACCATCAGGTTCAGTCCGCCCTGCGTCCCCGGGTCCGACGTATAAAAACTAGATGCATAAAATAAAAACTCTCCGTTCCGTTCAATTACTTTATGGCCATAATCTGCCTTATCCCTCCCATATATCCGGCGCCATTCATTAATACTGTATTCTGTAAGATCCGGGTAAAGCCTTAATGAAATTATATCGGTATAATCTTCACCTGATGTGCCTTCTGGTTTGAGTACATCAATTCTTGTTGTATAGCCGGTTACAATGATATCACCATTTGATACCAGCGTGAGGCTTGCAGGCACATCCTGATAGGTCGATTCAGTAAGATCATGAATAAATACCTGATCGGGAGTCATGCCGATTGAGATTGAGCCGGAAGCTACGCTGCACACGTACATATCCACGTCTCCGTTCGTTCTCCTAAGCTCGGCAGCGATATACAGCTGACCAGCATCATTTACAACCGCGTCCACGGCGAAGAGATCTTCAGTTCCCTCTGCGATGGTACCATAGGCGATACGGTTTCCCAGAAGGTCGGTCCTTACAATGAATATTTCAGAGTTATCGCCGGTACCCCGTGAATTTCCTACGAGCAGGTAGCCATCCGGAAGTACTTCGATATCCACACCCTGCTGATTACCCTCTTCACCATAGTATTTTACAAAATAATCTTCATAGCGCGGATCAACGGATCCCTCGTTATCACACGAAAAATACATGACCCCGCAAAGGAGCAAAAGGACCTGGGTAATTATTACTGTACTTCTCATTTTCTGAATTTCTTTCGTTTTCGTGGCTTGTAAAATGGTTTTACATATCCAACTGTAAATACCAGGTTATTGAGACGCTTGTAATCGTCCACATAACCATATCGGTACACAAGCTCATTATTCTGATAGTGCCCTGCTTCATCGACGATGTTATTCAAACCTCCGCGATACCGAAGATCAAGCTTGATATAATCATACTTCATCTTGATCATCACACCACCGCCCACGATTACATTGGTATTTAATTTTACACGCTGATTCATGATATCAACGGGAGGTCCGTTCACTGGAATTTCAGATGAGGAAACCTGAGGTTCACCATTGACGATCGTCGTTTCGGTAACCCTGTCGATCACTTCCAGGTCTGCCTTGGCAGCAAACGTATAATTGACGGATGGCCCTCCATAGATGTAGGGAGTGATTTTGCCCATTTCCCATCTCAATCGGGCGAGCAGAGGAATTTCAATATTCCACTGGCTTTCGGCCATCGTCTGATCATCATCATTGAACATGACCTGTTCATAACGGTATTTCTTTTGGACCAGGCCTACTCCGGTTGCAATGCTTAGAAAGTCATTTACCACAACATCAAACCCAAGGGATCCCTCAAAGCCATATCCCAACCCATATTGAGCCTGTTGTGGCTGATCAGAAGTATTAAACGGCTGTATCACATCCGTGGCGGTATAATTAACCCCAATTCTCGAGGTAAATATGAATATCGGACGGGTAGTAAATTTTTCGCTGAGATAGATTACATCAATGGGATCCAGTTCTTCATTCGGCTCAAATTCGGGATCCTCATTCAATAGTTTCAGGTAACTGTCCTCAGCGGCTATCGGGTCATCAATAAACAGGTATGTCTGTGTAAGCAGGAAATACGCATCAATTTTTTGCTGCTTGTTAAACCCTTTATCAAGACAAGGTTTAAGCATTTTGGGTATCGCATAGAAATTGCCCTGTTCAAACATTCGCTGGGCTTCTGTCAACGATTCGGAACAGGTAAGATTTTGCGCCTGTAAGAAGGTCGCCCCGAAAAGAGTCATTATGATTAAACTAATCTTCTTCATATCAAGGCTTCATTTGTATATTTTCACAGGTAGTCTCGTATGAGAGTCCGTTTCCTACGTATTTATTCCATTCTTCCTGGGTCATATTTTTTTGCAGGTAAGCACAAAGTTCATCCGACATGAGTTCAGGGCGTGTTGGCCACAGACGGATGTCACCGTCACCACAGGCCGCGATCAGGTAATCACCATTCGGACTGAAAGTGATGTCCCACACGTAAGAATCGTTATCGGTAATCTTGATTGGTATTTCACTCCACTTATCTGTTTCCCAAATAACCAGGCTTCCATCCAGACCGGCAGTAGCCAGCAGTTTTCCGTCTGACGAGAATTCCATATCACTGATCCGTCCGCGATGCGTTGTAATTTCTTCTTTCATCGATGCCCAGCTGAGATCCATGATGTGCAACATACCTTTTTCATCCCCAATACCAAGTCGTATGTCATCCGGGGAAATGGCAAGTGAATGGATTGGTGTGCCCGGCTTCGAGAATATGATTTGATCTTCTTTACGGCTCACCAGGTCAAAACGGATTACTTTTCCGCTCACCGTTCCACCATATAACCAGCGGCCGTCATTGGAAATATCAATCACTTTAAGCTCCTCTGAAGCAGTGAGAATCAGATCACTCACGCCGGTTTCAAAATTATTCAGACGGATCGACCGGTCGGCACCTACCGAATAGAATGACGTGCCGTTCACATTTAGGTGAAGGTCATTGACAAAGGCAGTGTGACCTTTTACAATTCTGGGCTTTGTTCCCGGCTGAATGAGGTTATAGATTTGAAGCGAAGCTGAGTCACTCGCATTTACAAGCCATTTCTCATCCGCACTCAGGAGTAATTTCCTGTTTGGATACCGGTTTGACCCGACCACCATCATCAATTCATTTTGCGTGAGTGCTGAAGCAATGATTTTCCCTTCCGTTCCTGTTGCATAAAAGGTGTCGCCGTCTTTCGACATGACAATCGTACGCGCTGAATTTCGCAAGGCTCCCTCCAGTGCATTGAAATTCTCCCCTTTGAAAGCTTCCAGTGCATTGAACAGTCCTTCATATATGTATGGGTCATAGTCTTTTCCGCCGTGGGTATCATTAAATTTAAAGGCATGCTGCGCCAATAAACCCTTCAGGTTATCGTCATCGAGGGCAATAGATTTGATCGCCATAGATTGTGCAACCGACAAGTACAGCAGGTTTTGTGCATTATTCTGAGCTTCCTGTGCTTCATTTCTCGCAATATTGGCAATCGTCTTTTCACGTTCCGCGATACTCCGCTGGTATTCCGCTTTTTCAAATTCTCCTGTGCTATTGCGGTCTGCCGCATCGCGATCGCAGTCTGTTCTTCTGCCAGTCTCAGGTTGATCAAAGCCTGTTCCGTTGCCTTATCCGCCAGATCTTTCTGTTCCAGTGCGATCTTACTTTGGCGGATTGCCTCGTCCGACTGGATCCGCGCCTCCTGGGCATTCTGTTCTGCCTCAAGGGCATTCTGTTCTGCCTGTTGCGCATTTGCCAGTGCCAGATTTTTTTGCTCATTGGCTTCGATACCCTGCATAATGGCATAGATGAAAAACAGGATTGAAATCACAGCCGCAATACCGAGGATAAGTGCCACCATACGTGTTCTGCGCAGCAAGCGCTTTTGCATCATTTCCTGATGTTCCTGTTCCGCTTCAAAGGTATCCCTGCTTTGATCCAGGAAAACCATGGAACGTTCAAAGGCCTCATCGTACCGACGAGCCCATTCATAGGTTGGCTGCTGTTTTTTCTGCCAGTTCAATGCCAGTTGCAGATCCGGCGGACGCCAAAGTCCTGTTCTTCCCACCTGGTACATTGCCGCTGCCTCAGACAAACGAAGGTACATTTGAGCTGATTCATATTCCTCGTCTACCCAGCCTTTCAGGCGGTCCCATATCCGCATGAGCGATTCATGGGAAATTTCAATTACGGTATCTTCATTGATCGGAACACTCTCCGGCGGCATCAGGAAGGACCTTCCCTGCTTTCGAAATGTCTCTACAACCGCATATACTTCCTCTGGCGATCCCTCGGCCTGTACGATCACATTTTTCAGCTGAACCGGGCGCCTCATACCCTGATTATCACGTCCTTTCGAGGTGAGTGCCTTAAATAAGATCTCAGCAATTCTTTTTTGTGAAGTATTTAATTCTTCATAAGCTTCATTTGCATGTTGCGAAAGGGCTTCATGAATGGTACCTATCGCATTATAATGTCGAATATCGATGGGCTCATCCTCTTCCCTGGTATTTTGCCAGTATTCCCAGGTACGCATCATGGCGTGCTGGAGAACCGGCAGCTGATCCTGATTCATTTCCAGGTCATCCAAAAGCTGATTAACCAGCCTGTCCGTAATTTCACCTCCACCCACTGCTACAGGCCCTTCAATTGCTTTACGCTTATCTTCACGCGTCATTTGAGGGATCAGGTAATTACTTTGGTTGATCGCTCTGGTGAGTTCCTCAAATCGGGCACTGCTGCCAATCTGATCTGAACGCATCGATAAGGCAACATATATATTCTTCTCCCTGCATGCGTTCATTAACTGGTCTACAAAGACCTTCGCTTCATCCTTACCATCAACGCTCTTGATCCTGAAGATTTCTTCAAACTGATCCACGACAATCAAGGTCTTGCCATTGGGATTGGGATGCAGTTTCTTTAATGTTTGCTTTAATGCAAGAGGTGAGCCTGAAAGCTGATTCACCAGGCTGGATTTTGAAACACTCAGTATGGAGGATGTTCCTTCCTCATCATGCCGCAATACGGCTTCCGCAATATTGGAGATTGGTGAAATTCCCGGTCGCGTAAGTACCACCTGCCATTCACCTGCTTCACCAGTAGCTGTAATTTTCGGTATAACACCAGAATTTATTAATGAAGACTTACCACTTCCGGAATAACCAAGTACTGCCACAAACTGGAATGACAGAAGTTTGTTGATCACTTCACCAACTTCCCTTTCGCGACCGAAATACAAATGACTCTCCCGCAACAGGAAAGGCCGCAATCCCGGAAACGGGTTTGTGCCGTGCCATTCGCCTGAATTTTGGAATGGAATATTTTCAGAATAAGCCCCTGTATTGAACATTTATATTCGTTTAAAAAATTTACTTTGGGCAGTTTAAAAAATGATCCGAGTGCCCAATATATAGATTATAGTTCTAAATAAAATACAATTTATTAGACCAATTATATTATAGATTCATTTGGCTTGTCATTAATTTAGCCGATCCCACATTATCAGATAGCCACTCATAGAAAATCTCCTTATTTATTACATAAAGAATGGTCCCATTTTCAGCAATTCTGAATTCCTTTCTGGAGTACTGAATTGGTAATGATTCGCCAAGGAACGTCCCCTCTGTCAGCGATTTAACCAACTCTTCCTCCCGCCAAATACTCACTTCTCCCCTTCTTATAATGAAGAAATTCTGATCAAAATCTTGCATTGAAGAAAGAATGTCCTCAGCCACAAGTTCTTTGATGCTAATAATGTCTGAAATATCCGCGACCATTACCCCGGGAATATCCCTGAACATATCCGTTGACTTCAGAAAACGCACCTGTTGGAACCTGAATCGTAACATTTCTTCACCCGATTCCAGCACGAGATGTTTCAGACGTTTTGAAGTTTCCTTGTCTAGCCTGGATATATTCTTTTCAAATCCGTCTGGATCAATCTGATGCAGTGACCAGGCAGCAACTTCGTGAATGAGGACATCCGGATTAAAAAGATTTGCGATTACGTCACGCTTAAACATTTCAATTTTCCGGCTTCCGATCTGGTACAGGACACATGCTTTCGTCCATCGATTTGACTGCGTAGAATCCCTGTTGAGCAAGAAACGCAATACGGCTTTGTCATCAAGTTGCTTCCTGGGATAAAATACTTCCAATTGGCGCGCCTTCTCCTGGAAAGTAAGGTCATCCAATACCGGAATGATCCTTTTCTTCAAATCATCACTTAAAAATACATCCAGCAGCTCAATGGCATAGGTCAGTCCTTCGGATGTGCCACTTTCAATATTTTCCTTTACCAGGCTGATATTTGATGCATCATACAGCATTGAAAGCAGCATGTAGATATGGCTAATGTCGTGTTCAACCTCTTCTTCGATCGCATCCCGGATTTCCATGCCAAAATGTGTGTCCGGAACTTCATTGTAAGCGGCCATATTCCATGCAATTGCTTCAATATCCGATTCAATGGCATATTTAATCCTTGGGATCTGCGTAACCGATGCCTTGAAACCACAGTTACCCAGTGCCACCATTACCTCAGATACCACAAGTTTGTGTGGAAAGTCAATTTTATTCCAAAGCAATTCAATGGCTTCATCCCCACCGATACGTCCTATAATCTGGACAATCTTCAATGTAAGGGCATATTCGTTTACATATTTATAAAATGCGTTATCCAATGCCGGCAGGGCATCCTTGCCAATAGCAGTGAGTGCATTCGCCGCCATGATGCTGTGGGAAGGTTGGTTCAGATTATCAATGAGCGCGTTGAGCACCTCCCAGTTATATTTCTTCTGTGCCGTTTTCATCGCCGTATGGCGTACTTTGTAGACAGGATCATACAGCAGTTCAACCAGGTAATGTGATTTATCTTCATCTGAATAGTTGCTGATTATCTCGGCAGCGTACTGGCGATCTTCCGGTTCGGATGATTTGGATAACTTATACACCCTGTTTCTGGATATCTCACCATATTTGAACAAATCCAGGAGATCATTCTTTGATATGACCTTCTTATCTTTTGCCGCTTCACCATTTTGGATCACATACTGATCGGAAACACTGATCCCTTTCAGCTCATTCATCTGATTTTGCGCGAAACTCCGCACTCCCGGAACTTCATGGGACATCAGCACATTTAGAGAGTGTGGCAAAACCTGGGGATGAATTTTTGCCAACAGCCTGAAAGCGAAAATAGACATACTCTCCATTTGATCCTTGAGGAAATTATTGAGTTTTATGACCAGTTGCTCCGTCATTGTCATGGACTTTTCAGGCGACAATTCCTGCTGCTGGGAAGCAAGCTTCTTTGCGATCATTTCCCGGTAGCCCTGATACAATCTTTTAATGACAACAAAGTAGCCGACAATCAGGAAAAGGACTGCATATAAATAATCAATCTGTTCTATAAAAGGCAAGGTGGACAAGCCCAGAATCAGCAGACCTGCGATTAATCTTGAGCCTTCATTAACCACACCTTCAACCTTGGTTTGAATATTAAACCGGACATCAATGTTAAACGGCATGAAATACAGCTTGAAGGTTGGGTTTTCCAGCGAATCCCTGATCGACCAGTTAAACAACCGACTGAGGGATATAAACAGGAAGAAAAATGCCATTTCGGCCGTAAGGTTAAAATTCATAACCCACCAGGCAATTATTGCCGCAACCGCAAAGAGACCTACGATAACCGGTAGGATCATGAGTGATACCTTTAATCCATATTCACTGATGATCCTGTCGTTCACAAAGGATTGCATCAGGAACCCGAGAATAAGTACAACACCACGGAAAATTGAAATGAAATTCCGGATGGCGCTTTCTTCCGGGAACTGTTCTGCCACCACATTTTGGAAACTATACTGAATGAATGTAAAGGTCACCATTGAAAAAATGAGAAACATCGAAAGCATGCGGACATAATCATTCCGCACCAACTTCCCATATTGTGTTGCTTTACGTTGCTCCCGAAAGTTTTCCGTGGGTGCATCCTTGCGTTGATTCCAGTTTAGTGCTATCAGAAATAACAATGCTATCCCGATACTGATCGCTGAAATAAGCAGATACGAAGACGTTTCAGGGATAACCGATTGAAGCAGCGGAATTGCAAACAGCGTACCGATGGCCGCTATCAATTGGCCAACATCTATGCGGCCAATGATTCGTTTTGATTGCCGCAGATCAAACAATCGACCGAATGTTCCCCAGAATCCCAACAGGATCACAGCGGTTATCGGACCGGTCATGGCATACATCAGGAAAATGAGGTAATCCTGGATTTGCACATTTGATTGATTATAAAAGAAGTATATCCCGAAGGTGAAAAGCAAAATGAGCAAGAGGTTCCCTGTCGCCAGCCTGGAAAATTTCACCCTCCCCTGGAGACTTGCAAACAGAGCGGTCGTAATCACACCGAGTATACCGGAAACTACAATTGCCTCTTTCAGGTAATCGATCATTCGATTAAGAAAAAGGGTCTCGGCACTTACTTCATAAGCTGCCAGGAAAATCCCTAAAAAGAAACCCTTACCCAGAAGAAGCAGTACAGGACGCTCCTCATCTTTACGTACATTAAGCGCAGAAAAAAATGCTTTTGGCATTGCGTTGTCAGATTAAAAAAATAGCACATACAGTGCGATATAAAGAGGTAAAATATTAAATCCTCCGGGGAGCCACAAATTGGGTAAACAAAAAAAGCCTACACGGATGTAGGCTTTAGGTTCATTTTGAACAAATATTATTTTACAGCAGTGGAATCTGCAGGATTTGCAAGCTCTTGCTCATACGCCGCGTTCAAACCATCAATAACCATCTTTGTAATATCCATTGCATCTGAAGCAAACAGGACATCACTTCCCTGATCATACTTCACAATTAACTGAAGATTGTTCTGCTGACCGTAATCACGAAGAAAGCCGGTAACACGATCGTAAAGATCCTTATTCATACTTGCCTCCTCAACCATGAGATCCTGAGACAATTTTTGTTGGTAGAGCTGCAGATTTTGCTGTTTTTTCACCAAATTCTCCTCCAGGGCACGCGCCTGATTGATGGTCAAATTTCCTGAATTCTGCTGGTAATCATTAATCTCCTTCTGAAGTCCCTGTACACGGCTTTGGTAATCTCTTTCCAGACCTGAGGTTTTTGTCTGAAAATCCTGCTTTAGTTTTTCAGCATATGTATAATTCTCCAGCACAGAATCTGAATTGATATAGGCCACCTGAAATTCAGGCATCTCCACAACTTCGGCCGATTTCTCTTCGGTGTCAGGATTTCCATTAAAATGAAGAAAATAAAGGACCGCCACAGCGATGATCAACAACACATTGATAATGATAGATTGGTTTTTCACGTTAAATGATTTTTAGTAAACGGACGCAAAGTAAGGAAAGATTTAAGAATTTTACCAAGGTTTATTCATCTGCGTCCTCATCTTCTTCCGGACCGAAAGAAATAAAATAGACATCCTGCTCTTTTTTGTCTGCTGTATAGTGATAGGTATAAATGGTATCATCCTCTTCAATCCCTGCATTCTCATCTTCAATAAGATCAGATTTAAGCCGGGGTAAACCCACATCAACCTGGCGAAAATAAAATGCACAGAACAGTCCTGCCATCGCTCCCATCAGATGAGATTCCCATGACACCCTCGAATCACCGGGCATCATACCCATGAAAAAAGTACCCCCGTACAAGAAAAGCATAATAAAGGAAATGGCCAGTGTCGTTCGATCCCTGCGAAGGAATCCGCTGCCTAACAGAAATGCGAGTAAACCATAGACGATACCGCTCGCTCCAATATGATAAAACCCTTCACGTGCTGCCAGCCAGACCCAAAAGCCGGTCATAATATAGATCAGCCCGAATACTGGCAGGGCAATGCGATCATAAAAGTAAAAGAAGGTAACTCCCAGGATCAGGAGGGGAAAACTATTGGATATAAGATGAAACAGATCACCATGAACAAGCGGGCCGGTGATTATGCCCAGCGTTCCCTCTAGCGTAAGGGGCTTAATACCCATGTAACCCAGATCTATCTGATAGGTATTTTCAACGATCTTAACCGCCCAAAGGATGAAAAGAAACGATAATGTGATATAAACACTTTTTCTGAAACGCTTACCCTCCCGCATATCAAATGCACTTAAAAATTCAATCCATCACTTCTTCATCCTCGGTCATAAAGGTATACAGGGTATCATCCAGACGCAAGGTATCTTCATTGAAATCAATTATAAAACGCTGAATGACTTCTTCCGTCAACTTATCTACATTAAGAGCCGCATCCAGTCCAATCCCGAAATCCACGTTGGGATCCAGGTCCACAAATTCATGCACCTTTACTTCCCCTTCTTCCTCGAGTTCCATCATTACTTCTGCCATGAATAAGCCTATTTCCTCCTCCAGGTCATCGAGTGCCTGTAGGTCTCCATTTTCATCCTCCCTGTAACGGATGCTCTTAAATTCAGGAAAATGTCTTGCTGCCTTGTGTTCGGCAATTTCATATAGCTCACTGTTATGATGCAACCTTAACGTATACAATGCCGCATCATAAACAACCTGTTTACCCTCATACATTCCGATGAAAAAGAAATGCCTGTATTCATCGGAGTTATCCTCTCCTTCGATAAGTAAAAATTTCTTACCGGTTTTCGCTATGCGTTCCTTATACTGGTCAATTACCGCCGGATCGAAGCCTTTATTTGTGGTAAACATCGCGTGATAGTTATTCTTTGATACTAATAAGATAAATTATAAATGCCTAATAAACAATACGTAATGAACTACTTTTTAGCCGCCGAATCATAAATTGACATGATGATTGACACAATGATGCTGAATAATAATGCCCACCAGAAATTCGCTACAACGAATCCATCAACAAAGTAACCGGCTATTAAAATAATGACGGCATTAATCACCAACAGGAACAAGCCAAATGACAGGATTGTTAACGGGATTGTTAATGCAACCAATACAGGTTTAAGAAATGTGTTCAGTAAAGCGAGAACTACCGCGACCACAATGGCTGCAACTGCTGATTCAACCGTTATGCCGGGCAAAATGTAACCCGTAACAAAAACAGCCAATGCAGTGAAAAGAAATTTGATAATGATACGCACGAGACAGAAGTTTTATTGATACTACAAATAATTCTTAGAATTGAAAAGAATTAAATCCCAAAATGCGTCACGTAATTATAATCTGAAACAAAAGAGGCGCCCTTTCAGGCACCTCTCCGTCCGGATGGACAATTCCGGTCATCCGGTCTTCAGTATTTTCACCACACCTTCCCAACGATCATAAATGCCGGATCTTATATAAAGGTGACCCACCCAATACCTTCAGCCGTTGGCTGTCCTGTAAGAAAAGTTTTTATTCGGCCCTGAATTAAATGGTTACCGGTTTACCGTATTAAAAGTCGAAATACTCAAGTGTTTTAAAATGAATGAATTTGCCGTAATCGGAATCTATTTACCGCTCACAAAACTTTTTTTAATGCATGTAATGGAATCGAAACATACGTGGAGTTTACCGGTTAGATTGCTAGAAAATTTTAACCAAATATGAGATACGCCATCCTTCTCGTGTGCCTGTTTGGAACTGCTTCAACGTTCGGACAGGATAATCTTCAGGTCAAAAAAAATGATCTGGTACAGACCATGCTTTCCGAGGTAAGTCCAGACAGTATCCGGCAATATGTGGAAAAACTCGTTTCATTTGGCACCCGCCACTCTCTAAGTGAAACAGAAAGTGATGTTCGCGGAATTGGTGCGGCACGTCGCTGGGTATTAGCAAAATTTAAGGAATTCAGTGCTGCCAGTGGCAATCGGCTGAAAGCAGAACTGGACCCTTTCATCGTACCTGCAGGCCGCCGCATCCCGTATGAGGTAGAAATGAAAAATGTGATGGCGACACTTCCCGGTACTGATCCTGCAGACGATCGTGTTTTGATCATCAGCGGACACATTGATTCCCGCGTTACGGATGTAATGGATAGTACAAGTAATGCACCAGGTGCGAATGATGACGGTTCAGGTGTGGCACTGGTGATTGAACTGGCGCGTATCATGTCGCAACGCTCCTATCCTGCCACCATCATCTTCGTGGCGGTCTCAGGTGAGGAACAAGGGCTTTTAGGTGCAACTCACCTTGCTGATAAATTAAGGTCAGACAGCGTGAATGTGATCGCCATGTTCAATAATGATATGGTAGGAAATTCAGTTTCCAGTGAAACGAATATAAACGACGCCGGAAGAATGAGAATTTTTTCAGAAACGATCCCTGCCTATGAAACAGATCAGATGAGCCGAATGCGATCCTACACAGGAGCCGAGAATGACAGCCGCTCACGTCAGCTGGCACGGTACATAAAAATCTGCGGGGAAACCTATCAACCGGATTTTGAAGTAACACTCAATTACCGGGTCGACCGTTATCTCCGCGGTGGAGATCATATTCCTTTCACCCGAAATGGATTTACCGCCGTGAGATTTTGTGAAATGAATGAAAACTATCTGCATCAGCACCAGGATGTGAGAATTGAAGATGATACCCAGTATGGTGATCTTCCCGAATATGTGGATTACGACTATATCGCCAGTATTGCCCGCGTGAATCTCTCTTCACTGGCAACCCTGGCTATGGCGCCGTATGAACCGGAGAATGTTGGCGTCAAGCTTGAATTGGGAAATATGTCTACCCTTGAATGGACTGCTCCATCCCGGGGATCTGAACCTGCCGGATATAATATACTTATCCGGGAAACATATGAATCCAACTGGACGACTGCCTTGTATGTGGAAGATACGTCTGCCAGTATTCCCTATTCGAAAGACAATTACTTCTTTGCAATACAGTCGGTCAGTTCAGAGGGATATGTGAGCCTGCCCGTAATACCGGTGCCGCGTCGTTAGTATCATTCCTGATACCATTTCGCGTACATAGGGTAATTTCTCGCAGTTCTGTCAATCACCTCGAGCATTTCAGGGCCAGTATCTTTCAGCTCCCGGGCCGGAGTACCGCCGTAGATTTTTCCGGGAGGAACGATCGTGCCAGGCAAGACAACCGCTCCTGCGGCAATCACTGCCCCTTCACCGATATGGGCATGATCCATGATAATGGCGCCCATACCCACCAGCACGCGGTCTTCAATAACACATCCATGCACGATTGCATTATGTGCTATGGATACTTTACTGCCGATTGTTGTTGATGCCGTCTTGTAGGTCGCATGTATTATGGCACCATCCTGTATGTTTGTATCATCACCAATGGTAATGCTGTGCACATCACCCCTCACCACAGCGTTGAACCATACAGTACAACGATCCCCCATAACGACCTCTCCTACAACCACCGCATTATCGGCAAGAAAGCAGTCATTACCCATTTTTGGCGCAATATTTTGCACTTTTCTTACAATTGCCATAAAATATTTGTTTAAACATGTAAATCCTGAAACTTTATTTATCTACCTTCGTTATACAATTGTAATTAACAAAAACCAGGACTTAAAAAACTAAATTAAACTAAGCATGAAATCATTAAATTTTTTAGCATTTGTATTTATCGTTGGCGTGATGGCTGCTTGCTCCGGCAAGCAGGAAGGTGCAGAGGCTGAAGTCTCTGGCGCAAAAGAGGTGTCAGAAGTTTCTGCTGAAGCAGTACAATTTGCAATCAATAAAGACAACAGCACAGTGAGCTGGGTAGGTTCAAAGCCTGCCGGCCAGCATCACGGATCAATTCCAATTTCAGAAGGAACTCTTGCTGTTCGTGATGGAAAAATCGAAGGTGGCAAAATCGTTATGAGTGTTATCGACATTCAGAATGAAGATTTGGCTGAAGACCCTGAAACTCAGGGAAAATTGTTGGGCCATCTTAAATCTGCCGACTTTTTCGATGCAGAAAACCATCCTACGGCAACTTTTGAGATCGTTTCGGTAGAACCTTTCGACGCTAGCCAGGAAATTGTGGAAAAGGAAGAATTTGAAACAGAATTCACACCTGCAACAAATGTGGAAAATATGGTAGAATCTCCTACACATACCATTACAGGAAACCTAACCATGCGCGGAAAAACGCTTTCAGTAAGTTTCCCTGCCAATGTATCCATATCAAACGGAACAATTTCAGCACAGGCGAAATTCAACATCGACCGCACAAACTGGGGCCTGATGTATGGTGATGAAGCAAGTGCACTTGACAAAGCGAAGGATAAATTTATTTACAACACTGTGAATATCGGTTTAGATGTTACAGCGGCTGCCAACGAAGAAATGGCGTCTATGTAATTCCAGGAGCATTATTCAGGTTGAAGGGGGATCCGATTTTTGGATCCCCTTTTTATTTATCTTTGAACCATGACCCGTACCCTCACCGTACAGAAAATTTCGCTCAATGATCCTGATGCAATTTTTTGGGATCAGGCCCTTGAGTGGGGCAGTCGGTTTAACCACTGCATGTTTTTTAATGGCAACGGGGTGAAGTATCCAATGGGAGCCTTTCCCAGGATGATTATGGCAGGCAGAAGAAGGGAAATTTCTTTCATTGAAGGAAATGCCTTTTCGGCAATGAGATCCGACAGGGATCAACACCGAAGTTGGTTATGCGGGTATTTCGGATACGACCTCAAGAACGAGATAGAAAAACTGCAGAGCAGCAATCAGGATTTTACACAATTTCCGGAAATGTGTTTTTTCGAACCGGAACATGTCCTCATTTTTGGGACGGATGAGATCAGCATCTATAGCGAATGGCCGGCATCCAGGATCATCGAAGATATATCAGCTTCTGAAGCACAACACAACAGTAAAAAGGAAGGAAATGCCTCTCTGATGAGTTCGGTGTCCCGCAATCAATATATCAATACCGTTGAAAAGATCCGGGAACATATTCTGAACGGTGATATTTATGAAATGAATTATTGTATTGACTTTGTTTTCGAGGAGGCGTATCTGGAACCACTCCAACTGTTTAAAGCACTGACATTACAATCGCCTACCCCATTTTCATGTTTTGGCAGATTCGGTGATCACTACCTGATCTGTGCATCCCCGGAAAGATTCCTGAGAAGGAACGGTGATGAACTGCTTTCCCAGCCCATCAAAGGAACTGCCCAAAGAAGTGATAAGCCGGAGGCAGACGCCCGAAGTAAGTCGGCATTATTTAATTCCGAAAAAGAACGGGCCGAAAACATGATGATCGTGGATCTTGTAAGAAATGACCTTGCCAAAAGCGCTATTACGGGGTCTGTTAAAGTCCCCGAGCTCTTCGGGATTTATTCTTTTCGGCACCTTCACCAAATGATCTCAAGTGTTACAGCAAGGATCAAAACAGGTGTACACGCTGTGGATACCATAAAAAATGCCTTCCCCATGGGCAGTATGACCGGCGCTCCAAAGGTGAAGGTTATGGAACTCATCGAGCATTATGAATCTGCCCGGCGGAGTATTTATTCCGGGGCTGCAGGCTTCTTTACCCCCGAAGAGGATTTTGACTTCAATGTGGTGATTCGAAGCCTTACCTATAACAGCAAAACCAGGCATCTCAGTTTTTCAGTTGGAAGTGCAATCACCTTTGATTCTGATCCGGAACAGGAATATGAGGAATGTCTGCTTAAAGCCCGGGCAATCCTGGAAGTCCTGAGCCAGTACGGTATCAGATTGCCTGATCCATCAGAATAAAAATACTGACAGAATGTCACTTTTTTCTATCTAAAATGTACCTTTGCACACCGAAAAGGTAATATACATGCAAAAATTAATTAACGATCTGGATATTCTTAACTCAGCAGATACTGAGGCCTGTGAGACGGTTCGCGTGTCTGCCACTGAGATAACAGGCAAGGAGCGTAAATTATATATTGAGAGCTACGGTTGTCAGATGAATTTCTCAGACAGTGAGATTGTTTCATCTATTCTGAAAGATCACGGATTTGATACCACATCCAATTTTGATGAAGCCGATGTCGTATTTCTCAATACATGTTCAATCCGGGAGAAAGCAGAACAAACAGTTCGAAACCGGCTGGCACAATTCAATCATGTCAAGGAAAAAAGGCCTGAAATGATTATTGGTGTGCTCGGATGCATGGCAGAACGATTGAAGAGTAAACTTCTGGAAGAGGAGAAAATTGTGGATCTGGTGGTTGGTCCGGATGCTTACCGGGATTTACCGAAACTGGTGGAAAATGCTGAGGTGGGCCAGAAAGGTGTCAATACATTTCTGTCAAGAGAAGAGACCTATGCCGACATCAGTCCTGTACGGCTTAATTCAAATGGTGTTACGGCCTTCATTTCAATTATGCGGGGGTGTGATAATATGTGTTCTTTCTGTGTAGTGCCCTTCACGCGTGGCCGTGAACGCAGCCGTGATCCTTATTCCATTGTAAAGGAGGCTCAGGCGCTTTTCAACAACGGGTATCGTGAGGTGACGCTTCTTGGCCAGAACGTTGACTCATACAAATGGTCCTCCGAGGAAAATAATAAAGCAAGACTGGAGAAATCCGAAGTAGAGGAAGTGATCAATTTCGCGCAGCTGCTTGAAATGGTCGCCAGGGTAGATCCTGCCCTTAGGGTACGATTCAGTACCTCACATCCGAAGGATATTACCGATGAGGTACTCAAAACCATTGCGCGTTACGAAAATATATGCAATTACATCCATCTTCCAGCCCAAAGTGGCAACAGCCGTGTTCTCGGGATGATGAATCGCACGTATGACAGGGAGTGGTATATCAACCGCGTGGATGCCATCCGCCGAATAATTGGGGATGATTGCGGTATATCATCCGATATGATTGCGGGTTTCTGTTCAGAAACTGAAGAGGAACATATGGATACGCTCTCGTTGATGGACTATGTGAAATATGATTTCTCCTACATGTTTTACTACAGTGAACGACCCGGTACACTTGCAGCAAAAAAATATGCGGATGACATTCCACTCAATGTCAAGAAAAGAAGACTGAGTGAAATCATAAGCCGGCAGCAACAGCATTCTCTTGAACGAAATCAGCGGGATCTGGGCAAGGTTCAGCAGGTATTGATCGAAGGATTCAGCAAGCGATCCAATGAACAGTTGCAGGGAAGGAATTCAGCCAACAAGGTGGTTGTATTTCCCACAGGAAATCATAAAAAGGGTGAGTATGTAAATGTACTGATCAAGGAATGTACAGCAGCAACACTTCTAGGAGAGGTTGTTAACCAAACTGAATTGCAATGATCGACGATACGGAATTACAGCAAATAAAACTTCGCTTCGGAATTATTGGCAATTCAGCGTTGCTGAATAATGCCATCCGTGTCGCTGCACAGGTAGCTCCTACTGATATGTCGGTTCTGATTACCGGTGAAAGCGGCAGCGGTAAGGAATCCTTTTCAAAGATCATTCATTATCTGAGCCCCCGGAAACACAATCAATTCATTGCTATCAACTGCGGTTCTATTCCGGAAGGCACTATTGATTCAGAATTGTTCGGTCATGAGAAAGGCTCATTTACC
Organism: Cyclobacteriaceae bacterium; assembly: GCA_050289805.1. Lineage (GTDB taxonomy): Bacteria > Bacteroidota > Bacteroidia > Cytophagales > Cyclobacteriaceae > JAUILA01. The sequence goes on from JBNKGL010000025.1 coordinate 18,992, forward strand.
GGTGCTCATGAATCGAGAAAAGGATACTTTGAAGTTACCAATGGAGGAACAATCTTCCTCGATGAAATTGGTGAGATGCCTCTTGGCACCCAGGCACGACTGCTTCGGGTGCTGGAAAATGGAGAATTTATCAAAGTAGGTTCTTCCAAGGTCCAGAAAACTGATGTGCGTGTCGTGGCGGCAACCAATATCAACCTGCTTGAAAATGTTGAAAAAGGGAAATTCAGGGAAGACCTATACTATCGCCTGAGCACCGTCCCCATTTATGTGCCACCCCTGAGGGATCGTGGTGAAGACATCGATTTACTGTTCAGGAAATTTGCAGCTGATTTTGCCGAAAAGTATCACGTAAAGCCCATAACCCTCACCGACGACGCCAAGGAAATCCTACTGCACTACCGTTTTCCGGGAAATATCCGGCAATTGAAAAATCTTGTTGAGCAGATGAGCGTACTTTCCACCGAAAATAAGCTCATCGATGCCGATACGCTGAAACGTTTTCTCCCTTCACCTATTTCTCCGTTACCTGCCCTTTATAAAGGTAATGATTCAAAGGATCAGTCTTTTTCTGAGCGGGACCTTTTATATAAAGTCCTTTTCGATATGAAAAAAGACATGACCGAGCTAAAGAAATTTGTGCTTGAAGCGATCCAGAGTGATGATGCCAAGCATCAGATCATCAAGGAGCACAGTGAACTTTTTGATGACATAGATGAAGAGGTACCACAGGAACCCACGCCTGCACCGGTACCGGTACTGCTGAATCTTGAAAGTTCTTCAACCGAAAACGGATATGATGAACCTGAAGATGAGATTCAGGACATTGCCCATGAGATGGAGGATGAATCCCTCTCGCTCGAGAAGAAGGAAAAAGAGCTGATTATCCGTGCATTGAAAAAGAATAATAATAAGCGCAAATATGCGGCACAGGATTTGGGGATATCCGAAAGAACCTTGTACCGTAAGATTAAACAATATGAGCTTGAGGATATTTAGTCTGGCATTGCTGCTCCTGGGCATGATCTATTTCGCCGGTTGCGGCGTGTATAGCTTTACAGGTGTTTCCATTGATGCGGAAACCATGTCGATACGGGATTTCGTCAATGAGGCTGACAACGGTCCCCCGGATCTGGCGCAAACCTTCAGCAATAAAATCAAAGATTACTACCAGCGAAATACAAACCTGACACTTATTCCCGAGGGCGGTGAATTGCTGCTGGAAGGCGTAATAACAGGGTATCGCCTGACACCCGTATCACCCCAGGCGGGTAATCAAAGTACCTTTGGGGATCTTTCGGCGCTCACACGGCTTACGATAACCGTCCAGGTATCCTATGTCAACGAGAATAACGAACAGTTTAATTTCGAGAATAAAAACTTTTCATTTTTCTCTGATTTTGACAGTGATGAAAATCTGACAGCCATTGAAAATCAACTGATTGAGGAAATATATGACCAAATAATTTTGGATATATTCAATGCCTCGGTTGCCAATTGGTAATTTTTAGCATATTTTTAACCTTTAACGAGCAACTATTTTTCATCAATCCATCTTGCTTTGAGTAAACAGAAATTCAACAGGATCGTAGGCAATTTTAATAACCTGTCAGCCTCCGACAGAAAAACGCTTGAGGAGCTGGCGGCTGAATACCCCTATTCGCAGGTCATTCATGTGTTGGTGGCAAAGGCCCATCACGATGCAGGTACAGGGAACGCCCGTGAGGTGCTCAATTACGCGGCAATGTATTCCACCGACAGGTCTGTTCTTCGTGAGCTGATCGTTCGCAAAGCTTCAAGCGAAGAGGGAAGCAGTGAAAACCTGATGAGTGATCTTGAAGCACTCAAAAAGCAAAAAGCAGCATTTGAGGATCAGACAAAAACATCAAAAGCCTCAACAGCAACAAGAAAACCAGCAAAGAAAACTACTACTGCCAAAAAATCTACAGCTAAAAAGGCAGCGACAACGAAGGCTTCTTCCACAAGCAAGCCGGCAGCAAAAAAATCATCGGAAACAACTGCCAAAAAGACATCGGCAGCGACAGCTAAAAAGGCATCTTCTCCAGCGAAAACCAGTACATCAACTGCTAAAAAACCTGCTGCATCCAAAACTTCTGCTACCGCTAAAAAGTCAACCACGGCAGCAGCAAAAACCACTGCAAAGAAGGCTGGAGCAAGCAAGCCATCATCCACAGCCGCTGCTACAAAAAAGGCTTCTTCAACGACGGGTAAAACTTCTGCTACAGCCAGGAAGACTACAGCTGCTAAAAAGACCACCGCAGCGTCTAAGAAGACGACTACAGCTGCTAAAAAGTCTCCGACAGCCACAAAAAAAGCGACTACAGCTACCAGCAAAACCGGGGCTGCATCAAAAAAGACAACAACCAGGCCTTCCTCGGCAACGGCTAAAAAGACTGCCGCCGCAAAAAAGACAGCAACAACAAAATCACCTGCAAAGAGGACAGCGGCCAAAAGCACTTCAGCAAAACCCGCCGCCACGAGAAAAACCACTTCAGGTACTACGGCCAAACCGTCGTCCGCTGCAAGAAAAACAACCGCCACAAGGGCGAAGAGAACCACAGGAAGTTCAACCAGGAAAACGGGTTCGACAAAATCAGGGACATCGACCAGAAAAACGGCATCTTCCGATAAGAAAGACAGTGATGCCGATAAGGGCGGTAAAAAAAAAACGGCAATAACAGATAACCTGTTCCTCACAGAGCATCCAAAGCTCAAAAAGCAGCGAAAAATTATCGATGAATTCATCCGGAAAGAGCCCAGCCTGACGCACCGTCCGGCGGAACTGACCTATAACCAGGAAGATTTATCGGTCGACAGCACTAAACTCAGGGAAGACCTGGTAAGTGAAAATCTGGCACAGATACTTCTGAACCAGGGAAAGAAGCAAAAAGCTATTGAGATTTATAAAAAATTAATTTGGAAGTTTCCTCAAAAAAAGGCTTACTTTGCAGCGCGAATTGAAGAATTGAATAAATAGAAGATGTTATTTACAGTAGTTTTAAGTTTAGTGATCCTGGCATGTGTTTTACTTGTGTTGGTGATACTCGCGCAAAACTCCAAGGGAGGCGGATTATCGAGCCAGTTTGGAGGATCAGGCGCAAGCAATATGATCGGAGTTAAGAAGACAGGTGACCTTCTTGAAAACCTTACCTGGGGACTGATAACGACTGTTTTTGTCCTGGTCGTGACCTCAAGTTTCCTCATTGCAAATACGGCCGCAACGACGGATGTACTCCGTGAACGTGCCAACGAGCAGAATATCGCTCCTCCTGCATTGAACCTCGACGGCATCGACGGCACAGATGGTTCTACTCAGGATTTGTCAAATGAATTATCGGGTGATTCGGTAAACTAACCGGTCCCTTATACAATATTGAAAACCCGGCTTTTTCAACAGGCCGGGTTTTTTTATGTGTGATGGGTTACATACCGGACCAGCATACGACGGGCAACCGGCACCAGCGTGGGTTCCCCGGGAACACATAGTTTGGAATGGAATAGAAAGGTTGCCGGATTCGGAAGAGTCTTTTGTGTCGATATCAGACCCTTTTTAATTGACTCGAATGTTTCCCCCACCCCTTTGGTCACTTTGTTAATGAGGGTGGAATGTATACCCCGCATTTTCTCGTTGATGTGCTCGAATATGGTGATCTGGTATTGATGAATGTACACAGTATCATCCCGGTCCATGGAAACAAAAAAGTATCCTTCATTGGTATATAGCGGCATTACGCCGATCGGTGAAATCTCGCAATTATCTTCAACAAATTCATAAATTTCCTTACCCTCTTCCAGTGCTTCCTTAAGCTTTGGATAGGCAAAGGCGATGATTTCTTCGATGGCTGCCATCACCTCATCATCTTCGACCATTTTTTTATACTGCAAACGAAGGTTTTTCGCATCGATACCCTCCAGCTTTTCAGGAAAGTTTTCCTGTATGAAATCCTTGTTGCCGCGAATTTTTTGGAGGTTATTAAAATGCCTGACCAGGTCACCCAGAGAAGGGTATAATTCCATCTTTTGGAAGGCACCTTTTACTTCCTTAAGATACGCCAGCATCAGGTACTTCTTATATTCGAAGTCGACCCAGCCTGCCGTGAGCCAGTTGTCATCCAGTTTTTTCATAGCAGTTTAAAAAATTTATTCTAGGAATATACATTATTGACAGCATACTGACAAGGCTGACATTTTGCCATGTATGAAAAAATGAAAAATTGTCACATACTGAAGAAACTATATAAGGAAACATGAATGAGTCTGCAATTATGTCCTGAAGGCAGGGCAATTCGCAGGTTGGCACAAAAGGTGTTTAAAGACACATGAACTTTTTGAACACTAAACTTTTAAACGTATACGCAAATGTCTAAAGTGAAGATCAAACCTTTAGCAGACAGGGTTCTGGTAGAATCTGCTGCCGCTGAAGAAAAAACAGCTTCGGGAATTATCATTCCTGATACCGCAAAAGAAAAGCCTCAACGAGGTCGAATTGTAGCTGTCGGAACCGGTAAAAAAGATGAGCCACTCACTGTAAAAGAGGGTGACGAAGTACTATATGGAAAATATGCCGGTACAGAAATAACTTATGAAGGGAAAGAATATCTGATCATGCGTGAATCGGATATTTTCGCTATTCTCTAACAATCCAAACAAAACTTATTAGAACAAAAAATTGCTAATCAATTATGGCTAAGGAAATTTTATTTGACACAACTGCAAGGGAAAAGCTGAAAAAAGGAGTGGATATCCTGGCTGATGCAGTGAAGGTGACATTAGGTCCAAAAGGACGGAATGTGATCCTTGACAAGAAATTCGGAGCACCCACTGTAACTAAGGATGGTGTTTCTGTTGCAAAGGATATTGAACTGGAAAACCCCGTAGAAAATATGGGTGCCCAGCTTGTAAAGGAAGTAGCGTCTAAAACTGCAGATGATGCAGGTGACGGAACTACTACGGCAACTGTGCTCGCGCAGTCTATCTTTGCGCACGGTATCAAGAACGTTGCAGCAGGTGCGAACCCTATGGATCTGAAGCGAGGTATCGACAAGGCAGTTATTGCTGTTGTTGAAAACCTTCAGAAACAATCTAAAAAGATCAAGGAATCCAGCGAAATCGCCCAGGTGGCTACAATTTCTGCCAACAATGACACCGAAATTGGTGAAATGATCGCAAGCGCGATGGATAAAGTTGGTAAGGATGGTGTAATCACTGTAGAAGAAGCAAAAGGAACCGAGACTGAAGTGAAAACAGTTGAAGGTATGCAATTCGATCGTGGTTACTTGTCACCATACTTTGTAACCAATCCTGATAAGATGGAAGCTGAACTTGATAACCCGTATATCCTTATCTATGATAAGAAGATTTCGGCAATGAAGGAATTGCTTCCTATTCTTGAAGCTGCGGCTCAGACTGGTAAACCATTGGTAATTATCTCAGAAGATGTAGACGGAGAAGCACTGGCAACATTGGTTGTTAACAAGATCCGTGGCGCATTGAAAATTGCCGCTGTAAAAGCTCCGGGATTCGGAGATCGCAGAAAAGCAATGCTTGAGGATATCGCCATCCTTACCGGAGGTGTTGTGATCAGCGAAGAGCGCGGTTACAAACTCGAGAGCGCTACTCTTGATTACCTCGGTACTGCTGAGAAAATCAATATCGACAAAGACAATACAACCATTGTGAATGGTGCAGGCAAGAAGAGTGATATCACTGCACGCATCAATCAGATCAAGACTCAAATTGAAAACACAACTTCCGATTACGATCGTGAAAAACTTCAGGAGCGTCTTGCCAAGCTTTCAGGCGGTGTTGCAATCCTTTATATCGGAGCCGCAACAGAAGTTGAAATGAAAGAGAAGAAAGACCGTGTGGATGATGCATTGCACGCAACTCGTGCTGCAGTTCAGGAAGGTGTTGTTGCCGGTGGTGGTGTAGCACTGATTCGCGCGATCGAGGCACTGGATAAGGTGAAGGTTGAAAACGAGGATCAGTCAACAGGTGTCAATATTGTACGCCTTGCCCTGGAGTCTCCGCTGAGAACCATCGTTGAAAATGCCGGTATGGAAGGTTCTGTAATTGTACAGAAAGTTAAGGAAGGCAAAAAGGACTTTGGTTTCAATGCAAGAAACAATCAATATGAAAACATGATTGCTTCAGGTGTTATTGATCCTACCAAAGTTACACGTCTTGCACTTGAGAACGCATCCTCTATCGCAGGCTTACTGCTCACTACCGAAGCTGTTGTTGCTGATATTCCTGAAGAGGAAAAACCAGCTCCTATGCACGGTGGCGGCGGAATGCCCGGAATGATGTAATTCACAGTCAATTCTAAATAAAAAAAGGCTTCGGGTTTCCGAAGCCTTTTTTATTTGCATGGTTCTTTTACTGAACGTTACCCATCCACTTTCTAAGCAGACCGGAAATCACAATAAAAGTCAAGCCTGCTCCTACACCGAGCCAGACTACCGACATGAAGAGATCAGGCAACTGGGACACATCTTCCGAATCAAAGCCTCCGGCATATAAGCCTGCGATAAGATTACCGACAGAAGTTGCTACAAACCATATACCCATCATCTGGCCGGAATAAGCCTTAGGCGCAAGTTTGGTAGTGGCACTCAATCCCACGGGGCTTAACGTAAGTTCACCCGAGGAATGAAGGAAGTAGGTCAATATCAGGAAGGTCATGCTTGCTCCGCCACTGGCTACTGCTGCAGCTTTTGCAGCAAATACCATGACGAGAAAACCCAATCCCATCAGGATCAGACCAAATCCAAATTTAAGTGGAGTACTTGGGTTCAAATTTTTCGCTGCCAGCTTAATCCAGAGGGCACCAAATATAGGAGCTAAAACAATGATGAAAAATGGATTGAAATTTTGAAGCCACCCGGGAGGAATTTCATACCCCAAAAGTATTCGGTCAGTATAATCATTTGCAAAGAGATTCAACGTTGATCCCGCTTGCTCAAAGCCTGCCCAGAAACATGCCGCGCCCAGGAATAGTACAAAGATCACAAAGACCTGTTTCTTTTCCTGAACCGTAATGTCTCCCGCGACAATAATGTATAGCAAATAAAGAAATGTTATACCCGGAATAATGTAGGCCATGGACAATGCCACCCCCTCGGCAGAAGTAAGGTCAACCCAACCAACGAGCTGGGCGATCACCAAAAGAACAATCGCCCCAATAAGCGTAGCGATGGCAAATACAGGGCTGGTCTTTGCCTTGTTTTTTTCTATCCGGTCTTCTTTGGCTTTCGCCTGGATACCAATATCTCCCAGGTGCTTATTGGCAGTTAGTCTGTACTGAATAAGTCCGAAAAGCATCCCAATCGCAGCAAGGCCAAAACCATAATGCCAGTTCCAGGTTGCAAACAGACTTACCAATGTCTGACCAAGAAATGAACCGAGGTTAATACCCATATAAAAGACGGAGAAACCTGCGTCACGCCGTGCGCCACCTTCAGGGTACAGATCTCCGACAATTGAACTTATATTGGGTTTCAGGAATCCGGTTCCGGAAGCGACAAATGCAAGACCGGCAATAAAAATTGATTTTTCGCCGGGAATTGCCAGTAACGCATGACCAATCATAATCAGTATACCACCATACCAAATCGCTTTTCGCTGTCCGATTATATTATCCGCAATCCAGCCACCCGGAAGGGTTAACAAATAAACAGCAGCGGTATATAATCCATAAATTGCGCCCGCTTCAACATTGTCCAAACCCAACCCCTGCTGGGCTGCTTCTGTGGTCATAAAAAGGATTAGGATCGCCCGCATGCCGTAATAGCTGAAGCGTTCCCACATTTCTGTAAAGAAAAGGGTCGCTAATCCACGCGGGTGACCGAAGAAAGATGATTGTGATCCAGAATTGTCCATAAATTTTGAAGTTATTTTACTTTCTCATAATAAGCCCTGACCGCAATACGAATCAGGAATACACATACCAAAAGGATAACCAGAATGCCTGGCCAGCTTGGGACCTCACCATCAGTGATCGCAAGCACATCACTGCTTCCATATATAGCAACCGGAATGGCAAGTATAATACCGATCAAAGCTTCTCCGGTAATGAGTCCGGATGCAAACAGGAGCCCGCCCTGATCACTGCGTTGCTTTGCTGCGGTTACATCTGATACCTTTTTTGAAGACCTCATCAGGGAAATAACCCATGACACCAATCCTCCCAGCATGATCGCGCTGTCGAGTTCAAATGGAAGATATAATCCTACTGCGAGTGCCAGCACGGGAATCCTGAATTCGGAATTCCGGGCTTCCAGAATTTTATCGATGATGATAACCGATACTCCAATCGCCATACCGATATACACCATATTCCATGGCAGGTTCCCGCCAAATACACCTTCCGCGACACTCTGCATGAGTGTGGCCTGAGGAGCTGTAAGGGAGTCAGGATTTTCAATAGTCTTGGGACCAAACCCATAACCGGTATTCAAAAGGTCGAGTACGAGAGGAAGAGCCAGGGCTGCGGCTATCACACCCGCAAGCTGCATCATTTGTTGTCTGAAGGGTGTGGCACCCAACAAATAGCCGGCCTTCAGGTCCTGCATGTTATCTCCCGCAATAGCAGCGGCACAGGCAACAACAGATCCGATCATAATGGCGGCAACCGGGCCTCCGGTTGCATCCTCTCCCATCAATGCCAGCAGAATGAGTGAAGAAGTTAATATTGTCGCGATGGTAACGCCGGAAATAGGGTTATTGGAACTTCCGACCAGTCCTGCCATATAGCCGGCCACAGAGGCGAAAAGGAATCCGGCAACAATCATGATCCCTGCCATCAGGAGCGTAATTCCAACATCATGGATCTCCCTGAGATAAATAATAAAAATGGGTACGATCATGGCTCCAATACCGAGAATTACCCACTTCATCGGAGTATCCTTTTCCGTACGGAGCTGATTTTCATCGGGAACCTCACGGAACGACTTAACTCCTGTGCGAAGCGCAAATGTTAATGTTTTCCTCAGGTTAATTAAGGCCCATAGACCGCCTACTACCATTGCGCCAACCCCCAGAAACCTAATTTGTGAGCTCCATAATGAATAGCCAAGGTCGACAGGTGATAAACCTTCGGGATTACCAAAGAAATAAGTATACGCCGGAATTCCAATCCACCAGCTGATCACTCCACCTATAAAAATGACCAGCGATATTTTGACACCGACAATGTAACCAACGGAAATCAATGCAGGTGACAAATTGAGACTGAAGCTGGCCAACAAGTTATTTTTGGTAAGGACCGCCTTCGCAAAGATCCCGTCCCAAATTTTCAATCCTGATTCAATAAACTTGATTGCTGCACCCAGCAAACCTCCGAACACCAGCAACCAGATCGCTTTACCGCCGGATTCCCCGGTCTTTAATACTTCGGCCGTTGCAATACCTTCCGGAAATTTCAATTTCATATCAATGATGAGCGCCTTACGCAGCGGGATCGTAAAGAATACCCCCAAAATACCACCGGAAAGGGCAATCAACGTGGTCTCTACATAGTTGAACTCCTGCCAGTAACCCATGAGCACCAATGCGGGAAAGGTGAAAATCACGCCAGCTGCCAGCGATTCCCCCGCTGATGCGGCAGTCTGAACTGCGTTATTCTCAAGAATATTATGTTTTCGGAAAAGTTTCAGGATCGCCATCGAAATTACCGCCGCAGGAATTGATGCGGAAACGGTCATTCCTGCAAATAATCCGAGATAAGCATTGGCTCCTGCGAGGACAGCCGAAAGGAGAACACCAAGAAGAACAGCTTTAAGGGTGGTTTCCGGTAATTTAATCCCCGGTGGGATGTGAGGCTTATTTTCTTCTTTCATTCAAATGCAGAAATAATTTCTAATTCATTTTTGAATCCAAAAGGTTAAAGCTAACACCACTTTAATTCATTTACAAATTCCATTTCCGCAAACGATTGAAATATCATCTGTTTACCGTTTTCATAAAATTATTGGCTAATTTTACAGCACAAAATCAATCTGAAAACTGTAAGAATTTCACATGCAAGAGTTTGGACTAAAATCGAAGACCAAGGGACTGGATATTTATGGAATATCGGACGCCGCCAACGTTTACTGGAACCTCACGCCACCGGAGCTGATCGAAAAAGCCCTCACAAATAAGGAGGGAGTGCTCACAGATACCGGGGCATTAATGTGCGATACAGGAAAATTCACCGGACGATCACCAAAGGATCGATTCATCGTAAAAGATGACGTCACCGCCGATACAGTGTGGTGGGGTGATATCAATATTCCTTTCGACCCTGTAAAGTTTGATCAGATCAAAGAAAAAATGATCGCCAACCTGAAAGGAAAGGACCTTTATGTTCGTGATGCCTATGCGGGAGCCGACAAGCACTATCGTCTTAAGCTCAGGGTAATCAATACGCAGGCATGGCAGAACCTGTTTTGCTTCAATATGTTCCTTCGTCCGAGCCGCTATAAACTTGAGAAGTTCGAGCCGAATTTTACCATTATTTGTGACCCGGAATTCAAGGCAGATCCGGAGGCGGACGGAACACGCCAGGACAACTTTGCCATCGTGAACTTCACCCAGCGCATGATACTAATCGGAGGCACCGCCTATGCAGGAGAAATGAAGAAAGGTATTTTTTCCGTACTTAATTTCATGCTGCCTCATGATAAAAATGTGCTTTCAATGCACTGTTCGGCAAATATTGGACACAAAAAACACGATACCGCAATCTTTTTTGGATTGTCCGGTACAGGTAAAACAACATTATCAGCAGACCCGAACAGGGGTTTGATCGGTGACGATGAACATGGATGGACAGACAAAAACGTCTTCAATTTCGAAGGGGGCTGCTATGCTAAAACCATCGACCTCACACGTGAGAAAGAGCCCGAAATATGGGATGCCATTAAATTCGGTGCAATCGTCGAGAACACCCGGTTCTATCCTGGTTCCCGTACAGTTGACTATACGAATACAGAAGTAACAGAAAACACACGTACCTCCTACCCGATAAATCACATCAAGAATGCAGTGGAACCATCTGTTGGAGGTCACCCCAAAAATATTTTCTTCCTCACCTGTGATGCATATGGTGTGCTTCCTCCGATATCACGTCTCACAAAAGGACAGGCGATGTATCACTTTATTTCCGGGTACACAGCAAAGGTAGCAGGCACAGAAGCCGGCGTTACGGAGCCACAGGCCGTTTTCAGCGCCTGTTTCGGTGCACCGTTCATGCCGCTGCATCCAACGACCTATGCAGAAATGCTCGGGGAGAAAATGATGCGTCATGATGTACGGGTATGGCTTGTTAATACCGGTTGGACCGGCGGACCTTATGGAAAAGGTTCACGAATGAAACTGACCTATACACGGGCGATGATCACTGCGGCCCTTAACGGCACACTGGACAATGTTGGATATCATAAACATTCAATGTTCCATGTTGAAATTCCCCACACATGTCCCGGAGTACCTTCGAGTGTCCTCAGTCCGCGAGAAACATGGCAGGATGATGAGGGATATTATACGATGGCCAACGTTCTGGCAGAGAAATTCAATAAGAACTTCGAAAAGTATGCCGATTATGCGAATGACGAGATCATGGCTGCATCTCCTTTGTTAAAGGAAAAATACCTGAAGACAACATAGGTATATGTGCGTAGAACATCTCAAGACCCGTTTGCACGGGTCTTTTTTTTATCCGAACAATGCACCGGCAATGGTAGCCGTCATCATGGTGGCGAGTGTCGCGGCGAACAATGCGCGAAGTCCGAGTCGTGAAAGGTCACCCTGACGGTTGGGAGCCATTACACCTATTCCCCCAATCTGTATAGCTATGGAACTGAAATTTGCAAAACCACATAAGGCATAGGTCGAGATCACGATGGCCTTGCCGCTGAGTGCTCCGGCTTCTTTCATTTCCGCCAGACTCAGGTAGGCAACAAATTCATTGATCACCATTTTCTGACCCAGCAAGCTTCCTACACTAATGGTTTCCTGCCAGTCAACACCCATAATAAAAGCAAAAACGCGGAATACCTGCCCAAGTATATATTCAAGTGAAAACCCCTGAAAAACACCACCGGTGCTCTCGAGAACAAATGCATTAAGTCCGGATATTTCACCGATGCCATCCACCAGGATCCAGTTCAAAGCATAAATAACTGCAATGAATGCCAACAACATACCGGCAATATTCAGGGCCAGCCGAACACCGTCGGAAGCGCCCCGCGCGAGCGCATCAATCACATTCACTCCCACAGACTCGCGGGATACTTTCATTTCCTTATCAACATCATCGGGGTATAATTCGGGAAGAAAGATTTTGGACATAACAATGGCTGCAGGTGCATTCATGATCGAGGCACTGAGCAGATACGCTGCAAATCTGGATTGTTCCTGGGGGTCACCTCCTCCTAAAAAAGAAACGTACGCGCCCAAAACACTTCCGGCAATGGTAGCCATACCGCCTGTCATAAGACATAACAGTTCAGAATTTGTCATCCTGGAGATAAAGGGCTTCACCAGGAGTGGAGCTTCAGTCTGGCCTAGAAATATATTTCCGGCTGCCGACAAACTTTCTGCACCAGACAGGCGCATAGTTTTCATCATGATCCAGGCAAAACCATATACAATTTTCTGGAGCACACCCAGATAATACAGTCCGGCAGTGACCGAAGAAAAGAAAATTACAGTCGGCAATGCCTGGAAAACAAACAAAAAACCAAGGTTATGGCGCACATTCGGCACGGCATCACTATTCCTGGCAAGCTCGCCATAAAGGAATTCAGCACCGTCAAGGGAAAAGTTCAGGAAGGTTACGAATTTGGCACTCACCCAGTTGAATCCGACCTCTACAAAATCAACTTTGGTAATTAGAAGTGCTATAACGATTTGCAGGAGGATACCTATTCCAACCAGTCTCCAGTCGATTTGCTTTTTATTACGCGAAAACAAGTAGGCTACAAATGTGAGTATCAGCAGCCCCAATAACCCCCTTAAATAATCCATAGTCGTTAAAAAAGGCCTTTAAGTAAAAGACCTGTGAAAATGCCGGCGTTGCTTAATTTCTACGGCTCAGCTCATCCCGTATTTTGGCCGCTCTTTCATAATCTTCCTTTTCGATGGCATCTGAAAGCATATCATTGAGTTTATCCATCGGGTAATTCTTCAAATCTTCCGGATCTTCCCGTTTACCCTTCGAAGAAGATTTAATCTCAGTCTTAATCTCTGCAATATCATCCTCTGCCTCATCACTCAATACGATACCAGCTTCGGCCAGAATGGTTTCATATGTGTAGATAGGAGCTTCAAACCGAAGACCAATAGCTATCGCATCCGAAGGCCTGGCATCGATCTCCACATTTTCCTCCCCATTGGAGCATACAATTTTAGCAAAGAAAACACCTTCCTTCAGGTCTGAAATTACGATTTCAAGTACCTTGTAGTGAAAGCTATGGGCGAAGGATTTAAAGAGATCGTGCGTCATCGGACGGTTTGGAATGATCTTTTCAATTTCGATTGCTATCGCCTGGGCTTCAAACATCCCAATGATAATCGGTAGTCTCCTGTTTCCATTCTCCTCACCCAGCACAAGGGCAAAGGAACCAGCCTGAGACTGGCTTGAAGAGAGCCCGAGTATTTCTAACTTAATTTTATCCACGCCTGCTATTTTGCTGCTTTGATTGCTTCAGTCAATTTCGGAACCACATCAAACGCGTCTCCCACAATGCCATAATCAGCGGCCTTGAAGAAAGGTGCGTCTGCATCCTTATTGATTACAACAATATATTTAGATGAATTTACCCCTGCAAGATGCTGAATTGCCCCCGAAATACCAACTGCCACATATAATTGTGGACTAACCTTAACACCGGTCTGTCCGACGTGTTCGTGATGAGGTCTCCACCCCATATCAGACACGGGTTTACTACAGCCGGTTGCCGCACCCAGTTCATGGGCCAGGTCTTCAATCATGCCCCAGTTTTCAGGCCCTTTCAAACCACGGCCGCCGGAAACAACAATTTCAGCTTCCGGCAATAGAACCTCACCCGTAGCTTTTTCCGTGTCAGTAATAACCGCGGCAAAGTCACTGTCGGGGAGTGAAACTTCATAGGCATGAACTGTTGCAGTACCGCCGGTTTCCTTCAGTTCAACTGCATTTTTACGAATCGCCAGAATCTTATTGCCAAGAGTGAGGTTTACGGTTGCAAATGCCTTACCGGTATAAATACTTCTCTTTACTGTAAATCCGGAAGATGTATCAGGTAAATCCGTCACGTTGCTCACCAGGCTCGCATTGGCACGAACTGCCACCCGTGCTGAAACAGGGTTGCCCAGTGAAGAATTCGCAAGAACAAGGACCTCCGCCCCTTCATCAGTCATGGCCTGGCTAATTACTTCCGCATAAGCCTGTATGATCCCCTTATTCAGACGCTCATCCTTAACATGGAGTACTTTTGTCGCACCAAAATTTCCAAGACCAGACAGCTCAGATTCATTGACCTCAGTGCCAATGGCGATTGCCGTAACGTTTCCGGCCGACATTGCAGCACCATACGCCACAGCTTCCAGTGATGATTTTTTTACTACTCCTTCTGCAGTTTCTACAAAAACTAAAACAGCCATACAGTTAAAATTATCTATTTAAATCTATTAAACCTTAGAGTACTTTCGCCTCGTTCTTCAGTAATTCAACAAGCTCCGCCACATTATCAGCATCAACCATTTTTACAGACCCCTTGGCCGGAGGTAATTCAAACTGGCTAAGTGTAGTGCTTTTTTCAGCATCAACGGGCTCAACGACATTCAACGGCTTGGTTCGTGCCGACATGATTCCCCGCATATTCGGTATTTTCCATTCGGCAATAGGTTCCTGGCAACCCGCGACGAAAGGCATCTTAACGGTAAGTTTCTCTTTACCACCTTCGATTTCACGTGCCATATGGGCCTGATCACCGTCAATATCCAATGTCATCACTGGAGAAATGGAAGGTATGCCCAGCATTTCGCCAACCATTCCATGCACCATACCCCCGTTAAAATCAATCGACTCACGACCCATCAGAATGAGATCATAACCGGCATCACGTGCAACTTCGGCAATCTGTTTCGCGACGAACATTGAATCAACGGGATCGGCATTCACCCGGATCGCTTCATCAGCCCCGATGGCCAGTGCCTTTCGGATTGTTGGTTCGGT
This sequence comes from Cyclobacteriaceae bacterium, assembly GCA_050289805.1. GTDB lineage: Bacteria > Bacteroidota > Bacteroidia > Cytophagales > Cyclobacteriaceae > JAUILA01. Next base: position 34,212 of record JBNKGL010000025.1, read on the forward strand.
TTCACTACCGCCAACATTGAGTACAGTGATCGAGCCACCGTGGGCTTCCTTCAATTCAACAGCCCGTGCCAATGCATAATCATCGTAAGGCCCGATAATGAATTGAACACCGGAAGTATCAAATTTCGTATTGTTGTCAGTGAATGCAATCCGGGAAGTAGTGTCCGGAACGTGGGTTATACAAACAAGTATTTTCATGAATTTTGGTCTGAAATTATTGTTAATTTACACCTGATATTTCGCCGTGAAGATAAGCAATAATGACCCAAATAAAAATTGAATGATTAATGAATTCGGCCCGAATTGAACAACTGAAAAACATGATTGGCGATTCTCCGGATGACCCCTTTTTACACTATGCACTGGCACTCGAACATGTGGAGGAAGCACCTGACAAAGCACGTGAAATTTTCAATATTCTTCTTCAGGATCACCCCGGCTACCTGCCGGCATACTACCATGCCGCCCACCTCTTCTGGTCAATGGAAGATGAAACTGCTGCAAGGCAAACCTTTGTCCGGGGAATAGAACTTGCGAAAGAATTGAATGATTCGAATACCTTGCGGGAATTGCAAAACGCCTATCAGAATTTTCAGTTTGAAATGGATTAAACCCCTCTTAAGGCTTACTAATATTTTTAGTAATTAATAATATAAGTAATTGTTATTCAGAGTACTTATTTCAACTTACTTAAATTAAAATTTTAAGATAAGTTTACCAACTTTCCGATTGGCTGACATATCATCCAGGGCCTGCAGAACTTCATCAAACGGCCGAACGGAATCGATTACAGGAACGATTTTATGTTCAGATACGAACCGGAGCATTGAAGCAAATTCCTCATCGTTGCCCATGGTGGAGCCTTGCAGGGTCAGCTGATTCCAGAACATCCTGTACAGATCAAGTGAACTCGGCAATCCATTGGTCGCACCATAGAAAACGATCCGTCCGGCAGGCCTCATGATCTTTAAGAAATGGTTGATCTGCTCCCCTCCTGCTGAATCGATTACGACATCAAATCCACCCTTGGTTTGCCACGGATTTTTATACCAATCCTTATCTCTGTAGTCGAAAGCTCCGGATGCCCCGAGATCTGTCGCCATCTTTCGTTTTTCAGCGCTTCCGGAAGTAACATAGACATTGGCACCAACCGTTAGTGCGAACTGAAATGCAAACTGCGCAACACCACCCCCGAATCCGGAGATCAATACGTTTTCCCCTGGCTTGATATGACCATGTCGAAAGCATGCACGATACGCGGTTAACGCTCCCAGCGGCAGGGCGGCTGCCTGTTCGAAAGAAAGGTGTGCGGGCTTCTCATGCAACCTGTCAGCATCGATTACCATATACTCTGCCAATGTTCCATTATCCGGCATACCCAGAATGGAATAGGATCTCTCCTGAACATCGGGATTGGAACCCCATCCCTGGTTCGGATTAATGACAACCTCTTTACCGACCCACGCTGAATCCACCTGCTCTCCTGTTTGCTCCACAATTCCGGAGCCATCAGAACCAAGGATCGCCGGAAATTTCAGATTTGGATATTTACCTTCACGAATAAACTGATCCCGTTTGTTGAGTGCAGCAGCCTGAAGTTTCACAAGTACCTGGCCGGATGCCGGGACAGGGGTATCAACATCTACGATTGATATCTTCCCCGGGGAGATTAGTTGCAATGCTTTCATACTACTAAATATAAAAAATGCCGGAAATTTCCCGGCATAGATGTATGTTCTTCACGTATTTAGCTTAAAATGGGGCCCCTTCATCATCATCGGCCGGACGGCTGAAAAAGTCATCATCATCCTCACTTTCCGCTCCCGGCTGATTTAACCGGCTTCCCAGTCGGATCGTATTGGAATCATCCCCGAATTCTGCAGGCACACCACCCGTAGACGGGAAGTCACGAGCGAAACCAGGCATATCCAGGTCTGAGAATTTGGTAAACTTGCCGATAAATTTCAATGAAACCGTATCGAGCGATCCATTACGGTGTTTGGCAATGATCACTTCACCAACACCCTGGGTAGGCATGGCATTTTCATCCTCGGTAATACCGTAATATTCAGGACGATACAGGAACATCACCATATCGGCATCCTGTTCAATAGAACCTGATTCACGAAGGTCTGAAAGCTGGGGACGTTTATCACCTCCACGGGTTTCCACCGCACGACTAAGCTGAGAAAGGGCGATTACCGGGATATTAAGTTCTTTGGCAATGCCTTTAAGCGCACGGGAAATGGATGCGATTTCCTGTTCACGGTTTCCGCCGCCTTTGGAGGAATCACCGCTCATGAGCTGCAGGTAATCGATCACAACCAGCTGAACATCATGCTGCGCCTTGAGACGGCGGCATTTTGCACGTAGCTCAAGAATGGATAATGCGGGTGTATCATCAATAAAGATGGGCGCCTCACTCAGCTTACTCGTTTTATGGATCAGCTGCTGCCATTCATATTCGGCGAGATTTCCTTTTTTGATCTTCTCACTTTCCAGTTCGGCTTCCGCGGAAATCAATCGGTTAACCAACTGAACCGACGACATTTCAAGTGAAAATATGGCCACCGGCATATTGAATTCAACTGCCGCATTTCGCAATGCTGATACCACGAAAGCGGTCTTACCCATACCGGGACGTGCTGCAATGATCACCAGATCTGATTTTTGCCATCCCGAGGTAAGGCGATCGAGTGCCGTGAATCCGGAAGGAACCCCGGTGAGTCCGTCCTTGTGATTCTTGCGTTCCTGAAGCTCATCAATTGCCTGCGCCATCAGAGCACGCATGTTTTCGTAATTCTTACGAATGTTGGCCTCCGAAATCTCAAAAAGGGACGACTCGGTCTTGTCCAGCAGATGAAAAACATCCGTGGTATCCTCATAGGCATCGTGATGTATTTCGGATGCAACCTGGATCAGCGCACGTTTGATCGCCATTTCGGTGATCACCCTTGCATGATATTCGATATTGGCCGCTGAACTCACTTTTGAGGTCAGCTCTGCGATATAATACGCCCCTCCAACAAATTCCAGTTTGCCGTTTTTGCGCAGCTGGTTCACCACTGTCCGCATATCGATCGGTTCCGAATTGTTAAAGAGAATAACAATGGCACTGTAAATCTCCTTATGGGTGTCCAGGTAGAAACTCTCAGGTTTTAGAATGTCAATTACAGTAGAAAGAGCGTCTTTTTCGAGCATCAGGGCTCCTAAAACAGACTCTTCCATATCAACGGCCTGAGGGGGCAGTTTTCCAAGTTTATCCCCAACTTCACGAACCATTCTACTCGACTTGTGACCGACCCTCAGCGACGTTGATTTGTTTTCCATGTAGTGTTTGTGGTTGTAATTTTATCTGGAGTTCAAACCTAAAAATAATTTGATTCTATGACAATTTTATCAAAGGGAAGCTGTCCGTCGTTCTTAATTCACATCGAACATCGCCTGAGATCAAAAATGGCTATTTCCTGTGCCGGCTAAAAACATGTTATACACAACATCACCCTCAACTATCCACCGATATCCAGAGTTAATGTTGAAAAATTACACGTTTATCAACAAAATTCCTTGAGTTATCCACATTATTTATCCAATGCTATTTTATCCCCCAATTCCGATATTTTATCTTATTTTTGACCCGTAATTTGATAAGGATGACCCACAATAACAATCAACTGCATTTTATTGCCATTGGCGGAAGTCTGATGCATAACCTGGCGATGGCCCTGGCGGAAAACGGATATACCATCACCGGATCTGACGATGAAATTTATGAGCCCTCGCGCTCCAAACTGCAGGAGGCAGGACTGCTCCCTGAAACTGAAGGATGGTTCCCGGAGAAGATCCATTCAGGTCTTTCGGCGGTAATCCTCGGAATGCACGCCCGAAAGGATAATCCGGAATTGATTCGCGCCCAGGAATTAAATATTCCCGTTTACTCTTTTCCTGAATTCATTTACGAGCAGGCTAAAAACAAACAACGTATAGTAATTACCGGCAGCCATGGCAAGTCTACGATCACATCCATGATCATGCACGTACTTGCCTTTCACAACCGGTCATTTGATTATGCGGTGGGTGCCGAAGTCCCTGGATTCCACACCACCGTTCGCTTATCGAATGCGCCAATAATTGTAATTGAAGGGGATGAATACCTCTCTTCAGCGATTGACCGCGAGCCTAAATTCCTGAAATACCACCACCATATCGGATTGATCAGTGGCATCTCCTGGGATCATATTAATGTCTTCCCGACTGAAGCAGAATATATTCACCAATTTGAAAGGCTGGCGGATCTTACCCCAAAAGCGGGAAGCCTCGCCTATTGTGAAGAGGACTCCCTGACGAAGAAGATAGGAGAAAAGGACCGTGACGATGTTACCAAGCTGCCCTACGGAACGCCATCGTATGAGGTGATCGATGGTAAAACCATTTTAGTTCATCCGGAAGGACGTGTTACACTTAATATTTTCGGGAAACATAACCTTCAGAATCTCATGGGAGCCAAAGAGGTCCTGAGCAGGGTGGGCATTTCCGACGCAATGTTTTATGAAGCTATCGGGTCATTTGAAGGTGCATCACGAAGACTGGAGGTACTTTCTGAAAATGGCAATAGTATTATTTTCAGGGATTATGCCCATGCCCCTTCCAAAGTACGGGCCACCATCAATGCGGTAAAAGAACAGTATCCCGGAAGGAAAATCATTGCCTGCCTGGAGCTGCACACGTTCAGCAGCCTGACATCATCTTTCCTGCCGAACTATAAAGGTGCCATGGATAGCGCAGATGCGGCTATGGTTTATTTTAACCCCAAAACACTGGAGCACAAACGCCTGCCCGCTTTGGAGCCCGCTGCCATTGAGGCAGCATTTGATAAGCCCGGCCTGCAGGTATTCACCGACCAGGCTGCAATGCTTTCGGCACTCAATAATGGATCCACGGATCAAATTGTACTCCTGATGAGTTCAGGGACATTCGATAATATGGATATGCAAAAAGTTGCAGATCTGATCTCCTAACCACACCACATGAAATTACATTTAAAAAACCCGCTGACTATTTTTGACCTTGAAACGACGGGTACCAATATCGTTAAGGACCGCATTGTTGAAATTTCGGTGGTAAAGCTGATGCCGGATGGTGAGAAAATTGTAAAAACCACCCGCCTGAATCCCACTGTACCCATTCCGGTAGAAACAAGTCTTATTCACGGGATTTATGATGAAGATGTGAAGGATGCCCCTACTTTTCGAAATATAGCGAAAAGCCTGGCCACATTCCTTGAAGGAAGCGACCTCGGGGGGTTTAATGTCCTTAAATTCGATGTCCCCGTGTTGGTAGAGGAATTTCTTCGGGCCGACATTCAATTTGACTTGTCAAAGCGAAAAATTGTTGACGCCCAGAAAATTTTCCATATGATGGAAAAACGAACCCTTTCGGCCGCCTACAAATTTTACTGCGATAAGGAACTTACGGATGCCCACAGCGCAGAAGCCGACACACTGGCGACCCTGGCTGTTCTGGAGGCACAGGTTGAACGGTATGACGGCATGGATGTAATTGATAACCTTGGCAAGAAGCTGGGTATCGTTGAAAACAATATTGAAAGCCTTCATGAACTTACCGCCGGAAACATGGTTGACCTTGCAGGCAGAATGGTTTACAACCATGAGGGCATCGAAGTATTCAATTTCGGAAAGCATAGAAACCGGCCTGTAGAAGAGGTCCTTCAGAAAGAACCCTCCTACTATGACTGGATGATGAATGGCGATTTTCCCCAGGAAACAAAGAACAGGCTTACCGAAATTCGTCTACGGGCATTCAACAAGGGCTAAGCAATTATTATTGAATCATATCAGAATGAGTTTTCTCGTAAATCTGACGTGCCTCGGGTAACAATTTATGAATGATAATGGCTGTCCTGATAGAATCCTGCCTGTGGGATACAAAATATTCAGGATTATAGCCAATGGTTTTAGAGTTGGATATTCCGGCTTCAAGTACAGAATCATACCTTGCAAGGTAACCAATAACAGCATCGGGATTATAACCTGCCCTGGCCATTAATATTAATCCAAGGCGGTCTGCTTCAAGCATCATCAGCTGATTCTGATCCAATGTTATCGAAAAAATATCGCTGTAGTCGTAAACACTAAAGTCTGACTGACCCTGTGTAACTCCTATTATGAACATTTCCACGGCAAATTCACCCAATTCCCTTTTTGTATAGGCCTCATCAAAATGATTTGCCATCACATGACCCAACTCATGGCCCATGGCAACCGCTACGCCATTCTCATCCTTACAAATCGGCATAATACCGGTGTAAAACATTACTTTTCCTCCAGGAATAGCAAAAGCAGCAGGCAGTTCATTTACAATTACCTGAAACTCCCACTGATAATTCTCCAGGCGATCTGCCTGGTTTTCTTCGATCATGATATCTTCAAAGGCCTTGCGCAACCTGGCTCCTACGGCCTTCACCATTTGATCTTCTTCTGTGCCAATCGCAAGCTGCCCATTGATAATCTCCAGCTGATAATCATAGATCAGCGCTTTCTGAAGACGTTTTTGGCTGGCCATCGACAATTGCTTGCGTCCGGTGATCACAACTTCCTTCCTGCAGGAAGGAACGCCCAGTATTAAAAACACGAGCAGATACAACCAAATGAGATTGCCTGAACGCATCGGAATAGTCTTTGATTAACAGAATATACCGATACATTTAGTTTGAGGCAATCTCATTTATCAATCCACCGACTGATTGAAATCAGTCTGGCTTGTAATATTTCATGGCTTCCGGAATCTGAGCTTCCAGATCCTTGATCCGTGTCGCAGGATGCGGGTGAGTCGACAGGAACTCCGGAGGTAATTCACCGCCCTGATCCATCCGTTTCCAGAATTCAGGTGCTTCATGGGGATCATATCCTGCCATGGCCATAAATATGAGCCCTATCTGGTCTGCCTCCGATTCATGGGTTCTTGAAAAGGACAGCATCCCGAGCTGTGTTCCGATACCCGCAGACTGCATCAGGATTTCCTGCGTGAGCGTAGGGTTCTGACCAATAGCAGCCGACAACCCTCCCAGCAATCCATTTGCCACAAGGCCTTCGCTCATGCGCTCCCTGCCATGATTCGCCACAGCATGTGCTACTTCATGACCCATCACGACTGCTACACCTGCTTCATCCTCACAAATCGGCATAATCCCCGTATAGAAGGCTACCTTACCTCCGGGCATGCACCAAGCATTGATCACCTCAGATTCTATCAGGTTAAATTCCCATTCATAACCGTCGAGGTGGTTTTTGTACCCTTTTTCCGCCATGTAGGTTTCCACGGCTACCTGTATTTTTGCCCCGACCTGCTTTACCATACGCGTCCACTCCTGGTTTTTGCTGATTGTACTTTCCTTCAGAACCTCGGTATATTGCTGATAACTCATGGGCAGAATTTCCTCGTTGGAAACAAGGTTCAATTGCTTCCGTCCACTAACCGGAACCGTGGCACAACCATAAATAAAAAGTGCTGTCAACCAAACTATAGCTACTTTTTTCAACATTGTCATGTTCATTTCGTATTAACAAAGATTTTTAACAAATTTATACCTGCAATTATGTGCATTTGATGCAACGTCCGTGCCATAAGTATTAATATTTTTTATCTGACTCCTATGAGAATTTTTGCAATTGGTCGGAATTATGCTGAGCATATCGCCGAACTTAATAACGAACGACCTGATGAACCGGTCATTTTCACGAAACCGGACACCGCCTTATTACGGGATAATCAACCATTTTATTATCCGGAATTCAGTAATGATATCCACCATGAAGTTGAAATTGTCCTAAAAATAAGCCGCGAAGGCAAACATATCGACGAAAATTTTGCCGACAAATATTATGAGCAAATCGGGCTGGGGATCGATTTTACTGCCCGCGACCTTCAGCAGAAGGCAAAGGAAAAGGGATTGCCCTGGGATATTGCCAAAGGGTTTAATCATTCAGCCCCGATTTCGAATTTTGTACCGTTAAGTAATTTCCCCGATCCGGGAAATATTAATTTTCGACTTGAAGTGAATGGTGAGGTCCGCCAGACCGGCAATACCAGCCTGATGCTATTCCCGTTCAACTATATTATTTCATATCTGTCAAGATTTTTTACGTTGAAGAGCGGCGACCTGATTTTTACCGGAACCCCGAAAGGTGTTGGACCGGTTGTTGCAGGTGACCGACTTACAGGATTTTTAGAAAATGAAAAAATGTTTGATTTTGAAGTACGCTAGTCTTTTCCTGGTATTATTTTTTGCGATTAACTTCCACAGCCTGAGCCAGTCATCAAATGGCAGTGGATCACGGAATGATTACTATATCTTCCCCATCAAGCCTGGAGAGCGCAACAGTCTTTCCGGAACGATGGGAGAACTTCGATCAAGTCATTTCCATGCAGGGATCGATATCCGTACCGAGGGGCGCACAGGTCTCCCGGTTCACGCAGCAGCCGAAGGTTATATCTCCCGGATATCCGTTTCACGGGGAGGTTACGGGAATGCACTCTATATACAGCATCCGAATGGCCATACTACCGTTTATGCCCATCTACAGGAATTTAAGGGGCCTGTTGCAGAATATGTAAACCAGATGCAGTATGAACAGCAGTCTTTTGAATTAACGCTGTATTTCAAGGCAGGCGAATTTCCAGTGAAACAGGGAGAAATTGTTGCCCTTTCCGGAAACAGCGGATCTTCGGGAGGACCTCACGTGCACTTCGATCTTCGCGACAGGAATCAGGACCTGCTCAATCCACTCTACTTCGGATTCGATGAAATCCCTGACCACACTCCACCCATAGCACAAAAAATAGCGGTAAAAACACTCAACAAGGATTCTCGCGTAGAAGGAGAATTTGGCAGATTTGAATATGCGGTTAAGCGAATAGGTAACGATTATGTGATTGATGAAGCTATTCCCGTTTATGGTGTGATTGGCCTTGAATTATATGCCCATGACCGCCTTGACAATACGCGGTTCCGTTGTGGCATAAATCTCCTGGAGGTTACGGTTGACAATTCACCCACCTACACGCATGACATCTCAACATTTTCTTTCAGCGAACAGCGGAATATCCTGAAACACATGGATTACGAGCAGGTGCGCAATGATGGCGAGCGATTTCATAAGCTGTATGTAGACGACGGAAATTATCTCCGGTTTTACAAGGTCGACAAGCATAAAGGCCGTATTCATGCGTATCAGCCGGGAATATTGCCCGTAACCATGAAAATGACCGATAGTTACGGGAATTCGAGTACGCTCAGCTTCAGACTCCAGGTAGAAGAACCCGCTGATGCGATCTCCGGAAATATTTCCGGCGACAAACTTGACTGGGACCTCCAGGAAAATACCCTTCGCATTTCAGCACCGGTCGCTTCTGATAAGACATTATACATGAACGGCACCGCCATTGAACCCGATTATACCATTGGTAATATGGAAAATGTATATCTCTGGGATATGCGGGGCAGTCTGCCCGAACTTGCTGTTTATGGATCCGACAGTCTTGAATTCGGATTTGACAAAATGATCCCGCACAGATCATCCCAATCATTTGAAAGGCCTGAAATGAAGGTGAGTTTTCCCCCTGAATCATTATTTGATACGCTTTACCTGCATACTTCCTACGCCGTGGATGAGGCCACGAAACGGGAGTTTTTTACCATCGGGTCGGGTGAAATACCCTTGCGAAAAAACATTACCGTGACACTGAAACCCACCCTGGAGTATACCGAAAAGGAGAAGTATGCTGCTTATATTCTTGACGCAGGTAACAATGCCTACTACCAGGGAGGATCATGGAAAGGTGATACATTTGTTTTTACCACACGTGAATTCGGGAAGTTCACCCTTTTACCGGATAACCGGCCGCCAACCGTAAGTGCAGTTACGCTTTCATCTGATAAATTACGGTTCCGGATTGATGACGACCTGTCGGGAATCGACTCATTCAACTGTTTTGTAAATGGAAAGTGGGTATTGATGTACTATGATTACAAACAAAAGCTGCTTTGGTCGGAAAAGAAATCTGAATCGGATAAATTTACAGGGGAAATAAAACTTGTTGTGACCGACAATGTTAATAATGTGAAAGAATTTACCACTAAAATCAACTAGAACATGGCACTTGAACCCGGAAATAAAGCACCCGATTTTACCGTGAACGATCAGGATGGCAACCCTGTAAAATTATCAGACTTCAAAGGAAAGAAAGTCGTTCTATACTTTTATCCAAAGGACAATACGCCCGGCTGCACGGCAGAAGCATGCAACCTCCGTGACAACTATACAAGGTTCCAGAAAGAAGGTTATGAAATTCTGGGGGTAAGCACAGACAACGAAAAGTCACACCAGAAATTCATCGAGAAACAGGAACTGCCATTTACTTTACTTGCGGATACCGAAAAGGATATTCACGAGAAATACGGAACATGGGTTGAAAAATCTATGTATGGCCGGAAATATATGGGGACAGCCCGTAAGACTTTTATCATTGATGAGAACGGTAAGATCGAGAAGATCATTGAGAAGGTAAAAACAAAGGATCATGCGTCTCAAATCCTGCATTGATCGGTAAGGTACTTTTTGCGCAAGAGGGCGGTTTGTTGTAATTTCAATGAACCGCCTTTTGTTTTGAGAGCATTTCTGATCATTATATCCGCCCTTCTGATCTCCCTTCCCCTGTCAGGACAGGAAACCACTCAGCGTATACCTGAAAAAACGAGGATTCTGTTCCTGCTGGACGGCTCCGGAAGCATGCTGGCATCCTGGGGAAATACCAACCGGATCACCATGGCAAAAGAAATTCTCTCTGACCTGGTAGATTCGTTACGGGATGACCGGAATCTTGAACTGGCACTGCGGGTATATGGGCACCGGTACGGACGTGAGCTTCAAAATTGCACCGACAGCAAGCTGGAAATTCCCTTTGCAGCGCGGAATCATGATCAGATTATTTCCCGCCTGGCTACCATTCAACCCAAAGGAACTACTCCTATTGCATATTCACTGCAGGAGTCGGCCAACGATTTCCCATTATCAGACGGTTTCAGGAATATTATCATTATCATCACCGATGGCATCGAGTCATGTGACGGAGATCCATGCGCAATATCCAGGGAATTACAGCGCAAAGGAATATTCCTGCGCCCCTTTATTATCGGGATTGGTATGGATGAAACGTACAGCGATGCCTTCGAATGTGTGGGGTCTTATTATGACGCCCATGACGTCGAACAGTTTCGCATTGCGCTGTCAAAAGCAATTGAAACGAGCCTGATGACCGCGACGGTAAGCGTCGATATTCAGGACGAAAATGGAAGATCGAATCAAACCAATATCAATGTTTCATTTATCAATGCGGTCACCAACAACAGCGATTTCGATTTTATTCATTATCGTGACATCCGGGGAATGCCCGATTCAGTTGAACTGGACCCTGTAGTACCCTATCATGTACGAATCAACACATTACCACCGGTTACAAAAAGATATCAGCAATTTGCACCGGGAAAACATACTGTGGTCACTGTGCAGGCGCCACGCGGAACCCTCAATATCCGGCAGGACGGTGCGGGAGTTTACGGCCCCGGACTAAAAGCAATTATTCGTACAGGGGGCAACCCGGACTGGTTTCATGCGCAGGATGTAAATTCCAAGCAGGAATACCTGAGCGGCACTTATGATATTGAGTTTCTTACATTGCCAAGAACCATTGTATCCAATGTGAAAGTCGACACAGACCAGGAAAAAACCGTTGAGATCGCATCACCCGGCATTGTTAATATGGATCATGCAGCCGGCGGATATGGCAGTATTTACGTTCTTAAATCCGACGGCTCCCTTGCCTGGGTATGCGATATTAATCATTCCGGACAACGAATGGCGATTGCTCTGCAACCAGGAACATACCGGGTGGTTTTCAGGGCAAGAATGGCGCCCGGGAGTAAATATACTTCCGTCAAAAATATTACCGTGAAAGAAGGACAATCTTCACTAATAAAATTATTTTAGCCAACCAAAAGTTGAATCAAACCATGAAAATCGCAATAATCGCTCATGACGGGAAAAAACCTGAAATGGTGGCATTTCTTCTCCGTTACAAGGATTTCCTTAATGATGCGGAGCTTGTAGCTACAGGAACAACAGGCGGCCATGTTCAGAATACCGGATTGAAGGTGCAAAAACTCCTAAGCGGGCCATTGGGTGGTGACGCACAGATCGCGGCACTCGCAGCGGAGAAAGCACTGGATATGGTCATATTTTTCAGGGATCCCCTGGATAAGCATCCGCATGAGCCGGATGTTCAAATGCTCATGCGACTTTGTGATGTGCATGACATACCACTGGCGACAAATCCGGCTACTGCTCGTTTGCTCATCATGGGAAGTTTCGCTGAACAGGCAAAAAATTCATAGTTTATGTTACCATTTGCACCTTCCGCAAAGGTTTGCGGTAAATGTAAAATGCAAATTGATTGAATCTAATTTCATTGGGCCATTTCTTTAGATTAATTTTAGCCGTTTGAACATACTGAACCAATGACTCCAGAAATAAAGAACATCGCTGTATTCACTTCCGGCGGGGATGCACCTGGCATGAATGCGGCTGTACGGGCTGTGGTACGTGCAAGCATTTATTATAAGAAAGAAATATTCGGGATATACCGGGGTTATGAAGGAATGATTGAAAACGACCTGGTAAAATTAAATGCACGGTCGGTTTCAAATATAATTCAACGAGGGGGCACCATCCTGAAGTCTGCGCGAAGCAAAGAATTCAGAACCGAGGAAGGAAGAGCACAAGCATATGAAAATTTAAAGGCCAGGCATATAGATGCCCTGGTAGCAATTGGAGGTGATGGTACCTTTACAGGTCTTCATAAATTTTATGAGGAATTTAAAATGCCTGTGATCTGTATTCCGGGAACGATCGATAATGACTTGTCAGGCACCGATTATACGATCGGGTATGATACGGCGACCAATACGGCTGTCGAGGCTATCGACAAGATCAGGGATACCGCTCTCTCCCATAACCGCCTCTTTTTCATAGAAGTTATGGGTCGTGATAGCGGACAAATCGCCATTAATAGCGGAATTGCTGGTGGCGCAGTAGCTATCATTATACCTGAAGAGGAAACCACGATTGACCAGTTGATAGAAAAGCTCGATGAGACTGCGCGAAATAACAAGAAATCAAGCCTCGTGGTTGTGGCTGAAGGGGGTAAAAGCGGCAATGCGCTGGAAATCGCCCAGCAGGTGAAGGAACGATACTCCTATTACGATACGAAAGTAACCATATTGGGGCATCTCCAGCGCGGTGGTGCACCAACCTATTTTGACCGGGTACTTGCCAGCCGCATGGGAGTGGCAGCCATCGAAGGGCTGTTGAATGGACAAACGGATGTCATGGTGGGCATTCAGAATGGCAAGATTGTTTATAATGATTTTGAGTTTACCATGAGCAAGGAAAAGGAAATCGAAGCGGAAGCATTGCGTATCGCCAAAATCCTCGCAATTTAATATGACAATAATCGGTGTAAGCGGATCAACCAAGTGTGACTGGGCAATTTTACATGTCGAGGGCGAGGTTGTACGGTGCAGCACCCGGGGAATTAATCCCCTCTTTCATGATGTTGAAGACATTACTTCCATTATCCAGTCTTCGGCAATACTTACCGAATATGCACGGGAAACGGAGGCCGTATTCGTTTATGGAGCAGGTTGCAGCAGCAAAAGCCGCCAGAACATGGTGCGAAATGCGCTTTCGGCGGTTTTTACAAAGTCCCACCTTGTCGTGAATCATGATATTGTCGCATCAGCATTGGCGACCTACCAAGGTGAACCCATGATCGCGGCAATTTTGGGTACAGGATCGAACGCCTGCTACTATGATGGCGATATTGTGAGACAGGAAGTGCCCGCACTGGATTATATCCTTGGCGATGAAGGTGGTGGCGCATATTTCGGCAAACAGCTCTTGAATGCTTTTTTGTATCGGAAGCTGCCTGCCGACATCCAGTCTGATTTCGAAAGTTCCTATCACCTGACAAGGGATGACATTTTCGAAAAAGTATACAATGAGCCCTATGCGAATGTGTACCTCGCATCTTTCATGCCCTTTATCCAGGCACATCAGGAACATCCCTATTTTCGGAAGATGCTGCTGGAAGGTTTCCGTAAATTCTTTGAAACACAGATCACCTCATTTTCCAAGTATCAACAGGTACTATTGCATTTTACCGGTTCGGTCGCATACTTTTTTCAGGACCTTCTGAAAGAGGTGTCCGGGGAATACAATACGAAAATTGGCTTAATCCTTAAAGAGCCAATAGAGGGACTGATCACCTATCACGAAAATAAATTAAAATCTGCATGAACAATGAAATAATAGTTGGCATCGACATTGGTGGTACTACCAGCAAATTTGGCCTGGTAGACGGCCAGGGAAATGTGATTTTTCAGAGCAGTGTAAATACTGAAAATCCAAATTTCCGTGAGTTCCTGGACGATCTTGAAAATGCCATCCGAAATGGACTGAATTCTGTGGATCCCAATCTCAGGATTAAGGGAATCGGCGTTGGCGCACCAAATGCAAGCTACTATACCGGAACCATCGAACAAGCCGTAAATCTGCCGTGGAAGGGTGTTCCTATCGTCAAGTATATGCAGGAGGATTTCAATGTGCCTGTCGTTGCCACCAATGACGCAAATGCCGCGGCAATGGGGGAAGCCATATACGGACATGCAAAAGAAATGAAAGATTTTGTGGTTATTACCCTCGGTACAGGGCTCGGGTCCGGGATCGTGACCAATGGAAAATTAGTCCATGGCCACCAGGGATTCGCGGCGGAACTCGGCCATGTCACTGTAAATCCGGAGGGGCGCCAATGCGGGTGTGGTCGCAAGGGATGTCTCGAAACTTATGTCTCAGCAACCGGTATTAAGCGCACGGTCTTCAAATTACTCGCCGATCATACGGATAACAGTGAACTTCGTGACCTGAGCTTCAATGATTTGTCGACAAAAATGATTACGGAGTGTGCAGAACGAGGTGATTTCATTGCCCGGCAGGCTTTTGAATATACGGGAAAGATCCTGGGGCAAAAGCTGGCAGATACTGTCGCCCATCTTGACCCGGAAGCAATATTTATCCTGGGAGGCCTTTCACAGGCAGGAAAGCACATTTTTGAACCCACGATACAACATATGGAAGCAAACCTGATGCCTATTTATCAGAATAAGGTAAAGGTATTACCTTCAGGTCTGGGCAATCAGACCGCGCCAATCCTTGGGGCATCCAGTCTCATTGTAGATTACTTTAAGCAAAACGAATCTAATATATGACCCGACATACCTATGATTACGGACTGATTGGAAATTGCTCCTATCAGGCACACATACATAAAAATACCAATATCGAATGGATGTGCTGGCCACGATTCGACAGCAGCTTTATCTTCGGAGCAATGCTTGACGATGAACTAGGGGGTGAATTCTCCATCAAGCCTACTACATCAGACTGGAGTACGGAACAATTTTATATTGAAAATACCAACATCCTATGTACGGATGTTTCTTCCGCCGACGGACGGTACAGAATTACAGATTTCGCCCCGCGATTTCATCAATATGAGCGTTATTACAAACCCCTGATGCTCATTCGCAAAATTGAACCCCTGGAAGGCGAACCGAGCGTGATAGTAAATTGCAAGCCGGTCGGCAATTACGGAAAATTAAAGCCGGAACAATATGAGGCCAGTAACCACATTGAATATCTAGGCCTCGAAAAGGAGCTTCGACTTACAACAAATTTTTCTATCTCCTATGTAGTGGAAAAGCGTTCCATTGTCCTTAACGAGGCTAAATACCTGGTTTTGACCTACGGTGCACCGCTCGAAGCCCCCTTACAAAGTACCTGTGAAGCCTTTCTTGACCGGACAAAGCGGTACTGGCAGGGCTGGGTGAAGAACATGAGTGTGAGCAATTTTCACCAGGAGGCTATCAACAGAAGTGCTCTCGTATTGAAAATTCACCAGTATGAAGATACCGGGGCGATTATTGCTGCGGGATCAACAAGTTTACCGGAAGCCCCGGGAAGTGGCAGAAACTGGGATTACAGGTATTGCTGGATGCGGGATACCTACTACACGCTCACCGCATTCAATAACATTGGCCACTTTGAGGAGTTGGAGAATTATTTTAACTACATCGTTAACATTTCAGTAAAGACCGAAGACAGGTTTCAGCCCCTGTACGGGATCACCGGTAAGGAAAACCTGGTAGAAGAAATACTCCCGTTAAAAGGATATAAGGGGAATACACCGGTACGGATCGGTAATCAGGCCTATACCCATATTCAAAACGATGTTTACGGACAAATTCTCCTGACCCTACTGCCATTATTCATCGACAGGCGCTTTATTAACCGCGAGCGCTCGGAATCATTGAAAATGGTCCGGGAAATTCTGGAACGAATTGAATCCTTAATGGATGAACCGGATGCAGGATTATGGGAATTCAGAACACTTAGTCAGTTTCATTGCTACACCTACCTCTTCCATTGGGCAGGCAGCCAGGCAGCACTCAAGATTGGTAAAGCATTCAACGATGAGAAGCTTGTGAAGCGGGCTACGCGACTGGCGAAACAGGCATCCGAAAAAATTGAGGCCTGTTATGACCCAAGGCGCAAGGTGTATACACAGGCGATAGGGTCACAAAACCTTGATGCCAGCAATCTTCAGCTGATACTCATGAATTACCTTGAGCCGGGGTCAGCAAATGCCGCAGATCATCTGAAAGCCATGGAGCATGAGCTGAAATCAAAAGAAGGGTTGTTTTACCGCTACTTACATCAGGACGATTTCGGTGCGCCGGAAACTACTTTCCTGATTTGTGCATTCTGGTATGTGGAAGCCCTTACAAGCGTCGGACGAATCGACGAAGCAATCGAGACTTTCGAAAACCTGTTGAAATACAGCAATCATCTCGGTCTGCTAAGTGAAGATGTTGAGGCAAAAAGCGGATCCATGTGGGGTAATTTCCCGCAGGCTTACAGCCATGTCGGACTTGTAAATGCAGCCTACCGCATCAGCAGAAAGCTGGACAGGCCAAACTTTATTTAGACCTGGGAAACATTTACATTGCCAAGCTCCCGAAGGATCCGGCGTACAATGGTGTGATCCTTCACGCTAAACCTTGCGGCACTTCTCCGGTCCCCTACCTTGATGGTGAAGGCATCTTCCGGCATGGCCTTGAATGTATCCTCATCGGTCCAGTCATCGCCAACAGCGAGCACAAAAGCGTTTTCATGATCATCTTCCAGCCATTTCGCTGCCGCCTTGCCTTTATTTACTTCAAGGTTCTTGATCTCAACAACCTTATTACCCTCCAGCACCTGGAGGTTCATATTGACGGCGAGATATTTTAAATGACTGATTATTTCACGTGCCCGAAGTTCTCCAAGACCGGTTTCAACTTTCCTGTAATGCCAGACCAGCGAATAATCCTTTTCCTCTACGAAGGAGCCCGGTGTCTTATTTACATAAATATCGAGTATAGGACGGATATCATCCTTCCATGATGCATCGAGCGAATCGAGCAACATCCAGCCACCATTTTGCCATTTCATCCAGACTCCGTGTTCTGCAACAAATTCAATGGGCAAGTCACCGAGCCATTTCTCCAGTGTATGACGGTCCCTCCCACTGATCACAATTACGCGTGTATTGTCTATCTGGGACAAATTGGTCAGGATTTCCATGAGCTCTTCATCCGGTGACGCATCCTGCGGATTTCCGGTAAACGGGGACAGCGTGCCATCATAATCTAAAAAAAGCATCCTTTCCTGGCTTGATCCAAAAGAATCAAGCATTTCATTTTCTATCTTCTCATCCAGCAATTTTGTAGTCATCTTTAATTGTTTCTGGTTTACTTCATCCAGGCGCTGCATAAAAAGTTCAACCCAGTGATGAATATTAAATTTCTTTAATGTTGCCTGCATAATCTCCATGTGCTTCACCTGCTCATCCTCAGACATTTCAAGGGCCATTTTTATGGCGTCCCTTACCTGATGCTTATCATTCGGGTTCACAATAATGGCTTCAGACAATTCCTTTGAAGCACCTGCCATTTCACTCAGTATCAATACTCCTTTCTGATCAAGCTTGCTTGCCACAAATTCCTTGCATACCAGGTTCATTCCATCTCTCATTGGAGTAACCAGTGCAACATCTGCCATTCGATAAAATGCCGATAAATCTTCCAGCGGAAATGACCTGTAGAAATAATGAATTGGTGTCCAGTTCACAGAACCATACTTTCCATTCACACGTCCTACCAGGAGATCAACTTCCTCTTTCAGATCTTTATACTTATCGACACTGTCCCGCGAAGGAACTACCACCATCAAAAGGGACACCTTCCCCTGGTATTGGGGGTATTTCTCCAGGAACAAATCAAAGATCTGTAACCTGGCTGCAATCCCTTTGGAATAATCGAGGCGGTCTATTGACAGCATCAATTTTACATCTCCCAGGGATGTCCTGTATTTAACTTCCCTGCTAAGTGTTTCCGGAGCTGCAGAGGAACGGGCATATTTATCATAGTCAATCCCCATCGGAAAGGCATCAATCTCCACAACCCTGCCATCTTTTGTGATTTGTCCGTGATGGTTGCTCAGGAAGCAAATACGGCTTACAGCACTGAGGAAGTGCCGCATATCATCATAGGTATGGAAACCAATCAGGTCAGCACCCAGCACACCATCAAGCAGCTGTCGCCTCCAGGGTAAGTAGCGAAACACCTCAAAAGAAGGGAAAGGAATATGCAGAAAGAACCCTATACTCACATGAGGGAGCTTCTCGCGGATCAAATCCGGAAGAAGAAGCAGTTGGTAATCGTGTACCCAAATCGTATCATCGGGATTTGCGACTGCCAGTACCGCATCACAGAATTTCTGGTTTACACGTTCATATGATTGCCAGTAGGATTTCTTATACAGCGCATATTGATTGAAGTAGTGGAAGGTAGGCCAGAGAGTTTCATTACTGAATCCCTCATAATACAGTTTGATTTCCTCCATCGTGAGATCAACCGGCCTCATGTTCTCTTTCTGAAGCTCCTGAGTCACATAGGACTCTTCTTCCTCGTTGCTGAAATGCATGCCCGGCCAGCCAATCCATAAATTATCACCTTCCTTGTAAATAGAGCCAAGACCAGTGGCTAATCCACCTTCACTTGGCCTGAAAGAAAGTTCGCCATCTTCAGTTCTTGATATTTTTACCGGAAGGCGGTTTGAAATTATTATCGTTCTGGACATGGCATGAATTTACCAAATTCACAGGCCAAAAACCATTTTGACATCCGTGGAATACCTTAATTCCTGAAAAATTAATAAAAAATAAATGTTGTGGTTAAAATAAAACCTATTTCAGTATCATTCTGAAATTCACTTCACGTTCATTACTTGAAGCTGTCGCATTAAGCTGACCTTCTTCCCGGGCATATTCAATTACAGAAGGAAAATCATTAAATGGATTTTCGGCCCTGAAGTAATACTGACTATGTTCATTGATTTCAAAATATACAGGAGAACCTTTTCCGGGGTCGGCCATAAAAAAGATCTTATCCCTCCGGTTCAAAATCTGCATTATTTCTGTTTGAATGGTATCGCCATTTTCCAGGCGCCATCCTATCCCTTCAAGACGGTCTTCAGAATTGAAATAAGTCCAGTTTTCACCAAATAATCCATCTGTACCGACCCATGTTCCTTCCATCCAGCCAAATTCCTCCTGAACAGGCAGTTTGACGACAGGTTTGCAGCCCGCACCGATCATTAATAGACCGATAATGACATATTTATGCATGGTTTATGCAGAAACCGTTTGTTTGATAGTTCTTGGCTTATACTTTGCCGCAAGGTTTGCGATTACACGGATATGATCGGGTGTTGTGCCGCAGCATCCGCCAACCACATTCACCAATCCTTCCTTTAAAAACTCTTCAATCTGTTTACCCATATCTTCCGGAGTTTCATCATAGTGTCCGAATTCATTGGGCAAACCGGCATTAGGATGTGCGGAGACAAAGAATGGAGCATTCTTATCAAGAACCTGGAGATAAGGTCTGAGCTCTTTCGCGCCCAATGCGCAATTCAGCCCGATGCTTAACAACGGCATATGCTCCAGAGAAATCAAAAATGCCTGTGTGGTCTGTCCTGAAAGTGTTCGTCCGCTGGCATCTGTTATCGTACCTGAAACCATGACGGGAACCCGCTTTCCTGTTTTTTCAAACACCTGCTCAATACCAAAGAGTGCCGCTTTGGCATTCAACGTATCAAAGACAGTTTCCACAAGCAGCAGGTCTACCCCTCCTTCAAGCAGGGATTCAGCCTGCTCACCATAGGCTTTTACCAGGTCATCAAAGGTTACAGACCGATACCCGGGATTATTGACATCCGGAGAGATCGATGCACTACGGTTTGTTGGGCCCATTGATCCGGCCACAAAGCGCGGCTTATGCGGTTCCTTTGCGGTCATTTCATCCGCCGCTTCCCGTGCACATCGTGCAGCAGCAACATTGATCTCATGCACGGCATCCTCGAGATGGTAATCCGCCTGTGCGATGGTAGTGGATGAAAATGTATTCGTTTCGGCAATATCAGCACCCGCCTCAAAGTAGGCGCGGTGAATGTCCCTGATAATATCCGGACGGGTAATGGACAACAAATCGTTATTACCCTTCAACTCATATGGATGATCTTTGAAGCGTTCACCTCTAAAATCATTTTCGTCAAGTTTATGGCGCTGAATCATTGTACCCATTGCTCCATCGAGCACAAGAATTCGCTCTTTTAAAATTTCAGATATCCCCGACATATTTATTTAGTTTACCATGTGTAGCTACTAAATTAGTCAGAACTTAGCAAAAATTTGAATCATTGAAGTTTGCAGCCATCGATATTGGATCAAATGCGATTCGCCTCCAGGTATCCACGGTGATACATACCAAGGGTGAATTAACCTTTAAAAAGCTGGAATATGTACGATTCCCGCTTCGTTTGGGGCATGATGTTTTCAAAACCGGCAAAATCAGTCCGGTCAAACGAACCAAATTCAAAAAACTCATGCGGGCATTCAAGATCCTGATCGACCTCTACGAAGTGGATGATTATATGGCCTGTGCAACATCCGCATTGCGTGAATCTGAAAATGGTGCCGAGATCGTGAAAGAAATTGACGATGAAATAAAATTGAAGATCCAGGTCATTGATGGCAAGAAAGAAGCATTGCTGATCAATAATGTGATCACTTCATTTCTTCAAATGAAGAAGAATTATCTTCATATCGATGTTGGCGGGGGCAGCACTGAGCTGAACATGTACAAATCCGGCAAAAAGATCGCCACTCAATCATTCAAAATGGGGTCGGTCCGACGGCTGGATCATTTTGATTCCCCGCAGGTATGGGGAAACATGAAGCGATGGATCCAGGAGAAAGTGAAGGATCTGAAAGGGCCGCTTACTGCCGTGGGTACGGGTGGGAATATCAATAAGCTCTACGAGCTGGCACAGCGGAATGCAGAAGACAAGCTGTCACTAGGCCGGTTGAGAGAAACAGCCAATATGATTTCAGAACTGAGTATGGAAGAGCGAATCAATGACCTCCAACTAAACCCGGATCGGGCAGATGTCATAATCCCTGCTTCAGAGATCTACACCTCGGTGATGGATTGGGCAGGCGCCAACTTTATCATTGTACCGTCTGTAGGATTGAAAGATGGTATGATGCTGGCCATGTATGAAATGGCACAGGAAAAAGAGAAGATGAATTTTAACTGAGATCCTCAACCGCCTCCTCAGGGCGTTCCATTTCCTTCGTAGCTGGTTTGAAATCAATGCTGAGGTCAAGGTCTACCAGATTTTCACGGTTCACCTTGTAAAACTCCAGGTGAATATTAAATGGCTCTTCCTCATCGGGGAACTTCTTCACATAGGAACCATCTTCCTGCATCACATAGGCATTCACATTATCCTTCAGGTTATACTGAAGGATATTCTTGATTTGCCGGCGAAGCAAATCGTCGGTAATGGCAAAAATTGATTCAAGACGTCGCTCAAAACTGCGGACCATCATGTCTGCGCTGCCAATGTATAATTTATAATCACCATCGTTGTGGAAATAATAAATGCGGGAATGTTCAAGATATTGTCCGACAATCGAAATAACCTGGATATTTTCACTCAGACCTTTTCTGCCTGGCCGCAGACAGCACATTCCCCGAATGATCAGCTTGATAGGCACTCCGGCACGGGAAGCGGCGTAAAGCTCATCAATCGTTTCTTTATCCTGAAGGGAATTAATCTTAATGACTATACCGGCTTCCCTTCCCTGCCGTGCATGCTCCGCCTCATTCCGGATCATGGAGATCAGCTGCTGCCGCATATCCTTTGGTGCCGTAATCAGGCTCTTGTAGATTGACGGCATTGAATGACCGGTTATTACGTTGAAAAACTCACTCACATCATGAGCCAGTACCTCATTAGTCGTGAGCAGCCCAAGATCTGTGTAAAGTTTCGAGGTTGATTCATTATAGTTTCCGCTGGAAAGGTGAA
Organism: Cyclobacteriaceae bacterium; assembly: GCA_050289805.1. Classification (GTDB taxonomy): domain Bacteria; phylum Bacteroidota; class Bacteroidia; order Cytophagales; family Cyclobacteriaceae; genus JAUILA01. Next base: position 56,879 of record JBNKGL010000025.1, read on the forward strand.
GATACCTTCGTACATGCTGCCCTTCCTTTCTCACGATCAGCAGGAGTTTTGTATGAGTTTTAAAACTGCTGATACCATAAATCACAAAACATCCTGCTTTCTGCAGACGCTGTGCCTCCCGAAGGTTATTTTCCTCATCAAACCGGGCCTTTACTTCAAAAAGGACGGAGACGTGTTTTCCGTTTTCAGCCGCTTTCAACAAAGCTTCCGATACTCGTGAATCCCTGGCAAGCCGGTAAATGGTCATTTTTATGGCCAGAACACCCGGGTCTTCCGCAGCTTTTTCCAACAATTCTATGACAGGCTCAATACTGTTATAGGGATGGTGCAACAGGACATCCCTTTCCTGCAATACCTGAAAAATATTTTGTTCCCGTATCTTCGGATAACTCAGCGGTGGAATTGCGTCTGGCATAGCCATGTGCATATCCCTGAAATTGTGATGATTCACGATTTGCCATAGCCCGGTAAAATCAATCAGGCTGCGTTTCTTGATTCTGAATATATTTTCATCCTCGAGCTGCCAGCGGTCCTTGAGCACATTCATCATCCAGCTATCCGGCCGCCCGGAGACTTCGATACGTACGACACGGCCAGTCCTGCGCGTCTTCAGTTTTGTCTTCAGTTCCTCCAGGAAATTCGCCTCAATATCATCGCTTTCATCCAGCGTAAAATCCCCGTTACGAGTGATTCTGAAAAGATTTGAGGACAGGATTTCAACATTCCGGAACAGATGCTGCATATTGTTCAGGATGATATCCTCCACAGGCACGAAATACAGGTGGTCTTCCTTCTCTATTTCAAAAAACCGCGGCAGGTTCGACGGAACCTGGATAAAACTTAGCTTTTTATTCTCAGTCGAGTCCTGGCTTTTTGTAACCACCCCGAATACCAGCCTGTGCGCATTCAGAATTGGAAATGTGTGATAGCTGTCATAAACCATCGGGGTAAGCATCGGATAGATGGTCGACTGAAAATAGTCGGCCACATTCTTCTTCTCCTCGGTGCTGAGTTTTTTATAGGGTGTGATCGTAAACCCCGCATGCTCAAACATGGGCATGAGTGTACTCAGGTAAACATCCTGCTGAACGTTTGAATATTCCTTTGCTTTCTGCAGTAATACCTGCTTGAACGGTTGTTCCCTAAGCCCGGAATAGTCGTAGCGCTGCTTTCCGTAATCAAGATAATTATAGAGGCTTCCAACCCTGATGGTAAAGAATTCATCAAGATTGGAGGCCGTGATGGCCAGAAATTTCAGTCGTTCAATAATACTTCGATCGGGATTGATCGCCTGATCGAGAACGCGATAATTAAATTGAAGCCAGCTCAGGTCGCGACTAATATAATCACTTTCTGAAATCTGACGTTTTACGCGTTCACTGATAATCATAAACTATTTCTGCCTTTTAATTTAATTCAATTATACATCTACTTTCGCATACTTGGCGTTGCGCTCGATAAATTCACGCCGGGGCGCCACTTCATCTCCCATCAACATGGAAAACAGGTGATCTGCCTCTGCCGCAGATTCAATCGTTACCTGCTTCAGGCTTCTGCGATCGGGATCCATGGTAGTGGTCCAGAGCTGTTCAGGGTTCATTTCACCAAGACCCTTGTAACGCTGCACTCCAACCGAATCCTCTTTACCGTCTTTGGCCAGTTCTTTCACCAGAATTTCACGTTCTTCCTCAGTCCAGCAATAACGCTCCTGCTTACCTTTTTTCAGCTGGTATAATGGCGGAAGCGCGATATACAGATAACCCTTCTCGATGAGCGCATGCATGTAGCGAAAGAAAAAGGTGAGTATCAGTGTTCGAATATGACTTCCGTCGACATCCGCATCCGTCATAATGATCACTTTATGGTAACGGAGCTTCGACATATTCAACGCCTTATCATCTTCCTCCGTTCCGAAGCTTACTCCCAGTGCCGTAATGATATTCTTTATTTCCTCATTTTCATAGATCTTGTGCTCCTGCGCTTTTTCAACGTTCAGGATCTTTCCACGCAAAGGCAGGATCGCCTGGAAATTCCGGTCCCTTCCCTGCTTGGCAGAACCCCCTGCAGAATCTCCCTCCACCAGGTACAGTTCGCATTCTCCAGGATCGCTGTTGGAACAATCCGCCAGCTTACCGGGCAAACCGGTTCCCCCGAGTACGTTTTTACGTTGTACCATTTCACGGGCCTTGCGTGCGGCATGGCGTGCCTGGGCCGCCAGGATCACCTTCTGTACAATCTGTTTCGCTTCTCTCGGGTTTTCCTCGAGGAACATATTGAGCATTTCACCCACAACTGTATCCACTGCACCGGACACATCCGAGTT
>JBNKGL010000026.1:0-56270 GCA_050289805.1 Cyclobacteriaceae bacterium
AATAAAGACACATTATCGATAGCTTTGGAACGGATCCGAAACACCATTTCTGCAGATCTTTCCATGGGATCTATTGCCACTTTGATGAATACGTCATCCTTTGAAATTATTTCAAATAATGAACTTCGAACATTGCTCATACAGTGGGATGACCTGATTTCCGATTATTTCGAAAGAGAAGAGCAGGCGATAAATTATACCCGGCAGACTTTAACCCCCTATTTGGCAACAAGAATAACACGTCCGTATCGCGAGGGATTAGTAGATGAACGCGTTGATTTGTCATTTTTATCCTCTATCGAATTTGAAAATTTAATTAATGATCGCCGCAGAGATATAAATGTATTGTTGAATATCGTGAAAGATGAGGACAATGAAATCCGAAAAGCCATAGATCGAATTATCATACTAAGCGAGAGTAGCACTGATTAATATCAAATGCGAATGTGATGCATTTTTTTGTATTGAGCTATCAACCATGAATAAGAGCCAAACAAATTTGCCGGTTTGTAACATTATGGCCTTTTCATCGTCTCCGCTAAAAGCAACACAATAAAATCAAAACAATGGGTAAAAATTCGACCCGCTCTGCTTTATCCACATCAGATCCATTTATAAGATCAAACAAAATAAAAACATGTCTCCAGAACTCAACCAACGTACCTTAGTAACCACAGCCAGGATCGCCGGCATTTGGTACCTGCTTATGGCCATATCCGGCATTTTGGGATTTATGATATTTCACCCCCAGGTATTTGATTCAAAGGATGCACAAAAAACCCTTGCAAATCTCACCGACCGGGAATCAGTTGCCAGAATCCGGCTGCTATTGGAATTTGCCATCATCGTTTCACAAGCTCTTACCGCGGTATGGTTCTTTAAACTGTTCAGAAAAATAAATGACTGGGCTGCATGGGCTGTCGGAATTTGGGGAATGGTCAATTCCGTAGTCATTATCATCAGCGCCATTTCAATGGGTACGGCGATTGATATTGCGGGTTCATCCCAAAACGTTGAAGACAAGTTGATTTTAATAGAACTGTTGACTGATCTAAGTGCCAATTCCTGGCGGGTGGGCGGACTATTCTTCGGACTCTGGCTGATCCCATTGGGCTACATTATTACCAGCTCAAAAAGAATGCCTGTATGGCTGGGACGAACCCTGATTGCCGGCGGTATTGGTTACCTGATTAGCACCACAATCAGTTACGCTGGAATAGAAACCTCTATCATCAAATATTTACCCCTTCCTGCTACAATCGGAGAGTTCTGGATGATCGGATATCTATTAATTTTTGGAATACGACCGGCTGTTGAAATGGCCGATGCATGAAGGTCATAAGAAAGAATTTTCTTGTCGGCTAATTTTCATATTTGGGATTTTGATTTCTGCGTACTACTTTGAACTTGTCATGCCCATTCACTGCATGACAACGCTCAACCCATGATAAAATTCTTTCGAAAAATTCGTCAGAAATTGCTCACTGAAAACTCGTCTGCCAGTCCGGCAGGTAAATTCAGTAGGTATCTGTTTTATGCAATTGGAGAGATAATCCTTGTGGTAATTGGAATTTTGATAGCCCTTCAGGTGAATAACTGGAACAATGACCGGTTCAACAGACAGGAAGCAAAAGTGTCAAGGCAAACCATTCACAATGAATTTATAAATAATCAGCTAATCCTCGGCAAGACCATAGAACTATACAAGAGTTCCTTTAACGCGAGCCTGTCCCTGGTTGACCTCATGGGGGCCGACAAAAACGAATTATTAAAACATAATCTGGACAGCCTTTTTAATTCCTCATTGGAAATGGATTTTTATTTTCCCAGCAGCAAATCCTTTGATAACCTCGTCCAATCCGGAAGCATGAAACTGTTGGAAAGTGAAGAGCTTAAAAACACCCTGATGGAATGGGTGGTATTAATGGAACAGATCAGGAATTACGATGAATTAATTACCAACTGGCAATACAGTCACCTCATGCCGTACCTCGCAAACACGATTTCATTCAAGCAAATGAATATTTATAACCAGAAGGTCTATGGCGGAAAAACCAAAATCAAAACGGATTATTACCCTTTGTTTCAAGATATCAAGCTGGAAAATCTTCTGAATAATTATCTCTATTTATTACAATTTTCAATTGATCAGTTTGATTATCTGGAGAGCGTTCAGCAGAAAATTATTGATTTGACTGTTGAATGACAAACTCATAACCATGGATTATTTGTCGAAGCCTGACAGCTGTCTTCCAGGGATGTTTTCCGTTTTACCAAGCAATCCTGTTATACCATGAGAGTCATCATGTTCGTCTTCGACTATTTTGCGGACGAGCCAGGAAAAGAGTATTTTGAGTTTTTGCAAAGTTTCCAGTAGATGAAGTCAAAAAAACTGCTTAATCTTCCAAAGACTTTTTGCATCCAAACATATCATAACACTTATGAAATTCCAGTCATTCATTATCCTGATTGTAGCGGCCTGCTTCCATTCCAACCTATTCGCCCAGGAGGAAAAGATAATTGTCATGAACCAGTATTGGGCGAAAGATGGAAAAATAGAAGAGGTATACCAACACAGGCTTTATGCAAGCGAAGTGAGAAAGAATCTGGGCCTCGCGGCCGGAAGGGTTTTATTGAATACAGACCCTGAAGGTGAATCACCCCATGTCATTTGGGAGTGTGAATACCCATCAATGGAAGCAAGGGAGAAAGACGTTCAACTACTCGGGGAGACTGGTCAGTTTGATGAAGTAATGGAAAAGATGGGGACCCTGATCATTAAATTCAAACGCACCGTTTATATAACCTCAACTTCTGAATAAATTAACCTTAACAATCCACAACCCCTATAGAACCCACCATTTAACAAGAACTCCATGAAATTAATCCTTACCCTGTGTCTCACCACTTCAATCACCTGGTGCACCCTGGCTCAAAAACCAAAAGCCGTAGAAGCCCTGAAAAATGAAACCGCAGCCTCAATTCAGTCGGACTACGACGCATATAAAAAACTCGCACTCGAAATCTGGGACTATGCGGAATTGGGATATAAGGAAAACAGGAGCTCCGCCCTACTGGCTAAAACATTGGAGGAAAATGGTTTCTCAATTGAATCTGGTGTGGCGGGCATGCCCACGTCGTTTGTAGCTACCTATGGCAGCGGCAGCCCTGTGATCGGGGTACTGGCAGAATACGATGCCCTACCCGGTATTTCGCAGGATAATTCACCTACCCGGACCCCTGTTGAGGGCAAGATGAATGGCCAGGCCTGCGGTCACCATTTATTTGGCGCCGCAGCTGTAGCTACAGGAATTGCCATAAAACAACAACTGGAGAGTGGAAAGCTCAAGGGAACGATCCGGGTTTATGGTACACCGGCAGAGGAAGGCGGCAATGGCAAATCCTACATGGTTCGTGAAGGACTTTTTAACGATGTCGACGCCGTACTCCACTGGCATCCATGGGATAAAACCGGCGTGATCGGGACCAGTACCTTAGCCAATAAAACGGCAAAGTTCAGGTTCCGCGGAATTGCATCCCATGCCGCTGTGGCACCTGAGAACGGGCGTTCTGCCCTTGATGGCGTTGAGGCCATGAATAACATGGTGAATATGATGCGGGAACATGTTCCCCAGGAGAGCCGGATCCATTATGTTATTACCAGTGGCGGTGAAGCGCCCAATGTGGTCCCGGAGTTTGCCGAAGTATTCTACTATGTACGCCATCCTAAAAAGGATGTTGTACAATCTATATTCGAGAGAATTGTAAAGGCCGCAGAAGGCGCTGCGCTGGGAACCGAAACATCCATGGATTTCGAAATCATCAGCGGTTCCCATGATCTGCTGATCAACAATACACTGGCCGAAAATATGAATAGTAACCTGCAACGGGTTGGCGGCGTTATTTACAGCGAAGAAGAAATAAGTTTTGCTAAAACCCTCCAGGAGAGTTTTCTGAAAAAAGCTCCTGATGTATCTGAAGCTGCACAAATTCACCCAACGGGCAGCCTCCCACTGAGCGGTTCAACAGATGTGGGGGATGTGAGTTATATGGTGCCAACTGTTGGCTTATTAGCAGCAACCTGGGTACCCGGTACCAGTCCGCACAGCTGGCAGGCCGTCGCATGCGGCGGTACAGACATAGGAATCAAAGGAATGATGGTAGCGGCAAAAACGATGGCGTTAACGGCCATTGATTTATTTACACAGCCGGCCCTATTGCAGCAGGCAAAGGAAGAATTCATCGAGGCCAAAGGTGATTATGTGTATAAAGCACTCCTCGGAGACAGAATGCCGCCTTTGGATTACAGGGATTGAAAGTATTCATCTCCCCGTCAATTCAGAAGTATTCGAAGGGCAACATTCTGCCGACAGATAACTGGTTGGGATAAATCAGTCCACCATTAAAAGAGCAAATTCCCCTTCCCTGCCAGGCATCTCTTCTTTTAATCCTTAGATCATAATGGCTTATGATGAACGTCATCGATTAACTATCCCTTTATGCCTAATTTCATGGAAGACGAATTGGAGTTCAGTTAAATATGCGAGGGATCACATAAAATCGCTCAGAATATAACACACAATTGTGCTCCTTAAAAATTAATTGAAATGAGAAAATTAGCTATTGCATCAACCTTACTTGCAGGATTGCTCTTCGTATTTGCATCCTGTAATAATGCAAATGAGAATCAGAACGCAACTGACAACCCGGCCTTAACCGATGAAGAGATAGTGGACATCGCAACAAGAGCTTATGTGTATGGATATCCATTAATATTGATGGACTTGACCCGGAAAGTAGCCACGAATGTAGAAGCTCCCGGGATTAAGCAGAGTTCAGCACCGATTAATCAATTCGGTCATTACCGTGAATTTCCTGATCATAACCTCACAGATGTCGTAAAGCCCAACGTAGATACCTATTATTCAACAGTTTTCTTCGACCTGAGCAATGAGGCATTTGTATTAAGTGTTCCCGAAACAGAGAGGTACTACCTGTTACCAATGCTGGATGCGTATACCAATGTGTTTGAATCACCCGGAACGCGCACCACAGGCACAGATGCCAGGGACTTCCTGATCTCCGGACCATTCTGGGAAGGAGAAGTCCCGGAAGGAATGACGCACATCAAAGCACCTACCAGCCTTGTATGGTTACTCGGCCGAACACAGGTGAACAATAAAGAAGATGGAGCGACAGTGGTAAAGGCAATTCAGGACGGGTTTAAACTTGTTCCGCTGAATGCCTACGGTAAAGAATATACCGCGCCCAAAGGCGAAGTAAATGAAGAATATAAGAGCATTATACCCGTCAAGACTATAGAAGCCATGCCTGTCAGTACCTTCTTTAATGAAATGGCTGAACTAATGGTTAAGAACCCTCCCCTGGATGGCGATGAAGCAATACTGAATGATATGGCAAAAATCGGCATTGTTCCGGGACAACCATTCAGTATGGATAATTTTAGTGATCCCGTAAAAGAAAAATTGGAAGCCATTCCAAACGATGTTGACAAGAACTTCAAAAGCATAATTGCCTCAAATGATCCGAGCTCATTGGTTAATGGATGGTCGAAGTCTTATCAAATGCCTAATATGGGTAATTATGGGACTGACTATAATTTTAGAGCTTTGATAGCATACGTGGGGCTCGGTGCCAACCTTCGGAAAGATGCAATTTATCCCAACACTGCTCTTGACAGCGATGGTAATTTATTGGATTCAGACAGCAAGTACGTATTACACTTCGAAAAGGACCAAATACCACCGGCGAATGCGTTCTGGTCATTAACTCTTTACAATGATCAAAACTTTTTGGCTGAAAACCCGATCAATCGTTTTGCTTTGGGAGATAGGGATAATCTCACTTTTAACAGTGATGGTTCATTAGACATTTATGTTCAAAGAGAAAATCCCGGAGAGGACAAATTTTCAAATTGGCTGCCGGCACCGGCTAATGGAAATTTTGAATTGACCTTACGGTTATACTGGCCAAAAGAAGAAGCGTTAAATGGCGAGTGGGTGCCGGTTCCTGTTCAGAAAGTAGAGTAATTATTTAAGAAGCCATAAGTGGCAGTACCCAAATCTTTTCAATGGATTTAAAGTTCTGGTAAATCCGGAAGAATGCCTTTCAGGTTTGGGTACTGCTATTTCAGGCGATTATCATTCAGATGAAAAAAGTAACATCATGATGTGGGCAAACAGAATTCGAAAATCAATTTTATACACTTGTATACTCATAGTTTTTTGTTGGCAAAATACATTCGGACAAAACGAGTCCAATCCAAAACTGATCCTGCAAATTACTGTGGATCAGTTAAGGGGAGATTTACCACGCACGGTATTAGACCGCCTTCCTGATGGTGGTTTTAAGTATTTGTATAATCAGGGCATTGTCTATGAAAACGCTCACCATCGTCATGCCAATACAGAAACAGTTGTAGGTCACACTACGCTGGCAACAGGCGCGGATCCGGCAGAACACGGAATGATAGGCAATTTGTGGTATGACAAAGAATTACAGCGTACAGTTTATAATGTTGAAGACTACCGATACCCATTAATTGGCACGGATGCAGGCGTTGACAAGAATACGGAAATAGACCCTACACAAGCTGCGGCCTCTACCGATGGCAGGTCTCCTTCAACTATTTTATCAACAACTTTTTCCGATGAGCTTGCCCTGTACACAAATGGCAAAGCAAAAATCTTTGGTGTTTCTGTAAAGGATCGAGGAGCAATTAGCATGGCGGGTCACGCAGGAAAAGCCTTTTGGTTCAGCAAAGCAAAGGGGCAGTTTGTTACCAGTTCATACTATTATGAAAGTTATCCGGAGTGGGTAATCAAATGGAATAATCAGGAGAAGTATAAAGAATATGCAAATACTAGCTGGGAGTTGACAAACAATGTTTCAAGTTATATGCACGGCGAAGAAGATGACATGCCCTATGAAACAAATTTACCGGGCTACGGCGTCGTATTCCCCCATAATTTTGGAGATTCCAACAATAAATATTTCACAACATTCTTAACACTAAGTCCGGCTGGCGATCAGCTAACATTGGATTTTGCGAAGGAATTAGTTGATGCCGAAAATCTGGGTTCCGATGACATCACAGACTACCTGTCAGTCAGTTTTTCATCTACTGATTACATTAATCATGCTTTTGGTCCGGCGAGCCTCGAAAGCGAGGACAACCTGATAAAGTTGGACAGAACTTTGGCCGAGCTAATATCTTTTGTTGATGAAAAAATTGGCCTGGATAATGTACTCATTGTACTTTCAGCAGATCATGGTGGACCCGATGTTCCTGATCGCATGAGAAATTTCGGCATTGATGCGGGATATTTTGATATTGATGGTGTAGATACTGTTTCGATCAGCCGGGTAATTCGTCAAAAGTTCCAAATATCAGAAAAGGTCGTTTCAGGGTTTTTCAATCCGTATGTCTATTTGAACATGGATGTGATTAACACGCATAACCTGGACGCAAATGAAGTTTCACGGACACTCGCGTATGAATTACAAAAACAGGAAGGTATCGCCTTTGCTATTGCATCCATTGATTTATTGGAAGGTAATATTGCAGACACCGACCTCAATAAGGCCATTTTAAGAAATTATTCACCTAAAAGGTCGGGTGAAATATACATAGTCACAGAACCTTACTGGTTTGTTAATGATTTTGATGGATTGAAAGTCGCAAGTACCCATGGATCTCCCTGGCAATATGACACCTATGTTCCAATAATTTTCGCCGGGAATGGTTTGAAACATAAAACCGTTTTCAGAAAAGTTGAAACCGTAGACGTTGCACTAACTCTCTCCAATTACCTGCAAATAAAAATGCCATCCGGTTCTTCAGGTCGGCCATTGACCGAGGTATTGGAAAAATAACAACTACACAGTTAAGTTAAACTCTAATTCAGGCATTACAAAAGTTATCAATTCAGACAACGCAGGAAAAGCACCTTTAATTTTTACGGCTTTTACGCTGGATTCTGGTTACAGTACATATCTTGCAGAACAATATTTGTCAAAAGTTTGAATGTCTGATATGACCCGATTTAAATTCACCTTCCTTTTGTTCGCAATTTTCATTTTTGGCAATAGCCGGGCACAAAAGACCGCGGACCAAACCCATTTGATCAGTAATCTGTCTGCTTTCGCTGAAATCTCATCCGTAACAGGAAGAGAGGAGGCAGCAGCTGCCTATATCCGGTCGTTGCTCCCTGATGCTGATATAATGACCGATAAACTGGGCAACCTGATCCTGACCATCGGCTCGGGTTCTCCCAAAAAGCTGATCACCGCACCGCTGGATGAACCGGGATATGTGATCAGCCAGATCCAGGAAGATGGTTATTTACGAATTACCCCGCTTGGATTCGGACATGCAGGCAATCTTTATCATCAATTTTTACAGGGGCATGAAGTTGTCATCACCACAGAAAATGGCCCTGTGACCGGCGTATCAACGGTGAGATCCATGCACTATGAAAGACTCCGGATTATTCGGGAAAGTTCCAAAACTCCCTTTTCATGGCACGAAGCATTTGTAGATGTAGGTGAATCCTCCGAAGTAGGCGTCGCTCAAAAGAACATCAAACTTCTGGACCCTGTAACCCTTAATAAAAAAGTTAGTGTGATCAATAATGCCATGATCGCGGCACCTTCTATGAAAGCCAAAGCGGCTGCAATCGCGCTGGCGGCGGTGGCCAATAGTATCCGGGAAAAAGACATCAAGGGTACGGTGGTCATCGCCTGGACTACGCTCGAGCTGATTAACGGAAAGGGACTGGAGGCAGTGATCAATACCCATGGACCCTTCGACGAGGTTCATCGGTTTAATCGCTTCCTGGAATCGGACAATCTTGCGGCGAACACCCTGCTGACAAACGGCCGCTCATTCAACAGCGATGTGAACCTCGAAGATGTTAAACCGTCGATTCCCTTCGGTACTCGTGGCTCTACTGTTAATTTCGATGAGCTCAATGTATATGAAATCGGTTTGCCCGGACTGTATGAAAATACCCCGGTTGAGACTGTTACTGTATCTGATGCAGAGAACCTGGCAAATTACTGGCTTACCGTGGTGACCGGTAAGAACAAATTAAATGATCTCCCTGCAGTAAAGACTGAAGCACCAGAATCAACATACAGAACCTTCAACGACGAACACAATGTAGTTTCAGAACTCGTTGCCCGATACGGGGTAAGCTCCGATGAAGGGCAGGTAAGGGAGCATATATTGACTCAATTGCCCGGTTGGGCAAAGCCTGAAGTTGATTCGGAAGGAAATATTCGTCTCAGCTTCGGCGAGGGAGACGAGCATATCGTGTTTGTTGCCCATATGGATGAGACCGGATATATCGTGGATTCCATAACCGATGACGGCAAACTGGTACTCGGGAGCAAGGGCGGGATGCTTCAGTGGTTATGGGAAGCGCAGCCGGCATTGATCCATGTATCCAACAAACCGATACCGGGAGTCTTCGAGCCCAGAAAGGATTATAAAACTGCTGAGACAAGAGCACTGACGTCGGACCTTACCGTATTTGCCGGCTTTAATTCAAAAAGTGAGGCATTGGCTGCCGGCATAAAGATTGGGGCCACTACCATAACCATGCCCAAGAAAATGATCCGCCTGAGTGAGAACCGTGCGGCGGCGCGTGGTTTTGATGACCGCGTAGGCAGCGCTGCATTGCTGATGAGTCTGAAAGATTTAAACCCCGCCGAACTAGACCGCAGAATAACCTTTGTCTGGTCGACCGCGGAAGAAACAGGCCTGACGGGCTCTACCTATGCCGCTAAAGACCTTATAGATGCTGATATGGTTTATCCTATCGATACCTATGTTTCCTCTGATGACCCGTACACCGATGAGACATTTGCCAATATGCTGCTGGGTGATGGCGCGGTGATACGGGTGCTGGAAAGTATTAATTATGTAAGCCGGGAAAATCTCAAGGCTGTTCAGGGCCTTGCGGCCAAAAACGGAATTAACGCGCAATACGGCATGACCTCCGGTGGTACCGACGGTCAGGCGTTTCTTGGGTACGGAATACCGTCGATTCCATTATCATGGCCGGGAAGATATTCACATTCACCCGTGGAGGTGATGGATTACCGGGATATGAGCAATCTTGTTAAACTTATTCAGGCAATTATTCACGATTAAAAATTATAAAAGGGATTGAAACACAATTCCAATCCCCTTTTCCCCTTTTCAGTTGACAGATACCTGAACATCCATCGGATTGATCAGGGCGTTGAATACGGGAGATTGCTTGGCAAGTCCGATCAATTCTGATTTTTCCGCTTCTGTAGCACCTTCGATTTCAAACCGAACACGGATTTGCTTAAAGGATTTTTCAACATTCGGATCAAGACCAAGGAAGCCCTGCGCATCAATATCGGTCTCAATGCTGGACGAAACACCGTGTACTTCAATTCCCCGTGCCGACGCGAGCAATACCATTGCCGTGGTCATACATGATAGAAGGCCATGCAGCATAATCTCTGCAGGATTCGGTGCCAGGTTACGGCCCAACAAGACCTGAGGCTCATCACTGTCCATAATGAACGGCTCCGTTCGGGTGGTGTCCTCCTCTCCGGCGCCGTAAAAGCCCTGGATATAACTCTGGTTATGACTGCCTGTAATCCATTTGTTCGTAGCACGAAATTCGAAAATTGCCAGTGAAGGAGTTGTCTGAATAGCCGCTACTGTTCCTGACATTGCTTCAATATCGAAGCCATTGATTGTTTTAATTTGCGTTTCCATAGTTGAATGTTTTTTTGGTTAAATACTACGGTTCAAATGTATTATGGATAAAGGCAAACGAATTTGCGTATCAGCTCACAAAATCGGCAAATCAGTCCAATCAATGATTTCGGATTATATCCTTTCAAAAATTTAGAACATCAGCCCGGTTCAGCCCGGTATTGAAGGGGGGTACAATTAAATTTCTTCTTGAAAGACCGGATAAAATTGGAGACATCCTCGAAGCCGCTTTCGAAAGCGATCTCGTTTACGTTCTTATCAGATGAGCGCAGAAGCCATGATGAAAAGTCGAGCCGTTTAGCCAACAACCATTTACCGGGAGACGTCTCGTACACTTCAGTGAATACCCGTTTGAAACTGCTGAGGCTCATATTGCACAACGCCGCCAGCTGTTCAAGTTTCAGATTATAGGCAAAATTCTCTTCCATCACCTGCCGGAGCTGTATGGCCTGGCTCCTGTTCAGGGAACCCAGGTAGGCAGCCACGTCCCGGTGCAATGGCTGGGTGAATATATTCAGCAGCAATTCTTCAAATTTCAGCTTCAACAAATTCTTATCAGGGAGGTTTTGTGCGCCAAAAAAGGAAGCAAGTGAATTAACATATCCTTCCAGGTATGCATCAAGCTGAATCCGAATAACCGCATCACCAGAAATACCGGATTCGGATTCATTGCGGATGATGTCGGAGAAACGGCCCATGAAATTTCTGATGAAATCATCGGATATAAAGACCATGAGCGCGCAATAGTCTTCATCGAAATATTGGTGTACAAGGTTCGCTCCGCGTTTTACAAATAAGGAATCACCAGCTTCAACGACATATTCGTGGTAGATACTTTTCCACATTTTTTTGCCGCTGGTGACAAAAACGAAATAGTTCGTATCAGACCAGATACCGGCCTTCGTTTCATCAACCACGCACTTATATTCTACAAAAAGTAAATCATTGATGACAAACTTTTTATAGTTGTCGTTTTGGTTTATATATTCATAGAGATTTATCATTCCTGAATGAATAGTTTGAAAATAATCAAATCAGGTATATGGTTATAAAAATATCCTGAATTTATTAGTGTCGAATTCTTTAGCCCGTCGTTGAATTCATAAAATAACCAGAATGAAATTTTATCATGTGGATAGAGCACATATCAATCAAAATCCCACTTGAGGTGAGCAATATAATCTGGTCATTTATATGCCTGTTTCCCCTGTTTATTATACTCCCGGGGCAGTCCAATGCTCAAAAAAGGTTCATCAGGGTTGACAGCTCCAAAATCTGGATCAACACCATTGGAATTGAAAACAGAAAATCGGGCGAGCCAATCCTGGTTTTTGAAAGCGGCCATGGAACCCCGATGGATAACTGGGATAAACTTCTTGAAAGAAGCGTGGATCTCCCACCCCTCCTCACTTATGACCGCCCAGGTATTGGTAATTCAGAAACCATAGCCGAAATACCAACCATCAAAAATGTATCCGACAGGCTTGTCAGAATATTAAACCACCTGAAACTGGAACCGCCCTATATCCTTGTCGGCCATTCCCTGGGTGGCCTTTATGTGCGCGGATTTGCAGTTTACTATCCAGAATTACTGGGTGGACTGGTGATCATTGACCCTGCAGATTTTACTGAAAACAAGCAGAATATTCACGACTACTACGATATACTTGACTGGGACCAATACAGGGTGGACAGTTTGATTCAATCCTTTGTAAGTAAGCGCGAAGAAAGAAATGAAAAATCTCCGCCAGCTATTCGAAGGGAAGGTGAGTATTTGGAAAAAATCAGAGCGGATGAATTTGCAGAAATTACAAAAACGCCATTACAGAATATTCCGGTCCATATCATTACTGGAGGCAGGTTTGATTTACCCGAGGAATTCCGTTCAGCAGAATATGATGATGAGGCCCTTTTCAGGTCAAAAATGAAATACCGGATGGCGCGATGGACAGATGTAATCCAATCTGTTGACAAAGGAATGCTTTTTTATAGTGGGGATGCCGGACATTTTGTACAATGGGATGACCCCGATCTAATAATTTCCAGTATCAAACTGGTTCTGTCAGATAATAAATTTGAAAATCCAACTGAATGAATCATAAAACACTCCACGTTGCCATTATTTTCCTGTTCCTTTTTCCGGCTTGCACAAAAAAACTGTCATCGGTCGAAAACAAATCCCAGGAACAAATAACTGACATTTACCATATCATTCAGGATGTACCCTATGGTGAGGATCCCGAACAAAAAATGGACATCTACCTCTCCTCTGAAGGTAAATCTTTCGGTAGCCGCAATTTTACAATTGTATTTCTGCATGGTGGCGGCTATTATCTGAGTGACAAACGGCAGGAAGAAAGGTATATCGAACCATATCTGAAAAAAGGTCTGAACGTGGTGAATCTGAACTATCGATTGAAGAGAGGTATTCCTCTTGCCACCAGCGATTTAACCAATGCCCTTAATTTTTTAGTTGAGAATAACAGTCAATATGATCTGAATTTAAATAATATAATTGTCACTGGTTTTTCAGCCGGCGCACATATTGCAACGAATGTCGGGCTGTCCCAGAATAATCCTGAGTACCCTGAAAAGTTGAAGGGTGGAATTAAAATCACCGGTATCATTAACTTTTCAGGACCTGTGGATCAATTGGATGTCGTTGAAAAAATCTTTTCCGACAGTGATGTCGAAATTATGAGTGAAATCGGAAAGGCACTTTTTACGTCGGAAGGATATGAATCCAAAGAAGTTCTTGCAGTTTATGAACCCATTACCTGGTTCGACAAAAATGACCCTCCAATATTCATCTGGCACGGGGGAATGGATAATCAGATTCCACCAAGGACCTTTGAGCGGTTCATCCCCCTAATGACTAATGATAAGGATGTTGTAATGTATATACCTGAAGGCCAGCACAGTCCGAATGAAAAAGAACTAAATGACGCTTATATCCGGATTTTCAGGTTTTTGGATGAACTTTAAAATTGCTTTTTCAAATACATTGCACACGAATGTCAGCTCCGAAAAATACAACGATTCTGCATTCGACAGACAAATAAATCATTTCAGAATATTAAATTAGGGTAAATGCAGTCAATGCTGGAATGACTGCAAGGTCTTACTTGTAGAATCCATGGTATTTAAACAGTGTAAGCTTACCGCACTTTTGTGGTTTACAATTTACCTCGGCTGTTTATATACAACATCCGCCCAGAGTAATATTGAAATCACGCATCGCACCACCGATTACGGAAAGAACTTCCGGTGGGTTTATGACATCACCCAGGATGATGATGGCTTCATCTGGCTTGCCAATCATACCGGACTCAGGAGATATGACGGCGAGAATTTTATTACCTGGCAGCATTCAGATAATGATTCTGCAACGCTTAGCACCAATACCATCATTCGAGTCAGCAAAGATCAGCAAGGTAATATTTGGGCATATGGTAACGATGGAGTTTTCAACAAACTGGAACTGGCATCCGGAAAAATTACAAGGGTTCAACATTCATTTGATGAGGGCAATCTCAATGCTGAAATGAAACATTTCGGCCCTCTGAGTAACGACGATTTTATTGCACTTTACCATCAATCGGGGACCAATACCATATGGAGATACAACCCCGCGAAAAACAAATTTGAAAACATATTGAATATCCCGGTGGCCGGTACGACACTGGAATATTTTACCGAGCGATCGGATGGAAAATTATGGCTCTGGGGTATGGGAGCAGGCTATTATCTGGCCGATATTTCAAACAACACTATTGAATACTTTCCGGTGAATGCAAAAGGATATGCTATTCCTGTCGACAAGGATCGCAAATTCTGGTACCCTTCAAACAATGTCGATCCGCTAAATGAGGCATTATTAAATTTTAGTTTACCCGATGACATTGACGTATCGAAAATTGAACGGGTACAACTGGATAATGCCGGGAACATCTGGTTCTATCATGGGGAAGCAGACGTTTATCAGTATGATGTGAATTCAAGAACACTGGAAAGATTTGTCGACCCGATGTTCAAAAGATCCAATGGTGTACAATTGATGTATCATTTCTTTGAGGATCAGGACGGTGGTTTCTGGAATGGCCATTTTTTTGGCGCAGTCCGGTTTAAAAAGCGGCAAAAATTGTTCAATACCTACTTCAACCAGGTCAGTCAGTCCGAAAGCATCAGTGCATTCAGCGCCCGGGAAATCATTGAGTTTTCACCGGATGTGTTGCTGGTGAAGGAAAATGAGCAAGACCTGTATACGGTTAACCTGGTAACCAGTGAAACCACTAAGATTAAAAGGCAATACAGAACAAGCTCTGGCGAAAATATCTCAAAATGGTTTTATTCCATGGTATTAAGCCGTGACGGATACCTGTGGACAAACCAGTCTGATAAACTGATTAAAACAAATATTGTAACAGGCGCCGAGGAAGTTTATGCCATTCCTGTTTCTCCATTGGCAGAGAATTTTACTGAAAATGCTTTTCAAAAGTATTGGCCCAGAATTTTCGAAGATGCCTCAGGAAAACTATGGTGGTGCGGACCGGGTGATATCAGTATATTCGACAGGAAGAATAAAAAAATGATTCCGGCAGACCTAAGACCGGGTCCGGCTGCAGTACATGCAGATTTCAAATTCGCGCGGTATGATCCAGTGCATGATGCCATATATGGCAGCTATGACCAGGGTATTTACCTCATTGATTGCAGCAGACAGGAGGTTTCCCTTCTTGAAGTTTACTCAATCCAGGAAGGCTATGATATCATGATCACCTCGGTATTAAACTGGAATGATGAGTTCTGGCTGTCAACCAATAAAGGACTGATAAGATATAATCCGCAAACGGGCGACAGGCAATTCTACACCAGAAAGGACGGACTTCCTTCCAATGTGGTTTACAATGTATTAGGATCCAAGGATCATTTATGGCTGGCAACACGTGATGGATTATGCCAGTTAGATCCATATGAAAATGTAATGGTTAATTACTACCAGGAACAGGGCCTGGCATCTGATGAATTCAATTTATGGTCCTGTCATAAAACCTCATCAGGCCGGTTGTTTTTTGGCGGACCGAATGGCATCGTAGGGTTTAATCCTGAAAATTTCAAAATGACCACAGGTAAAAAAGGTCAATTAAACCTTGTGGGGATATCAAAATACAATCAAAAGGAGGATGCACTCATCAATATTCCAAACCTTCCCTATACAATAGCTGATAAGATCATTTTTAATGCCAACGAAAGAACCATTACATTCAGATATACGCACACCATTTATGGTGACGAATTCAGCAGCAATTATTCACATATCCTGGAGGGGTTGGACAATCAATGGATTGACGACGGGTTCCGCAATGAAGCCAGGTACCTGGAAATTCCACCGGGAGACTACATATTCCGCGCAAAAGCGGTTGGACCCAATAATATTTCCGCGCTGAATGAAATCGCCATACCCATCAGTATAAAACAATATTGGTATTTAAGGTGGTGGGCTGTCCTGATTTATATTTTCATCGCTGCTAGCGCGATCTATTTTATCTACCGGATGTTGCTTAAAAGAAACCTGGAAAAGGAAGAAGCCCTCCGGATGAAGGAGCTAGATGAAGTAAAAACGAAAATGTACACCAACATAACACATGAGTTTCGCACTCCCCTAACCGTTATGCTGGGAATGAATGACGCAGCAAAGGAATATGCTCAGGAAGGCGAAACGGATAAGGTTCTCCACGCGGTTGAAATGATTGGCCGAAACGGAAAAAACCTCCTGAACCTGATCAATCAAATGCTGGAGCTTTCTAAACTGGAAGCCGGTGTATTGTCGGTCAATAACCAGCAGGGTAACATTGTCGATTACCTGAAATACCGAATGGAATCATTTCAGTCCTATGGTGAAGCAAAACAGGTACAGATCCATTTTGATCCGGAAGAAGAGGAGATTATAATGGATTTCGATGTTGATAAAATCTCCTATATCATCGGGAACCTGGTGTCTAATGCCATTAAATTTACACCCGGCAGCGGGAATGTTTATGTTCAGGTACGGAAGACTTTTGCAGACCAGGGGCAACCTTTTCTGGAGCTAAAAGTAAGAGACACCGGCATTGGCATTGAAGCCGATAAAATTAATCGAATATTTGACCGCTTTTACCAGGTGGATGACTCCAATATCCGGAAAGGTGAAGGAACCGGAATCGGATTATCCCTGGTAAAACAACTTGTGAAGTTACTTAAAGGTAATATTCAGGTTGAGAGCAGGATAAATGAAGGATCGGAATTTACCGTGCTGTTGCCGATAACTCAGGATGCTCAAATCGCCGAAATGATTCCATTGGAAAATGCCCGTGATGAATGGTCTGAGAGTATATCGAATTTCATCGAAACTGAAATGAATTCTGCCCATGAAGACATGGATAAACCTTTAGTCCTGATAGTGGAGGATAATGCAGATGTTGCCCATTACATTGGTGCCAGCATCAAAGAAGGCTACCAGACCATCAGGGCTACAAATGGTGTTGAAGGAATCGAAAAAGCCATTGAACTCATACCCGATATCATTATCAGCGATATCATGATGCCGGAAAAGGATGGCTTTGAGCTTTGCGAAACATTGAAAAAGGATGAACGCACCAGCCATATCCCAATCATTCTGCTCACAGGCAAGGCAGACGGAGATTCTAAAATTCAGGGCCTGGAGCATGGTGCCGATGTTTATCTGTCAAAGCCCTTTAACCGAAAGGAACTTTTAATCCGTCTCAAGAATTTACTGGCGCTGCGCGCTGAAATACAGAAGCATTATTCTGAATCTGATTTTTCCAAACCCGTCAGCGGATTGTCCGGAACCGAGAACGCTTTTTTATTAAAAATACGAAACGTCATATTGGAAAATATTGAACATGAAGATTTCAACATCACTAAACTCTGCGACCTTGTTCACTTAAGCCGGCCACAACTGCATCGAAAACTGGTTGCCATTACCGGAGAATCCACTTCAAACCTCATACGAAAGGTGCAATTGGAAAAAGCCCGGGAATTACTTGCGTCAGGAGAATTTAATGTAAGTGAAGTAGCATACCAGACGGGTTTCAAGACACAGGCACATTTCAGCAGGGTATTTTCCGAAGCTCTTGGAGTTCCCCCAAGCTCCTATGTAAAAAAATAATTCAGCCCGATCAACCCTCACTTTGAAGGCAGGAAATCCTGCTTTCTAAGCCTCAAAATCGCTTCAAATGCCGGAATTTCGGCAAATGAAACATACAGACACGTCTTTGATACACAGAGACAAATTAAGTCCGGATTAATTTCAGAGCTTTAAATCATCGATCTGCAACAGGCATCTCGATCATTTATGTAAACCAAAAAAACACTATCATGAAACGCTTTGAAATTATTGTACTTGTATTTGTCGCTTTGTTCGGATTTAATTGTTCCAGCGATGATTCCGAACCAACACCACAGGTGACCATTGAAGATTTTGAGGGAAGCTGGATTGCATCTTCCGCAACTTTCACGAATAAATCCAATTCATCGGAGGTTGTGAATTTTATTGCCGCAGGAGGAGAAATTCGCTACACCATGCTGCCCGGCGGAGAAGGACGCACCCGAACCTGGATTGAATTTCAAAATAATCCGGTTGATGAGTGGGACGCCATTGTATCGCTGGGTCCGAATAAAACTTATACATCAACTCCCGCAGAGGCAGGCAGGCCCGTAGTTACCGGAACGTATGAAATGGGGAATAATACGATTACACTCACCAACAACAATGACAGTTTTGATTTTTCTAATTCAGGCACTGAGGAACCTGCGACGTCTGTAATTGTGTTTGTACCCAACAATTAGGGTTCACTGATTTGAAATATAATGACAAAGATTCGGCGCTATAATTGGTAAAATACAATTACGGTACTAAATTGATTGTAATGGATTGATCAGAACAAATTAACTGCGGACATATTCTCTATTGTACGTCAGTTTTCCGGACAATTCAAGATCTGATAATTTCTTTATCAATTATAAACATTAATCATAAGCCCCGTCGAAATTATGAATACAAGTGAATTTGTAAAGGATCTTAATGTTCAATATTTCAACGGGGAATTGTCCGCGAAGTTCCAGGCCAAACTAGAGCAATTACCCATTGACAGGCCCGATGTTTTTGCCTTTATTCAACGAATGTTTGGCTGGATGAGTAGTACAGGGACATCGGCAAAGGATATGTCCCTGCTTCAGGCAGATATACTCGGGACCCTCCTCGCCCGTTTACTGCCAGGTGCGTGGGAAGGCAAGGTCCCTCCCATCACGGTGCAGGGCAGACATGCGGTTATCGATCAATATGTAAAATCAAATTCATGGTTAAATTCCGGAGGAAAAGATATGCTGGATCTTGGCTGCGGATTTCCACCCTTTACAACCCTTGAAACAGCAAATTACCTGGAAGACTGGACAATTACAGGTGCAGATCCGTCATTGCCTGAATACCTTATATTCGATTCAGATGGAAATTATGCCACCCTCGATGAAGATAAATCAACGGTTTACTTCCAGCCCGCAATTCCATCCATAGAGAACTGGAATAAATTACTCACCGATTCAAACGCTACGAGATCGCGTTTTGAAAATTTGCTGAAAGAACTGCTCGACGATCCTTCTAATGTAGATAATGCCACCCTTGAATTAAATCCTATCAAAACCTATGAGACTGAAAGGCTGACTTTCATAAAAGGTGGAATTGGTCAAATTGAAATAACCCCAAAAGATGTCATCCGATGTTTTAATGTCCTGTATTATTTTGATGATGCCTTCCTCGAAAATGCGCTTGAGTGGTTTGCCGAACAAACAAAAGAGGGCGGGATTGTCTTGATTGGTGGCGATTGGGCAGGATCAACAGAATGTTACTACAACGTCTATCAAAAAAATGGCGATCAACTGATCAACCGTGAGTTTGCTTTCAGCATTGATTGCATTTGTCCGCTTGGCATCGTTACCTGGTATACCAACCATGCCGATGACCGGCAAAAAGCTAAACTGGTCAAATACATCAGTATTATCCGCAAAGACCCCGGATTCATGAAGGCTTTTTATACATTTCATGATGATCAGCGAATGAAATACAACATCTGTCCGCGGGACAGTGACGGGTATTATGGCGATGTAGATCCAACCATTCCACCTCAAATTCTGTGGACAAATGCGAGTACTATACTTAAAGAGCTAAATGAAGAAGGCCTCAATCAGCGGGCGGTCGATGTACTGCGCAGGGCTGGATTAACGGCTCGGGTGAATGAGGTAGGTCATATTGCAGTGGCTCCCTAGGTTTGCTTCCTGTCCTTCCAGGAATTAGTCATCCGTATTAAAAAGATTGTTTTTTTGCAATTCTATCCTGTTATTACAATTTGTTGGCGTGAGAAAAAAAGACCGCCTGCAGTAACCAGGTGAATCGGCGCCTTCATCACACAGAAGCTCATGATTAAATTTTTTAGGAAAATCCGCCAACGTCTGCTTTCTGAAGGTAAAACAGGCAGCTATCTCAAATATGCTTTCGGTGAAATCATTCTCGTTGTCATTGGAATTTTGATCGCGTTGCAGATCAATCTTTGGAATGAGGACCGCAAATTGAAAATTCAGGAAACTAAAACACTGCAGAACTTCATATTGAGTCTGGCACAGGATTCCGCTTATCATGCACAGAGCACTGTGAATTACGAAAAGGCTATAAATTCAATCAATTACCTCATAGATTATATGGAGAAGGATCTTCCATATAAAGACACACTAAAATATCATTTTTCGAATATGACAAGTGACTGGGGATTACGGTATGACTTTTCGACCTATGAATCACTTATGTCAAATGATATTAACCTCATCTCAAATGAATCATTGAGATCCGAAATTATCAGCTATTACAACTATGCGGGCGGACTGGCGGCGAGTCTTTCTCAACGATATACCGCAGTCATTGAAGATGCTTCCAAAACTGTTCTAAGCAAACATTTTGATCAGATGTGGAATGGGCGACCGGATGTGGTGGGGGAAATGATTCCCATTGACTATGAGGAACTTAAAAATGATCGCCAGTTCAGGTATTTTCTGAAGACTCTGAAAAATCAAAATTTCTGGCTCATACAACGTCCATTGAATATCTCTCATGAAAGTTATCAGCAACTTACCGGGAAAATCGATAAAGAAATTAATAAGCTTTCTAAAAACTGACACTGTTATCGCATGAAATTATGAGCCCGGATAAAATTGTGTTATACGTCATTATTCTAATTGCATTTTCGAATTGCAACCCCTCTGAGCGTAACCAGTCGGAATCTTCCTTTTACTCCTTTGATAAAACCAGGATCGCCTATACCGATGAAGGAAATGGGGAGCCTGTCGTTCTGATTCACGGGTTTATATCAAATGGGAGTTCGTGGAATAATTCAGCCCTGAAAAAGCAGTTGTTGGAAGAAGGCTATCGCGTTATTATTCCCGATCTGCGGGGCAATGGGAATTCCGATAAGCCCCAAACCGCAGATGCCTATAAGAACAATGCCGAAGTTAAAGACCTGATCGCCCTCGCAGACCACCTCGGTTTAACTTCGTTTGTGGCTATTGGATATTCCCGTGGATCCATCGTGCTTGCAAAGTTACTGACCCGGGAAACCCGAATTTCCAAAGCCGTTTTCGGAGGAATGGGCCTTGACTTCACCAATCCGGACTGGGACCGGCGAATTGCCTTTGCCGATGCTTTTTCGGGCCGGGCTGAACCAAATGAAATGACAGAAGGCGCCATCAATTATGCGAAATCCATCAATGCGGATTTGAAAGTTTTAGGGTTTCTTCAGGACTATCAGCCGGTTACATCAACCGAAGAACTTCGGAATATTGATAATGAAATCCTTGTGATTTGCGGGAACCAGGACCGGGATAATGGTGATCCGGAAGAGCTTAAAAATCAATTTCAGAACGGTACACTGATCATTGTTGAAGGAGATCATAACAATACCTACAAACAGGACAATTTTGCGGAAGCTGTTCTGGCATTCCTAACCGGTAGGTAATGACGTTATCACTATGAGAGTACTCAAAGGCTTACTTATTGCCATACCGCTCCTGTTACTGATCGTGTTCCTGCTGTTTGGGTACCGGGATATCCCCATTGAAACGCTGACGGCAAAATATGGGCCTCCTCCCTCCTCTTTCATCAACGTTGAAGGGATGAACGTCCATTACCGCGATGAAGGAAAGGGATCAATACCCGTAGTATTGATCCACGGTACTGGTTCAAGTTTGCATACGTTTGAGGAGTGGACAACACAATTAAAGGAAGATCATCGTGTTGTACGAATGGATTTGCCGGGGTACGGATTGACGGGTCCGTTTATCGATCGAAATTATTCGATGGAGCATTACGCACATTTCATCGCGGAATTTCTGAAAGCGCTTGGAATAAAAAAATGTGTGGTTGGCGGCAATTCCCTGGGAGGCAATATTGCATGGCGTTTTACGGCTGAATACCCGGAAATGGTTGAGAAGCTCATACTTATTGACGCCTCCGGGTATCCACTGAAGGCGAAAAGCGTTCCGCTGGCGTTCAAGGTTGCAAAGACCCCGGTGGTTAGAAATTTATTTACGTATATCACTCCCAAATCTGTAGCCAGGTCAAGTGTAAAAAATGTTTATGCCGACAAATCAAAGGTAAGTGAAGCCTTGGTGGACCGTTATTTTGAACTTACGCTTCGGGAAGGAAACCGGCAGGCATTTATTGACCGGTTAAATACTCCCCTGGATACCACCAGCTATAAAAGAATCAGATCCATTCAGAAACCAACCCTGATAATTTGGGGTGACCAGGACGAGTTGATACCTGTTGAAGCTGCCTATAGATTCCATGATGACCTGCCTGCAGATACACTGGTAATTCTGAAAGATACGGGCCATGTTCCCATGGAAGAAAGTCCGGATCAGAGCCTGGAGGCACTAATATCATTCCTCAAAATAACTCGATAGGTGGAAATCAATACTTCAGATACCAGTCAAAGTATTCTTCCCTGATCTTTTGCTTTTCAGTGCGTATAAACTCGAGGTAATACTCACTCACCGGGGACATCTTCTTTCCTTTCAGCCAGATCAAGCGCCATTCTGTCTTGATGGGCAAACCCCTGGAAGCCAACAAATGAAGCTCATTACTTAAAAGTTCATTCTTCATTCCGATCAATGGCATAATGGAATACCCAAGCCCCGCGATCACCGCCTGCTTCACCGCTTCATTCGAGGTAAGTTCCATTCTTTTGCGCTGCTGACCTTCGTGCTTGTCAAAATACTGCTCCATGGCCATGCGCGTCGCAGAACCCTCCTCCCTGTAAATAAGCGCCTTGTCCTTGCGCCTTCTGCTTTCATTGCCAAACAAGTAGAGTTTGTTTTCAATCAGCACCTCCTCCTCAATATCCAGTTTATCCGGAAGGACGGAGACCAGGGCAAAATCAGTCTCGTTATTCTTGAGGCTTTCAATCACCTTGCTCTTATTGGTAACATCCAGTACCAGGTCAATCCCGGTGTTCTTCTCCAGGAAACCGGATAAGAAATATGGAATTACATATTTCCCTGTGGAAGCTGAAGAAATATTGAGCCTCCCTGTTAATAATCCCTCGTAGGCCTGGGTCTTATAATTAATATTTTCCAGTTCCTGAATTACCTTCTCGGCGATCTTGCCAATCTCGATTCCAAAATCAGTAACATATAGTTGTCGACCAATCACCTCGGTAAGTGGAATATCAAACTGATCCTGAAATTTCTTGAGCTGTATGGAAACTGCGGGCTGCGTCATGAAAAGCTCCTCCGATGCCTTTGTGATACTGCGGGTTTGGATCACTTTAAGGAATATCTGCAACTGGTGAATCGTATAGTTCATAAATTTTGTTTATGTATTCTATAATAAATATAAATAAAAATATATGAATCTTTCTCCTGATCTTTGCATTGTATAAAATAAAAAACAATCGAATGAATTCAGATTTTATTGTATTGATCATCCTTCTGTCACCACTCGCATTTTTAGCGACAGCCATCGTCTCCTGGTTTCAGCCAGGCATGCGGCCACTGCTTACGAAAAGAATGGGTATTATCTCTTCTTTACTAAGTATTACCACCGCCGCGATCAGCGGTTTTTTTGTGATTAAATACGGACTTTTAGAATCTTCTTTTATTGGCTTCAATAACCTGGGGCTAAGTATACGACTGGATTCTGTAAGTATTATCATGTTCGCGATGATCGCCATTATCGCGTTCATTGTAGTGAAATTTGCCCTCAATTATCTCGATGGTGACCGAAACCATGGCCGGTTCATCGGCCGCCTGGCAGCGACTATAGCATCAGTTCAGCTGCTGGTCCTTTCGGGAAACCTTGGCCTTCTCCTCATATCCTGGATATTAACCAGTATATCGCTCCACCGTCTGCTGGTATTTTATCATGACAGACCGGGCGCCATCAGCGCGGCGCGCAAAAAATTCATCATGGCGAGACTGGGGGATGTCTGTCTGCTTATCGCCGTATCCCTCCTCTATGTTCAGTTTGGAACCGGAAACATGGAAACCATCTTTCAGGAAATCAACCTGGCGTCACTTCCTGTAAATGTAGAAGCAGCGGCCATTGCGCTGGTGTTTGCAGCACTTTTCAA
Source organism: Cyclobacteriaceae bacterium (assembly GCA_050289805.1). Classification (GTDB taxonomy): domain Bacteria; phylum Bacteroidota; class Bacteroidia; order Cytophagales; family Cyclobacteriaceae; genus JAUILA01. The sequence continues at coordinate 24,457 of JBNKGL010000026.1, forward strand.
ATCAGCTCAATTCCCTACACATGGATGGCTCATCGAGGTGATGGAAACCCCAACTCCTGTATCTGCCCTACTCCATGCCGGCTTGCTAAACGCAGGTCCGTTCCTGCTAATTCGAATGGCGTTTGTGATGGATGCAAGTATGTATGCCCCCATGATTATCATTGTGGTCGGAGGATTCACCGCAATGTTTGCATCCCTTGCCTTCCTTACGCAGACTTCGGTAAAAACGGCTCTTGGCTATTCAAGTGTAGCCCACATGGGCTTCAGCCTGATGGTATGTGGCCTTGGGGTATATCCGGCAGCCATGCTGCACCTGGTAGCACACTCATTTTATAAAGCTCACTCGTTTCTTTCTTCCGGCAGTATTATCGATTCAATCAGGGCATCGAAAGTTAAGAAAGCCAAAAGGACCGGCAGTCCTTTCAGAATTGCCGCAGGATTTATTCTGGCACTGGCTGTTTATGCCGGGTTTGCATACATCTGGGGTATAGACCCCGACATGGAACTGGCCCTTCTGGCCATCGGAGCTATCATGGTCATGGGACTCTCCACACTCTTCACCTCGGCACTGGATTCAAACGGAAGTTTCCAGCTGATCATCCGGGCCGCCATATTAGCTCTGATCGTCGCCACTTCCTTTTTCACACTTGAATCAGGGTTTCACTTTATCCTTGCAGGCCAGGTTCCCGAACTATCGGGATTAAACCTTACTGAGGTATGGCTGATCGCAGGGGTTCTGATGGCTTTCGGTTTAGTAGTTTTCTTTCAAATCCTGGCTCCTTTGTTCGGGACCAGTCAGACCTACACGGCACTAGCCATCCACTTGCGAAACGGACTGTATGCTAACGCGGTACTTGACCGTATCATCGGATCATTACGGATTCCTGCACCAGCTCACACCTCTATAGCAATTGAACAGCTCGAAATGAGTAAACAACAGGAGCCGGTTTCTATTGATAAACTTGAAAAACAAGCTGTATAACCAGCTAATATCAGTGTTGACTCAAACAATTACGAAAAAAATGAACGAATTCAACCTTCAAATAAACCCAATGAACGTCAAGCACCAATCTTTGCTGACAACCTTGCGCAAAGCTGCTAAAAAGATCGCCCCGGTATGGCCGCTCGAAAGGTTTGTGGCGGTAAACCCGTACCTGGGTCTTACAGATAATCGATTCGAAAACGTTGCCCGCGATCTTGCAATAGCCGGAGGTATTCAGATGACCCTTCCCACCGCCTTCTACCTTCAAAAAATGGAGGAAGGTAAACTATCCCGGCAAGATATTTTTGAAGCGCTTAACCGACATCACAATGAAACAAGCGTAGATGAATTCCTGGATTCCGCGAAACAAATCCCGGAAATTAAAAATTTTGAACTCATCCCCACCATGGCCGACGTTGCCCGGAAGGTTACCGAAAAAGACTGGACCCGATTCATGACGGCAAGAATCTCTACCTGGGCAGCATCCTATTTCGATGAGGGACAGGCAATATGGAAGGCGGCAGACCAGGAAAAAGGTCCGTTCGCCGCCTGGAAACAGGAGGCCTCTGTAGATTTCACCACAGAATTAAGCGGATTGAAGGGATTCAGGAAGGCAGTAAAAGCGCTTCCGGATAATGCCCTGGAGGCAGCTCATACTGCCCTGAATTACCTGAATATTCCTGAAGATGGAATGGATATCTACCTGCACAGTCTGTTACTGCGCGTCGGGGGATGGGCGGCCTACGCTGCGCGCGTAGACTGGGACAACGAATTATACGGAGGAAAGGATGGTGTGCTGATCGAGTTCCTTACAATTCTCATCTGCTGGGAATCATGCCTGCTGAAATGTATACCGCATAATGAACTTGAAACGGAATGGAATAAGGCAAGGAAAACGTTACCCTTCGCTATGGTTCAAAAAGAACTTAACCAGCAGTTAACACAGAAGCTCATACTTCAGGAGGCCTTTGACCTGGCTGCACAACGGGAAATCGTAAACAAATTTCAAGGTTCAGAAGGATCTCAGAAAAAAACCACGGAACAAATTAAGGCACAGGCCATATTCTGCATCGATGTTCGCTCGGAAGTATTCCGCAGAAACCTCGAACTTGCCGACAGTGAGATCGAAACACTTGGTTTTGCAGGATTCTTCGCCTTTCCGATCAACTACGTCCCGATTGGTCACGAGACCGGAGAAGCGCAATGTCCAGTATTACTAAAAACCGGCCCGACGATCCTTGAAGAAATGCCTGACCCGAAAATGAGCAAAGACGCGGTAAATAGCCGGGTTCTGTACAATCAGGTTAAACAGGTCTGGAAATCTTTCAAATCCGGCGCCATTACCTGCTTCAGCTTCGTGAGCCCCATAGGAATGTCATACCTGCCAAAGCTGTTTACCGATAGTTTTGGAATTACGCGGCCGGTTCCGAATCCCAACCAGGCAGGCTTGAAACATGAATTTTCAAAAAACAGGCGTGTAAGCCTGAATGCCTCTACACACAGCCATGAAACTACAGGCATCCCGCTGGAACAGCAAATCGTTATGGCAAAAAATGCACTAACGGCCATGTCGCTCACCGATGACTTCGCTAAACTTGTCCTGATCGCCGGACATGGCTCTTCGATGGTCAACAACCCGCACGCTACAGGTTATGACTGCGGCGCATGTGGCGGACACAGCGGCGAGTCTAATGCCAGGGTAGCGGCAGCGGTACTTAACAACACGAAAGTTCGCGCCGGACTGCAAAAGGAAGATATCTTTATACCTGTGAATACGGTATTTCTCGCCTGTCTGCATGATACTACGACGGATGAAGTGACAATATTTAACGAGTATGATGTACCCGCCGACCGAAGCATGGAGCTGGCTGAACTGAAAGAATCATTACGAGCCGCAGGCCGTGCCTCGAGAATGGAGCGATCCTTACGATTGTCTTCAGATGATATTTCAAATACAGACAAGTCTATCATGTTCCGGAGCAAGGACTGGTCACAAACCAGGCCGGAATGGGGACTTGCGGGATGTTCAGCCTTCGTTGTAGCTCCCCGCGAACGTACAAAAGGAATTGACTTCGGGGGACGTTCATTCCTCCACTCCTACGAATGGAAGAATGACAAGGATTTCGGGGTACTGGAGCTTATCATGACAGCCCCGATGGTGGTCACCAGCTGGATCAGCCTCCAGTATTATGCTTCCACAGTGGATAACCGGCTGTTTGGATCCGGCAACAAGACTCTCCACAATGTTACCTCCGGGGTTGGTGTGCTTGAAGGTTACTCCGGGGATCTTCGTGTCGGACTTCCAATGCAGGCGGTCCATGATGGGGAAAAATTTCAGCATGAACCTTTAAGACTGAATGTGATTATCGAAGCCCCGATAAATGCTATGAATGACATTCTCGAAAAACACAGCGCCGTACGAGATCTTTGCGACAACGGCTGGATCAATCTCCTGGCGATGGATGAAACAGGACATGTCTCCCATCGCTATAGCGGGGGTCTGCGCTGGGAGATGATGGAGGTCAAAGCAGCCTGATTATAACAAATGAATCTATTTTCTGGCAGAAGGCTCGTCATTGCAACCAAACATTACAAGGATCTGATCATTGGTCCGAAGGCAGCATCCCGGCTTGGGGTGCTGCCTTTTGTACCGGAAGGGCTGGATACGGATCTCCTGGGAACTTTTTCGGGGGAAGTACCGCGCACATCGGATCCGCTTTCTACAGCACGCCGAAAATGCGAAATGGCGATGGAACTAACCGGCTGTGACCTTGCCATTTCCAGCGAAGGATCTTTCGGGGCCCATCCTGCCTATGTTTTCATCCCTGGCAATGAGGAAATCGTGATGCTCCGGGACCTGAAAAATGATCTTGAGATCGTCGGAAAAAAGTTGAGTACCGATACCAATTTTGACGGACAGGTCTGCCGTAATCAGGAAGAGCTGGAAGAATTCGCAATCAGGTCAGGTTTTCCCGAACATGCCCTGATTATTCGCAATGCGCAGGATTCTACAGAAACGATCTTCAAGGGAATCAACACCTGGGATGATTTACGTTCCAAATTTCAAAATGTAACAGGTATGTATGGCGAGGCCTTCGTTGAAACCGATATGCGCGCCATGTACAATCCCAAACGCATGACAGTAATTGGCGAAGCAATGGATAACCTGCTCGATCTGGCTTTAACCAACTGTAGTGAATGTCATACCCCCGGTTTTGGCATTACCGACCTGGTAAAAGGTTTGCCCTGCGACCTGTGCGGAGCCCCGACACAGTCGGTCAAATCCTGTATTTACTCCTGCAAAAAATGCGGGCATCGCGAAATACATCCGAATAGTCAGAAGAGAACTGAATCTCCTCAATATTGTGATTTCTGTAATCCGTAATACTGAGATATCTCAAATAATAATCAAGAATAAGTCAATTATTGTATCTTCAAATACTTTTACACTCATTGTTTTATTACCAGATATGTGCAGCGCCATACCGAAGGGTAAATCAATCAGAACATCAATGAAAACGGTTGCCTTCCTGATGCTGTGCATTTCATCTTTAAGCAATCCATTTCCAACTTTTGGGCAACAATCAGATTCTTCATCAACCTGGAGCCATGATATTGAAGGATGGCTATATCTCGTTCCAAACGCGACCACATTTTCTCCCATTTATACCGCCGACAAAGACTGGCTCCATCTGGAAGCCCATTACAATTATGAAGATCTGAAAACTTTTTCAGCTTGGTTTGGATACAATTTTAACGGCGGAAATAAATTCTCCTGGACGATCACCCCTATGGCCGGAGTTGTAATCGGTAACCTGAACGGGCTGGCCCCCGGGCTCGAGACAAATTTTGATTTTGCTGGATTTAATCTCAATTCTACATCTCAGTATGTTTTTGACTTCTCAGAAAAGCAACTGGACTATTACTATAACTGGACTGATTTTACCTTCTCCCCTTTTGATTGGCTGTTTTTCGGCGGCAGTTTGCAAAGAACCAGGCTGTATGAAGGATCCCTGGAAGTACAAAGAGGAGCCCTGCTGGGTTTCAGTTTCAGATGGTTTGATTTATCCGGTTACTGGTACAATCCCCGATCTGATGATTCATATGTTGTGCTTGCCATGGCAATATCTATTCCTGAACCTTGACATCTTCAGAACTAATACCTGCTTTAATATTCCGTCAATTCCAGGATCTCAATCTTCCTGAATTGGGTCGGATGGCTTTCGGCCTGGATGGCAATATATCCGGAGCCCATTGGTTTACCCTCCTGGTATACAAGCGAATCATAACCGCTGATTGCACCTCCTCCCATTTGCATGTTAGTATACGTAAATACAGTATCACCCTCGACAAGATGGTGAATAACCGAATCCCCCAGAACGATCATTTCCACCTCTACCCACTGATCTCCCCGGTAGGTTTTGGATGTAGAATTCATGCAATGGTCTGTCCTGAACTCGCCATCAATGAATACATTAGATCCGGGTGTACAAAGGTTCATGGTTGATCGCTCGCCCTCTTCACTTCCGCCCAGGATCTGGGCTTCCAGGCAAATCGGAAAATCCTGGTTCAGACCCATGCTTTCGGGGGACTGACAATGCAGCATGAATCCATTATTCCGAAACGCCCATCCTGGTCCGCCCTTTACCTGATCCCCGATAAAACGATATTCGGCCCGAAGCCTGTAATGTGAAAACGGCTTTTCATAGAACAGGTGTCCGAATTCAAGGTTGAAGGAATCATACTCATCATAGGATACGGTTAACAGGCCATCCTCGACACGAAACGTATTTTTATAATTATCACCTAATTCAGAACCTCTCAATTTGATCTTCCATCCACTCAGATCTTTTCCGTTGAACAATTGAATCCATTCCGGGCTGGCAGATTCCTCTGAATTATCCCGGCCTGTCGGGCTGCAGCTTGCAAAGACTGCAATAATGAGTATGTAAAAAAGTTGCTTCATTTAAATCTGGTAGTTTCTGAATTGTGAATAAATATAGTAAATAAAATAGGGCACCGGGAATCATTTGTTCTCCGGCAGAGGGCTTTTTACAGCCTGGAGTCAGAATTTCGTGCAGAATTTCTTTAATTGGAAAAACTCAACGTAAGGATACTCCCTGAATCACATTGCTTATGAATTCGTTACAGAAATTAGGCTTCCCCGGAACAACGAGGTTATTAATCATTCATGCGGATGATGCGGGACTTTCTCACTCCGAAAATATGGCGACTATTCAGTCCCTCGGGAAAGGGTTTGTGAATTCATACAGCATGATGGTACCTTGTCCGTGGTTCTACGAAATGGCTGTTTTTGCCAGGCAAAATCCACAATTTGATTATGGCATTCATCTCACACTCACCTGCGAGTGGGAGAACTATAAGTTCGGACCGGTCCTGCCTGCTTCCGACGTACCGGGATTAGTGGATAGGAATGGTTTCTTTTATAAGAACCGGGAAGACCTGAGATCTAATGCTTCTGCTGAAGAAGTAAGAAAAGAACTGGAAGCACAGATCATCCGGGCATTGGAATTCGGATTAAACCCCACACATCTTGATTCGCATATGTACAGTGTGGGAGCGGATCCGGCATTTTTCAAAGTATACCGGGACTTGGGCAAGAAATTCAACCTTCCTGTTCTGATCAACCCGCAGTTAATGGAAATGGTGGGACTAAATCCGGGGAACATTGAAAAAGAAGATTTTGTGATAGACAAAACCTATGTCGGGGAATTTGAATTTTTTGAGTCTGGCGGATTGAGCGATTTCTACAGCAATGTCCTTAAAAACCTTTCCACAGGCGTGAATCTCATCCTGATCCATCCGGCATTCGATGACACGGAGATGCAGGGCGTTACGGTCAATCATCCAAATTTTGGTTCAGAGTGGAGACAGATAGATTTTGACTTTTTCACAGACGAAAAAAACAGGAAGAAACTGCAGGAAAATAATATCAAATTGATCACATGGGGAGAAATTAAAAATCGCATTTGATATAGGGATTTTAGGTGATTTCCCACTGATGAATGGTGTGCTTTCACAAAATTAAAATGGCATGAAATACAATAGATTTATCCAGGGTGTACCGGCGGTATCTGAAATCGGACTGGGCGCATGGCAGCTGGGTGTGAATTCCGGCTGGAAGGGAATGTCGGAAACCGAGGCTATGGAAATGGTACGGAAAGCACTTGATTACGGCATCAACTTTTTCGACACGGCGCCCAATTACGGACTTGGTACAGGCGAAGAAAGATTGGGGCGTGCACTGAAAGGTGTTGATCGCAGTAAGATCGTCATCAATACCAAATTCGGTCATACAGATTCGGGAACGATGAATTACGAATCGGATTATATTCGAAAGTCATTGGAAGGGAGCCTTAAAAGGTTGCAGGTAGATTATGTAGACTCTCTCATTATCCATAATCCCCCCTCCCATTACCTGGATGGCAACAAAAACGATCATTACGAAATTCTGGAGCGTCTGATTGATGAGGGAAAAATCAGGGCGTATGGTGCTTCACTGGATACATACGACGATATGTGTATACTCATGCAAACAACCGGTTCGAAAGTGATCGAAGCCTTCTTCAATATTTTGCACCAGGATGCTGCCCGGGCATTTGACATGGCCATTGAAAAAGAAGTAGGTATCATCGTTAAAATTCCGCTTGATTCAGGCTGGCTTTCGGGAAAATATGATTCTGAAAGTACTTTTGACGACATCCGCAGCCGATGGTCCCGGAAGGACATCCAAACAAGGGCCATGTTAGTAGATCGAATAAAGGAAATTACCCAAGCAGGTGATAACCTTGCCCAACTTGCCATTGCATTTTGCCTGAGCTATAATGCAGTTTCCACCGTTATTCCCGGCAATGTGAACCTTGCCCAGCTTCAACGTAATGTGGATAGCATCAACTACCCCGTTTCTCATGAAATAACTCAAAAACTGGAGATATTCTTTGAAGATGAAGTGAGGCATCTGAGTCTGCCCTGGTAAAAAGCAAACCCCTGCTTTTGAAATTAATCACCTCAACGAATAGTTAAAATAAAAAACGAATCAAAACAAAATGAAATGAGCAAGGAAAGATTTATTGGCTCCTGGGATTTACAGGAATGGAAGGTTGAGGCCGAAAACGGGGAGATCTTTTTCCCTTTCGGTAAAGATGCCATTGGACAAATAGTATATACAAAAGATGGAACTATGTCGGTTTGCATCATGAAAAAGAACAGACCTCCCTTTCAATCTGAGGATCCCCTTCAGGGACAAACGGAAGAAGTAATTGATGCTTATCACGGGTTTATCGGCTACTGTGGAAGGTTTCAGGTAAATACTAAATCAAATCAGGTGGTCCATCTTATTAAAATCAGTTCTTTCCCGAACTGGGTTGACCAGCAGCAAATCAGGAATTTTGATTTCAATGGTAATGAATTGACCTTAGGCACGGAAATTAACCGCAATAAGCATACGCTGGTCTGGAAATACGCCGGGGAAATATGAACATACGGAAATAATGAAAAATTTGATTAATATTAGTTAACTGATTTAAGTACCTGAGTTTATTGCATATAACTGGTCATAACATGCTCACCGCCATTCATCCGAAGTTGCCGATGCGCAACAAGAACATCACACGGGATTATTACCTCAATCAATTAGGGTTCCAGGATGCGGGAAGTGCAGATTACGATGACTACCTGATGGTTAAAAAGGATAACATCGAAATTCACTTTTTCAAATTCCAGGAGCTTGATCCACGGGAGAATTACGGCCAGGTTTATATTCGCGTTGCAGATATAGACTCATTCTACCAGTTACTCACCGAAAGAAATGTAAAAATTCACCCGAATGCGCCACTCCAGGCAAAACCGTGGGGACAAAAAGAATTTGCGTTACTGGATCCGGATACAAACTTATTAACCTTCGGAGAGGCCTTATGACATATCTGATCTTCAGAAATTTCAAGTTTTATATCCTGACTGTATTCCTCTCAGTTTCACTCATCGGGGTAAGAGCTCAAAAAACCCACAGCGATAATGGTGACGGTACCTTTACCAATCCTGTAATTGCCTCAGATTTCCCGGATCCGGATGTCATCCGGGTTGGTGATACCTATTATTTCCTGTCAACCACCATGTTCATTTTCCCGGGTGTAACAATCCTGAAGTCAAAGGATCTGGTAAACTGGGAATATTGCGCGAATGTGGTCCCCCGAATGGATGAAGGTCCGTGCTACAACCTGGACGGCTGCAACCGGTATAGTCACGGTCAGTGGGCCAGCAGCATCAAATATCACGAAGGCAAGTTCTACCTTTTATATAATACCCTTGATGAGGGTGGCTTTTTATGCACCGCGGAAAAAGCTGAAGGTCCATGGACAATCACGCATCTTCCACGGGGATATCACGATCCGGGACTGTTGTTTGATACGGATGGTAAAATTTACGTAGCGCACGGCTACAATAAAATATACATCACAGAACTTGATCTGGATTTTAATGCTATTGGAAAGGATGTCCTCGTCTATACCGGCGATATCCGCCCGGGACTTGAGGGGGCACACCTGTACAAGATCAATAATTACTATTATTTGTACAGCACGTACGGGGGCCTTGACGGATTTCAGGTAGCGCTACGGTCCGAAAATATTTATGGGCCATATGAACAGCATATGGTTCTGAATGATACTACCGACGGGCCTAATTATGGCATACACCAGGGCGCACTCATACAGACGAATACAGGTGAGTGGTGGACTATGTTAATGGTTGACAGTGGCCCTTTTGGCCGCTTCCCTTCCTTACAGCCTGTTACCTGGGAAGATGACTGGCCAATTGCCGGATCCAATGGAAAGGCGGTTGTTACCCACAAGAAGCCCGTCGTGGGTAAATCATACCCGGTTAAAACTTTACCCACATCCGATGAATTCAATGAAGATCATTTAGGTATGCAGTGGGGCTGGAACCATAATCCTGAACCTTCAAAATGGTCATTAACTGAAAATCCCGGCTATTTAAGACTGAAAACTGCTTCGCTGACCGATAGTTTGCCGAAAGCCAGAAATACGCTAACACAGCGATCCTTCGCGTATTATTCTGATTCTCTTCTCACGGTCGGAACCACGAAAATAGACCTTGATCACATGAAGGACGGCGATATTGCGGGTCTTGCGATTTTCCAGGATCCCTATGGATTTATTGGTGTTAAAAAAATTAATGGCGAATACTATGTAATCATGGTCAATAACGGGGAAACCATTGATTCGGTGAAAGTGAATACGTCCTCCATCTATCTTCAGGCCGACCCCTTTCATGGTTCAGGAGCTGCCATGTATTACGGTGGAGAAACAGTAGACGGAACCGGCACCGTTACATTTGCCTACAGCCTTGATAATAAAACGTTTACAACCCTTGGCAATGTTATGCAAATGCAATTCAAACTGACCGTTTTTACCGGAAACAAATTTTGTCTATTTAACTACGCCACAAAAGAGTTGGGGGGATATGTTGATGTTGACTGGTTCAGGGTCGAAGCGCGGCCAAAAACAACAAGGTAATGCCCTTTCTTAAACTGATAAAACACAACCAATGCGAAAGTACTTTTACATATTCCTTAGCCTGACCCTCTGGTTAATCATGATTATCGGGTTTTCCGACAACTGGCTCACAGACACCGGCCAACCCAGCAATTCCGAACCAAAATTCATGATCCATGCATTCTTTGCCTTCAGCTGGTTTACAATGCTGGTAGTTCAAAACACATTAATTCGAAAGAACAATGTGAAGGCCCACATGAAAGCAGGTAAATTCGGATTTCTTATATACCTGGGATTTCTTCTTTCTACATTACCGCTATACTTCAAAGAATTTGCACCGCTTTCAATTATGGTTTTCAGCCAGCTGGTTTTTGGAAGCATTCTCATCGCCATGGGCTATCGAAACAGAAACAAGGATGTCAATGCGCACAGAACCAATATCATGTTCGGGTCATTCATGCTGATACAACCGGCATGGGACCGCGCAAGCGGCCATTTGTTCGGCTCGCAGGGGTTAGAATGGATCCTTTTCTACCTTATCTTTTTCGGACTGTTCATCTGGTTTCACAAAAAACTGAAATGGCAAATCGCCGTTGGTTTCCTGGTCTGGGCAGCGGGGTTGACAAATATAATCCTCCATATGAATTAATCTCCGGCGGTAAGTTTTCTCCTTCAGGGATAAACGAAGTAACTGTTGTTCTGTGCGACAGAGTTCACTACCTTACCTGTCTGTCGCCGAGCCTATCACCCTCATTCACAGGCTTTAGCATTCACAGGTAAAACCTTGCACATCATGAAAACCATCCGGGGATTGATTCTGTCCATGTTCATTATTTCAATCTTTGGCTGTACGGCTACACAACCTGAAGATCCCGTTTCAGAAATCAACCTCCTCCGAGGTTCCATCACAACCTGCGGAAGCGGGGATTTTGGTGATGTTGATTTTGCCATATCATGCGATCCCGGGGTAAGGGAAACCTTTGAACTGGCCATTTCACTCCTCCATTCTTTTGAATATGACCAGGCAGAAAAAGCATTCGTCAACGTGCTTGATATTGATCGGGATTGTGCAATGGCTTACTGGGGAGTTGCCATGGCCAACTTTCATTCTTTGTGGTTTCAATCGGGCAATGATTACCTGATCAAAGGATCGAAAATACTGGAAGCCAGCAATTCAATTGAAAAGACTGAACGTGAAAGAGATTATATTGATGCCATAGCCGGTTTTTATAATAACTGGGAAACAGACAGCCGTGAAGTACGCATTGCCAGGTTTGAACAGAACATGAAGCTGGTTTACGAAAAATACAGCCAGGACAAGGAGGCTGCCATTTTTTATGCGCTCGCACTCAGGGCATCATCAGATCCGGCCGACAGATCTTACAAAAAGCAACGTGAATCAGGAAAGATCCTGGAATCTATTTACCCCGACCAGCCTAATCATCCGGGTATTGCACATTATATAATCCATAATTATGATTACCCAGAACTCGCGGAACTGGCGCTGCCTGCGGCACGGAGTTATGCTGAAATAGCACCGTCATCAGCTCACGCACAGCACATGCCATCCCATATTTTTACGCGGCTTGGCCTGTGGGAGGAATCCATAAATTCCAACTTAAAAGTAATTTCATCTGCTTTATGTTATACAGAGAGCCTGGATTCAACAGCACACTGGGACGAAGAGCTGCATGGTATCGACTATCTGGTTTACGCGTATCTCCAAACCGGTCAGAATGATAAAGCCATCGATCAGCTTGAGTATTTGAAATCATTCAAACGGGTCTTTCCTGTCAATTTCAAGGTTTATTATACCGCAGCCGCTGTTCCTGCACGCATTGCCCTGGAGAACCGTGATTGGGAACATGCCGCAAATCTTCGGCTACCGGATATCGATATGGATTGGAAGGATTTTCCATGGCAACGGTCCATCCTGCATTTCGCACGGGCATTGGGCGCCATTCATCTTGGTGACCTTCAATCTGCAAACACGGAGCTGGACATTCTACGATCCAACCGACAGGAGCTGATTGATATTGATGATGAATACAAAGCGAACCAGGTAAACATTCAGATCAAAACCATACAGGCCTGGATCTCATATGCTGAGGGGGACGGTGATTCTGCTGAAAGTCTAATGAAGGAAGCCATGGATATGGAATATCGCACGTCGAAACACCCTGTCACTCCCGGTGAAGTATTACCTGCCGGTGAACTTTACGGCGATCTTTTACTCTCACTGGATAAACCTGAGGAAGCGTTGAAAATATATCAAAATGATTTGATCCAACATCCCAACAGGTTCAACGGTATTTATGGAGCTGCTACGGCAGCACAAAGATCGGGTGATCTCAAATTGGCAAAACAATACTACCATCAGTTAATAGAGCTGGCAGGAAATTCTGAAAGAGTGGAGGTAAAAACAGCAAGACAAAATTTGGAAGACGCACGGGATGATGCATGAGAATTGATAACACCAACTTAATCCAGACATGCTAAACAGTCGTTCATGACATAAAAATTATTCGGCCATTTGCTGCTATTTTTAATTATCTTGAATCTCCTTCAATTGAATAACCTTGACAGACTAACCATGAATCAGAAAAACACACTTGATGAGAAAACCATCACCTACACCTATGAAGACCTCGGAACCGTACAGGTCACATTCAAAGACGGACTCGTTAACTTTGAATGGATTGCCGGTCCGTTCGCCGGCATGGGGCGGACCGGTATTACGTACAACGCAAAGCTGGTTGCTCCCGGTATGTGGTTTGTGAACTGGTATGAAAAGAATGATGCCTCCTTTGTAACACTTCTTATCAATCTTAATGATCAAAAAGTTCATTCATCCGGCCTTTTGAATGCGACAAAAGAAGATGAAGCCATTCTCTTTCATGAAGCGCATATTAAAGAAACCAATTTATAGTATAGGCTATCTCCGGACCCGCTGTGCGTGATTTCAATTTTCAGCAAACCCTTTTATTGAGGGATTTTACTATCTTGTATAATTAACAAAACTGCCTAATCCCATTTAGAATGAAGCGCCCCATCCCCTATTCATTTCAAATCTTCATAGCTACTATCCTGATTATTTTTTCCAGCTGCGCAACGCCAGAAAAGAAGGTTGAATATGGACCAGCAACACAGGAATTATTTAAACTCATCAAGAGTAATCCGGAAGTTAAAACATTGCTGATAGCCTCACTGGAAAAGGCCCGGGAGATAAACCCCGACAGAAATACCAACCCTGCCCACAACCTGGAAGAATACTATAAATTCGTTTCCCATTGTGAAAAGTCCATGCCGTGGGCGCTCATGAAAAAGGACGAATACCCTGAGATCTTTGATAATATTTTCCAAAGCCTGGCATGTTTTTATTTTCTGATTGATCAGCCACTCCCTGAGCTGGAGGGAAAGGGCCTCGTGAATAATTCACTTCAGTATGCGGAGCCCTTTGCGTCATGGCTTGTGACTTTTAGTCGGTCGTGGGGCGCTTACCTGGATACGGAAGACTCCTGGAATGATGAATATTATGAGGCGGTATTGAATGATCCGAATTTCGGATTGCAGAATGGATGGTATGAAGACCCGTCCAATTGGTCAACATTTAATGAGTTCTTCGCGCGATATCTTAAATCACCGGAAATGCGGCCTATTGCAGCTCCCGATGCTGATTCCATAATTGCTTCATTTGCTGACTCAGAACCCCAGGGTGTATGGGCAATCGATAGTAATTCCGTACTGGTCGCGGAAAACGGGGTGGCGGTTAAATCTGCCTCATTAAGATCGATATCAAACCTGATCGGTGAAGAGAGTGAATACAGAGAAGCATTTGCCAATGGCACCTTTACCCATTCATTCCTGAATGTTAACGACTATCACCGCTATCATTTTCCTATCGGCGGAACGGTGAAAGAAGTTCGGATCATACAAGGCATAAATCCTACCGGAGGCGTCTTGTGGTGGGATGCTGAGAATGGACGGTATGCGTTTGACCCATCCGCCAAAACAGGATGGCAAACTGTGGAAACGCGGGGTTGCGTTATCCTGGAAACGGACGAATATGGCCTTGTAGCTTTAATGCCTATCGGAATGGTTGCTGTAGGATCGGTAAACTTCGAGGATAATATTCAACCTGGAGTTAGAGTAAAGAAAGGTGATATGCTGGGAAACTTCGCCTTCGGGGGATCTGATTTTATCATGATATTCCAGGAGGGTGTAAATTTCACGATTGACAGTCCAAAAACAGCGGATGGCAGCGCATATGAACACCTACTGATGGGCGAGCGTTTGGGGGTAATTTCAAAGAATAACGGGCTTAAAAATTAATTGCCAGGAACACTTCTACAATGAAAAAAATTAATGCAAAAAGGTGGATATGGATCGGGCCGGCCCTGGTTTTAATAAGCGGAATTTTCAATCTGATGAACTCTCATTTAGAAAAAGAATTGGTATATATCTGGTACGTACTTACACCAATTGCCGCGATTCTAACGATCGCCTCGATTAGTAGGATTTACAAACAGAAAGAGGGTTAATTGATGATCAAATTCTTTCAGAGAGTTCGGCATCAAATGCTCACGGATAACAGAATCAGTAAATATCTGCTGTACGCATCGGGTGAAATTATTCTTGTAGTAATCGGGATATTGATCGCCCTTCAGATCAATAATTGGAATGAAGGACAAAAGGCCCTGAAAGTGGAAGAAGAGCTTCTGGTTTCGCTGGAAAAAGAGATTTCCAATAACATTGAACAACTTGATCTTTACAAAAAAAGAAATGAGGCGGGTTCCGATGACGGAACGCAGCTAATTCAAAAAATCGCAGATGGTGATGAAATATTAGGTGAAATAGAAATTGCACGTGCATTCAACTATTCATCCACAATCGTTAAATCCCCAATCCTGGACAAAATTCTCGAATCAAATTCAAACTCTTTAATCCGATATAAGGATCTGATCGATGAAATGAGAACGGTGGAAGCAGCATACGAAGAAATAATACTCAGTGAATATTATCTTGATGAGTTGTGGAATACTCATATTACCAGCCTATTTGTTTCATGCGGACTTACGTTTGAAGATTCATCCAACACAATGATCACCATGCAAGATCTGGCCATTGGCGGCTATTCCAAAAATCAATTTGTATCGCTTCTTTCTATTAAAAGCAAATTGCATCAGAACTGGGAAATCAGTCGTGATGATGCCTATGAAAAGTCGCTGGAGCTTCTGGCCTTTCTAAAAAACAGAAACCAATGAACCCTGAACAAAACAAACAAAATGCGATCGCCTTTTACCGTACGGCCTATCAAGGCGATCCTGAAACCGCTGTGCGCAAATATGTCGGGGTCGAATACATTCAGCATAATCCGGCTGTAGTCGATGGCACCGATGGATTCATCGATTATTTCAAACGAATGCAACGTGAATACCCGGAGAAGTCCATTGAATTTGTAAGAGCTGTGGCAGAAGGTGATCTGGTGGCCTTACATACACACCAGGTATGGCCGGGGAATGATGAGTATGTGACGATGGACTTTTTCAGGTTTGACTCCAACGGTAAAATTGTTGAACACTGGGATGCCATTCAGCAAATACCTAAAAATTCCGCGAACCCGAACACCATGTACTAACCGAAAGCCGAAACAATCCAATATGAAAAAAGTATTCAAATGGCTCAAATGGATAATTCTCACCATTATATTCATCATTTTGCTTGTTTTAATTCCCATCGGAATTACCAGGGTTTACGAAAATATCAGGGCATCCTTTCTTACTGAAAATGAAAAAAGAATGGAGGATATTGACCGTCTTGAATATCTTTTCAAGAATGAATTTTCCGGATATGGCGTCCTGCCCGGCACAACAAAATTCGATGCGCAATTAGCTGAATTACGCCAATGGGTCGATGCCGAACCCCCCATATCCCAGGAGCAATTCAACCTGAAAATTATCAAAGCAGTGGCTTCCTTCCAGGACCCTCATACAACGGTAATAGATAAGAATACACTACTGGGTTACCGTTTTCCCTATTCCTTAACCTGGTCTGAAGGAAGCTTTTATTTGCTTGCCGGACAGGAGGAATTTCTTGGCAGCCGGGTTACGCGGATCGGTAATGCCTCCAGTCAGGAAGTATTTGAAAAATTACGGGCTTATAGTAATTCACCCAATGAAGCGGGATCAGCATATTTTATGAACAGCATCATTTCTTCGGCAGAATTACTGTATCATGAGGGTATAATCTCAGACAGGGAATCCCTGGAAATGGAAGTTTACGCAGATGGCAAAAGTGAAGCCATCACTTATAAGAGTTTGCCGGCTGAAGAAGTAACGCAATTGACTGATTATGTGAGAATAAGCAACCAGGGAGGGGATAAAGAGTTGCCTCTTTACAGGAGAAACCCGGAAAAGAATTACTGGTATACATCCCTCTATGATGGGAATATCTTCTATCTCCGTTATTCTATGTGCATAGCACAGGGAGACATAGAAGCATTCTGGGATGATGTCTTTTCAACAATTGCTGATACCGCCCCGGAAAAGGTTGTGATCGATGTACGTGGAAATCCCGGAGGTGATACCCAAAATCATAATTCCTTCCTGAACAGGATTCAAAAAGATACCATTGTCAACCGATACGGAAAGCTGTTCACACTTACGGATCGCGGAACCGGATCTGCAGCTGTAAGCTTTGCCAGTGATATGGAACGCCTAACCAATACAATTCTGGTTGGAGAAAAGACAATGGACAACCCGAATACTACTTCAGATCCTACCTATTTTACCTTGCCGCATTCTAATATAACCATGGTTGTTCCGAGTTTATATTCCCTCCATTCACATCTGCATGACAACCGTGATGCAGTGATTCCTGAAATTCCCATACCACAAAACCTGGAAGGTGATGGATACTTTCATGATGAAGTAATGGATTCCATTATTCACATGAAGTTTGACGATCAATACATACCTGCCATTTTACCTGCCGGATCTGAAGGGCAGTATTCCTTTTCCCCATTAAGAAACCTATTGATTTTCCAGCGGGATTCGGTTTGGTACATTTCAATTGACGGATTAACGGAAACCCCTGTTTATCAGAAGGACTCTGTATTCTACACCCGAAGATATAACATGACGCTCGAATTCCCGGGTAATGCTGAGCTCATGCTTCAGCTGCATAATTCGTCCCTTACCCTTAAAAAGATTGATCAAAAGGATATGAGTATTGAAAAGCTGATTGCAGAAGGAAATTATGCGAAGGCAAAAGACAAAATTTATGGGCTTAGGGTTAATGGTAAGCTGCCATATTTTCTGGACCGTCCCTATTTTCAGTCAAGAACCTATACTGCCTATAATCAGCACGGGTTCGATGACGCTTACCAACTTAACCAGCTCACGAAAGAATTTTATCCAGAGGATCCTGTCGCATCAATCGTTGACTTTGAATTATTTCAATATGAAGGCCAAACACTCAAAGAGATCACAGCAGTATTTCCGGTTGTTGGCAAGCTCATGAAGAGATACTACACGGTAATCACTACAGATAAGGTCATGAATGATGAATACAATGCTTTTATTGGTAAATAGTTAAATGCCGATGCTGATCCATTTAAAACCCTGACCATGTTTAAATTCTTTAACCGAATACGAAGAAATCTCCTGATGGAAGGCAAAATATTTAATTACATGAAATATGCCGTCGGCGAAATTATACTGGTGGTGATCGGGATACTCATTGCCCTGCAGATCAATACATGGAATGAACTTAAAAAACAACGTTCCGAAGAACTTGCCACACTTAGAAATATCCGGTCAGATTTCACAAACGCAATCCAGGAATTTGAAGAAAACAACAAATTCAGGGAACAAATCATTTCAACAACAACCGCTCTTTATAACCACATTCAGAATAATCAAAACAATTTCACAAAACGGCATATGGACAGTCTTCTGGCTGTTTTATTGATAAATCCCACATACAACGGACAATCAGAAACGTTGAATATTTTATTCAATTCAGGTAAAATCAATATTATCAGTAACGACTCAATTAAGAATGCGTTGGTTCTCTGGCCTCAGCAGGTGGAAGATATTACAGAAGATGAAATTTATTCCAGCAACATCCTCTACAATGTGTTGTTGCCAGTTATAAAAGAACATATATCATTATATGATGTGTATCGGCGAATTGACTATAAGCGATATGATTTATTCGAAAGCAGGACAGCGAGTCCGTTTGAATGCGATTACCCTGGTTTACTCAAAGACCCTGATTTTGAAAGCGCTCTGACAGCCAGAGAACTGCCGACTTCTGTCTCATTGCTTCAATCGAGAGAGATCATTGTAACTGCAAAAAAAATAATTCATTTGATCGATAGTGAAATTAACATATCCCAATGATCAATTTCTTAAGAAGAATCCGGAAAAACCTGCTGGAAGAAGGGAAAATACGCAACTATCTGAAATATGCCTTTGGAGAAATCATACTGGTTGTTGCCGGGATACTCATCGCCCTTCAAATAAACAACTGGAATGAAAACAACAAGGCCCGGGCGGAGATGCACGATCTCCTCCTGGCATTAAAAAGTGATTTAATTCAGGACACGCTATTGATAACTGAAAGAATGCCGTTCATCAGGGAACAGTACCTGTTCAATGAGTCACTGCGGGCGAGGGTAGCAAAACCAGAAGCGACGGTGGATACCCTGGTTCAAATTATGAGATTTGAGTTCAACCCGAACTGGAGTGCTCAAATTGTATATAATACCAATTCCTATAACAGCCTGAATCAGACCGGATTGATTGAAGAATTGCCGGATTCGTTGAAAGGAGCGATTAAAAATTTCTACAACAAGAAATTCTCATTGAAAGACCGGGTAGAAAAAACAACGAATGACTACCAGGGAAAAATTACCAGTTATGTAAATACGTACACCTTTGGTTCCACAAAGATCCATGACCAGGGTCCCCTGATAGACTCACTGGTCTGGTCTGATATCGATATGAGCCACCTTGCAGCAACGTTCCAGGGTATCAGCAACTTCAAACGAATTCTATTTACCGAGACGAATGACGAGCTCAATTTTTCATTGGCCCAATCCCGATCAATAATCCATCATATTGATTTATATTTAAGTCAATCTAATTAGTGATGGCCATAAACTAAGAATCAAGCGTATATGCCAAAATGCGTTTTTCTATCAATCGCCAATACCGAGGGTTGGTTTATCGACGATGATCTTGTGCATGAACCCCTGAAAAAACTGGGATGGGAGATCGAGAATATTCCGTGGAATAAGGCGACCGACTGGAATAACTATGATATTGTAGTTATTCGCAGTCCGTGGGATTACCAGGATCACCTGGAAAAATTCCTGGATGTATTGGACAACATTGAAAAGTCGCGTGCTATCCTTCTGAATGATATCGAAATTGTCCGATGGAATATTAATAAGAATTACCTGTTTGAACTGGAGCGGCAGGGTGTCGGGATCGTACCCTCGATCCGCAAAATTAATCCTGGCATTACAGATCTGGAAAATGCGTATGAAACATTCCATTGCAGGGAACTTATCATCAAGCCCATAATCGGAGCAAATGCCGATGATACCTTCCGAATACCAAGAGGAGACCACTCCATTCGTAAAAATGTGGTGGAAACATTTAGAAATCGCGAATGCATCATTCAGCCATTTATTGAGAATGTTGTGGAAGAAGGTGAATTTTCACTGATGTATTTCAATGGAAACCTGAGCCATGTGATCCTCAAGACTGTCGGTGATGGAGATTTCCGTGTACAGGAAGAACATGGCGGAGGTGTTATGACCATCAAAAAACCGGAACCAAGGCTTCTGAGCGCTGCAGAGAAGTCCATGCAAGCCCTGCCATCCACACCTATGTATGCCAGGGTAGACCTGGTGCGAACCCCGCAGAATTCCTTCGCGCTCATGGAACTTGAATTGATCGAACCATGCCTTTATTTCAGATTTGATCCTGAATCGCCCGCACGATTTGCCACCTGCATTGATAATTATTGGAAGGCAGGATAATGCATGGATAGAATCCCTGTGTTCTTTCATTTCATATGAATTCAGAATTAATGGAATTAAATGACTAATTTATTCTTCCAGGAAGATATTTACCGAATCCTGAAATGACCTTACAATTAAATCCATCAACATAAATAAACACGATGAAAGATAAAGTAGCCCTGATCACCGGCGCCAGCAGTGGCATCGGAAGATCCACAGCCGAAGCATTTGCAGCGAAAGGCGCAAAAGTTGTCGTCGCCGCCCGCCGAAAAGATGAACTGGATAGCCTGGTCGCATCTATAGAAAATATGGGCGGACAAGCCTCGGCAGTTAAAACGGATGTTTCAAATGCCAGTAGCGTTGAACACATGGTAGAACATACA
Organism: Cyclobacteriaceae bacterium; assembly: GCA_050289805.1. GTDB lineage: Bacteria > Bacteroidota > Bacteroidia > Cytophagales > Cyclobacteriaceae > JAUILA01. Next base: position 45,391 of record JBNKGL010000026.1, read on the forward strand.
ATGGATGTCTATGGGAGACTTGATTTTGCCGTGAATAATGCCGGGATCGAGGGTAATTTCGGCGCGATTACCGACCTCTCTGAAGATGACTGGGACAGGGTGCTGGATATCAATCTGAAAGGAACATTTCTCTGTATGAAGTATGAGGCAAGAGCAATGATTAAAGCCGGGAATGGCGGATCTATTGTCAATATCGGTTCTGTGAACTCATTTCTTGGCTTCCCTACTGGTTCTGCCTATGTCACTTCAAAACATGGATTAATCGGATTGACTTCAAGCGTATCCGCCGAATTGGCACCGCAGGGGATTCGGGTAAATCTCCTATGCCCTGGTGTTACCGATACGCCTATGCACCGACGCCTGAGGGGGATTGTGGGGGATGAGTTATATGACCAGGGATTACTGCCTACCGTTCACCTGAGACGTGCCGGCCTCCCTGAAGAAGTAGCCAGGTCAATTGTTTTTCTGTGTTCAGAAGAATCAAGCTACATCACGGGTTCTACACTTACCATTGATGGCGGACTTACCCTGACAATGTAGTGTAGATCTGAGAATATGTATTATTAGACCCTAAAGGGCTTCCACTCCATAACCCATGATCAAATTATTCAGTCAGATACGGCAACAATTGATTTCCCAAAACAGCTTCAGGAAGTATCTTCTCTATGCACTCGGTGAAATATTTCTGGTCATGATCGGAATTCTGATGGCCTTGCAGGTGAATACATGGAATGAGGAACGTAAATCAAGAAAAACTGAAATCAATATTTATGAGGAAATACAGGATGATCTGAATACCTCTTTGCAGGATTTGGAGACAGGTCTGGAAACGCATACCGAAAGGCTGAATATGTCTGTAAAACTCAGGGATCACCTCATCAACAAAAATCCATTAACAGATTCAGTCGTGGTTTATTTACGAAATACCAATAACGACGATCAGTTTTTCCCAAAAACATCCGGTTTTGAAGCTCTGAAATCCGTCGGACTAAGAACGCTCAGAAATGATACATTACGGGAGAACATTACAAATCTCTACCAGCTTGGATTCGAAAGGGTTGTAGGTCTTGGAAGAGATAAAGCACCTATCCGGAATTTTGAATTCATGACACCCTTTACGGATAAATATTCCCAATTAATCGACGGCAGCGGTTATTATTTGCCCAACTTCCAGAACGACAGCATTTTCATTTATCCGACGATGATCCGGGACTATGAGGAGATGCTAAGGGATGAATTACTGATATTAAAATTACAGGAAGCTATCTGGTTACGGTTATTCAAAATGAGAAACTATACCAGGATAATCAGGTGGACAAATGGGCTCAATAGTCAAATCGAACAGGAGCTAGACCGGCTGCGAAATCCAGATTAAACACAAAGTTGGGAATGACCTGGCGAATCATTCCCAATTGTAGGTTACAGTTCTATCTCATTTTCCACCCTGATATCCCTGGAAGATGCACCAGCCTGTACTTGATAAACCCCTTTCTCCAGCGTCCAGCCCCCCTGCTCTTCGTTCCAGTAACGCAGTTCAGATACAGGGATTTCCATTGAAACCTGAACCGACTCACCCGGATTCAGCTCAGAAGTCTTGGTAAAAGCCTTGAGCTCTTTAGGTGCACGGTCGACGACCGGATTTAGTTTCGAAACATACAACTGCACAACTTCTTTTCCTGCTGTATCATCTGTGTTGGTAATAGTTACATTTACCCTGACAGTATCATTCACGACTTCGGTTTCCATAGATGAATATTCAAAGGTCGTGTAGGATAAGCCGAATCCGAATGGATATGAAACATCCAGTCCGGCATGATCGAAATGACGATATCCTACAAAAATACCCTCTTCATAAATCGTGTAATCCTTATTTCGAACTTTCTCGGAATCAGGCTTTTCATCTTTGGCAAAAAGCATATTCTTCCAGTCAAACGGTTCGCCATCCAGCGGAAAGTTAGCGTTGGAAGCGTGATCATTCAGCGCGTTGGGGAATGTCATCGGTAACTTGCCACTGGGGTTTACTTTTCCAGTCAGGATATCCGCCACAGAATTACCTCCCTCCTGTCCGCCCTGCCACGCGAGCAGAATGGCATCAGGCTGGTCTTTCCATGATGATGTTTCTATCACTCCTCCGATATTCAGTACGACGATTACTTTTTTCCCTGCGGCGTGGAATGCATCACTGATGCGTGTGATCATATCCTGTTCCTGATCGGTAAGCAAAAAATCATCTTTCTCTACGCGGTCATATCCTTCACCGCTATTTCTGCCGATGGTGATAATCCCTGCATCCGCAAGCCGTGCACATTCTTCCAGGAACGAATCGGAATAGGATATTTCAGGCGGATTATACGGGTTCATCATGGCATTCAACCCTTCAGGTTTGATGAATGCTTCCTCGTTGGCCTTCTTATGTTCCAGGTATGCTTCCCTGGCTAACTCATTAATACCAAAACCAGCATTTTCCAGACCTTCTTCAAGCGATATGGTATATGCTTCATTTACATCTCCTGAACCGGTTCCGCCGGCAATGAAGTCATAGGAAGTAACCCCAAAAAGGGCAACATTCTCAGGTTCTTTTATGGGAAGGATGTCATTATTTTTTAAAAGGACCATACCTTCAGATGCAGACTGACGAGTTATATTTGAATGGGCCTTCAGATCCGGGTTATTGCTGTTTGCATATTGCTGCATTTTCTTCGATCCAAGGATCAGCTTTAGAATTCGCTTTACGGAAATATCTATGGTCTCAATTGATAATTCACCACTTTCCGAGGCTTCGACCAGCGCATCCCATTGACCCTTTGTTCCGGGTTCCAACAGATCGTTACCGGCAGCGATCTGTGATGGCGCATCCTGACCGCCGAACCAATCTGACATCACAATCCCTTCAAATCCCCAATCATCCCTCAATATCCCGGTGAGCAATTCCTTACTTTCAGATGTATAGGTTCCATTCACCTTGTTGTAGGATGACATAATGGTCCAGGGCTGGGATTCCTTCACGATGATCTCAAATCCTTTCAGGTAAATCTCCCGGAGCGCTCGCTCGGAGATGATGGCATCATTTTGCATCCTGCTGGTTTCCTGGCTGTTGGCTACGAAGTGCTTAACGGAGGAACCCACGCCATTGGATTCAATCCCGTTCACCATTGCCGCTCCGATATAACCTGTAAGCACGGGATCTTCCGAATAATATTCGAAATTCCTACCGCATAACGGATGCCGCTGGATATTTGCTCCCGGGCCCAGTATTACATCCACTCCATAGGAAAGGGCTTCATTCCCCATAGCCTTCCCTACCTCTTCTACCAGCTCCGCATTCCAGGTGGATGAAAGAAGGGTTCCGATGGGGAAAGCTGTACAATAATAGGTATGATCATCATTCTCACGCCTCGGTTCGATACGAAGTCCTGCAGGACCATCCGATAAATAGATGGTTGGGATTCCCAGTCTGGGTGTTGGCACAATGGTACCCGCGGCCCCCGGTATTCCCGTTCCTGGTTCCGGATTTCCAAGCATAGAGGCTAAACCAGAGCCTTTGAGCAAATGAATTTTTTCATCGAGGGTCATCTGCGACAGCAGATCATTCGCCCGTTCTTCTAAAGTTCTGCGATTATCTTCATAAACATCGAGCTCCCCATTACCATTTCTGTCGAGAAATGCATACCCATCAATTACGGCCGTTTGCAAATCAGCATTCTCAGGATAGTCCTTTTCGAAATTTATAAGGGTTCTCTGTAGATAAAACCAGCCACCTACCCCGGCTAAAAAAACAAGTAATAAAACCCCCGAAAGAACAATCAACGTAATTTTAAAGCCCTTTTTCATGATTTCTGCATTAATTTGTGGCGTACTGACACAAATATAATATATTTTGTGGCATAATGTCACATAATATTGTAATTTAGTTGGATGGATCTGAAAGAATTCCTGGAAAAGGGAAAGGATTATTTTTTACAGAACTTGTCGATCGATCTGGTCATATTTGGTCAGCAAGACAATGTACTCAAATGTCTGCTGCTCCAAACAGGGGATAAATGGTTGCTTCCCGGTGGTCATATACGTCTTGATGAATCAGTACAGGAAGCTGTATTGCGCATCCTGAATGAACGAACAGGCCTGAATGATCCTCATTTCAGATTCCTGACGGTATTCGGTAATCGCGACCGAAAGTTTAGCGATGAATTCAAAGAATTCTTTATCCGGTCCGGTATTTCCTGGAGTGATGATTACTGGGTTAACAACCGTTTCGTTACCCTGGCATACTACGCCCTGGTGAACATAGATTTAATGCATCCAGTCATTTCAAATTTTGATCAATCCTTCCATTGGTATGGAATGAATGAATTACCCGAAATGTGGATGGACCACAAATCAATTGTGCAGGAAGCGCATAAGCAGTTAAAGGAAGATATCATTAAAGACCCGGTAGCTCATAATCTCCTTCCTGATAAGTTCACGATGCCTGAATTACATCAGCTCCATGAATCCATCCTGGAAGAAAAGATCGATCGCAGTCGTTTTCAAAAGAAAATGCTGGCCTCCGGAAAATTTAAACGATTGCCAAAGCGAAAGAAAGAAACACCGGGAAGAAACCCCTATCAATATACCCTGCGCGACTAACCAGGAAATTTACATTTTCAAATCCCACCTTGTGACACCGCATATTTTAATTCTTCAGGTTGTCAATTATGAAATTCATGATGATATTAGATGCATAAATTCAGTACAGGCTTGAATAAAAAACTTACGAATCAGGCGCAATCGGCTCTGATCAATATTCTGAAGATCAGATTCGAAAAGAATATGGACCGCCACCCCGGATTGACATGGGCTGATATTCAGACAAAGCTTGAGGCCAAGCCTGCTAAACTCTGGTCACTCAATGAAATGGAGCGAACCGGCGGTGAACCAGATGTGGTGAGCATTGATGAGCAGACCAATGAATTCATTTATTTTGACTGCTCGGCCGAAAGTCCGAAAGGTCGCCGCAGCGCGTGTTACGACCTTGAAGCACTTGAATCACGAAAGGAATATAAACCTAATACCAACGCGCTGGATATGGCTTCCGATATGGGTATCGAGCTTTTAAATGAAGAGGAGTACCGATACCTTCAGACACTCGGCAGATTCGATACTAAAACTTCCAGCTGGATTAAAACTCCTGAATATATACGAAAACTGGGAGGGGCCCTGTTCGCAGATTTTCGTTATGACACCGTATTCATTTACCACAATGGTGCCCCCTCCTATTATGCTGCCCGGGGATTCCGGGGATCTCTGAGGGTTTGATGGCAGTTGCAAAGCAATTGGGAATACGATACATTGGAATTATGTTAGAACTAACCCTTACCCGCACTTTATCAATATATGATTAAGCTCTTCAGAAAGATCCGTCAGGAATTATTGGCGGAAAACAAACTCCGCAATTACCTGAAATATTCAGTAGGTGAGATAATTCTCGTAGTCATTGGTATTCTGATCGCATTATCCATTAACAACTGGAATGAATCCAGAAAGCAGGACATTGCTGAAAAAGAGTTTATTACCGGAATACGCCATGACCTGGAACAGGACCTGAATTACATCAATACAGTAATTCAACTGGCAGATAAGAAAATTGCCATTTATAAACGGCTGGAATCAGACTTTTCCACCCTGTACGATTCAAACAGAAAAACACTGGATTCCTTGCTGGTTGAATATTTTGAGAGCCAGCGTACCTTCTACCCCATCTATGGCTCATTCCAATCAGCCGTTTCCGGAAACGAGATCAACAAATTCAGGAACAAATCCTTTAGTGCAGATGTGACCAAATTATACAACTCATTCTACGCGCGTTTAAGGGATAATTCGAATGACGTCGATAACCGATGGTTTTATATGACCAAGGTTTACAGCAGGGCTCGCAGAACCGGACATATAGGCGAGATGACGCCGGACCAGCAAATGTTATTTCTGGATGATATGTTTTATCATGTTTACGGACTGCAGCATTACAATGGTAATTTGAAAGCTACTTCCCATGAAATTAATAAGTTGCTCGAAGAGTATTGATGGAATTGAATTTATGAAGCCACTCACTATAAACCAATAAATTCCGTTAAGCAGCACTGAATATTAAAATTGATTTATTAATATTACATTGATTATGAAGCATATACGAATCTCATAATCAATCCTGTACGTCTCAAAAAACCTGCTTTTCCTCCCGTCGAAATGAGAATATTTATATTGTTTATCCTCATCAACCTAATCACCGCGGGGTGTCGAAATTCAGATAATTCCCCGATTAAAGGTATCGAATTACAGCCTGAAACTGCTGAGACTCCAGAATTGCGTGATGATCTTCACAGACAGATTAAGTTATTGGATAGCCTCTATTTCGACGTTGCGTATAACCATTGTGACAGCGCGCTTGCCCGAACGCTGGTAAGTTCTGATTTTGAATTTTATCACGACAAAGGGGGCGTTCTACTGGATTCCGCGGGTGAACTCGCTTCGGAGATCATGATTGAAGATTTCACCAGGGTCTGCGAAGGTACATATAGAAAATTGGTTAACAGTTCAATGGAAGTTTTCCCGTTGTATGAGGGTGAAAAAATGTATGGCGTTCTACAACAGGGTGATCAGGAATTTTACAACAGGGAAAATGACCTGCCAACAACATTAAGAACGAAGTCCAAATTCATTCACCTCTGGATCATTGAACCTGAGGGGTGGAAACTTCAGCGTGTGTTCAGTTTTGATCATCGGCAAGCGAATCAGGATTAGTATTATCCGCGCCATCTATAAATCTGAATAGATTCACCTCAATAGTTTCGCCAGGGGCCAGATTATCCAGTTTTATATTACCGACCCGAATACGCACCAGCCGCAATGTAGGAAAACCTACGGCGGCCGTCATTTTGCGAATTTGTCTGAATTTTCCTTCGGTGAGGGTAATGGAAACCCAGCTGGTCGGGCCGTGCCTTTCATCCCTTATCTGGCGTTTTCCTGAAGGAAGAACAGGAACTTCATTCAGCCGAAATACCCCGCATGGCAAGGTTTCATATTTCTTTCCATAGATGCTAATTTCAACCCCTGTTTTTAATTGTTCTATTGCCTCATCAGTAATAAGTCCGTCGACCAAGACATAATACTCCTTTTCGACCTGCCTGCTCAACACCTGTGCGCTTACCTTGCCATCCGTAGTGAGCAGCAGCAACCCTTCAGAATCCTGATCCAGCCGGCCTATTGCCATGGTACCGGGGGCAAAATCATATAGCTCCCCCAGCAACTTTTTATTTCTCCGTCTGGTCTGGTTATTCACAAATTGTGATAAGAAGCCATACGGTTTGTGAAGAATATAGTGATGTTGTTTTATCATGAAAAATTCAGCCGCTCGCTAGAAAGCTTCATTAACACCGAAATAAATATTCGCCCCCTGTTCTCTTCCAACACCTACATCAAGTCTGATCAATGTTCCCTGGTCCTTCTTGACTTTGAAGCGTATTCCCCCGCCGGCCGCAGGTTTGAATTCTGAAAAGAAATCGCCGGTATACCTCCCTACTTCCCCGGTCAGGAAATATCCTGCAGCGGTCCATCTTGGATGGAAACGCAACCGGTATTCCGCCTGCAGAACATACATCTGATTATCGATGAACCGGCCCTTGAAATAACCTCGCGCCCTGTCTCCGCCACCGTACCATGCGGCACCCTGAAAAGGCACATCTCCAAAAGTGTTCTCGGTGAAGATCTGAAACGCCAGAATACTCTTCTTCCCAAGATGCCTGTAGGTGCGAAGGTCTACAATGAATTTATTGAAGCTGTAGGTAGCGCCGAATAATTCGCTGGAGAAGCGGGCATTTAACTGCATGAAATTGCCGGAGAAAGGCGAAAACACATCATCACGGCTATCCAGGTTAAAGATCACACCAATCCCGCTGATTACCGCGCCCTCACTTCCCAGTATATCTCCGCTTTCAAGAAGACCACCCTCCTCTACTTCCGTAATTTTATGATGTTGAAATACATATTCAAACCCAAAATTTAATGAAGGCGGAAGACGTTTCAGGAAAGCGACCCGCAATTCATTAGAGGTCATATCATACCGCTCCAAATTATCTTCCGGGGTTTCATTACCAATCCCCCAAAATGAATTCGGATAAATCTTAAACTTATAGGCCATATCGAAAAAATAGTCCCCATCACCGATATACCATTGGGGCTTAATGTCCAGGATAAACTGTTTGTTTGATGTGAATATGGCGGTAAACAACATATTCGACAGGCGTGAGTTATAGATATTTGATTGTGAAGGCACGAAAATCTGTCCCCCACCTCCAAATCCGACGCCAGTCTCCGGTGTACTGAAAACCACCGGCAAGCCAACAAACTGGATCTTCTTAAGTCTGGCCGTATCCAGTTTGTACACCGCATCATTTTTCTGTCCCTGGCTGATCAGGCTTATTGAAAATAATAGCAGAAAAAGCAGATACCGGATCATTTAAAAGAAAAATTTGTCAAGAATTACAACGAAGCCGAATGAGAAGGAAAGATTCCCCAACTCAAAATTGTCTTCCGAACTCAATCTTATCGGCTCGGAAAAGCGTTTTGCGTTGATCCAGGAGTTTGAAAAGTTAAGCCTGAGATCAAAGGCAATCCGCTCATGGAGTATATAGGAATACCCCAAACGAAGCAGTATTCCGAAACCATCTCCTTCAACTTTTTCCCTTTGCATTATCCCAGCCTGCTGAAGTTCTGTTTCATCTCTGAATGCAGTATAGCCAGGTGCGAATGACAGATAAACGGAACCCGTTTCACTCTCCGAAAAATAATAATTGATAAACGGTGCGATAAAGAGTGATTCCGCCTCACGCTTGATGATCTCCACAGTATTTTGACGGTTGGCAGTAAAAACAACACCTACCAGCCAGCGGTCTTTTACAAAACGTCCCGTGGAAAGGTCAAAACCGTATGTGTTGCTGTAGGAACGTTGAGATGAGGTATCGGCACGTGCAGCGCCGGAACTGATGGATCCGGAAAGCCCGGTTAGCCATTTCTTCTTTTTAAATGGTGTTCCCAGTGTATCGCCGGTATCTGCCTCCTGGGCAAGGCTCCCAAAGCTAACAGATAAAAGAAGAAGGAATAAAAGAGGTCTTAATAATTGATTTGCCGCCTTCAGCAAGGGTTCGTCTCCAACCCTGAATTCTATTAACGAATGGACATTCTTCATCTATGGCAATATAAGAAAGTAGAAACGATTCCTGTCATGTAAAAACTCCCTTTTTCCACTGATGAAGGTCATATTAAATGCCGGTTGGGGTAGTTAAATTTAAATAAACAAGCACCAATGAATTCGATTCCGAATATGAATATTCAATTTCAAACTTATCCAGATGAAACCCTTCAATTTCATTATTCGTGCTGCTCTGACCGTAGTTATTTTCCCCTTTGGATACAGTCTCTTTCATGGAAAGTCGCGGAGGCAAAAAACTTTAAACAATTATGAATCATGAAATGGCTTATCACAATGATCATTTGCGGATTGATCCTTTTTCCGATTCATGTAAATGCACAGGTAGTAAGTCCGCTGCAGGGCGGGCATTACATTCCTGGTGTCGCCAATATAAGGGACCGCGCGACTCCGCCCCCCGGTTTGTTCGTTATTTGGTATAATGCCATTGCATCAAGTGATACGTACATCGACAGAAATGGTGATGAATTCAACAGTATCCGGCTAAGTGAGCTCTACCCAAGGCTTCCTGATATAGATGTTGACGTCGAGCTCAAATCATTCGCTAGTATTCCCACGGTCTTCTGGGCTTCAAATAAACGAATTCTTGGGGGAGCCCGCTACCTTGCCGGTGCTTCGATAAATTACATAAATGCCGATGCCTCCATATTCACTGAAAGGGGTGGCATTATCATCGACACTGTTTATACGAAGGAGTTTAGCTCCCGGAATTCCGGATTGAGCGATCTTTTCATTGTTCCGGTAGGGCTGTCATGGTCACGTGAAAAATATGAATTCACTTTTATGTATGGGATCTATACTCCTACCGGCAGATACAAAACAGGCGCAGAAGACAATCTGGGTCTTGGCTTTACTACCCATCAATTTCAGGGTTTTAACTATTTCTACCCGAAAACGGATAAATCAACAGCTTTCATGCTGGGGCTTACTTTCGAGGTAAACAGTGCCATTAAAGATGCGGATGTAAAGCCCGGAAATCGCTTTTCTCTTGACTGGGGAATCTCACAATACCTCAGTCCGCGTTTTGAAATAAATGTGCGCGGAGGAAACAACTGGCAGATCGCAGATGACAGCGGAGATGATGTGTATTGGGATAGTACCGTTCATGACAGAAAAAGCAATTTCCTTTTCGGGGCGAGTTATTGGCTGTGGAATGAGCACCTTTCTCTATCAGTGAATTACGGATTTGAGTATGGAATCCGACAACGATTTAAAAACAACACCTGGCTTATCAACCTGGTGTTTGTCCCTGGTATTCTTACCGGAAAAGAATAGAGAAATTAATTAATGGTGCCACTAAAAACTATATAATACCGTTACAGGCCATAAAAATATGTTTTAGCCATGTTTGGTGGTTTCCCTGACCCCCGCCTCCCATGTAAAAATGAGAGCGGGGGTCTTCTGCACATGGAGCGTACCTTCGGCACGCAATCTCAGGGTCTAATCTTTTTGTTCTACATATGGAGCGTACCGTTGGCACGCATATCCAGGGCCTATTCGTTTTATTCTACACGTGGAGCGTACCGTTGGCACGCTATCCTGGGGCGATTCATTTTATTCTACACATGGAGCGTACCTTCGGCACGCAATCTCAGGGTCTAATCCTTTTGTTCTACATATGGAGCATACCGTTGGCACG
>JBNKGL010000027.1:0-55155 GCA_050289805.1 Cyclobacteriaceae bacterium
CTGGCCATGGGACACCGCCTGATGCGCCTCCTTCAGGAAGTGTGAGCCACCAGATTACCCATAACAAGGTGTTGACCAATAAATAAGAAATTAGATGTGATTTAAATCCAACCCGCTTTTTCGCAAGTTCCCACATCCTTGAATCCCGATTTTTGATATTTGTTTCCATGCTGATCTCCTTTTTTGTGTCCTTATGGAAAAATCTCAGTACAAAAATTAAATTTTCATACTCTGTGCGGGTATATATCTGAAAATAAGGTAATTAACGAGAAATTCCAATGAGTGAGGTCTTGCGCTATACTGATATAACTCATGTTTCCGATTGCTGTCAAAAGCGGCAGCAATAGAAGAAGCTATAATTGAAATGCTTTGCCAGACACTACCCAAAGATGGGCGATTAATTCAAATTGCAAAATGACTATTCCCTACAGCCTGTTTCCCTGTTATATATAAATAGGCCCCCCTTCGCTAAAAGCTATGGAGGGCGAAGTCGGGGTAAGAGGATTGGCTTCGCTCCGCTCGCCGATCCTTTGGGGGGGAGAGGCGCCATGAAGCGAAGGTCGCTTTAGCGTTTGTCTTTTCCTGTTCTTAACTTATTCAATTAATACCGAGGATTGCCGGCTGTGCCGGCGATCCTTGGGGGTGATCCAATCAAAAGCCTTTCGCTCATTTCATTCGCTCCGGTCTTTTCCAATACCTTACTGCAGAAGCCAGCTTCGCAGTAAGGTATAAAAAAAGCCCATCCGCTATGCGGAAAGGCTTTTGATTGTCGGGGTGAGAGGATTCGAACCTCCGGCCTCTGCGTCCCGAACGCAGCGCGCTACCGGGCTGCGCTACACCCCGCTCGATGCACAAATTATCTTCAACGGGAAGTGCATCTATCGTTATGCAAATAAACGCTATTTCAGATTTTTACCCAACAAAAATTCTTTAATCAAATTATAAAAACAGGCAAGGATTGATCCCTTTGAATATGACATCTTGAAAAGATGTAGTAGCTTATAATCAGTATTTTACGACGAATTATTCGTCTGTATTTCAAAATACCCCAGGGGTATCAGTATTTGTAGGGCATGGTAAGTTTGACTGGGGTAATTGATCAAAAGGATGCACAAACCAAACCTCTAATACAAATGAAAATCAAACTACCTATCATCATTTTTATTCTTTCTTTTGTGGTGTTTTCGGCACAATCACAGAATGTAGACATTTCGAGGGCTATGACAGACCTCGCTTCGAGTATCAAGCCGGAAGCCTATAAGGGAAGCTGGAAAAAGAATAAGGACAGCTGGATGAATGCTGTAGAAGGCCTGGATATTTCCAATACCACCGCTGTGGCAAGTAATATGACGGAGTTCATTTCACATCTTAAAGGCAGTGCCTTTAAAAAGAATGTTAAAAGTGGATTACTTAACCAGCTCGCATCCCCCAAAAACGCCGCTGAGTTAACCGAAGCGTTTAAGTCACTCGCCAATGGAATAGATCCGTCAATGTTTGTGAGTGGTTTCGATCGGGGTGAACTGTTTAAAAGTCTCGGAATTTGATAATTATTTCCAGGAAAGCCGTCAATCGGCGGCTTTCCTAAAATTTCTTAAACCTGTAGGTATAGCCCAGCAATAAACCGATTGCTGAATACCTTGCTTCGGTAACCTCCAGGGCACCACCCAAAAGAAGTGATTCATCAGGATCTTCCAGATTTCCTTCCTGAGAGTACTCATTGTTCCGGCCAAAGCTTCCCAACAGCCCAAGGGTCAGGCTGCTGCGCTCCTTATCAATATTAACCCCGCCGGTGAAATGGAGGATATCCCAGTCGGTCATCGTCGTGGATGTTCCTTGCTCTTCCTTGATGAAATAACTGTTATCGGTACGTGCGCTCAGACTCAGTGAAAGTATATCAGTGAGTTTTTTCTCATAACCAACTGCAATATTAAAGACCGACTTTGCCCCCGATTGAACGATCAAAAATTCATCACTTGTAAATTCAGAATATAAATCGGAAGGCCTTACGAAGGCGCTGGATTCCGCCTCCATAACGTTGTAAGGGTCCATGGCTGTGAAGTATTGCGCCGAAAACGATAATATCGACCCTTCAAATTTCTTATTCACCCCCACCGCAAAGGACGCAGGCGATTTGAATCGGCTTTTAAGCTTTTCCTGCCGGTCGGATGCCAGGAAATCTCTGCGGTCGTCGGTGAACAGCTTCGTATTATTAAGTGAAATGTTCGCTGAGATTGTTCCGTTACCAAACAGATTCACTGACGGTGTAGTAAAGGTGGCTCCGATTTCCCAGTTGTTGGGGAGATGCCAGGCGCCTCCGATTTTCATCTGGTAGCGTACGTTGAAATACTTAGCATTTTCAATATCAGTACCAGATACCAATGTATTATCCGCATCATTGAGAAAAAAGTATACCAGAAAATTCTGGTGGTAGTTCTCACTGCGCACATTAAAAAAGTTGGAGAACCCAACGGAAAAATTCTCTGTAATTTTTCTGCTGAATCCCAATGCCAGCAGAATCTCATTGGTTTTTATAGACTTACTGAGCTCCCCAATGAATTCTTCATTGCCGGGGCTTTCGGTGTCATCTGTAATTTGATAATCACCGTCGATGCGCGCTGTTCCTTTAAATTGGAATGCGACTGGCGACATGATGCCATAGCCAATTTTCCACTTGCTGTCCTGCCGGTTCAGCATTCCTGAAACGAGTAAAGGGACGTTTCCAATCTGACTGCTCTTAAAGTCTGCGCTCTGGCCGATGGCATTCTCTATCCGGATATTCTCAATCTGATATAGATTTGCGTTGATGGAGAGGTTGCCGTCATCCAGAAAACCCAAAGCCCCGGGGTTGTAATATACCATACTGTTGTCGTCGGCACCTGCGACTACGGCACCCGACATGAGTACACTTCGTGTTCCGAATTGCTGTGTCCAGTAATGGGTATCCTGGGCAAAAGACTGGCCAGCCAAAATTAAAAACATCAAAACACATCCGATACATTTCATATTAATCAAATTTATAGCCAAGGCTGAGAACTGTTCCAAAATCAAAGTTTCGTTCCGATTCACCTTCCGGAGGCTGATTATCATAGTTACTGTAAAAATTTAATCCGATCACGAAATCATTTATGGCTTCCCAGCTGAGCCGGATATTCCCGTCATTACGGATACGTCCGGATTGCGTGATTCCGAAATAAATGTTTTGATTCAGGTCCAGCTGAAGATTCGGACTTTGAAATTGATAGAAGTTGAAATTGAAAATTACCGGGATCTCCAGCAATGTCCCACTCTCTACACCCTCTGTGCTTAGTTCCTGGTTAAGTGCTACTCCGGTTACAGCCATTAGTTGACGGTTCGTTTTTTGAACCAGGAAATACCCTGCACCTGCAAATTCCTGGAAACGACGACTTAGTGAGAGTTCGAGATTGCGCTGATAGGCGAATCGCGCTGCCAATATCCAGGAATAGCTTAAATAATAACCGGCACCAAAGTTCATGTTTTCAATATCCCTGGAAAGCGAGCCGTCAGTCTGAGTCATAATGGTGCTGGCATTCAGATTTAACTCGAGGTCCTGGGCAAGATACTTGAGACCAAGATCAAAATTTATTCGGCCAATGTTACTGGAACGCGTATAGTCATATCCGGCAGATATTGTTCCACTTATGCGTTCCCCAAAGGTGTCTTCATATTGCTGAAGCCGAACAATACTCTCAATTGGAATTTCCAGGTTTGTTCCCAGGCTTTCTACAATCACAAAGCCCTCAACCGGACTGGATTTAATCCTTCCATAAAGTATCTGCTCATCGGTCGTACGAATCCTGTAAAAGTGAATGCCTGCATGAAAGGTCTTTATTTTATAATACTTGATTTTTACGACACCGGCATCATCACTGTCAAGGTGCAATCGACCTTCAGTCATAGTTATGACTTTTCCCAACAGCGTCTGGCCGTGGTAAAGATAAACGGTATCTTTTTCCTGGCCAGAGGCATACGTTCCACAGGCAAGCAGAATTAGAAGCAGCGCAACAAACCTGAATCTATGCATTTATAAAATTCTAATTGCCCCGTCTTCGTCCGGAAGGTGCCGGTCGTGCAGCTGGTCTGCTTTGCGTGCGCTGATAACTATTCGTGCGCGTAGTACCCCTGTTTCGCATTTGCGACTGCTGATTCAGGTTTTGACGCGTTGATGGTGTAACCGAGCTTTTATTCCACCCGTTCGAACTTTTCTGTTGCCAGGTTCCATTATTCTGTTGCCGGTACACATCTCCTTTTTTATCTGTATACACATTGTTCTTGCTGCGATCTGCCGGTCTTGCAGTGGGCTTACTTTGCATTCGATTTGATAGGTCGGAAGTATTGACCCCTGAATTATTGGCCCTGTCACGCGTGGTATTCTGTGTGCGGTCCCGACTTGGATTCTGGGCCCTGTCCCTTGAAGTATTTTGATTGGTACGGTCCCGTGTTGACCCGGTACGGTTAGCGGTACTCGACCGATCTCTTGTAACGGCATCATTACGGTATCGGTACAGATTATTTGTGTTGTTGCCCACGTTAATATTTACATCACCATTGATATTGATATTATTTCTGCGGCCACCATAATAGCCTCCCCCGCCGTAGTAGGGTGGGCGATAGGGAGGTCGGTACATGGGAGGTCCCCACCAACCCCCGGGACGACCGTAATAACCGCCATGGCCAACGCTAAAACTGAAGAAACCAACACTGAATCCGAAATTCATACTCCAGCCGGTCCACGGATTATAGTGCATTCCGAAACCCCAGGTAACAGGTCGTGGATAATAGTAAGCTCCATACCATGGCCTGTAATAGTAACCGGTACCATACACAACCGTTGGTCCATATACATAACAGCCAAGATAACCCGGCGTATAGCCCGTATAAATGTAGGTTGGCGTTACATCATAGATGTATACATATTTTGTATTATACGCTGGAGATGAGGCTGGTATTTTTTCTACTTCCGAAGGACGTTCCTCTGAAACCTTCCACGGGCCTTCAGCATTATTTGAAACAAACCATACACCATTCTCTACTGCGTAGTATTTATTGTTGGCGCGCAATACGGTGGAGGACGTATTTACGGCAACCTGTAATGTTGTGCCTTCGATCGGTTCGAATTTTGGCTTACCATCGTATTCTACTGTACAGGATGTTGAATTTCTGTCGACCTTGGCGGTCTGTGGGATCTGCGCATCCATGGTAGCTTCCCTGGCTTCGGGGGTTCCGGCAACGTTGGCCAGTACAACATCTTTTTCCGAACCTTTGGGAATCTTACTGAAATCAGAAGGAAGCTTATCGGGCGGGGAATAGTTCCACGGTCCATTCAGTGAAGTAGAGTTATACCATCTTCCAGCCAATAACACGTAGTACGTTTGGGAAGATATGTCCATAAGAATGTCGTTGGTTGTATTGGACATATACAGAAGCGATGTCCCCTCAATACTTTGAAAATCTGCCTCGCCGTCACTTTGAATAAGTTCCGCCGGTTCAGTACTTACAACGATGGAAGGCGGTGAGGCAGGCGCAGGTTCCTTCTCTTCTTCCTGGTTTTCGGCTATTTGCTCCTGCAATGCCTTGTCAAGTTCCTTCATGGTTCCTGTAAGCGAACCAGCAGGCTGCCATCCTGATGTCACGTTTCCGGAAACATACCAGAAGTCACCCCCGAATAGATAAAATTTCTTGTCATCAGGGTTCTTTACAATGAAAAAGGGAGTATTCACCACTGTCTCCATGTTCAAATCATCGTTCTTCTCCACCTTTGGTTCCCCGTCTATAAGGACAAGCGTTGAGGGTTCTTTTTTGTAAATAATTTTAGGCGGGGTGGTATTAAGATCACTGTCTTCAATTTTACCCTGGCTTTCGAGACTTGCAATGATTCGGTCGATGGAGATCTCAAGGTTCCATTTAGGGATTTCCGTTTCCAGAAGTTTTTCAAATGCATCTATTTTCGACTGGTCTTCTACATTAGGGAAGCGCACGTCGGTAATGTCAATGGATTCCAGCGTAGCCATCCGGGTATCTTTATCGGTTAGCATGGTTGCATCTGCCCAAACTGCCCCAAATACAGGCTCGTCTTTTGCCTGTTGCCGTACACTTACCGCAGAACGTGTGTGCAATATATTACCTTCAAATCCTTCAACCTGGGGTTGATAAATCACAACTTTGCCACCTGAGCTCAGCGGGATTTCCTTCGGCCAGGAATCTTGTCCGAAAAGCGGTGAAGAAATAATTAACAGTGTGAGCAGGGCAGCTGAAAGAATTGATTTCATAACGATCGAAATATATTTAAGATAAATGCCTGAGAACAGATTAGTTAATTTACGCAAATTGATTTTTCCACAGATCAGAATTTCACGAATTCTGTTTCAAATTATCAATTGCTGCGTACTTTGTTTTCAGGGCTGGCTGTACCAGATAAGCTGCTCTTGAAATATTCTGATGGGGTACAATTGTAAAACTTCTTCACCGCATGGGTAAATGTTGTTCTCGAGTTAAAGCCTGCGTCATAGGCTATTCCCTCGAGCGTCATTTTTTTGAATTCAGACCTGGAATAGTGACTCTCAATATAGGCCAGACGGTTTTTATTAATGAAGTCATTAAAATTGAGATTGTATACGTTATTAACGATCCATGAGAGGTGGTGCCGTGGAATATCAAGCTGACTGGAAAGATCTGTAATTCTGAGGTTTCGGTTGAGGTAGGGTTTATCATTTGTCATGCATTCGTCTATCCTCAATTTATAGGTTGTTACCAGTTCCGGGTCAACGGCATTTTGATCTGTTTGTTCTTCTGTACTATCATTCCTGAAGCTGAAGGATTTCACCCGGCCCTGTTCTATTCGTTCAACGAGCGCACCATAGAGAATATCCGGCCTGGTAAATAAATATACCAGCATGGAGATCATAATGATACTAAATATGACAGTGAATGAGCCATAGGCTGATAATCCGGGTCGGGCGGCAAAGAATAGTAAATTGCTGAAAACAAATGTCTCGGCAGCGATAAAATAGAAATACCATCCAAATGAAGCGCGGTCAGTCCGTTTAATTTGATTCTTATTCCTCACCAGAATGCGAACTGCCTGGAGCAGATACAGAAGTGTCAAGATGGCAAGTATCGTTGCCATCTGGTTTCCCGAAATCCACCCGTCAGGTCCGGTGAGGAGGTTGATATCCTGAACATATCGGTGCTGGAGTATATCAATTTTTTCAATATTGCTTTTCCCGAGAAAGGGGATATTCACCGTAAAAGCCAGTAACATCGGGATCAGGTGCAAAAAGAATTTCTTTGGAAATACGAGTGGCTGAATGAGTGAGCTGGTAATGTAATAATAGCTTGCAGGGCCGACAAGGAAGGCCACCGGCATCGCCGTTCGGTACAAATATGGCATTGACTCAATCAGTCTTGAGTTGAGCAGGGTCGCTACAAATAACCCATAGCCCAAACCTCCAATCGCCAGGGTCAGGAATATCCTTGGAATACTGTTGGATTTATTGATAAAAATGAAGATCGCACAGGACATTAGACTCAGCGAACTGGCAATCAATGCGATGATATCGTAAATATTAAGATTCAATTACTGAGTAAATTAGGTCCTAATATAGGATATTCAAATCATTTAACCCTTTTCAAAAAACGTTAATAATCCCCCAATATAAGGGATGGAAATTGGCATTATTCCAACGTATCTTGCGTTTTTGTGTTAAATCACGATATTTTATTTTAAATTCATCACACAACTAACCAAACAATTAAGCCTATGAATAAAGTATACCTATTAAGTGTGCTGTTCTGTATGCTTTCCTTTGTGCATGTACATGCGCAGGACATACAAGTAACAGGCCGGGTTACTGAAGCCGGTACGGGAGAAGGTCTCGCCGGCGTAAACGTAATCATTCAGGGTACCACGACAGGTACTATTACCGATATCGACGGTAATTATGTCATTACTGCCCCACAGGGTGGTACGTTGTTATTTTCATTTGTAGGATTTCTTACGAAACCGATTGTTGTTAATTCCGGCACTATCAATGTGGAGCTGGAGCAGGATGTGACGAACCTCGAAGAGGTGGTTATTTCCGGACTTGCATCGTCGGTTAAGAGATCAAATCTGGCAAATGCGGTAGCAACAGTAGACACGGAACAATTAACCGGAATGACCACCCAGCAAACGCTGGATAATGCCATGTATGGTAAAATTCCGGGAGTCAACATGAATGCGAACGGTGGTGCGCCGGGTGGTGGTATCAACGTACAGCTGCGCGGTATTTCTACACTGGGCGCTGGTTCTTCACAACCTCTTTATATCATTGACGGGGTTTACCTTGATAACTCGTCGATTCGTACGGGTCGAACCCAGGTCAGTGGTGCCAGTGGCGGACAGTCGACCGCTACGCAGGATAATGCTGCCAATAGAATCGCAGATATTAATCCTGACGATATTGAACGCATCGAAGTTCTAAAAGGTCCTTCGGCTGCGGCGATATACGGAACCCGTGCAAATGCGGGTGTAATCATTATCACCACCAAAAAAGGGTCACAGGGTAAACCAAGAATCCGTTTCAACCAGGATCTGGGTATGGCGCAAGGTCAGAATTTTCAAAATTTCGATGACTGGAATCCTGATAAAATCGCCGCCTACTATGGAACCGGTGCAACCGGTCAGGCTGAGCTCGCGAAATATAACGAGGCTGTTGCCGAAGGACGCGTAGCAGACTGGGAGGAAGAAGTGTATGGTGAAACAGCATTTCTTACCAACTCGCAACTTAGTATTACAGGTGGAAATGATCGTACGACATACTTCATTTCAGGTGGTTTACAAAAGGAAGATGGTATCATTCAGAATACAGGATTCGAGCGTTATTCCATCCGTGCCAATATTGAGCAGAAACTTTGGGAGAATGTTACAATCAACCTGAATTCTAATTATATCCAGTCTGAAAGCGATCGCGGATTTACCGGAAACCAGAATAATACCGGTGGTAGTATGGGATATGCCCTGGCATATACGCCTTCGTATGCAGACCTGTTTCCTGATGAGCAGGGTAATTATGGCGACAATGATTATTTCAACGATAATCCATTGGCGATCCGTGATCTGGCTGAAAATAATGTAAAAGTGAACCGCTTTATTACGAGCTTCGGACTGAACTGGGATATATTAAAAACTTCCCAATCGATCCTTTCCTTTAATATGTCGGGCGGGGTAGATTATGTTGCATCTCAATCACTCGTATATTTCCCTGAAAATCTTCAGCATCAGCAGGCCCAGGCAAATCCGGGAGACGTGATGTGGGGTAAGAGTAATAACTTCAACTCCAATATCCAGGGATTCCTTGTTTTTAATACCAACTTCGGAGAATTTAATTCTACTACCCAGGTCGGTATGGTTCGCCTGCATCAGAGTACTGATTTTACCCTGAACAGGGGTCGTGGATTAGCCGGTGGACAGACAAATCTGCAGTGGGCCCGCGTGGTATCAGTGCAGGAACAAACGCTAACCGAGGTTACGGATATGGGTATCGTTGCCCAGGAAGAATTAAACTGGGCAGATCGCATTGTTGCCACTCTTGGTGTTAGATTTGATAAATCGACGCTGAACTATCAGCAGGATGAATACTATGCTTTCCCTAAGGCTTCCGTAGCACTGAATCTGCACAACTTTGATTTTTGGCAATCATCGGTCTTCAATCAATTCAAACTTCGCGGAGCTTATGGTGAAACGGGAGGTCTTCCGCAATTTGGTGTAACCTTTGAATCATTGACACCACAGCTGATTGGTGGTAATCTCGGTGGACAGGTAGGAACACGTGGTGTGGATCCTGACCTGGTGCCGGAAACCGCTTCAGAAATTGAATTCGGTCTTGATCTTGGATTGTTCAACAACAAACTTACGCTTGAAGCCACGTACTACAAGAAAAATGTACGTGACCTGATCCTGGATCTTGTTCCGGCAGAATCGACAGGTATTACCGCGATTGCGACGAATGCTGCAGACCTTGAAAACAAGGGTATCGAGATTGCAATTAGTGCTGCTCCTGTGAGGAACAGTAACTTTGAATGGTATACTCAACTTCTTTGGTGGAGGAACCGTTCGGAAATTACAAAACTGAACATTCCCACGTTTACTACAGGTGGTTTCGGTCCTTCTTTAGGTTCATACCTGATTGCTGAAGGATATTCGCCTACCACTATTATCGGTAATCCTTCTGGAACGGAAGTTCCCGGCGGTTTCACTGTATATGGTGATCGTCAGGCCAAGTTTGACATGTCATTCTATAATACATTTAAACTGTTCAAGAATTTCGATCTGAGCTTCCTTTTCCATTGGAAAAATGGCGGAAATAACATCAACCTTTCTGCCCTTCTTTGGGATGATGGAGGAACCACACCGAACTGGGATGGAGATGATGATGGTGATGGTACGCCCAACGGACTTGATCGTCTGCTGGAGTGGGCCGGAGGAAATACAGGTGTTTATATCCAGGAGTCGAGCTACATTAAGCTTCGCGAGATTGGATTGTACTACACTATGCCTTCTTCACTCACTTCAAACTTCCTGAACGGCGCCTTCAATAACATCAAATTTGGTGTTTCCGGAAACAATATTTTATTGTGGACAAACTATGAAAGTTATGACCCGGAAGTTTCAAACTTCGGTAATCAGCCAATCTCGTCGAATATAGAGGTAACTCCGTATCCTTCTTCGAGAAGGTATTTTTTCCATATATCACTGGAGTTTTAATCACCTAAATGAATATGAATATGAAACGAATATATATTTTCCTACTTGTTTGCACTTCGCTTGTATTCGCATGCAGTGTGGATGAAGTAGTGGATCCGAACAACCCTTCACTGGGCGGTGTGCTCAATGAAGCGTCGAAAGCGGAACTACAGGTACTTGTCACCGGTCTTGAGGCCAGGGGACGGGTTTATTTTACGAACGCAACACAGATGTTTGGTTCTTTCGCCAGGGAGGTATGGCCTTATTTTGGTTCCGATCCCCGATTCCAGAATGACTGGCTTGGGCTGGCACGAACTGAGACATATCCTGATTTCTTTGCTTCGGCAGGGACATATGTCAATCCATATCTCGCCGTGAAACAGGCCAACATCCTGATACAGTCTGTAGGTAACACGTCATCAGTTACGGCTGCAGAAGCCGCAGGTTATCGCGGGTTTGCTAAAACGATTAAGGGATACCAGTTACTATGGCCATTAATGCAGCAGTATCAGAATGGGATCCGTGTTGAGGTTGAAGATCCGCTGAACCCGGGACCTACGCTTGGATACGATGCAGCACTTGCAGCGATCCGTCAGATTCTGGATGATGGTGCGACTGATCTTCAGGCCGCTGGCAGCGAATTTGCGTTCAGCCTGAGTAGCGGGTTTGCAGGATTTGATTCCCCGGCAGGTATGCTCGAGGTTAACAGGGCTATTGCCGCACGTGCCGCACTCTATGCGGAAGACTATGCTGCAGCGCTTACGGCGCTTCAGAATAGCTTTATGGACATGGATGTTACCGCAGCAACCTCGGATAAGATGTTCAATGGACCGGCTCACGTTTATGGTGAAGCGCCGGATGTGAACAATCCATTGTATTATCCGCCAAATGCGGCAACCAGCACTATTCTGATCGTTCACCCTGCGATGGTGGAGGATGCACTCGCCGGTGATGCACGTCTCGATAAATTCTTTAAGCGTGATAACCCGGTGACCAATTCCAACATTCAGGATTCAAACGGTGATAACATACCTGGCGAATACCAGGATGCACGCTGGACTACCAACACTGCTTCAATTCCTTTCATCCGTAATGAAGAATTAATCCTTATTTATGCGGAGGCAAGCCTGATGACAAGTGCTCCGGGTGATGCCCAGGATGCGATCAATGTGGTTCGCAACACCTGGGGGGTCGGTGACTATTCAGGTGGAACATCTACAAGTGAGTTGATGGATGAGATCCTTTTTCAGCGACGTTATTCGCTCTGGGCCGAAGGAGGTCATCGCTGGGTGGATCTTCGTCGAACAGATCGTTTGAATGGTACCTATGTTGACCTGAGAGATGGTGGTAACCTGTTTACGCAGGTGAGTCGCCGGACTTCTGAGATCAACTGGGATCTGGATAATTAATATCGAAAAATCAATTATTAAAGGGTTGCCTGAAGAGGCAGCCCTTTTTTTATTTCCGGGAAATTAAAAATCCCCCTGAAGACGGGATTAAATTGATTGAATGCAGCGACATATTTATGTAAATTGTCTGACCAAACCCATAGACTCATGAAACGAAATGTTGTAGGATGGTTTGAAATCCCGGTCTCTGATATGGAGCGGGCCATCCGCTTTTATGAAGAAGTATTCAACTTTAAAATTCAGCGCAATCAAATGGGCCCCCTGGATATGGGATGGTTCCCATGGACCGATGGGGACGGCCCCGGTGCCGCAGGCAGTCTTGTAAAACATCCGGATTTCTATAAGCCTTCTGTGGA
Organism: Cyclobacteriaceae bacterium; assembly: GCA_050289805.1. Classification (GTDB taxonomy): domain Bacteria; phylum Bacteroidota; class Bacteroidia; order Cytophagales; family Cyclobacteriaceae; genus JAUILA01. The sequence goes on from JBNKGL010000027.1 coordinate 12,507, forward strand.
TGGCACCCTGGTCTATTTCACAGCGCATTCCGGGGATCTGAGTAATGAACTTGGGAGAGTGGAAGGCGCCGGCGGGCAGGTTATCCAGGGAAAAACACAGATTTCCGAAGATATTGGCTATATGGCGCTGTTCATAGATACGGAAGGAAACAGGGTGGCACTTCATTCCCGGGCCTGACCAATTTCTTATTCTGATGTTGTTCGATTTTTGGCGGGCCACCCCAAACCCCTAATTGTGGGGTAAAATACAATCCTTACCGGACATTTTTCATCCCTTTTTCAATTCTCATTTTTTGCTGTGGGGTATTGGATTTTTTTGTCCTAAAAAATCCTGACAAATAATATTTATTTTTTTCCATAATCACTAAACCTTTTTAATTTGCGTCTGTTTTGATAGTAATACTATTAATTCTGAATGTAAAACTATTTATGGAATCTCTCGTATCGGAATATACAACATTGAATATGACAGGTCATGCGGCCCCTATTGCAGTGGCAAAAGGTGATGGTATAGGACCTGAAATAATGGAAGCTACGTTGAAAATCCTCCTGGCGGCAGGGGCGAGGATCAGGCCGGTATTTGTCGAGATGGGGGCGCAGCAATATCTATCGGGGAATACATCCGGCATCAGTTTGAAGGCATGGGATGCGATTCGGGAGAACAAGGTATTGTTAAAAGCCCCGATGACCACTCCTCAGGGAAGTGGTTATAAAAGTCTGAATGTAACCCTTAGAAAATCGCTCGGATTATTCGCCAATGTCAGACCCTGTCTTTCACTCTACCCTTATGTAGATACTAAATATCCCGAAACGGATGTGGTAATAATCCGGGAAAACGAAGAGGATCTCTATGCGGGCATTGAGCATCAGCAAACGACCGATGTAGTGCAGTGCCTGAAACTTATTACACGACCGGGCTCAGAACGAATCATTCGCTACGCGTTTGAATATGCACGAGTTTTCGGAAGAAAAAAGGTCACCTGCATGGTAAAGGATAATATCATGAAACTCACGGATGGTCTTTTTCATAAGGTTTTCAATGAGATAGGGGCCGAATATCCCGATATCATTCAGGAAGTTCAGATCATCGATATTGCGACTGCAAGATTGGCGACTCAACCGGGTAATTATGACGTAATTGTCACTTCCAATCTTTATGGAGATATCATTTCTGATGTTGCTGCGGAGGTTGTCGGCAGTGTAGGACTGGCAGGCTCCTCGAATATCGGGACCGAAGTTTCGATGTTTGAAGCCATCCATGGTTCTGCTCCGGATATAGCTGGTAAGAATATTGCAAATCCTTCTGGTTTAATCAATGCGGCAGTAATGATGCTTGAACATATCGGGCAGCAGGATGTAGCAGGGAAAGTGCGGAATGCGTTGCTCCGGACCATTGAAGACGGGTATCACACGGCAGATATATACCATCCAGAAAGATCGACTGAAAAGGTGAGTACATCTGATTTTGCTGATGAAGTAATCTCCCGCATGGGACTCGAGCCGGAAACACTTCCCGTGTATTCAGCCAATAATGAATCCCTTGAAATTGAGATTCCACCTTATCAGAGACCCAACAGGACAAAAACGTTGGTAGGTGTGGATATTTTCATCGATAATGCTTCACTCACTCCCAATGAAATTGGAGACAAGTTGAGCGTATTGGCCAATGGACCATTCTCGCTGAAGATGATCACCAACCGCGGAGTAAAAGTATATCCTGACGGGTTGCCGGAAACCTTTTGCACCGACCACTGGCGATGCCGTTTTGTAAAGCTTTCGGAAGGAGAAACGATAGATTATGACCAGGTAAGCTTCCGTGAGGTTCTCGATTTACAATCAGCCGTCTCAAGTGAGTTTGATATCATCAAAACAGAAAATCTGTACAAATTCGACAATGAACGTTCTTTTTCACTTGGTCAGGGTGAGTAGAGTTAAAATATAAAGAGTTAGGTTAGTGAATAAGGGCCATGACAAACGAGTCACGGCCTTTTTCTTTTAACTATTATGTTCTAATGCTGCTTCAGGAATCTTATTTCAGCTTCATATTCACAGGATCCCACTGAACGATCTTCTTGTCAAAATAGCTCCGGTTACAGGATAATGCCGGTGCAGCAGCACGGAAACCGAATTCCGCATCCTCTACCACCGGTTTGCCATCGCGTATGGCATCAAAGAAATTCGTAAAATGATCGAGGTGGTCACTGTATCCCCGTGGTGCCCGATAGACAATATCATCCTTGGTTGGACGCCTTCGCTGGGCTTCCGTCCATTTCTTCTTGTAATCAGCCTCCATCTCTTCCTGCATCGCTTTAGAAAAGGTAAAGAGCGAATCATAACCACCAAAACCAGGCGCTTCCGGCATAATGCTGTGCTTGACAATAATATCATTTCCTTCCACAGTGATCACACCTTCCGAACCCACCATCTGAATCACTTCCTGTCCGCCTGTTCCGCTTACAAAATTAACCTGAAGCGTCAGCTGGAATGCAGGATGGTCATCACAATCAGGGTATTGCATCACTCCGGACATCACATCCGGCATATTTCGGCCGTCATTCCAGTAGCTGATCTGCCCGGTACTGTAGATAGTTTCGGGGCCTTTGGAATTCGTCATGAAATGTGTTCCACTCAACAGGTGAATGAACAAGTCACCGGCCACTCCTGTGCCTACTTCGTCGAATGCACGCCACCAGAAGAATTTCTTTGCATCAAATTCCATCTTCTCCGTTACTTCGATAAACCTGTCCCAATCGGTGGTCTGGGCATTGGCATCCTTCGGAATTGTATATTCCCATGCACCGATAGAGCTCTGACGGTCATAAACCGCATTCACCATATTCAGGTCACCAATCTCTCCTGCCGCCAGTAGTTCCTTGGCTTTGGCCAGTCCTATGCTGCTGACCCGCTGGCTGCCCACCTGGAATACCTTGCCTGATTTCTTCACCGCATTTATGATAGGATAGCCTTCGCTGACCTGGTAAATCATGGGTTTTTCCATGTACACATGCTTCCCTTTGGCCAGGGCATCCAGGGCGATCCGGGAATGCCAGACATCCGTGGTGCAGATAAGCACGGCATCAATGTCATCCCTGTCCAGTAACTCTTTATAATTTCGGGTGGTATACAGGTCCTTTCCGTGTGTTTCTTTCGCATTGGTTATTCTCCCGGTATACAGATCACAAATACCTGCCAACTCCACTCCGGGAACCTGCAATGCCGTATTCAGGTCGAAGTGTCCTTGTACACCATAACCGATAACACCAATCCGGACGGTGTCATTGGCTGATATTGCTTTTTCATAACGGAGTGTGCGTTCTTCGGCTTTTTGACGGCCGGCTGCTGTTGCGATCGGAACTGCAGCCGAGGCAAGAGTGGTTGCGCCTATCTGACGAAGGAACCTTCTTCTTGAGTTTGATTTATCGTTTTTCATGTGTTCTGGTTTAACATTGAATATCGGTCAAATGCATTACGTACGATAGCAATTTTTTACCAACGGGATCACGAAATCCTGAGACACATATACAGCTGCATACAATTGTAAAAATTGCTTAGTTCGAAACGGTGAATATTAAATTTAATAAAATCAGCAGATATCCTGCATTCAATTCGGTGTATTTGATGATCGGTTGGGAAAAGGGTTCCCTATTTGAAAATAAATGAACTGAATTTCATTGAAAATTATGGTACAGGTTTGCCGGAAAACTAAATCGGTCCACCCCAAACCCCTGATTGAGGGGAAAATAAAAGTGTAGCCGGACAAAAACTAATCTTTTATACAGATCAAATGAATCAGGCTCTGTTTTCTTTTTTGAATTGCCCTATGGGCTGAATATTCCAGATTTGGCAGAAGCAGAATAGCCTTGGAATACACGTTTGGAACAGCCAGTTAAAAGAATAGAGCAAGTAGATAACCACCTTCGCCAGGGCTTCGGTGGACTCAGCAGGTGTAAAAGCAGAATGAAGTGTGAGTCTACTGTATCCCGCCTGCCTGCCGGTATCTTATACTAATATCTAATTTTGTAAAAATTTAGAATGGAATTAAAGGATACAGGAGCAGGATACGGGTATAAACAGAAACAGTCCGAAGTCACATGAATCTGTATCCGGTATCCCCGAACTGTTCCTGTTTATGAGCCTCCCACCGGATTCGAACCGGCGGCCTACTCATTACGAATGAGTTGCTCTACCAGCTGAGCTAAGGAGGCATGGGTCGAATATCATTTTCTTCCTCCTTTTAAGCAATGAGAAATATCAGCTTTTTGAGAGATTACCTGTTTAATACGCTATCGATTTCAACGACGAACTTATCAACAATTTCATTCGGAATCGGGATGGTCAGGTTGTAGTGGGAGATCTTCCAGCCTTGAGATGTCAACTGCATCACCCCGGTTCCCCGGCTGGGTCCCAGGTTCGGTGTGTCCAGCTCCTCATCGAACCAGGCAACGCGGCCATCTTCTGAAAAGTAGATATGGCGGTCATGCCCGGTGAAACTCCACGCCCGGCCACGGTCAAAAAAAGGCTTGCTCCAGGGCTTAAATTCCGCAACTGTCCAGCGCTCTGTGGCGTCAGTACCCATGAAAATCGATTGATTGTCCTTGAAAAATGAAAAATACCGGTCAAAATCCGCATCGGCTGCGGCTTTATGCCAGCTGTCCAATACTTCAATTACTTCTGCTTCATCAGGGGTTGCAGACTTTTGCGCAGAACAGGACCAGCTAATTCCGGTCAGAAGGATGATCATTACGTATTTCATAATTTTCGTTTATAAAAGTTGTTTCCAGGTCCCTTTGGTAAGGTTGTATTTTATTGTGCTTGGCAGTGCCTTCCACCAGAATCGGTTCATTTCAACTGCGAAAGAAGGCTGCATGTAACAGTTTATGGCGCAGCCTTCACATTGCTCATATGTGCCTTCCAATGCAACAAGCCGTTGAACCTTATCAGAAAGATACAAGGCCTCGAGCTCATTGTTGATTTCAATTTCTTCCATTCCCAGGTGATAGCAAGGCAGCACCAACTTATTATCGGGTGAAATAACAATCGTGCTGCTGGCGGCTTTGCAAACAGGATCATTCACATGGTTCCCGCCTTCCCGGCGGAGTTTTATGAAGGCATCATTCAGGTAAATCCCTCTTTTCTTCCCCCACTTTTCCATTTCGGTCAGTTGATCATCTGTAAAGGTGCCGCCTGTTTCGACTTGGTTATAATCAAAAACCGGGTTCAGCAATAACATCAATGCATGATCCTTCCAGGCTAACTGCCAGGCAGCTTCTATCTCATGAATATTTTGAGGAAGGACCGTAAAGAGAATGTCGGGTCTTTCGCCGAGTGATTTTGCAATCCCGATCGATTCCATCACAAACCGGAAGCAATCCACCCCACGTGAATCATTGTGTTTCTGCTCAACCGCTGAGTCCAGTGAGAAATGAAGCATATCCACCAGGCCTTTTAACCTGGATGCCCATTTGGGATACAAAAGCGCATTGGTTGTGAGGGTGGTTATAAATCCCATTTCCTTTGCGATGCCAAGCAAATGGTCGATCTCACGATGCAGAAGAGGTTCGCCGCCTGTAAAATCGATCACCTTCACCCCAAGTTTTTTAAGTGATTTCAGGTTTGATGTAACGGTTTCTACAGAGGCGTAAGGAGAGGGTCTTTCCCAAATATCACAAAACCCGCATGTGGCATTGCACCGATAGGTGACATAGTAATTGCACAAAACGGGTTTTTTGATAAGTCTCATCCGGATCAGGTAAGCATTCCTCCATCTACCTGGATCACTTGTCCGGTTATGTAGGAGGACATATCCGATGCGAGGAATACACAGGCATCGGCCACATCCTCAGGATTACCTCCTCTTCGGAGCGGAATGGCATCGCGCCAGCTCTGAACCGTTTTTTCATCGAGCTTGTCGGTCATTTCCGTTTCAATAAAACCCGGAGCGATGGCATTGGAACGGATTCCCCTGGAACCGAGCTCAAGCGCAACCGACTTCGTAAATCCAATAATTCCTGCCTTGGATGCAGAATAGTTTGTTTGCCCTGCATTTCCTTTCAAACCAACGACCGATGTCATGTTGATGATAGATCCGCCACGCTGCTTCATCATCGGTTTGGTGATGGCTTTTACCGTATTAAAACAGGATTTCAAGTTAACATTCATTACCTGGTCCCAGTCACCTTCAGAGATTCTGAGTAAAAGGTTGTCACGTGTAATTCCGGCATTGTTAATAAGAATATCAATCTTTCCGAAATCTTCAATAACATCATTTATGAGTTTTTCAGCGGCTTCAAAATCTGATGCGTCCGATCGGTAGCCCTTAACCTTTGTTCCGGCGGAACCGAGCTCTTTTTCCAATGCCTCACCTTTTTCAACGCTCGACAAATATGTGAACGCCACATCAGCACCTTCGGCAACAAAACGTTCGGCAATCGCTTTGCCTATTCCTTTCGATGCACCAGTGATAAGTGCGGTCTTTCCTTGCAATAAATTCATAGTTGATCTTCAGTATGGTTTGAAATTCAAAGAAAATGAAATTCGGCGCCACCTCAAAACAAAGTTTTTTAGTCCGCCGTTTTCGCTTAAATTTGGACTCCCAAATGTAGTATTAAATAACGAAGATATGTCTCAAAAATATGATCTGCTTGTACTTGGAAGCGGTCCTGGTGGGTATGTAGCCGCGATCCGCGCATCCCAGCTGGGTATGAAGGTTGGAGTGATAGAAAAGGAATCATTGGGTGGCATTTGCCTTAACTGGGGTTGTATCCCTACCAAAGCACTGCTGAAAAGTGCCAATGTTTATGAATATATAAAGCATTCCGAGGACTATGGAATTAAAATCAAGGATGCCGAGGTGGATTTTGATTCGATGGTATCGCGAAGCAGGAATGTGGCAGACGGTATGAGTAAGGGGATTCAATTCCTTTTTAAAAAGAACAAGATCGATGCGATCATGGGATTTGGCAAACTGAAACCCGGCAAAAAAATTGAAGTGGAGGCGGAAGATGGTAAAAAAACCACCTATGAAGCAGACAACATTATCGTGGCCACCGGAGGAAGGTCTCGTGAATTGCCTGCCATGCCCATCGATAACAAAAAGATCATCGGTTACCGCAAAGCTATGGTAATGGAAAAGGCCCCCAAGAAAATGATCATCGTTGGATCAGGAGCCATCGGGGTTGAGTTTGCGTATTTCTACAATACCATCGGAACAGAGGTAACCATTGTTGAATTCATGCCGCGAATTGTTCCAGTTGAAGATGAAGAAGTTTCAAAAGCGCTTGAACGTAACTTCAAAAAGGCAGGAATATCCATTATGACCAGTGCGGAAGTGACCGCTGTCGATACCAAAGGACGCGGTTGCAAGGTGACCGTTAAAACCAAAAAAGGAGAGGAGCAATTGAATTGCGATGTTGTTCTTTCCGCCGTTGGTATTTCAACAAACCTGGAAGGTATTGGTCTGGAAGATGTAGGTGTGGCTACCGACAAGGGTAAGGTAATTGTGGATGATTACTATAAGACCAATATCCCCGGCATTTATGCCATTGGTGACATTGTCCATGGCCCTGCACTCGCGCACGTTGCCTCCGCTGAAGGGATTATCTGTGTTGAGAAAATCGCCGGCCAGCACGTCGAGCCGCTTGATTACAATAATATACCAGGCTGTACCTATTGCAGTCCGGAAATCGCCTCTGTAGGCTATACCGAAGCGCAGGCCAAAGAGGCTGGTTTTGATATTAAGGTGGGTAAATTCCCATTCTCAGCATCGGGAAAAGCCAGTGCTGCGGGCGCTAAGGATGGTTTTGTGAAGGTCATTTTTGATGCGAAATATGGTGAATGGCTCGGCGCACATATGATTGGTGCGAACGTTACTGAAATGATCGCTGAGGTAGTAGCGGCAAGAAAGCTGGAAACCACCGGACACGAGATCATAAAGACGGTGCATCCGCACCCGACAATGTCTGAGGCCGTCATGGAAGCATGTGCCGCGGCATATGATGAAGTGATACACATTTAAAATCAGAGCACCGGGAAACCGGTGCTTTTTTAATGCAATCCGATTCGCCATATAAAGACCCGGAATACCTGGTCAGCGCGCTGAGACAGCGTGACACAAAAGCATTGTCATACCTTTATGACAATTATAGCGCCGCGCTCTATGGCTGCATTATCCGTATCGTTTCCCGTGAAGAATGGGCAAATGAGATCCTTCAGGATGTTTTTCTTCAAATTTGGGATCAATTTGGCCAATATGATCCTGCGAAAGGTCGGCTCTATACCTGGATGCTGAATATCGCCCGGAACAAGTCGATTGACAAGATGCGTTCCAAAGAAAATAAAACATTCGGTAAAACTGATTCCCTGGATTCCAACGTATATGATTTGGACGGAGATGAATCTGAATTAAAAAGAACGGAAACAATCGGAGTGGAAAGTCTGATCAGGAATCTTACGGATGATGAGCAGGAGGTACTGCGCTGGACTTACTTCAAGGGATATTCCCAGTCTGAAACCGCTGAGGCAACAGGTATTCCGTTAGGTACCGTTAAAACCCGAATGCGTGCCGCACTGGGGAAACTGCGTCAAATGTTTAAATTGGAAGACAGCTAATGGATATCAAGGCCTATATCGAATCTGGAATCCTCGAATCCTATATTCTCGGGGAACTTTCGACCGGCGAAAAGGCGGATGTGGAATTAATGCTTCAGCGTTATCCTGAACTTCAGGAAGAAAAGACAAAAATTGAGGAAGGCCTGGAGGCACTGGGCAGGGCTGGTGCCATTGCACCACCTCAACACCTTAAAGAGACAATCATAAACCAGGTAGAGCATCCGGTCGTAAAGATGGATACCAGCACACTTAGATACCTGAACCTTTGGAAAGGACTGGCTGCCGCATGCTTTATTCTTGCTGCTGCAGCCATTGTGGTGGCTATTAATTTCAGGCAGAAATATATTCAAACTTCCGGTGAACTGGCGTTGGTGCGTGAAAGTACAGAGCGCATGGCATCCGATTACAACCGGGTTAATCAGCGTTTGGATGCGCTTGCCGAAGAGGTGAGTATTACCTCAAATGCGGAATTTCAGCGTATTGCATTAAAGGGCACAGAGAATAATCCTGAAAACAGGGCAGATGTATTCTGGAATCCTGTTACGGAACAGACCTATCTCAAAATTTCCAACCTTCGTGAGGTTTCGGAAGATCAGCAATATCAGCTGTGGGCAATAAAAGATGGTGTGCCTATTGATGCCGGAGTATTCTCGTCTGGTGATTTTATTCGACTTAAAACGATTGCCGGCGCTGATGCCTTTGCCATTACTGTTGAACCAAGAGGTGGCAGCGATTCACCTACATTATCCTCGATGCTGGTCATTGGAAATGTCTCATCCTGATCAAATTCAAATAAATTTCAATCCGGGAAATCCGGCTGACCCTTTCAGTTCGTAGATAGTTACAACCCCATAGTGGGGTCACTTGTAACTAATTAAAACGAACAGAAGAGATGAAAGGATTTATTAAACTACGAACATGGCTTGGCATCTGGATGATGCTGGTAGCAATCATTTGCCTGGTTTCATGTAATGATGATGATATGGAAGGGCCCGCTACCACCGGTAATTCAAAGACTTTTGAACTGATGGCTGTATCCAACCCGGCCATTGACGGTACAATTAAATTTGAGGAACAAACAAATGGGGTAACACGCGTTACCATCAGCCTTCGGAATACGGCGGGCGGAAGTATGCATCCCGCCCATATTCATATGAATACGGCTGCTGAAGGGGGTGATATCGTTGTTTCACTTACCCCGGTAGACGGTTCCACAGGAATGAGCGAGACCATGATAAGTGAGACCGACAATGGGATGGCAATGTCATACAGCGATCTAATCCAATACGATGGATATGTGAATGTTCATGCCAGTGATTCGGATTTACAGACCCTGGTAGCACAGGGGGATATTGGTGAGAATGCACTTACAGGGATGATGACTTCCTATTCACTTGATGAAAGATCCGGATCCGGGGTAAGTGGTATGGCAGTATTTTATGAGCGTGAAAATGGCGAAACCCTGGTTGAACTGGACCTGAACGGAACACCGACAGACGGTATGCATCCTGCACATATTCATATGAACACCGCCGCGGAGGGGGGTGATATTGCAATTACACTGAATTCAGTAAATGGAGCATCGGGCCTGTCCCGCACTAATGTTACCCAGACAGATGATGGTATGAATCAACTGAATTATACAGATTTGATCGATTTTAATGGATATATCAATGTTCACCTGAGTTCTTCAGATCTTTCCGTTGTGGCACAGGGAGATATTGGTCAGAATGCCCTTACCGGCAATATGACATCCTATTCACTTGATGAGCGATCAGCCTCTGGCATAAGCGGTTCCGCGATATTTTATGAACGTATGAACGGAAAGACATTGGTGGAACTAAACGTCACCGGAACCCCTGCAGAGGGTATGCATCCTGCCCATATCCATATGAATACTGCTGCAGAGGGTGGAGACATTGCTGTGACGCTGAATTCAGTCAATGGGTCCACAGGGATAAGCTACACAAGTGTGTCACAAACAGACGACGCTGCCATGCAGCTTGGTTACGATGACCTGATTGATTTTGACGGATATATCAATATTCATTTCAGTGCATCAGATCTTTCGGTTGTAGCGCAGGGCGATATCGGGCAGAATACGCTTACAGGAAATAGTATGTCCTATTCATTGAACGATGTACCAGGCGTAACCGGAATGGCGACATTTTTTGAACGAAAAAATGGTGAGACCCTTATTGAGCTTACTTTAGAAGGAATGACTTTTGCCGGAAATCATCCGTCTCACATCCATGTCGGATCTGTGGCGGATGCTCCCGGAGCTATCGCGATTACACTTACATCTGTTGACATGAATGGAATTAGCCGCACCCAGGTAAATATGGATGATGCCGGTAATATGCTGACATACGATGATATGGTTGTTTATGATGGCTATGTAAACGTGCATCTTGCAGCAGATCAGTTAAATGTTCTAATCGCACAGGGCGATATAGGAGCCAATGTAAACTGATAATTTTTAGCTGATTTTTTAAAGGCACATGGTCACATGTGCCTTTTTTTACGTCGATTCATAGAAAATTGTGATCTATTGTCGTTAAATGAGTGTTACATTTCATAACAGATCGCGATTAATGAATAAATATTTTTAGTCATGTGTACGACAGGTAAATTTTTGAAGGTTGGCTTTCTTTTTCTTGGACTTATCGCTGTTCTTTCCCTCAATTCCTGTGATGAAAGCGGGGATCCGGCACCGACACCGAACGGTAATAATCGATCCTACCCGGTGGTTTCACTCAACAATGACAACATTTCCGGTGAATTGATCCTTGCCGAATACAGCGATGGATCGGTAAATATTATCCTGGAACTTAATAATACTGTATCCGGAAATACGCATCCGACATTTATATATTTCGACAATGCCCTGGAGGGTAATCAGACCGTATTAACGCTTAACCCGGTTGATGGAGCAACGGGTGGAAGCCAGACCCGTACTACCCAATTTGACGACGGAACTTCCTTTACCTTCGGTCAACTACTCGAATATGACGGACATGTGAAAATACATGCATCACCGACCGATCTGAACACGGTTCTTGCAGCCGGGGACTTTGGTGCTAATGCATTCACAGGCGATGAAACCAGCTATGACCTCGAGGAAGCGGATATTGCGGGAATAACGGGAATTGCAGTATTTCGCGAACGTTTCAATGGGGAAGCCTTGCTTGAAATATCACTCGACGGAGCCGATGACGGCAATAGCTATCCTGCACACATCCATGTAAACACGGCGGTTGAAGGTGGGCAAATTGCGATTAGTCTCAATCCGGTGGTACAGAGCAGTAGTGCGACCAATATATCTCAGCTCGATCCGGCCGCCGGCGGTCAACAGATTACTTATAACGATCTTATCGATTACGACGGACACCTGAATGTACATGCCAGTGCAGCTGATCTTTCAACACTGGCGGCACAGGCAGATATTGGTATCAATACCTTAACCGGGCAATCGATCAGTTATGATCTGCAGGAACGAAATATTTCAGGGGTTTCCGGTACTATCGTATTTGCTGAACGGCGAAGCGGAGAAACGTTATCTACAATTTCTCTTACTGGTACAACGGCAGGAGCAATGCATCCCGCTCACATACATGTGGGTACCGCTGCACAGGAAGATGCAGGATTAAAAGCTGTAATCCTGAATCCGGTGAATGGATCCACCGGTATCAGTCTTACCAATATTGCACAGCTTGACCCATCTGTAGGAGGGACACCTGTAACCTTTTCAGACCTTGTTAACTTTGATGGTTATGTAAATATCCATACAAGCATGGCTGATTTAACCCTGCTGGCGCAAACCGATATTGGACAAAATGCCCTTACCGGAACAAGTATATCCTATCCACTTGATAATATTCCGGGGGTCACAGGTACGGCTGAATTTTTTGAACGTGTCAATGGAAATGTTCTTGTCGTACTTTCTATTAGTGGCATTCCGGTAGTGGGAGATCATCCCGCACATATCCATGGAGGTTCAGTGGCTGGCGCACCAGGCCCTGTTGAGATTACCCTGGCCGATGTGAATTCATATGGGTTCAGCAGGACCTCAGTAGAGGAAACCGATGGCGGAACGGCGCTGACCTACGCAGATTTGATTATCTACGATGGATATGTGAATGTGCATGAAAGCCAGGCCAGCCTTGGCGTAATTATCGCCCAGGGCGACATTGGCAGCAACGGAGGCTGACATTTGCTTTCGCCTGTCCGTTAATTTTGTTTTCTTCCCCACAATAAGGGGTTTGGGGTGGCCTCCTCATTAATCCGCCCTATGGCATTATCCAATGGTTATCCTGTAACGCTCCCATGGTTACAATATGGAATCACACTGTATTCATATATGGTGAGGTGTATATTTTTTAATGTAGTAGCTATGAAATTTTTAGCCACAATAGGATTTGTTTTTTTAAGTATTCTGCCCCTTTCACTCCTGTCACAGGAAAAGGATTCAGTACTTACTCAATTGTATGCAAAGGCCAACGAGCGCCTGGAAGAGGGCGCTTATAAGAATGCCGTAATAGACTATAATCAACTGGTCAATTCAAATTTTACCGATGGTGAAATCTTTCTGAAACGAGGAATTGCACACTATCATCTCGGGGAGCATAATGACGCTGCGGCCGACTTCGATCAGGCCTATCGCCAGCAAATGCGTGATCCGGAACTGATTGGTTTTCGCGGAATGAATAAATATGCCCTGAAAGATTACCAGGGTGCCGGCTCGGATTTGGAACAGGCGATCATGCAGGGCTTCAGGAATAAGGAAGCTCTCTATATGTTGGGGAATATACGCTTCCAGATGGGGCAATATGCCGCTGCCATTGAAAGATATGACCAGGCTGAAAAATCAGGACTTTCGACCGCAGTTTTATTCAATAACAGGGGTAAAGCGAAACTTGAACAAAATAATAATGCTGAAGCCCTGGTAGATTTCAACCGTTCTCTCAAGGAAGATGCATCATTTGAGATCGCCTATAAAAACAGGGCGGAAGCCAATTTCAGATTGGAGAAGTGGGAAGCCACACTTTCAGATTTAGACCATATTATTAAGTCGGGTGAAGCCGGAGCTGATATTATATTCCAGCGTGGCGTTGTGTCGATGAAACTCCAAAAATATGAAGATGCCATTTCGGACCTTCAGCGCGCTGAGGCGAAAGGGATTTCTTCTACGGAAATTACACCACTTTTAGCCGAAGCATATTTTGCCCTTAAAGATTATAAAAAGGCCGCGGTTTATTTTGATAAGATTGTTCGGGCCACTTCATCTGATCTGAAGGCCTGGCAAATGCTGGGCACCAGCCTGTATTATGATCAGCAATATCTGCAGGCAGATAAAGCCCTTACTGAAGCAATTGATCGAGGGAACACATCTAAGGAGTCATTTGGCTACCGGGGGATGTCAAGATATAAAATGGACCACCGCGATGAGGCATTCAATGATCTGACGCGCGTGTCCACCATGGGTTTCACGAATGAAGATGCCTATTACTTCCTTGGGGAAATGCTGATGGAAAAAGGACAGAATGAAACAGCCATCGTCCAACTTAACAAAGCCATTGCCCTGAATCCCCAAAAATGTGGGGCCTATGAAGCACGTGCCCGAGCCTATAGCGCGATGGATGAAATTTCACTGGCACTCGAGGATATTGGAAAAGCCATTAAAATTGAGGAGAACAGTACTCTCTGGTCAACTTCAGGGATGATACGGATAAAAGCCGGACAGTATAAGGAAGCAATTTCAGATCTTCAGAAGGCTGAAAAACTGGGTGCGACGGATGTCATGGTGTACAGATCCCAGGCCGATGCACACTATGCCCTTAAAAACTACAATCCAGCTATTGAAAAATACCAGCAGGCGGTAAAGGCCGGGGACAAGGATTCAGTAATTCCTTTACGAATCGCAGAGAGCCAATACCGCCTCGGGGATTTGGAAGCTGCCTACTCCGCTTTCAAAAATGCCGAAGCAGCCCAGGCCGTTTCCCCCGATCTTCTGTATCCGTATGCGCATTCAGCATTCGTAAAATCTGATTTTTCCAAGGTGATATCCCTGCTATCATCGGTTTCCGAAAAAGGAGCTCCCATTGAAACAGAACGAATGCGTGCGGTAGCGCATTTTACACTGAAGCAATATGAGCCTGCAGCATCAGCGGCTTCCAGGGCTACATCCGATTCTGAAATGGAACGTATCGCAGGTTTGTCCTTTTATTATCTGAATAAACCCGAAATGGCCATTCAGCATCTTGAAAAGACAGAAAAGCAGGAAGAGACAATTCATGCACTGGCGCAATCCTATTTGAAAACAAAGAACTTTCCTGCTGCTGAAAAGAATCTGACATGGTTGATCAATGAAGGATTCGCAAAAACAGATTACTATCTGGAACGCGGAAAAATCCGGCTGGAGAGTAATGAAGCGGGCGCGCTTGAAGATTTTAACAAGGCATTGGAAATGAACCCTGAATTGCACGAAGCGAGGGCAATGCGTGGAAAGCTGTACTATGAAGGTTCACAATACCAATTGGCAATTAAAGATCTCGAAATTCTTCAGGCCGAACAGTATGACGTCAGGAATGTGGCCTACATGCTTGGGATATCCAACCTCGAGTTCGGAAATGAAAAGGAGGCACGATCCTATCTGGAAAAAGCATATTCTGCCGGATCCTCAGAAGCCCGCTTGTTTGCTGAACTTGGTAAATTTTACTTTTCGGATGAGAACTGGGAAGGAACCATCCAAATGCTCGATCGTGTGATTTCTGCCGATAAAAATTCAGGGTTAAAGACACTGCGGGGTCAGGCGCACTTCAAAATTGAGAATTATGAAAAGGCAGTCCAGGATCTTGAAGGGGCGAATGAGCAAAACGCTGCGTCACTCTATGCCCTGGGGAAGTCCTATTATGAACTGGACCGACATGAAAAAGCAACTGTTGCATTAAAAAATGCATTTGAAGCCAATAAATCCGATGCTGAAATCCCGTTTTTATTGGGTAATTCAAATTTCCGACTGGAAAATTATAAAGGGGCCATTGACAGTTATCTGAAAGCAATCGTCAATGGAAATCAGGACCCCGTTCTCTATAATAACCTTGGAAAGGCTTATGAACAGACCGGTAATTTGGATGATGCGATATCGTCCTATTCAAAGGCGCTGGAAATCGACCCTGAATATGGCCGCGCACGACAAAACCGGGGTGAAGCCCTGTACAATGACGGTAAGTATGCCGCGGCAATAGAAGATCTCAGCAACATTGAAGAAAAGGATGACCGTGTGAATTTCTACCTTGCAGAAAGTTATTTTAAAACCAGGGCATGGAAAGAAGCACTGCAGTATTACAACCGTTCCATTGATGGCGGAAGAAAATCAGGAGAAGTATACCATCAGCGTGGACGCACGTATCTTGAGTTGAACCAGGTGGCTGCCGGACTTGCGGATATTGACCTGGCGATTAAGGCTGGTAAAAAAGATGCCGAAGTTTACCTCGATCGCGCGAGGGCAAATATTTACCTGGACAATGAAAGAGCTGCGTTAACAGACCTTAATGAAGCAATTGCCCAGGATAAAAATAATCCTGATGCATATTATAATCGCGGATATCTGCGTGAATTGCAGGAAAATTACAATGAGGCGATTTCAGATTATAAAATGGTACTCAGCCTCAATCCTGAGGATGACAAGGCCTATTATTCACTGGCGAATTCAATGGTTTCCGTTGGAAATATTGGAGGTGCTCTTGACCCTATCAATAAGGCGATTGACCTGAATAATGAAGATGCGAGTTACTTCAAAGTGAAAGGAAACATCCTTTACCGTATTGATCGTGGCGAAGAGGCATGTGAAAATTGGAAGAAATCCGTATCTCTCGGAGATAAGAAGTCATCCTTCTATATTGATCAATATTGCAAGTAATCTTGCATCGTAGCGAAAAACAAAGCCATATACAATAAATTGGACATTCGACGTTCACCTTTAGAACGCAAAATCAGAATGCCATGAAATATTTTTTAATCTGTGCTATGTTTTTGCTGGCGGGCACTGCCCTCCAGGCACAGAAGAAGAACAAATCAGAAAAGAAGAAAACCCGCACGGAACAGGCAGAAAAGGATAACTCTTTTGCACCGTTCGCACCCGCTCAATCGGCGATTGATAATAAGCAGGCGAAAGTTGAAAAGTCCCGTAAATCATCCAAAAAAAACAAAACCGAATCTTTCGCCCAGGTTTTCAACAGGAATATGGACCAGAAAAAGGTTGAGTTTCAGCAAAGAATGAAAGAAAACGCCAAAGAAAACCGGCGTGAAGCACGACTCATGAAGAAGCCGCAATATTCTGATCCCCTTTACTTTGGCCATAAGAAGAAGCCGAAAAAACGCAAGAACGGGAAAAGAAAGTTATGTAAAGAATGCGGGATCGTTCATTGATCTTTTGGATGTTGCACGCTGTATCCCGAACTTTAGTATATGGATATTGCTGCACGCATCGAACATACAGCGCTTTCACCGGTCTTAACATCAAAGGATCTTGACAGGCTACTTGAAGAGGCCGTGGAATATTCATTTCACGGAATATGCATTCCTCCATTTTGGGTAAAACGTATGGCGCGTGAGGCCAGGGAAACAAATATTGCGATCGTTACTGTTGCAGGTTTTCCATTGGGATATCAGATGACCCAGACAAAAATGACTGAAATCGAAATGGCACTCAACGATGGAGCGGATGAAATAGATCTGGTCTGGAATATCTCCGCCTTCAAGGATGGTATGAACTGGCCGAAAATAGAGATCGCCAAGTCATCCGGACTTATTCATGATGCCGGTAAATTGCTCAAGGTGATTATTGAGACCTGTTATTTGAGCGACCAGGAAATTATGGAGGCCTGTCATATCTGTGCAGACGCAGGTGTGGATTTTGTAAAAACATCAACGGGTCTCGGCACTGCAGGTGCCGTAGTACGTCATGTAGGTCTCATGCGACAGATCCTCCCGGCTGAAGTCGGAATCAAAGCTTCGGGCGGCATTAAATCCTACGAACAGGCGGTTGCCTTTATTGAGGCGGGTGCAGACAGGCTGGGCACATCATCAGGAGTGAATATAATACGTCATGATACATTGGGGAATTGATATTCAGGGAAAAGTGCAGGGTGTATTCTTTCGTGCGTCGGCACGTGAAGTGGCCAGGCAATTAGGGCTGACGGGATATGTTCAAAATTGCGAAGACGGATCAGTTCATATTGAAGTGGAGGGGCCGGAGCAGGAATTACATCAATTTTTGAAATGGTGTCACCAGGGGCCGGCCTCTGCGAGAGTTACGGCGGTTGATCATAAAATTTCAGAACCGATAGGTTTTCAGACCTTCGAGATCAGGAAATGATCAGGCGATTTTCATTTCAATAATACCCTTGTACCGGTATAACCTGAGCCCGAAGAATTGCTCAATATAGGCCTTCATCCGATTGGCAGCCAGGTCTGCCTTACGGTCTTCAGGATAGAAAACAGTCAATTCCAGTACCGCACGGATGAATTGGGGCACATCACTTAATTCCTTCATCCAGTTCAGGAATGTTTCGTGCCAGTCCTGCCTGTATTTGATCAGATGATCTCGTCCGTCAAATAATAATTCCAGTTGATTATCGCCGAATTTGTAACGGTAAACACCGCACAGATGACGGTAAAATTCACTCAGACGGTCTGTATAAACCGTTTTATGCTGAAGAATTTGTAATGTGGTATCATCCATTATGCCCAATGGATTATTCAACTGAAGATAGTAGTCTTTACAATGATCGATAAGAAGTTCTATCAACTCTTGTTCAAGAGATAACTGGGCTCTTTCCAGCAGGTAATTTTTATCGAATGGGAAATATTTCTGCACCATACTTCCTGGGTTACGCAAATATAATCATTATTTTTTCTGCATGGGTGCATTGGATTCCCTGGCCATAACCTTATAAACCATCTTGTCCATAAACCCGGGAAACCACTTGTTTAAAAACACTGTCATTTTCCCCTGAAAAGTTAAAATCAAATATTTTTTACGCTTAACTGTGGCCTTATAAATATGCCGGGCGCATTCTTCAGCAGTCATCATTTTTTCTTCATGGCGGGGTGATTCACCCTGCTGGCTTCCATCAGCCGTTAATGAACGCTTCCGTATGTTCGATGCCGTAAATCCCGGGCAGGCGGTAAGCACATGTACATCCTTGTAAAGCATTTCAGTTCGCAGGACTTCCAGAAACCCCTGTAATGCAAATTTGGAAGAAGAATAACCGGTTCTTCCCGGCAACCCCCTGAAACCGGCAATGGAAGATATGCCTACCACAGAACCCTTTTGCCGGATGATGTGCGGAAGACAATATTTAGTCGCATAGAGAACGCCATAAAAATTGATATCCATCACCTTTTTCACAACTTCCAGATCAACCTCCTCAAACATCGCGCGCATGGAGATTCCTGCATTATTGATGAGCACATCAATTTTTCCGAATTTTTCTATGGCGTATTCCGCCATTTTCTCATTATCCGATTCCTTGCTTACATCGGAGATAATTGCTTCTGCAGCAATACCATTTGTTCTCAGGTCCTGGAGCGCCTCATCAAGGGTCTGCTGATTACGGCCGGTGATCAGAATTTTGGATCCGTTCTTTCCGAATTCCTCAGCAAGTGCCTTTCCAATCCCGGACGAACCACCGGTAATGATGACTACTTTATCCTTCATATGGCCCCAAAGATACACTTTTTGATATTTCACCGGGATTTCAGATAGTCCTTCTTCAGAATGAATTCATTAAATTTGCCACGCAATGTTTTTTATCAAGCTTTTAGGTCGTCTCCCACTGCGCATTCTTTATCTGAAAGCTGGCTTTCTGTCGTTTCTGCTTTATCATGTATTCAGATATCGCCGAAAGGTGGTCTATGAAAATCTGCGGCGTTCATTTCCAGACAAGGATGAAGCCACTATCAAGGGATATACCCGTGAATTTTATAACCGCTTCACGCAATACGCGGTGGAAACCGTGAAGATTATGAACATGTCCCGGGATGAGATGATTTCCCGAAATGAATTGGAAGTAGACCCCCGCCTGGATGAATTCATTCAGCAGGGAAAGGGCATTCTGATCCTAACCTCCCATATCTTTAACTGGGAGCTTACATTACATGGTATTTGCGTCCAGGCCAGTATTCCGTTTAGTGTGGTTTATCAGCGATTAAGCAACAAGAACTTTGATCAATATATGCTGGATTCGCGAACTTCGACAGGAGCAATCATGATCGAGTCGGCTCAAATAATTCGGGACATTGCCAAGAACCGAAATACTCAGCGTTACGTAACCCTTCTCGCCGATCAATCCCCGCGCAGGTCATCGCAGAAATACTGGACCAATTTTCTGAACCAGGAAACTGCCTTCTATACCGGTCCGGATATCATTGCCAAAATGGGTAATTATCCCGCATTTTTTCTAAATGTTCTGAGGTTGGAAAAAGGAAAGTATCGTATCAGGCTGGAATACCTGATGGAACCCCCCTATGAAAAGGACAGCCAGGAATTACTGGAACGCTATGTTCGTGCCCTTGATAAAGCGATTCAGCAGGATCCGCCAGGATATTTATGGAGTCATAAGCGCTGGAAGCTGAATCGCGAAGATGAGGAAATTTAATGCTCTGCTGAAAATTCTTTCAGGCGCTCCAGCATCATATTCACTTCCCGAAAATGCGTTCTGAAAGAGAGGACAGCAATTCGTAACCAGAAGACTCCATTGATGGTCGTGGTCGACAGGAATACCGTGCCATCCGCCATGATCCTTCCTGCAATTTCCTGGTTGAATGTGTTGGCATCCCCTTTCAACGGAACCTTCCTGAAAAGAACCACCGATAATTCCGGTTCCGGACCGGTTTCAAATCCTGCCCGTTTTACTTCTTCATAAAAATATCGTGCAAGCTCAAGCTTTTCTTCCAGGCACGCCCTGAATGGTGCAATTCCATGTAATTTCAACGGAAGCCACATGCGCATTCCACGGAAATGCTTGGTGAGTTCCGGAGAGGCATCGGCCGGAGAAAGTTCCTGGTTGAAGGAATCCGTATCCTGCATATAATTCGCCTTGAAGTCATGGGCATGACGTAGTTGAGCCGCTTTCTTCACGATCACAATGCCCGTTCCGAAAGGAAGAAATAAACCTTTATGCGGATCAACCACAACAGAATCGGAAAGTTCAATACCTTTCAATTTCTCTTTTCCATCCTTTGTGAGCATAAAATATCCTCCATAAGCAGCATCTACATGATACCACATATTCTCCCGGTTGGCGATTTCACCCAACCTTTCCAGAGGATCAATTGCCCCGCTGTCAGTTGTTCCCGCAGAGGCAATCAGCAGAAAGGGATTTAACCCATTCCTTCGATCCGATTGAATTTGTTCTTCCAGTATTTCGGAGCGCATCTGGTATTGGTCGTTGAGCGGAATTTGTCGTAAGATGCATTCGTCAAGACCAGCAACACGAAGATCCTTGAGGACACAATGATGAACCTGTTCAGAATAGTAGATTACGGTCTTTTCATAGTCTCTTCCGCGAATATTACGCGCGTTCCGCGCTGTGGTGATGGCGATCAGGTTCGCGATACTCCCGCCTGAAGCAATATTGCCCGCAAAGTCGCCTTCATAGCCCAGTAATTTTCCCGTCCAGCGAATGAGCGCATTTTCCATTTTTATCGCTCCCGGCGCTGCGAAATATACCCCGGCATATCGGTTGAAAACCGCCGCCAGGTAATCTCCTAACGAAGATGCATATAATCCACCTCCTGGAATGAATCCCATATGTCCGCCAGACGCTGCATTAATGCCGGGCTGATGAACATGCTCTTCAACATATTTTAACAGTTTTTCGATGGAGGATGAGGCATCGGTGAATTCAGAAGAATCGAAGGATTCCAGATCATATCCGTCATCATTGTAGGCGGGCAAGTCGGAGAGCTGTTCCAGGTAGCGGTTCGAATACTCAAGGACTTTTTGCTGTAATTCTTTTCTGTCGTCTGCTTGCTGATCAAGCTTCATGGCTTCCGCTTCAAGCTGACGGATTTTCCGGATGCGTAAATCCTGCGAATTGGACATTATCAGGTCAGTAGGGATTGTATATCTTCCTGGCTGAGCGATTTTACAAAGCTCTCTTCCGTAGTGATGAGATCCGCTGCAAGCCGTTTCTTCTTTCGCTGAAGGGCGAGGATCTTTTCTTCCACAGTATCCTTTGTGATGAATTTATAGGTAAAAACCTTGTTTTCCTGTCCTATCCGATGAGCCCTGTCGACTGCCTGAGCCTCAATTGCAGGATTCCACCATGGATCCAGGATGAATACATAATCGGCTTTTGTCAGGTTCAGACCCAAACCTCCCGCTTTTAATGAGATCAGGAATACCTTCAGATTCTTTTCTTCCTGGAAACGGTCTACCTGCTTTGCGCGGTCTTTCGTAGAACCGTCCAGATATGCAAAATCAATCTTCTGCTCGCGCAGGTGATCTGCCAGGATGGAGAGGTGTTTTACGAACTGACTAAAAACCAGAATTTTATGATCATCGCGTATAGCATTGTCCAGCATGAAGATAACATCCTCCATCTTTCCGGAATCACCATCATAATCGGGGTTCACCATTTTTGGGTGGTTAGCGATCTGCCGCAACTTCGTAAGTCCCTGGAGCAGCAGCAGCTGCGACTTGTTGAGTCCCGATGTCTCGATATTTTCCAGGATCTTGTTCCGGTAGAAAGATTTTACCTGCTCATATTCCTTTTCCTGGTCCTTGCTGAGTTGACACACCTGGATGTTTTCTACCTTCTCAGGTAATTCAGTCGCCACCTGAGACTTATGACGGCGGAGAATAAAAGGTTTTATCAGGCTGTGCAGCTTTTTTAACTTTTCTTCATCACCCTTTTTTTCGATCGGGTGGAGAAATTCATTTTTAAAATAGGACTGGGCACCCAGCAATCCCGGATTTATGAAATTCATCTGGGACCACAGGTCCATGGTACTATTTTCAAGCGGTGTACCCGTGAGGATCAGACGGCTTCTTGACTTCAGGTGACCTACTGCCTTCGCAATATTTGAACCGGGATTTTTAATGGCTTGGGATTCATCGAGAATCACATAATTAAAATAGAACTTTTCGAGGATATCGATGTCAAGCCGCACAATACCATAGCTGGTGAGAACAATATCGTATTTGCTGAATTTCGTGGGATCCTTCATCCGGTTTGTGCCTGTATAGACGAAAACCTTCAGACCGGGTGTAAATTTACGCGCTTCATTTTGCCAGTTGTAAACAAGGGAAGTGGGCATGATCAATAATGAAGTTCCTTCCTGGCCTGATTCTTTCATCGACTGAAGAAATGCCAGGGTTTGCACGGTTTTACCAAGGCCCATATCATCGGCAAGACATCCTCCAAAATGGAATTCGTTCAAAAACCTTAGCCAGTTATAGCCGGCTTTTTGATATGGCCTGAGCGATCCCTTGAATTTGACCGGTAGTGTCGCTTCATCGATTTTTTCAAATTCACGGAGACCTTCCAGTTTTCGGCTGATCTGAACCTGGGCCATATTGCCGTCTTTGAGATCCTGAACCAACGACAGGTGATGCTTTTTAAGTGTGGTGGATCCGTCCTTTTCTTCATCTGAAAATGCGAACAGATCGCCATATTGTGTTATCCAGTTATCAGGAATAACCGCTATTTCCCCATTGGGCAATTCAAATTCGAGTTTTTTGCGCAGGATCAGTTTTCTGATCTTCTGGAACGGGATTTCATATTCCCCGAAACGGATGATGGCATTAATATCGAACCAGTCAATATTTTCGCGTACTTCAATGTCAATTTTATATTCGCCAATGAAGTAACGCTTTCCATTTAATGATTTTTGATTGATGCCGAATTCATTCGATTCCAGCAACTCCCTGTGCTGGTCGAGCCATCCAAAAGCCTGTGATTTGGAAAAAATGGCTTTTGAATTCTTCAGGTGGATGCCTGTGCTTTTCAGAATATCCAGGTATCCTTTTTCGGAAGTAAGCCTGCGCTGAACCCGGTGGAATACATAGGACTCATTCTTTTTCTCCACCGTTACACTCACTTTTCCAATATTATCTGCCTTGAACTTGAAAGGCCCATACTGAAACATCAGCTCTATCAGGATTTTCTCCTCGTCGGTTGCATTGCCATTGCCGGTACCATTTTGTTCAAACAGTGAGAGGGCTGCCTTATTTGATGCCAGCTCAGACAGCGTAATGATTGGTTTTGGTGTATACCGTTCGGTATTGATATCGAATCCCTTGGCATAAACGTCGAAAGAGGCAATTAGCGGCGCAACAAATTTGTTGTAATAGGCTTCCTCAACATTTTTGGGGATCACGATGAAACGCTTATTCAGGAAAGGCAGAATTTTCTTGCCGTCAACATCCTTTTCAAAGCTGTATAATTTACCCCCCAACACCATCCATGCCGGATTTTTACACACGATATAGGCCGATTTATATTGAAAATCGAGCTTCTCGCCATTGTGTTTTATGGTGGGGAAATAATGTGTGTTTTCCTCATTTCGTCTGAAATGAAAAAGTATGGTAGCCTTGGTTTCCTGGACCTCAATTTCTTTCCAAGCCGGTTCACCGTCATTGCCCATTTCAAAAACGCGCTTCCCATGAAGGTTTTCCAAAATCCTGGCCCTCCTTCGTTCCAGGTATTGTTCTATTTCCTTTTGAAGTGTTTCATTGCCTTTCTGCGAATCGTAAACTTTCAGGAAAAAGTCTTCAGGCTTGATGCTGCGCTTATTGAAATGCTTGATGACCGATTCCTGTTGCATCGCATCCATCAGGTCGATGAGCATAAAATCAGTTTCATCAAGTCCATGCGCAAATTCCTTGGCATTTTTTGATGAAATATTCTGATGTTGAAGCGTTAGTTTTCCGCTCTCATCCAGATGAACCACAAACGATTCGAACAAGTAGCCGAGGTACTCGTGCTGGTACAGGGAATATATTATTTGAAAGGGCTGTGAAGCTGAAACCTTCATGTATTAATTAGAAAACGAAAGGGCAAATTAACCAAAATGAACAAAAATCCATGGGGCAAACGACGAATATTTGCTGACTTTTATCTCAGAACCGCAACATCGGGCGATGAAGCTCTAAAGATGTTCGCTGGTCTGGTATCGTGTGGCAATAATTGCAGGCCGGTATGAGATCAAAAAAGTAATTCCGATCAGGGCGGCACTTGTATAGAGAAAGTCAATCGCCTTCATCTTTACAGGGTAGTTCTCCAGTACCGATGTTTCCATTCCCATGGAAACGATTCCGTAATTTTGCTGAAGCCAGCAGATTCCGGCTCCTGCCAGCATTCCTATGAGCGCGCCGCCCAGGCTGATGATCACTCCTTCCAGGATGAAAATGCGCCTGATGAGGCGGTCATTTGCCCCCATGGCATACAAAACCGAAATGTCTTTCTTTTTGTCAATAGCGAGCATCGAAAGTGCAAAGAAAATATTGATGGAACCTACGCCAAGAATAAACGAGAACGCGATGAAGACAAATACCTTTTCCAGATTCAGTAGTTTATATAAATCCTGATGTTGCTCTTCATTGTTTTGAACGCTGAACCTGTTGCCCAGTAAAGAACTCAATTGATCCTTTACATCATCGATCGCGGCACCTTCCTTTACTTTTATTTCAAGTGACGTTCGCCGGTCTTCGTAATCCAGTAATTCACGCGCAAAATCCAGCGGCACAAAAACATAATTATCATCGTAATTCTTCTCAATGGCAAAAACACTTCCGGCAAGGATATTTTTCCGGCTGTAGAGATTGCTCGGATCCAGGGAGGAGGCCTTCACATCCTTGATATAATGCACCTGGAGGGGATATATGTCTGAGCCGGGATTGATTGAGAGCGCCATTCTCACGCCACGCCCAATGATCGCATAATTTACGGGTCCGTCATGAAACCGCAATGTTCCCATGACAATCGCCGAATCTATTCTCTTCTGTTCCAGGAAATTGTCACTCACTCCCTTGATCGTAACAACCATATCCGCATCACGATATTTTACATATGCGTAGTCTTCAATTACCTCTGTAACGATATCAATACCTTCAATGCTGTGAATGGAGTCTGCAAGCGAAGGGGTGTAGTGAAATGACTTACCCATCGTTGCTTCAACCTTGATCTGCGGATCAAAGGTATTGTAGAGCGACCTTAAAAGATCTTCCAAACCATTGAATACAGAAAGCACAATGATGAGCGCTGCGGTACATACTGCTACGATGAGCATTGAGATACCTGAAATGATATTGATGAAATTCCTTTTCCTCTTCGAAAGGAAATATTTACGCGCTATGAAAAGAGGGAGGTTCAATCGTCGGATTCTTCTGCAGGTGGAATGTTAAGTTCAGAAATGATCTTGTCGATTCTTGCAGCTCTTTCCTCAACCTCATCGATATAGAATTCGAGGTCTGGCACAATACGCACCTGTTTGGCAATCCGGTTTCCCAGGTCTCTGCGGATCTCACTTTTGTGGGCATTGATCTTTTGCAGCATTTCTTCCTTCTTATCAAGAAACATGCTCAGGTAGACCCTTGCCAGACTAAGGTCCGGAGTCATTTTTACCGCCGCTATGGTGATCAGTGAAGATCCAAAAATGCCGTGTTTATCCTTGTGAAAAATTTCACTAAGATCTTTTTGGATCAATTTTGAAAATTTCTGTTGCCTTTTACTCTCGTTCATCTCTGCAAATATCCTATTATTTACTTTAATTTTGCTTCCGTGAGTTAAATAGTCGGGGAACCAATTCAAAATACATTTGTATCTTTCCCGCACAGAAGAATTAAAAAGATAAAGAATTGCTCAGGTTTTTCCGAATAAACGATCCTTATCGTCTCATAGTTGTATTTCTCGTGCTTCTGATCATTCGCCTGCCAATCCTGCTGGCGGATAATACCCTAACTTACCCTGAATTGGATTATCTTCTCGTTGGTGAAAAATTAAGTGAGGGTAATCGCTTGTATGATGAGATATGGACACGTATGGGGCCATTTTCAGCAGTTTTCTATGGGGTCACAGATTTTATCTTCGGGCGGTCACAGCTGGCGCTTCAAATAATTTCATTGCTGATTGTCTTTTTTCAAAGCTTCATTTTTAACAAAATTCTGCTGATCAACAAGGCCTTTGATGAAAATACGTATGTACCGGGCCTGATCTATGCGTTACTAATGTCCTGGTTTTTTGATCAGTATTCACTGTCACCTTCCATTCTGGGTCTTACGTTTATTTTGCTCGCACTGAACAATGTGTTGAGCCACCTTGAATTTAAAGCCAAGCGAGATGAGATGATCCTCAACATCGGCATACATATAGGTGTCGCTTCCTTGTTTTACCTGCCATATATAATATTTCTTCCGTTCATTATCCTTGCATTTATTTTCTTCAGCGGAACCGTCTTAAGAAGATACCTCCTGATGGTCTACGGATTTTTTCTGCCGATTGGGCTCGCCGCTTCTGTTTTCATGGTGACAGGAAGACTGAATGATTTTGTTTTGCAATATGTCTATCCTACACTGGGGATAGGCGGGGCTTCATATTTTTCCTGGACCTCTTTGCTGATTGTTTTTTCTGTTCCCCTTTTATTCTTTGGGCTGGGATTGATCGCGGTGGTTCAGAGGGGTCGTTTTACAGTTTTCCAGGCAAACCTTTCACAATTTATGCTACTGTGGACAGGCTTTGGAATCATATATATTTTCCTGGTTCGCGTTGTGGTTCCTGCTAACCTGATCATTTTCGTTCCTCCCGTTTCCTATTACATCAGCCAGTATTTTCTGAATATCAAAAGAAAGTGGCTTGCCGAAATAGTATTTATTATTTTCCTGATTTCTCCGGTTTTCTTCAACCTGGGAACATTTTTCGGATTTTTCTTTACCCAGAACCTGGTAGACTCTAGCAATTATGTTGTTTCACCATCAGATTACAGCACCGAAATTGCAGATAAAAAGATCCTTGTTCTTGGCCCGGATATGGCGCCATATCTGAATGCGCGGCCGGCAACTCCATTCCTGGAATGGTCACTTTCCCGTAAAGTGTTTAGCGAGCTTGGGTATTATGATAATCTGAGTATCATCGGGCGTGGATTTTCAATGGATATGCCTCAATTAATTATTGATCAGGAACGAATGATGCCCGATCTCATTTCAAAAATACCCGCATTTAACGTTTACAAGTCCAGTGACGGAGTGCTTTATATTCGTCAATAAGACTTCAGCAGCTGATTTTATCAACCCTTCTTTCGTGGCGGCCGCCTTCAAAATTGGTCAGCAGGAATGAATCAACGATTTTCTTCGCAAGGTAAATGGAAATAAACCTGGCGGGAAGGCAAAGAATATTGGCATTATTATGCTTTCTGGCCAGTTCACTGAGCTCTACATTCCAGCAAAGTGCAGCCCTTATATCCTGATGCTTGTTCGCGGTCATACAAACGCCGTTGCCGCTCCCGCATATAAGTATACCCAACGGAAATTCCTTATGCTGAACCGCCAGGGCAACGGGATGGGCAAAATCCGGATAATCTGTAGATTCGGCCGAAAAGGTGCCATAGTCTTTTGTCTGAATGCCTTTTTCATTAAGGTATTCAATAATGGCTTTTTTGTATTCATAACCGGCGTGATCGCCACCAATTGCTAACGTCATCATGATTGGTTTTCTTCTTCTTTCATTTCTTCCTTTAATTCACGGGCCTGCCGTTTGATTACACGCCCGGAAATGAAAATGCTGAACTGATACAGCCCGAACAACGGGATTGCAATCAATACCTGGCTGAGCGGGTCCGGAGGAGTTAGCAATGCGCCTAAAATTAGAATCACCACAATAGCGTGTTTTCTGTAGGCCCGCATTAGCTGTGGATTGACCAGACCAACCTTCGTCAGGAAATATACAACAATCGGTAACTGAAATAAAATCCCGCTTCCAAGAACAAGCATGCTTATGGTGGAAACATAGGAAGTAATATCAAATTCGTTCTGAACGAGTGAACTCACCTGGTAATTCGCCAGGAAATTCACTGCAAGGGGGGCCATGACGAAGTACCCGAAAGACACACCCATCATGAAAAGCAGCGTCACAAAGAATACGGCTCCTCGTGATAATTGTCTTTCCTGGGAGTACAGGCCAGGGCTGATGAACCTCCAGATTTCCCAGAAAACATAGGGAAAGGATACAATGATTCCAATCACAAAAGATGATGTAATGTGCATCGTAAACTGTCCTGTCATCTTCCTGCTCTGGATCATAAAAGGAATGTCATCTATACAAAGCGCCTTGGAATTAATAAGGTCACCAACCTTGCATAACATCCGCCAGGTAATAAAATTGCTTTGTGCCGGACCAAAGATTACGGTATCCCACACAAAGTCCTTCGCCATGAAAACTACAATGGAAATGACCATGACCGCGATGAGCGCACGGATTAAATGCCACCTTAGTTCTTCCAGGTGGTCGAGAAAGGACATTTCTTTCTCCTCTTGAGGCTGGTCAAGTGCTTTTGTCACTGTTTATTGATATAGAGGAAATTCGTGCATCCATTGGTTAACCTCTTCACTCACTGCTTTAAGCCCGGATTCATCGGTCGGATTTGCCAGAACACGGTCGATTAGTTCTACCACCTTTTCCATATCCGCTTCTTTCATGCCCCTGGTTGTAATAGCCGCAGTTCCTACACGCATACCGGAAGTTACAAACGGGCTTTCCGTATCAAATGGAACCATATTTTTGTTGATGGTGATATGTGCCTGTCCCAGGCTCTGTTCAGCGATCTTACCGGTAATCCCTTTAGATCGAAGATCAATGAGCATCATGTGATTATCGGTACCTCCGGAGATAACACTGTAGCCCCGTTTGATAAATGCGTCTGCCATTGCTTTTGCGTTTTTCACAACCTGAACAACATAGTGAAGGTAGTCATCCGAGAGCGCCTCCCCAAATGCGACTGCCTTGGCAGCGATCACATGTTCCAGCGGTCCACCCTGCGTGCCGGGGAATACTCCTGAATCAAGTAACGCTGATAATTTTCTTAACTGACCTTTTGGGGTTTTCAGGCCCCATGGATTATCAATGTCTTCTCCTACGAGAATCATTCCTCCACGTGGACCACGAAGTGTCTTATGCGTAGTGCTGGTCACGATATGACAGTATTCTAGCGGGTCATTTAACAGCCCCCGTGCAATCAGCCCGGAAGGGTGGGAAATATCAGCGAGCAGTAATGCGCCCACGGCATCCGCAGCTTCCCTCAGTTTTTTATAGTCCCAATCCCTGCTGTAGGCCGATGCGCCACAAATGATAAGTTTTGGCTTTTCGCGTTTTGCGGTTGCAATTACCGCATCAAAATCGATCAGGCCGCTGTCTTTTTCCACGCCGTAGAATATCGGCTCGTAGAGCTTGCCTGAAAAATTAACCGGTGAACCATGGGTCAGATGTCCGCCATGTGACAGATCAAATCCCAGGATCTTATCACCTTTGTTTAATACGGCAAGCATTACCGCCGCATTTGCCTGTGCGCCGCTGTGGGGTTGTACGTTTGCCCACGATGCGCCGAAAAGTTCTTTAACCCGTTCTATGGCAAGTTCCTCCACCTGGTCCACGACCTCACATCCGCCATAATAGCGCTTTCCGGGTAATCCTTCCGCATATTTGTTTGTTAGCACACTGCCCATTGCCTCCATTACCTGCGGTGAAGTGAAATTCTCCGAAGCGATTAATTCAATACCGGATACTTGTCTTTCCTTTTCCTGTTCGATCAGGTCGAATACTACTTTATCTCTTTGCATAAAAACGGCTGCTTTTTAAGTCGCCAAAAATAGCAGAACTACTACACTTTACCAATATACTTGCGCCGATTGATTATATTAGTAATGTAACAACAACCAACATTAATCAAAATGAACTATTTATCACGTATCACGGCTATAGCCAGTTTAACTATGCTGGTATGGCTAAGTGCCTGCAACCTTGATTTGGGTGAGCGCGGCAACGGTCAAATCATCACCGAGACACGGGAAACCGATGATTTTAATGAGATCGAACTACAGGGAAATTTCAAGGTAACGCTGCAGCAAGCCGATAACCCCGGGGTTATCATTTCTACCGATGAAAACCTGATGAGCCACATTACGGTTGAAACGATCGGCAGACTACTAAAGATCAGTTCCGATAGGAAATTAAGACCTTCAGATGGTTCCGAAATTACGATTAATTATCAGTCAATAGACCATATTGATGTAACAGGGGCTGCTTCATTGCGCGCGAACGAAACCTTTGAAGGGAATTACCTCAGGATTTCAATGTCGGGTGCGGGCGAAGTGGACATGCGGGTAGACCTCGGCAAACTGGATCTTGATATATCCGGTGCGGGAGCAGTTCAGCTGTCCGGGAATGTGGAGGAACAGTCGATTTCGATGAGCGGAGCCGGCGGATATGACGGCGAAGACCTGATCAGCAAAAATTGCCGGGTATCGATCAGTGGTGTGGGTGGTGCAAGTGTGTACGTTACCGGAGAGCTGAATGCCAGCGTAAGCGGGATCGGGGGCGTGAGCTATCGCGGAAATCCAGAGAATGTAAAATCTGATGTTTCAGGTCTTGGAAGTGTAAGCGAGGATAAAAATGGAAGAGACCCTTCCTGATATTCTATTTATAGTGACCGCAGGCACGTAAATATAGCTGTATCGTATTTTCCAGGCCAAAATAAAGGGCATCGCAGATGAGCGCATGACCAATACTCACTTCGCTGAGGTAGGGAATCCCCTGTGTAAAGAAAGAAAGGTTTTCCAGGTCCAGGTCATGTCCGGCATTGATGGATAATCCTGCACTATGGGCTGCGTCAGCCGTTCGAATGTAGGGTTCAATGGCTTTTTCCCTGTTAACATCGTAATGTCGGGCATAAGCTTCAGTATATAGTTCAATGCGGTCGGTCCCGGTCTCTGCCGCTGAAGACACCATCGATTCGTCCGGGTCGAGAAAAATTGATGTTCGGATACCTTCACTCTTTAGTTCTGCAATGATGTCGGATAGCATGGAGGCATTGGTCTTTGTATCCCATCCCGCATTGGAGGTAATTACATCAGGTGGATCAGGAACAAGGGTAGCCTGATGAGGCTTTACTTTTTTAACCAGCTGCATGAAACGCTCATCGGGATATCCCTCAATATTAAATTCAGTGGTTACAACCGATGCGAGATCAATTACATCCTGGTAGCGGATGTGGCGTTCGTCAGGTCTTGGGTGTACTGTGATTCCTTCAGCGCCAAAGCGTTCACAATCCATAGCCACATTTACCACGTTCGGGTTATTTCCCCCCCGCGCATTGCGAAGCGTTGCGATTTTATTGATATTTACACTAAGTCGGACCATGTTGATAAATTACATGGTAAAGGTACTAAAAACAGCGTAAGATGACATTAAAGGAACAGATAGATCACGATATTAAGGATGCCATGCGGCAGAAAAAAAAGGACGAGCTCACCGCATTGCGGAGTATAAAATCTATGATTTTGCTGGCAGAAACCGAAAAAGGGTCCGGTGGGGTTCTTTCAGAGGATGCTGAGCTTAAACTACTTACGAAAGCTGCCAAGCAGCGAAGGGAATCTGCAGATATCTATGCCAAGGAAAACCGCCCTGAACTGGCGGAAAAGGAAGAATTTGAATATGAAGTAATATCCAGGTACCTGCCCAAACAGATGAGTGCTGAGGAATTAAGTACGGCTGTCGATAGTATTATTTCCGCAACAGGGGCTTCCGGACCGAAAGATATGGGGAAAGTGATGGGAATGGCATCAAAACAGCTTGCCGGAAAGGCCGATGGTAAAGCGATTGCAGACCTCGTAAAACAAAAACTCTCCAGTCTCTGATGTCGGTCCTTGATATTATCCTGGTGGTGCCACTGGTGGTAGGGGCCTTCGGAGGTTTTCGGGAAGGATTTTTATATGAGTTATTCAGTATTCTGGCCTTTGTGATAGGGTTGCTGGCAGCATTCAAGTTGCTTCATGTGGGTATTGAACTGTTGCGTGATAACTTTAACCTGGAAGGCGCCTGGCTTCCTTTGATATCCTTTGTTGGAATTTTTATCGTTGTCCTGATCCTTACAAAATGGGTGGGAAAATTATTGAAGGGAATTGTACACGCTACTCCGTTAGGGGTGGTGGACAAGCTTGCCGGTGCCATACTTGCGCTTTTTAAATGGGCGTTGGGCGTTAGCGTAGTATTGTGGATCCTTGATACCTTCGGGCTTTCTTTGCCCGATAACTGGACAGACGGATCTTACTTATATCCCTACCTCAGGCCAATGAGCGAAGAATTGATGTCCTGGATTGCCGTTGTGATCCCTTTCGCGAATGACCTGTTTGAATCCGTTCGGTCTGAAATCGGCATATGATCCTGTTGCTGGATAATTATGATTCCTTTACCTATAACCTTGTGGACTATTTTGGTCAGCTGGGTAGAGAATGCCGGGTATTCAGAAATGATGAGGATTTCAATAAGATCATCAACGGAGATTATGAATCCCTGGTCATCAGTCCGGGTCCGGAAATCCCGCGCAAGGCGGGCCATTTGATGCAGATCCTGGATCATTTTGCCGGTAGGGTGCCAGTCCTTGGAATTTGCCTCGGCCATCAGGCCATTGGTGAATACTTTGGTGCTGATCTCATCAGGGCAGAAAAACCCATGCACGGTAAGGTCTGCAGGATAAAAGTGGATAATTCAGATATATTGTTTCGTGGGCTTCCGGCTGAATTTTCTGTGGTTCGGTATAATTCCCTTATTCTGGATCGCCTGCCCACTGATCTGGTAGTTACCGCCAGGGCGGCAAACGATGAAATAATGGCGCTGAGGCACAATGAATTAATGATTCACGGTGTTCAATTCCATCCGGAAGCGATACTTACAGATTTTGGCATTCAAATGCTGCAAAATTGGGTAGAATGTTACTCGATGACCGTATAATTATTCTTTTTTGTTTACTTTGCACAGGGTGCAAGACGTAAAAAATGACGTTACAACTAAAAGAAAGAAAAGACTTTAAATACATTGATGAAGGAGAGGGTGAGAATCTTGTTCTTCTCCATGGACTGTTCGGTGCGTTGAGCAACTGGCAGGGTGTCGTGAATCATTTCAGTCAGAACTACCGGGTCATCATTCCGATGCTCCCCATTTATAATATTCCAATCCGCCAGGCGGGCCTTGAAGGGCTGGCTGTTTTTTTACGCGATTTTGTGGATGAAATGAACTTAAATGAAATGACCCTGATCGGGAATTCCCTGGGCGGTCATGTGGGTTTATTATACACTCTTGATAATCCGGAGAAAGTGAAGCGCATTGTACTAACCGGAAGTTCCGGTCTTTTTGAAAACTCAATGGGTGGATCCTTTCCGAAACGGGGGAGCTATGAATATGTGAAGGAACGTGTGGGCTATACATTTTATGATCCGGCTGTGGCGACAGATGAACTTGTGGATGAGGTATTTGATACCTTAAAAAGCATTCCCAAGTGCATGCGCATCGTAGCGATCGCAAAATCGGCGCAGCGAAATAATTTATCTAACGAACTCTACCGGATCAAGCAGCCAACACTATTGGTTTGGGGTCTTAACGATACCATTACCCCTCCGATGGTTGCCCATGAATTCAACCGCCTGATTCCCAATTCCGAACTGCATTTCATAGATAAGTGCTGCCATGCACCCATGATGGAACAGCCCGAAGAATTCAACAGGATTTTAGATGCATACCTGAACGAGACATCATGACTGCCGAAGAGCTGATAAATCATATGATTCCACCATTGAAAATAACGGATGATGCACATAAGGCGATTATCTGGATGGAGGAATTGCGATGCAATCAGCTGCCTGTGATCAACGAGGGTAAATTTATCGGGCTGCTGTCGGAAGAATTGATCCTGGAGGAAAATGATATTGAAAAAAAAGTAGGGGATTTTGAGCTGATTGGCCAGAAATGTATCGTTAAGAGTGGGTCCCATTTTTATGAAGTCCTCAAACTTGCTTCCGAATATCATGTGCAGACGGTCGGGGTGATTGATGAAGAAGAGAATTACGTAGGTGCAATAACTGTTCAGGATACCATTACGGCCTTCGCGCAAAGTGCCGCGGTGCAATTGCCGGGAGGAATCGTAGTGCTATCGGTAAATCAGATTGATTACAGTCTGTCTCAGATAAGCCGGCTGGTAGAGGAAAATAATGCCAAAATCTTAAGCAGCAGTGTCAAGATTGATGAGCTTGACCCGAATAAGCTAAAAGTTACAGTAAAAATAAATCGCCTCGAACTCAACCATATAGTAGCTACGTTCGAACGGTTTGGTTATAAAATTATAGCGAGGTTCCAGGAGACGAATATTCAGGATGAGGAAAAAGATCGCCTCGATATGTTACTGAGATATCTGGATATTTAATCAGGAATAAATGAAAATCGCAATTCACGGAAAAGAATTCGGTTCGGAGATTTCCGGATTTATTCAACATGTTTTTGATCGGTTGAATCAGCTGGAATGGGATTTTGTTATTTCTGATCAGTTCATTAACGATTTACATCAGAATTCAATTCAATATTATTCAGGTACATCCTATGCCCACGGAGACACGTTGGATGGTGTGGAAATGGTATTTTCCATTGGCGGAGATGGCACATTGCTGGAAGCTGTGACACACGTAGGGGAAAGGGAGACCCCGATTCTGGGTATAAATACGGGCCGTCTTGGCTTTCTTGCAACTACGGCGCGTGAAGAGTTTGATGAGGCAGTTGAAAAGATCCGGGATGGGGAATATGGTTTTGACATGCGCACGCTTCTGCACCTCGAATCCTCTGAAAAACTGTTTAACGGACTGAATTTCGCGCTGAATGATGTTGCAATCCTTAAAAAGGATACCTCAAGCATGATCACTGTGCATGCCTACCTTGATGGCGAATTTTTGAATTCTTACTGGGCCGACGGTATTATCATCAGTACGCCTACAGGGTCTACGGGTTATTCCATCAGTTGTGGAGGTCCTGTCGTAATACCGGGGTCGCATAATTTTGTAATTACGCCTGTAAGCCCCCATAATCTTACCGTAAGACCAATGGTCGTGCCGGATGAAGCCGAATTATCCTTTACCATTGAAGGAAGAAGCAAGCATTTTTTAGTTTCTCTTGATTCCAGGTATGAGACCGTGGATGATAGTATAAAATTGGTGATACGGAAGGAGGATTTCCGTGCAAAGCTTGTAAAAATTGACGGATATAGTTATTTCAGAACCTTACGTCAGAAATTAAATTGGGGTCTGGACGCCAGAAATTAATTTTTTACTTTATCATTTTATATTATACTTTTACTAAATGTGTCATATCAGGTTGACTTATAATGATGTTTAAATGAGAAAGTTAAGCGTTTTCATCCTTTCATTTTTCCTGTTGGCTGGAATCAGCCATGAGGGTTATTCCCAATTGAATCGTCGGCAGATAAAAAAGAACCGTCGGCAGATTTCCAGTTATAAGGGGAGAAAGAAGGGATTTGGCAAGGAACGCCGATACAATTACATAGGTCTCTCAGTAAATGGTATGAATTATTTTGGGGATCTTTCTCCATCCGCGAATATCTTCAGTACAGATTTTTCTCAGATTCAACCCGGTGCTGGCCTGTTTTGGGGGCATAGATTTGGCCCGCGTTATACACTGCGGACCTCATTCAACTACGGGGGAATTCGTGGAAATGATTTTGAAGCAGCAGATCCGAATGATTCTGACGCGATTTTTCGGTATGCCAGAAATTTACAATTCAGGAACCGGATAAAGGAACTTAGCGTCGTCGGTATGTTCGACCTCTTCAAGAACGAAAATACGTATATCAGCCGTGTTCAGTTCACCCCGTTCATTTATGCAGGCGTTGCGGTGATTCACCATAATCCCCAGGCTTATGTGGGGGAAAACAGTGGCCTTGCAGAAGCTGGTGAATGGGTGGACCTGCAGGAGATCGGAACCGAAGGGCAATATGCTAATTTGCTCGAATCTGATGTGAATCATGGCATTGAACCCTATAAGAAATGGCAGTTTTCGATTCCGGTTGGTATTGGAATCCGATACCGCCTGAACCAGGTAATGGATATCACCTTTGAAACCGGGGTGCGTTACCTATTTTTTGATTACATCGATGATGTAAGCGGGAATTATGTTGATCCGGGTGTTTTCGACTCAGATCTTGCCAGGTATTTGCATGATAGAAGCCTTGAAGCTACGGAAGCTTTGTCTGGCGACAGTAGAAATAATGAGGCATTTCAATCTTTTCTTTCCGGCAGAGTCTCTACCATTACAGGCCGTGATGGAAATACCTACCAGGTAATTGATGGTTATGGAAGCGAATTTCCGGATAATTTGAGGGGAAATGATAATGAAAACGATATTTACGTCGTTACTTCATTGAAACTATCATTTGTGGTAGGAGGTAAATTCCTCCGGGCCAAATTCAGATAATATGCATTATAAGTCAGTCATTAAATGCAGCGCCCTGGCGCTGACCCTGATTTTTATTGTTCTGGGCACCTCTCTGCGTGCACAGGGTTATGAGATTGGTCTGGGAATCGGAGGGTTTAACTATATCGGAGATCTTGAACGGGGATTGCACCTGAAGACGACCAGGCCTGCGGCGACAGGATTCGTGCGATATAATATAAATGAGGCCGTAAGCTTTCGTGCGGCCCTTACCGCGGGACAAATGGTAGGCTGGGATGAATATTACCCGATCGATCCGTTTGCGGAAAGAAGGGACGCCTCCTTTGATATCTTTGTTTTTGAAGCCTCCGGAGTGTTTGAATATCACTTTTTGAAGTGGCGGCAGGAGAATTACCCTATTCGCTGGACACCATATTTTTTTGGAGGCCTTGCAATTTTTGGCATTTCAGGCAATGAAGATAAGCCTGAGGATTACAGCAACATTCAGCCGGCCATACCTTTTGGCGCAGGTATAAAATATATTCTCAACCCTAAGTGGTATATCGGTTTTGAGCTGGGTGCCCGAAAAACTTTTTTTGATTACCTGGACAATGTTTCAGGTGGTGACGGGGTAACAAAAGACTATCAATACGGAAATAAAAACGATAATGATCTCTATTATTATGGTGGATTTTCCATTACATATTCCTTCTATTCGATTCCCTGTCCTGTTAGTCCATATCAGAAAAGATATCGCAGAAAGTAAAAACACCCTCCGATATCAGGTAATTTCATTAAATCCGGTTAATTTTGCACCCTTGTGGGAAATCTGAAAGATACTATATCAAGTTCCAACCTTCCAAAGCATATTGCTGTCATAATGGATGGGAACGGTCGATGGGCCAAGAAAAAGGGCGCTGCCCGTATTTTTGGGCATCAGAATGCTGTGACCGCCGTACGTGAGGTAACGGAAGGATGTGCGGAGCTGGGTATTTCGTATCTTACTCTTTATGCTTTTTCCACGGAAAACTGGAGCAGGCCAAAGCATGAGGTCAATGGTCTTATGCAATTATTGGTTTCGACCTTAAAGAAGGAAATATCCACGTTACAGGATAATAATGTTCGGCTTACAACCATTGGTGAAACTGAAACGTTGCCATCTCGCTGCCAGAATGAGTTGCACGAGGCTATGGAAATGACCCGAAACAATACTGGCCTGGTGCTCGTATTAGCCTTAAGCTATAGTGGTCGCTGGGAGATTACCACAGCAGCGAGAAATATTGCCCGTGACGTGCAACAAGGAGAATTGAAAATTGATG
Source organism: Cyclobacteriaceae bacterium (assembly GCA_050289805.1). Lineage (GTDB taxonomy): Bacteria > Bacteroidota > Bacteroidia > Cytophagales > Cyclobacteriaceae > JAUILA01. The sequence goes on from JBNKGL010000027.1 coordinate 50,917, forward strand.
ATATAAATGCTGAAATGTTTTCAAGTTATCTGACGACCAGCGGAATACCTGATCCGGAATTGCTTATTCGCACCAGTGGTGAAATGCGCGTAAGTAATTTTTTACTTTGGCAAATAGCGTACTCAGAACTTTACATTACAGATACTTTATGGCCCGACTTTCGAAGAAATGATCTTTATGAAGCAATCTTGGCGTATCAAAAACGAGAACGAAGATTTGGAAGGATTAGTGAACAAGTGAAACCCTGATTGATGAGAAAGATATTTTTAGTGATATTGATAAGCCTGCTGGTAACAGAAGCGGAGTCGCAGATCAGAAGACAGCGGAATAATCAGGAACCCGCTGCCCGGCAGGATAATTCTGTGGCAAATTATGCCAGGCCACAGGAATATACCATTGCCGGCATTGAGGTAGAGGGTCTGCGTGTTCTGGATAAAAATGCATTGATCTCACTAACCGGTCTGAAAGTCGGTGATAAAATTAAAATTCCCGGTGATAAGGCCAGTAATGCTATTCGTAAGTTGTGGACTTATGGCCTAATTGGTGATGCGTCGCTGCGGATTGACAAAATTGAAGGTGAGAATATTTTTCTTACCCTTGTTTTAAATGAACGCCCGCGTCTTACTGGGTTTACATTTGAAGGCATTAAGCCCTCCAAGGAATCCGACCTGCGGGAAGATCTGAATCTTATCAGGGGGAAAATCATTTCAGATGCGGTGATCCGAAATACAGAAATGACCGTAAGGAATTATTTTGTAGGTAAGGGATTCCTCAATACAGATGTGAATGTTATTCAGGAAGAGGATACGATCAATACCGACGGGATAAAGCTTCGCATTGTTATCGATACCAAATCAAAGGTCAGGATCAATAAGATTGACTTTGTCGGGAATACCGAAATTGATGATGCAAAGCTGAAGTCAAAAATGAAATCAACCCATGAAAAGGCCAGGGTTTCTATTTTTAAACGGGCGGCAGAGACTGTTGCCGGGGCTTCACCTAAAAAAATGGTTGAATTTGTTGACTCATCCTATGATGTAACCGGAAGCGACCTGAAGGCATTTATCAACGACAATATCAAACTCAATTTCTTCAGATCATCCAAGTTTATTAAATCTGATTTTGAAGATGATAAACGGGCTGTAATCGATTACTATAATTCCCGCGGTTTTCGTGATGCCCAGATTGTGGCAGACTCCGTATACGCTGTAGATGATAATACAGTAAACGTTGTCCTGAAGGTCGAAGAGGGCAACCGCTACTATTTCAGGAATATCATCTGGACTGGTAATTACATCTATACCGATGCAGCACTTGATGCTGTACTGGGTATCAATAAAGGCGACATCTACAACCGTGAGATGATCGACCGAAAGCTGACATTCAACCCGAAAGGGCCGGATATCTCAGGTTTGTATTATGATAACGGATATCTTTTCTTCAGTATAAACCCGACTGAAGTGGCAGTGGAAGGGGACAGTATTGACATCGAGATGCGTATCAGTGAGGGCGAACAGGCCACAATCAAGGATGTGATCATTAAAGGAAACGATCGTACCCGTGATCATGTGATCCGCCGGGAGCTTTACACAGTGCCGGGGCGTAAATTCAGCAGGTACGATATTATTCGTACAAATCAGACACTTGCGAGCCTGGGATATTTTGATCCTGAACAGATCAGTCCGAACCCAATCCCGAACCCTGCCGATGGTACCGTTGATATTGAGTGGAACCTTGTGGAAAGATCAAGTGATCAGATTGAGCTTTCGGGAGGATTTGGTGCGCAGTTTGGTTTTATCGGAACACTTGGCCTGGTGCTGAACAACTTCTCCCTTCGGAATATGATGAAGGGTAAGTTTACCCCTATTCCTGTAGGTGACGGGCAGCGTCTTGCCATTCGCGCGCAGGCCAACGGGCGACAGTTCCAGAACTATTCATTCTCATTCACGGAACCGTGGCTGGGTGGAAGAAAACCAAATTCATTCACGTTGAGCCTTAACTATTCAGTTCAGCGCGCACGCGTGGTGGATTATAATTCTGCTGGTGGAGAGTTTTTCCCTCCGTTCAATCAATATAATGCCAGGCTGGGCGTAAAAGGGATAACGGTCGGACTGGGACGTCGACTGCAGTGGCCGGATAATTATTTCCAGCTTACCAACTCGCTTTCATACCTTCAGTATACGTTGGAAAATTATGGAACAAGGGGGCTTGGATTCTCCGATGGTCCTGCCAACAGCTTTACCCTGAACTTTACGCTGGCACGTAACAGTATTGATGACCCGATGTATCCAAAAAGCGGTTCATCCATCTCCCTGAGTGCATCCTTCACGCCTCCGTACTCTTTGTTTAAGAGTGACGAATTCTGGAAGCTTTCATCAACTGAAATAGAAGATGTCTATGGCGATGTGGATGCTAAATACCCCGATGCAGGTGATCTGTTCCTTCGTACGCAGTATGCGGCAGAGATCAGGAACCGTGAAAATTCGGAACGATATAAGTGGATTGAATATCACAAGTGGATGTTCGACGCGAAATTTTATATGACGGTTATCGGTAAGCTGGTGCTGGAAACAAAAATGCATTTCGGTTTCATCGGTTCATATAACAAATCAGTTGGAGTGGGTCCGTTTGAAAGATTCTATCTTGGTGGTGATGGTTTGTCGGGAAATAACTTCCTACTGGGAACAGATATCATTGGACTGAGAGGATATGATAATAATGTGATTACTCCTCCGAATTATGGTCTGGCAGTATCTGAATTTACCCAGAATACCATTGAGGGAGGAACGGTATACAATAAGTTTGGTGTTGAATTGCGTTATCCTGTAACAACGGGACAGGCGGCAACGATTTATGGGTTCCTTTTTGCCGAAGGTGGTAATAACTGGAATACTTTTAATAAATTTAATCCGTTTGATCTTTATCGGTCAGCTGGACTCGGAGCACGGATATTTATGCCGGCATTCGGATTGATCGGAATCAGCTGGGGATATGGCTTCGATGTACTTCCGGGCAGGACAGAGACCCAGGGAGCATTGTTCCAGTTTACCATCGGACAACAAATTCGATAGCATGAAAAACGTATGCTTTTTCATTTTGGCATTATTTTCGATAGTACCTGTATATGGGCAGAAATTCGGATATGTAGATACGAACTACATTATGAATCAAATGCCGGAGTATCGAGAGGTACAGACGGAAATAGACAAGCTTTCTTTGGGATGGCAGGAAGAGATTATTGGCATGTCAAAGGAGATTGACGAGATGTATGCTGAACTGAAAGCGGAGGAAGTTCTCCTTACCGATGATATGAAGGAGGAACGCCTGAAAGAAATCAAGGAGAAAGAGGTTGCCCTCAAAGAATATCAGACGAAAGTGTTTGGTTTTGAAGGCCTGCTTTTTCTGAAACAGCAGGAATTGCTGAAACCGTTGTTGGATACGATATTTGACGCAATAGAACGCGTAAGTAAAGAACAGCAGTTGGCAGTAATGTTTGATAAGTCACGTGATCTTGTAATGGTTTATACAGACCCGCGACATGATTATACAGACTTTGTATTAGATGAACTTGGATTGGGAGATCCATCAGACACCATAAAATAGTAATTGACGATTAACTTTAATAAAATGAAACAGAAATTTGTACTAGCCTTAATGACTTGTTTCCTGATGGCGGGAGTAACGCTTCAGGCACAAAATGTAAAAATCGGGTATGCGGATGTTGATTACATTCTTTCTGAAATGCCAGAAACGAAACAAGTTGAATCTGAATTGCAATCTTTAAACACGCAACTTCAGAATCAATTGCAGGCAAAATATCAGGAATATCAGCAGAAATTACAGGCATATCAGCAGCAAGCATCAACGATGGTTGACGCGATCCGTCAGGAGAAGGAAACAGAACTTGCACAGTTGGAGCAGCGTATCCAGAAATTACAGCAGGATGCACAGTCTACAATTCAAAAGAAGACCAGTGATCTCATGCAGCCCCTTTATGTGAAGATTGGTGATGCCATCAAAGCTGTGGCAACTGCTAATGGATACACTTATGTCCTGAATGGTCAGGTGGGAGGAATTGATGTTGTTCTCTATGCAGATGAACAATATGATGTATCAGACCTCGTGCTCAAAAATATGGGAATAACGCCGTCGGCCCCTGCTGAGTAAGAATCTTTTAACTGAGAATAAAAAAAGCTGCCTCCGAAAGGGCAGCTTTTTTTGTAGTCAGTAGTCAGTAGT
>JBNKGL010000028.1:0-54174 GCA_050289805.1 Cyclobacteriaceae bacterium
ATGACCCCCGAAATGGTAGCAGACGCTGCCAGGGGATTTAAACCCGATATACTATATCCCTATCACTACGGCTCTACGGACCCGAATGAACTTGCTGCATTGTTAAAGGACCTGGAAGGGGTAACCGTTAAAATCAGGAAAATGCCCTAACCAGGAAACCGAACACGCATCAATAAATTTCTTATCTTCAGATGTGATATACTCTTTCATCATATGATTACAAGATGCCCCTGGTCTGAAGGACACTTCCCCGAATACGTAGAATATCACGATAAAGAATGGGGTGTGCCTGTACATGATGACCTGAAACATTTTGAATTCCTTGTACTTGAAGGCGCCCAGGCCGGACTTAGCTGGTCCACCGTCATTAAAAAGAGGGAAGGCTACCGAAAAGCTTTTGAGGGCTTTGACCCGCAGGTCGTGGCCACATTTTCCGGGGAAAAAATCGAGTCTTTAATTCAGGATCCTTCCATTATTCGAAACCGGCTCAAAATAATGTCGGCGGTGAATAATGCACAGCGCTTCCTGGAAGTTCAGGAAGAGTATGGGTCATTCGATGCCTACATATGGCGATTTGTTAACGGATCAACCATCCATAATCACTGGAAAACCCAGGGCGAATGTCCGGCGACATCAAAAGAATCTGATGCACTGAGCAAGGATCTTAAAAAACGGGGATTCAAGTTTGTTGGATCAACCATCATTTATGCACACATGCAGGCTTGCGGACTTATCAATGATCATACGACCGATTGCTTCCGTCACGCAGAATTACTTGGCCTCGAGGGATAGAACTACACTTTTGCGCGGTATCCGCAGAGCTTCCATTTGAAATATGCCGGAATCACCTTCAACAATGTAGGTATAGATCAACCAGTCCGGATAATCACGCTGAATGTTATCGCCCGGATCAAGGCCCCTGGCAAAAGCATCTTCATACGCCTCCCACAATTTTCCAAGTTTCCCATCTTCAGGTGGTGAATTATATACGGTTTTTATCCCTCCGATCTCCTGAAGAACAGAATCATCTTCAGCATATCTCATGGATCGGGCCATTTCAAGGGCCTGATTAACAATATCCTCATCCCGGATCTGACGAATTTCGCGATTCTCCATCTCCTCCCGCAATGCTTTTCGTTCTTCTTCTGACAGTTTTCCGCCACAGGAAGCGATCAGGGCCATACTCAACAGCATTAAAAAGATATTCACACGCATAATGAAGCGAAAATAACCAAGCGAACTTTAAAATCATCCCTATTTGTTATTTTTGCTAAATAACGGATTCATTATGATCGACAAATTAGAAGAATTTAAACATAGGTTTGAAGAGGTAGGGCAACTGCTGGTACAACCTGACGTCATGCAGGATATGAAGAAGTACTCGCAACTGAGTAAGGAATATAAAGACCTGGAAAAAGTCGTATCAAAATACGATGAATACCGCGAAGTACTTTCCAATATTGATAATGCCAAATCCATCATAAAAAATGAAAAGGACGAGGAATTCAGGGAAATGGCAAAAATGGAGCTGGATGAGCTTCAGCCGCAAAAAGAAAAAATGGAAGAAGAGCTGAAGCAACTTCTTATTCCCAAGGACCCGAATGATGATAAGGACGCCATACTTGAAATCAGGGCAGGGACCGGAGGGGACGAAGCTGCCATCTTTGCCGGCGACCTGTTTAGGATGTATCAGCGATTCTGTGAGAGGGTAGGGCTGAAACTATCAGTACTGGACCTTACCGAAGGTTCTGCTGGCGGTTATAAGGAAATTGTAAGTACAGTATCCGGCGAAAATGCTTACGGCATATTAAAATTCGAATCCGGCGTTCACCGGGTTCAGCGTGTACCTCAGACCGAAACCCAGGGACGGGTTCATACCTCCGCCGCAACGGTGGCGGTTCTCCCGGAAATGGACGAAGTAGATGTCGAGGTAGATATGAATGACATCCGAAAAGATACGTTCTGTTCATCAGGTCCGGGGGGGCAGTCGGTCAATACCACGTACTCGGCGGTACGGCTTACCCACCTTCCAACAGGTCTCGTGGTATCCTGCCAGGATCAGAAATCTCAGATTAAGAACTTTGAAAAAGCCCTGAAGGTATTGCGTTCCCGCCTTTATGAAATTGAACTTGCCCGCCATAATGAGGAAGTCGGGGCACAAAGAAGATCGATGGTTGGCAGCGGAGACCGTAGTGATAAAATCCGCACATACAATTATCCGCAAAGCCGTGTAACGGATCACAGGATCAATTACAGTCAGCATAACCTGCCCGCGGTAATGGACGGAGAAATTGACGACTTTATAGAACAGCTGAAGCTCGCTGAAAGTGCGGAAAAAATGAAGGAGGGATCACTCGATTAATGGAGCCCACGGCGCCGGTCAAATTAAAGAATATCTTCTATCTGGTCCTGATGACCGGCTTGTTATTACTCGCATGTGAGCCTGAACAGGAACGATTTACCACAGATCCTACAGCACGTCTCCGGTTTTCCGCTGATTCTGTGACGTTCGATACGATATTTACATCCGTCGGCAGCATCACAAAACGCCTGAAAGTCTACAACGACAGTAAAAATGCCGTGAATATCTCTTCCATTTATTTGAAAGAGGGCAATTTTTCACCATTTGATATCGTCGTAAACGGGGTGCCCGCTATTCAGTTTGAGGACGTTCGATTGCTTGGAAATGACAGCCTATTGATACTTGTAGATGTTTTGATCGATCCGCAGGACGAAGATCTGCCCTTCCTAATTACCGATCGGATAGAATTTAGTACCAATGGCAATAATCAGTCAGTACCACTGGTTGCATACGGGCAGGATGCGGTTTTTCTGAATGGAGAAATTCTCGATTGTAATACCACATGGACCGCCAACCGTCCTTACGTGATTTATAACTCCGTACTTATTGATTCACTGTGCACCTTAACGATTGAGCCTGGTGCAAGGATCTATTCCCATAATGCATCCTTCATTTTTGTCCAGGGAACATTAAACGCAATGGGCTCAACCGAGGCTCCCATAATTTTCAGCAACGATCGGTTTGAGGAAAATTTCATTAATGCACCGGGGCAGTGGGGCGGAATAATAATGCTGGAAGGAAGTAATGAAAATTTGATCGATAACGCGAGAATCAGAAATGCCCAGGTTGGAATATATCTCGGAACACCCGACGACAATACTACTGCGGATCTTATTCTGAGTAACACCATCATAGAAAATATCGGTGGAGGTGATGCTCTGCCAGCTGGAGACTTTGAGGTATTTCCGGGATTTGGCGTAATCGCTTTTAACTCAGACCTGTATGCATACAACGTTCTGATCAACAACTGTGAAATTCAGACTATCGGAAATTATGCCGGAGGTAATTACCGCTATGAGCACTGTACCCTTGCAAACTTCTCCTTTGATTTCTTCCGGCAGTCACCATCTGTCTTATTTGCAGACAATCTGATTCTCGACGACAATACGTTGCTTGAGTTCCCGCTTTCTGTTTCAATTCGTAATTCAATTGTCTGGGGTAGTCTTTTGGATGAACTTACGATCAGTCTTACAAATGAAGGAGCCGCCCAGATTGATATTCGCGACAACCTCATCAGAACATCCGATTTCAGGGAAGCACTTGAAGCTGCCAACATTGTAAACACGGATCCATTATTCATCGATCCGCGCATGTATGATTATCAGCTCGATACTGGTTCACCGGCAATCGATCGTGGTGTTGACCTTGGCATTCCAACTGATTTGACGGGAGCAATGCGTGATGCGAACCCTGATCTGGGAGCCTTAGAAAATAAAAACTAGATATGGAATTATTTCAAAAAGAAATTGATCTTCCTGCCGCTAGCCGTGGGTTTCACCTGATAACAAACCATATTACGGACGCAATCCCTGAAATACGTTCGATCAGGAAGGGCTGGATTCAGGTTTTTATTAAACATACATCGGCAAGCCTTACTATCAATGAAAATGCCGACCCTTCCGTTCGACGTGATTTTGAGCGGCATTTCAATAAGATGATCCCTGAAAACGCACCCTATTACGAACATGTATTTGAAGGCAGCGACGATATGCCTGCTCACCTCAAAGCGTCTGTACTCGGCGCTTCAGTTCAAATTCCCATTACCGAGGGCCGGCTAAACCTCGGCATTTGGCAGGGAATATACCTTTGTGAACATCGAAATAACGGTGGCCGTCGTTCCATTGTAATTACGGCCTGCGGACTGAGTAACTAGCATACATTTTTCCAAACCATTTGGCCCGTACATAGTTTATATGGTATGAGCAAAAGTGTGGTTTGGTTTAGGAATGATCTGCGGTTAAGGGACAATGAAGCACTCTATAAAGCCGCAAAAAATAGTGACATTGTTTATCCCGTTTATGTATTTGATCCCCGGATGTTTCGACTTACATCCCTGGGATTTCCTAAAACAGGGGGACACAGGCTCCATTTTTTACTTGAGGCAATTCAGGATCTACGGGAATCGCTGCAAGCCATCGGAGCAGACCTGATTATCCGTATAGGACTCCCCGAGGTTATTTTACCCGAAATAGCGGCAGAAGTTGGAGCAACAGCACTCTATTGTTCCAAGGAATCACTCACAGAGGAGAGTAAAACAGAGGCTGCCCTGGAGTCAAAATTAAGTCAGATGAAGATCCGCATGGATTCTTTCTGGCAGCACACCCTTTTTCATGAGGAAGATGTTCCATGGCCCATACGCCAGGTTCCGGAGGTATTTTCAAACTTTCGAAAAGAAGCAGAAAAAACAGTGGAGGTGAGGGCAGAATTTCCTTCAATCACCTATTTACATCCTATAACTGATATCGATCCAGCACGCATGCCATCCTGTAATGATCTTGGGATCAGGGAAGAAATGCCTGATCCGCGATCTGTTCTCAGGTTTAGAGGCGGGGAACGGGCAGCATGGGAACGGATCTCCTATTATTTCTGGGAAGAGGATCTCCTGAAAAACTATAAGGAAACACGAAACCAGATGCTGGGCGGAGACTATTCCTCCAAATTATCTCCATGGCTTTCAGCAGGATGTATCTCTGCCAGGTCGGTATACCATGAAATAAAGCGTTATGAGCAGGAACGGAAGAAGAACTCCAGCACCTATTGGCTTTTCTTCGAACTGATGTGGAGGGATTTCTTCAGGTTTATGGCAAAGAAACATGGTTCAAAAATATTCATGGTCAATGGGCTTAATGATACCCCTCCTGAGTATAATGAGAATCATGGAGTTTTTGAAAAATGGAAAAACGGTGAGACGGGCGAACCATTGATTGATGCAAATATGAAAGAGCTATTGCTAACCGGTTATATGTCGAACCGAGGTCGGCAAAACACGGCAAGTTATCTCATGCATGACCTGGGCATCAAGTGGACCTGGGGGGCACGCTGGTTTGAAAACAGGCTCATTGATTATGATGCCAGCAGCAATTGGCTGAATTGGGCATATATTGCCGGAGTGGGAAATGATCCGCGGAATGGCAGGCAATTCAATGTTGAAAGCCAGGCGTCACGATATGATCCCAAAGGATTGTATACCTCGTACTGGCTTAATGATGAGGCCGTTAGTAAATCCGTGTAAGCCTGTAATAATCGCCCATCGTAATCCTGAAAGATTCCCTGTAATCAGGGTCAGCAAGGAATGGAACATAGTTTCCGTTGAGAATGACGTTGAATCTTCCCCCTGCCTGCAGGTGTTCGTAAATCCTAGTGGCAAATTCCAGATTGTTTTCACGATTGGGTAATTCAAGTTTCAGCGTATCTGAATCAGCGGAGCCGATGAGCACGATGGTCAGGGGATCTTCCGCTTCAAGACCATTTGCGGGTTCCAGCAGGATATATGCTTCATCCTGCAGAACATTCATAACGATTGCCGGTACAATGACCGGAACTGAATCCGCGGGTTGTATATTTTCATGTCGAAACACCCGCAGTCCTGCTGCCTGGTTCTCCTCGAGGTTGTAATCACTCTGCCGCACATTCTTAAAAAAAAGCTCTGTGTCATCTCCTGTCCTGAATTTAAATTTCTCCCTGTCGACCGATTTATCACGATCAATATTACATGAAAAAAGGCCCGCCAAAATAAACAGTATGAGTGGTTTATAAATTGGTTGGACCGTTTGGAGTTTAGTCATGAAATAAGCTATTTTTACTATATACTAATGTACAAGAAAGATGAAAAAGATCATACCCATTGCCATTATCCTGCTGCTCGTTGTGTGGGGAGTTGGCGCCTATAACGGACTGGTTACCAAAGATGAAAATGTAGAAGGACAGTGGGCACAGGTGGAAACATCATATCAAAGAAGGGCGGATCTCATTCCGAATCTGGTAGAAACAGTGCGGGGGTATGCAGACTTTGAACAGGAAACACTTACGGGTGTAATTGAAGCGAGAGCCAAGGCGACACAGGTAAACATTGATCCTTCCAATTTAACCCCGGAAGCCATTGCCCAGTTTCAGCAAGCACAGGAGGGCCTGACAAGTGCATTGTCGCGGCTATTGGTAACCGTAGAACGCTATCCTAACCTGAAGGCCGACCAGCAATTTTTAAATTTGCAGGCTCAGCTTGAGGGGACGGAAAACAGAATTGCTGTTGCGCGAAACCGGTATAATGAATCAGTTCAGGATTACAACCGTTCCGTTCGAACATTCCCCACGGTACTCTTTGCCAAACTAACCGGGTTTGATCAGAAAGGATATTTTGAATCTTCCGAGGGTGCTGACCAGGCTCCGCAGGTGAATTTTGATTAATTATTCACTGGAGAAAATACGTCGAACGCGCTCACTCACATTTGTGAGTATTTCATAAGGTATCGTATTGGCAGCAGCAGCCATATCACGAAGTGAAATGTGTTGCCCGAAAATCTCTACAGGATCGCCTTCACTGGCATCGATTCCTGTAATGTCGACCATGGTCATATCCATACAGACATTCCCGATAACAGGCGCATATTTTCCATGGATCCAAACCTTTCCATGACCATTGCTGAAAGAACGGCTGAATCCGTCTGCGTAACCGATTGCAATCGTAGCTACTGTCATATCCGATTCTACCCTTCCCATACGGCCATATCCAACGGTTTCTCCTTTTTTAACCTGTTTTATCTGCGATATCACTGTTTGGAGACGGCTGATGGGCACAAGCTTGTCCTGAGCAATATCGCTGGCGCCAACTCCGTAAAGTCCGATCCCGAGCCTGACCATATCATATTGAAATTCCGGGAATCGTATGATCCCGGCAGAATTCAATAAATGCCTGATCGGATTATAGCCGATGCCATTGCTAATTTCGCCGTACATTTTTTCAAACTGTGCGGCCTGGAATCGTGAAAATTCTTCATGGTCGGGCTCATCGGCACCTGCCAGGTGTGAGAATATACTGGCAACCGTTATTTTGGGATGACTTGTTAACAGGTTTATCAGTTCAGGCAAATCATCAGACTCAAAACCCAACCGATGCATTCCTGTATCCATTTTTAAATGAATACTGATTGCCCTGTTCCTGAGAATATGGATCAGGTCATGCAGCATCCGTAAGTTATAGATCTCCGGCTCCAGGTTGAACTTTATCATTGTTTCCAGCCCATCTGAGGATGGATTCATAACCATAACCGGCAATTGGATCCCATTATTTCGAAGATAAACCCCTTCATCAACATAGGCTACACCCAGATAATCCACCCGATGATATTCAAGCAGATTGGCAATTTCCACACTTCCACTCCCGTAGGCAAATGCCTTTACCATTACCATTACTTTCACATGTCTTTCGAGTGTTGAACGGTAAAAATTGAGATTATTCGTCAGGGCATTCAGGTTTACCTCCAGAACAGTTACATGAATTTTCTCTTCCAGGTGTCGAACTACATTTTCCAGGGCGAACTGCCGGGCGCCTTTCACGAGTATAAATTCGTGGTTGAATCCAAGCCGGTCTATATCCGCAATGAAAGATTCTGTGTTTGGGTAAACGTCTGCCACCTGATCTTTGCTTGCATACCATTCCGGCCCGATTGCAATAATCCGGTCAATGCCGGCTGTTTGAGCCAGCTCCCTTACTTTCGTTTTCCAGGCTTCGGATGGCAGTCCTGACTGGAGAATATCGGAAATAATCAGCGTTTTTTTCATGGACCCTGACTGGGATGACAGAAAATCCAGGGCAATCTGAATCCCTCCGAGATCATTATTATAGGTATCATCGATTACTGTACTGTTGTTGATACCTTGTTTCATTTCGAGACGCATATGCATGGGTCTCAGATACGCAACACGCTCAGAAATTTCCGCCCAGGTAAAGCCTTCACGCACCATGTAAGCCACGATATGCATAGCATTTTCAACGGAGGCCTTATCGGTAAATGGAAGAGATATCTGCGCCGGATATCCTTCATAGAGAAGGGAAAGTTCAAGAATGCCATCATCCGACTTCTCATTTTCAATCCGGATATCACTATCCGGATGCAGTCCCCATGTAAAAGACGGAACTGCTACCTCTTTATGTATGTCTTCGTAGTCCCTGCGGTAAATTAACCAGCTGCAACCTGAAAACAGCTTCATTTTCTCACGTATTTTTTCCTGCCTGGAGGAAAATCCTTCATCATGCGCGCTACCAATATTTGTAAAAATTCCTATTACAGGTTGTATGATATCCCTCAATCGGTCCATTTCACCAGTTCTGGATATTCCTGCCTCAAATATTCCTGTCTCGTGCTGATCATTAATTTGCCAAACACTCAGAGGCACGCCTACCTGAGAGTTGAAGCTTCCGGGATTTTTAACAATTTTCCGAAAGTGTGAAAGTAAAATGCCAAGCCATTCCTTAACAATCGTTTTTCCATTGCTGCCTGTAATGGCAACAACCGGCAATTCAAATTGACGGCGATGAGCAGACGCAATCTTCTGAAGGGCCAGAATGGCATCATCTACTTTCAGCATTACTGCATCCTCACCCGGTACGTCACAGTCTTCAGAAACAATGAACATCCGTATGCCACGTTCATATAAAGATTTGAGGAATTGATGTCCATCATGCCTTGGCCCGCTGATAGCGAAAAATAATGTCTCCTCAACCGGGTAAGAAGATTTACGGCTGTCAATCAGTAAACTTGTGACCTCCCTGTTCCCGGGTGGATTCGTTAACCACGTACCCTTTACAATTTCACCAATTTCTGTGAACGTCATCATTTTAATTCCATTGTCATCTCAAGCTGCTCAAGTTGCGAACGAAATCCAAGCGCTTGCAAAAAGTTAATTAACGATTCATTCTGTTGATCGACGTTGATAATTTTAAGTTTCGGAGTCATCTTCATTGCGTATTGAATCAGTCCAGTGCCTGCGCCTTTACGCCGAAATTCCGGATGAACATATATATGACGGATCCTCCCTGAAACCGGATTCAGAATCATGAACCCAATTTCCTTTTCATTTTTACTAATAAGGAGTGTTACCAGCCGTTTACGCTCCCTCCGCATGAAGGATGGCGTTTCCTGAAAATTAACATAATCAGTGACCTGCTCTTCATGGAAGGGAAAATACAAATTGTTTTTCAGAATGATTGAATAATTTCCTTTTGCTTTAATATTCGCCGCCGGTCCATTCAAGCCGATATAGCGTCTTGTTTCGGTAAATCCTTTTGATTTAAAAATACTGATCGCTCGCTCATTAGATGAAAGTACTTCCAGCAAACAAAGCTCAAACTGTTCTTTGCGCAGCTGTACTATCAGGTCATCAAAAAGGGCTCCCATCAATCCAAGGCCGCGATAATTCGAACGTACTCCAACTGCGCTCAGGTAAGTACAGCTTTTACCATGAAACGATCCGGATGTACTCAGTATGAAGGCTGCGATTTCACCATTCACCATGGCAATCCTGGAGAGGTGTTTATCTGTCTGGTAATGAACAAAAAATTTTTGTCGAAACTCGGATAATGTAAGTGCTACCTGGGGCCGGTAATCGCCGAATGCATCTGAAAATGCAAGGTAAAGATCGATGATATGCACCGATTCGGGAATCAGTATTGATGATTCAGTGTAGTCGGGATCCATTGGGAACATTTCGTTGGGGAACTGCAAGGATCACATCACCTTTCTCATCTGCAAAACCCGTAATGAGCACCTGAGAAATAAACGGGCCTATTTGTTTCTCGGGAAAATTCACCACACATATCACCTGCCTGCCTGTCAACTCCTCCTTTGTATAATTGGCAGTGATCTGAGCACTGGACTTTTTCACCCCAATTGAGGGGCCCAGGTCAACCCAAACCTTATATGCAGGTTTTCGGGCTTCTGGAAAATCTTCCACCCGCTGAATCGTACCAACCCGGATATCTAACATTTCGAACTGTTTCCACGTTATTACTGTAGTAGCCATGGAATAAATTTACGAACAGAGGGTGTGGTTGATATTACAAGTTGTTATTTTTTTTCAGTATCTTTGAAAACTATCACCTGATGAAGATGTCAAATATGAAAAAGGTTTCTTTCCTTACATTGACGATTCTAGTTGCATGCGGTTTTGCTGCATTCGCTCAGGAGGAGCAATTCCCTCCCACACAGGAACAAACACCCGAAGTACGTCCCCAGGAAAATCAATCAAACAAGGAAACGGGTATGCCAATGTGGGAAATGGACCGCTTCCAGAGGGAAACAGGCAATCAGGCTGAAACTACACCGGCTAAAAAGGTTGATTCTGCCCCGGTTATTTCCAGGGAGCGTGAAAATTCAGCAAAGCCAAACGCTACAAAGCAAAATGACGAGAGCGTATTGTCATTCAATTTTCTGTATTACCTGATACAGAAATTCAAATTATCCGAAACTGTCGAAAAGTAGGATTACTGTGATTTTGCGAGGAACTTATCAAGCTCAGAGAGTTTGATATGTCCGTCATACAATGCTTTGCCAATAATAACGGCAAACACGCCCATATCATTGAGCCTTTCGATGTCTTCAATATTTCGTACTCCTCCACTTGCAAGCACGCAGATATCAGGAAATGTATTGATAATATTTTCATAGAGATCAAACGATGGACCCAGTAACACCCCTTCGCGCTCTATATCTGTAGTTTTTACATATTTCAGGCCCCTGGAATAGAAGTAATCAATGTGATCAATGATATTCAGATCCGTATTACGTTCCCATCCACGAATGGCGATTTTACCACCACGCGCATCTGCTCCCAGTGTTATTTTTTCGCGTCCATAGGAAATAATCCATGAAGCAAATAATTCCTTATTGGTAACCGCCACACTTGCCGCGGTTATATAACGGGCTCCATATTCATACGCCTTACTGATATCCCCGTCGGTATGAATACCTCCACTGAAATCAACTTTCAGATTCGTGTATCCCGCAATTGCTTCAAGAATATGATAATTCTTCGGCTGTCCCCTTCTCGCACCATCCAGATCAACCAAATGGATTACCTCGATACCGTGATCCTCGAAATTCCTGGCAAGGTCAATCGGACTTTCATCATATACCTTTTCGCGCGCAAAATCTCCCTGTTGAAGTCTGATGACTTTCCCATTGAGTATGGCTATTGATGGTATTATCTGAATCATAAAGGTGTCTTAATCGTGGTTAATGAATTGCGTTTTTCTGAGAAACGCGAATATGCGAAAAAACTTTAATATCTCCGCTGTTTAATCCTTCCCTTCGCAATCCCCGGACCAGGCAGGGCCCCCACAGAGGAACATTTAAAATACAAAAATTAAGAAAGATTTACAAGCTTAAATCCTTCACCGTGAACAGTAATAATCTGAAGATTTTCGTCTGCCTTAAGGTATTTTCTCAACTTGTTGATATACACATCCATACTGCGTGCATTAAAGTAAGAGTCATCCCCCCAGATTTCCAGTAAAGCCTGTTTTCTGGAAGTGATCCGGTTCATGTTTCTGGCCAGCAGATTTAGAAGGTCACCCTCCCGGGATGTCAGATTCCACCCTTCTTTTCCATTGCTCAGCATTCGCGTCAACGGATTAAACGTAAGCTCACCAATTTTCATTTCAGCTTCGGTATCTTCATTACCTGAGGCACATCTTCGTAAAATAGCCCTGATTCGAAGCAGCAGTTCTTCCATGCTGAAAGGTTTTACCATGTAATCATCCGCTCCCGCTGTCAATCCCGTAATAACGTCCTCACGCTGATTCCTCGCTGTGAGAAAAATAATAGGGATTTCACTGGTTCTCCGAATTTCCCGTGCCAGTGAAAGTCCGTCCTTTTTTGGCATCATTATGTCCAGGATGATAAGATCAAAACGATCCCTGGCAAAACGCTCAGACCCTTCCTGTCCATCCCTGCAAAGTACCGTCTCAAATCCTTTCAGCCGCAGGTACTCATTCAGAACTTCGCCCAGGTTCGGATCATCTTCGACAATTAAGAGATAGGGTTCATTCGCCATTGGGTAGAGTAATTATAAATTCACTGCCTTTTCCCGGTGTGGAATGTACAGTAATCGAGCCGTCATGCAATTCAACAATTCGTTTTACATAGCTAAGGCCCAGACCAAATCCTTTAACGTCGTGCCGGTTTCCGGTAGGTATACGATAAAAACTGTCAAATATATATTGCAGCTGCCGTCCATCCATTCCAATGCCATTATCCTGTACCGAAACGAGGAAAGTATTCCCCTCATTCCAGGTTTTTATCAATATGCTGCAATCCGGAGATGAATATTTGAGCGCATTGTCAAGCAGGTTATTCAGAACATTTTTCATGTGATGAACATCCATCACAAGGGTATCCTCTGCAGCTTCCGGCTTGCTGGTAAGCAGGCAGTTTTCATTGATGGTTCTGAAGGTGGACAACACTTCATTCAAAAGGACATGAAATGATTCCCGGTCCTTGTTGAGGATAAGCTCATTATTTTCCATTAGCGATGACTGAAGCACCCGCTCAACCTGTTGTGCTAACCGGTTATTTTCATCCCTGATAACGGCCAGGTACTTTTGCCGGGATTCCCTGTTATCCTCAATCTCTTTCTCTGATAATACTTCTGTGGCCAGTGAAATGGTGGCAATTGGCGTCTTCAATTCATGGGTCATGTTATTGATGAAGTCGGTCTTGATGTCTGAAAGCTTCTTTTGCCGGCCTATTACCCTCATGGTATAAACAAAGCTGCCCGAAATAATGGCAATGAAAACCAGGCTCGCAATCAGGGTGGTGCCAATTTCCCTCAATATATACGCAGACTGGTTCGGAAAATAAACAGCCAGGGAATGTCCGGGTCCATCGATATCATTGGGAAACAGGCTTGCCCGATATCTTGAATCAAGTACATCTGCAGACTCTTCTGCTACGTCTGTAATAACAAGTTTTTCCTTTCCGGTGCTGCTGGATTCAATAACACCATAATTAAATGGTGCATCAATACCTTTCTCAGCAAATGAAGCATGAAGAAGAGAATCCAGGTTCTCTTTCTTTATTCGTTCCCTGATGTCTTCCCCTTTTGTTGTAAAGATTCTGTGGACCGCCACATCAAGCATTTCTACTCTTTTTCGTATTCGCTGCTTCGATTCCTCCTTTGGTGGCGTACCCATAAAAATTACAGAATCACTATTTATAGTGTAGGCCAATTTGGTATCATTTGGATCCGCTATAGCTACAGCACCTGGATTGCTACGAACCTCAACGGTGGAATTGTGGTAGGTTGAGCCATCTCTTGTGAAATACACAAACGTATTTTGTGCAAGGCTAATGGCTTCCTGCTCCTCCAGCCGATCGGCAATCTGAACAAGTGATTCCTGTACATTTCGCTCAAACTGAGTTTCACTAAGCGCCAGCGCATTATTGATCCAATACACCTGAAATGCGATCAGACCCGTAAGTGCCACCACCATCAATACGACAATAATATTTCGTTGCCGGGTTTTCATATTGTAAAAATACAGATTATGAAGGCCCGTGGTTCCATTTTAACACATTTTAACTTTCTTTAACGCCGTGTTAACCAATGCTCAGGGGTGGGTAGTGTATATTTGAACAAACAATAAAACTACCAGCAATGAAATCAACATATCTTGTCGCATTCATTTTTCTTTTTATGATAGCAGCATCCGTTAAAACAGTTGCCCAGGAAGAAAAGCCTGTACGAATAAAAATAATGAAGGATGTTAACGGCGAAACGAAGGTCTTCGAAAAATCATATTCATCCAAAGAAGAAATGGAGAATGATCCTGAATTCAAGAAATTTCAGGAAGAAAGCGGTGAAGCCAATATATTTATTCTCCCTGGAAAAGGAAACTTCACCTGGTCATCCGACAGTACAGATACTAAATTCATGATTATTCAAAGTGAAACTATCGGCGAAGGTGATGCGGAGATCATGCATTCAGAAGATCATGTCATTCATCTTGGGGATGGCAGTGCCCGCACCTTTGTGATCAAAGGCGGAGACGCAGATACGATCAAGTCAAACGTGTTCTTTTTCAAAGGTGACTCATCAGAAACGGCCTTCGAATTCAAAAGTTCTCCGGTAAAATCAAAATGGATTGTTCGAAGTCAGTCTGAGCCCGCGTTCCACATGCGAACATTGAGGGGGCATAAAAACATGTCGATCAATGATCCCACAGAAAATGAGGTTCGTTCGGCCGGACTTTCTGCAGACAAGCAACTTAACCCGCGATCCATTGAATATGTCCTCAATACAACCGAGGGCACACTTACCGTACGCCTTGAAACGGGTAAAGGATCACTTTCCGTCGCCGTTTCCAACTCAAATGGGAACCAGATATTTTCAGAGGAACTCAGCAATTTCGATGGACAGTACAGAAAGACAATTAACTTATCAGGTCAGGAGGCAGGTACTTATTTTCTTGAAATCAGACAGGGGACAAAAGCTCTTTTCAAAAAGATTATCATAGAATAACGACTTGTATATCAATTACAAGAGGCCGTCTTTACCAGACGGCCTTTTTTTATTTCCGTTCATCGATTTTCATCCTGGCACATACCGGTTAAATAATTCTTTTTACATTTTATTTGTCTAATTTTACCCGCAAACCGGCACGTTTAAAATAAGAATGGAGTTAAAAAATAATTCATACCTGATCCAGGGACTTGATGTCCAGAAAATCGCCAGGGAATTTGGTACACCCGTTTATGTTTATGATGCAGAAAAAATTATTCATCAATTACAAACATTGAAGAATGCTTTTTCGAATCAACGTGTCAGGATCAAATTTGCCGCCAAGGCGCTCACCAATATTAACATTCTGAAACTTGTTCGTGAAAATGGAGCGGGCGTTGATGTGGTATCTATACAGGAAGCCCATTTGGCACTTAAGGCGGGATTTAAGCCGGAAGAAATTTTATTTACTCCAAACTGCGTATCCTTCGAAGAGATTCTCGAAGGAGTTGAGCTGGGGCTGGTCATCAATATTGACAATATCAGTATCCTTGAGCAGTTTGGTCATCGCTTCCGCCACAAGGTGCCATGCTGCATCCGGCTGAATCCTCATATCATGGCCGGCGGAAATCATAAGATTTCAACTGGTCATGTCGATTCAAAATTCGGCATATCCATTTATCAGCTGCCGCATCTCATGCGTGTGATCAAAACCAATGATATCAAAGTGATTGGCCTGCATATGCATACAGGGTCTGATATCCTCGACGCGGAGATTTTTCTGAAGATGGCAGAAATTCTGTATGGCATTGCGATGGAATTCCCCGAATTGGAATTCATCGATTTCGGCAGCGGCTTTAAGGTTGGTTATAAGGAAAATGATATTGTAACCAATGTCTATGATCTTGGCCTTAAGCTGGGCAAATCATTCGAAACATTTTGTGAATCCTATGGCAGGAAACTGGAGATGTGGTTCGAGCCGGGAAAATATATTGTGAGTGATGCGGGCATACTGCTGGTTCGTGTAAATGTGATCAAAACTACTCCAGCGACCGTTTTTGTGGGTGTTAATTCGGGAATGAATCACCTGCTCAGGCCAATGATGTACGACGCATACCATAATATAATCAATGTTTCAAACCCAAAAGGGATTCAGCGTGTTTATTCAGTAGTGGGATACATATGCGAAACAGATACCTTTGGATGGGATCGTAAGATTCATGAGGTACGCGAGGGCGATATTCTTGCCATTCGAAATGCCGGGGCATACGGGTTTAGTATGTCCTCAAATTATAACTCCCGGTTCAGACCTGCAGAAGTGCTGGTCTATAAGGGAAAGGCCCACCTGATTCGTGAGCGGGAGACCATGGAAGATCTCCTTGCGCGGCAGGTGGAAATTGATTTGAACTAATACAAATGATAGCTGCAGACGAGATAAAAACAGCGATTTTGGAAATGGGAAAGAAAAAGGGCCTGAATACGCCGTTTCCGCTCTCTGACGTAGCAAAAGAGCTCGATCCTGAAAATTGGGAAGAGCTCATGGAACCTGTTAACCTGGTATCGGAAGTACTGATTATGCAGGGTTACATCAGCAAGGATGGTGATCTTATTGCGCTGATGGTGGGCAAGGAAAGATACCCTTAAAATTCCCGTTCTACCAGCCGCTCGGCAAATTGTCTCAACGCAGCTTTTCGGGGCATTGGAGCATCCACATGACGAAGCTGTGATAAAGCCTGCTCAAAATACCATTCTATTTTTTCAAGTGTATTTTCACGAATATTTAAATCATCATAAATAGCACGGACCGCCTTTACCTTGTCGGCATCATTAAATGATTTTTTTGAAATCCACTTCTCCAATTCCTTCAATTGATGCGGGTTGGCCAGTTCAAGGGACTTGATGAGCAGGTACGTTTTCTTGTTGGCAATGATATCGCCGCCTACCTGCTTACCGACCTTATCGCTGTCTCCGTATACATCAAGCAGGTCATCTTTCAGCTGGAACCCTATTCCCGCCAGCGTACCGAAGTCGCGCAAGGCATTCTTATCAGAATCGGATGCTCCGCCCAGGATTGCACCCAGCTCAAGGCTGTAACCAAGTAAAACAGCGGTCTTGAGTCGAATCATATTGATGTATTCCTCTTCCTGCACATCATTGCGTGTTTCAAACAGCATATCCAGCTGCTGGCCTTCACACACTCCGGAAGCACATGTATTAAATGCGGCAATGGTCTCACTGAGATATTCTGCAGGAGTATTCAGCAGCAGGTCGTAGGCTCTTACCAGCATCACATCCCCGCTTAAAATGGCCGTTGATGCATCCCACTTCTCGTGAACGGTAGGTTTTCCTCGCCGAAGTGGGGCTTCATCCATAATATCATCATGCATCAGCGTAAAATTGTGAAATACCTCCACCGCCAGTGCCTGCTTAACAATATTCTCAGCATCATCCCTGAATAATGAATACGACATGAGTGTTAGTAACGGCCGCAGTCTTTTTCCACCCAGCGACATGATATATTCGATTGGCTCATATAACTCGGCAGGCTCAGAGCCATAGGATGTCGATGCAAGGGTTTCCTGAATCAGCTTCAGATATTTCTCGGTTTTCTTTGACATATAATTCGATTAAATCTCCATTTCTGATGGATCGGCAAACTCAAGGTCGATGGTCCTCCGGTCGATATCGGTATTCTTAACCCGTACATGAACCTCGTCTCCCAGTGTAAACATTCGCTTATTGCGACGCCCGATGATTCGATAATTTTTCTCATCAAATTCATAGAAATCATCCCGCAGATCCACCATTCTCACCATACCTTCACACTTGGTCTCAACGATTTCAATATAAATTCCCCATTCGGTAACCCCGCTGATAATTCCATTAAAAACTTTATCGCCAACAGATTCCATGAATTCAACCTGTTTGTACTTAATTGACGCCCTTTCAGCATCTGAAGCCCGCTTCTCGCGTTCGGATGAATGAACGCATTTCTTTTCCATTTCTTCCTGTTCTGCCGATTTACCGCCATCCAGGTAATGCTGCAGCAGTCGGTGAACCATCATATCCGGATAACGCCTGATAGGTGAGGTAAAGTGGGTATAATGCTCAAAGGCGAGACCGAAATGACCCATTTCCTTTGTTGTGTATTTCGCTTTTGCCATTGCCCTGATTGCCAGCTGCTGAAGCACATTTTCCTCCGGCTTTCCTTCGATTTCAGCGAGCAGTGAATTTATGGAATTGGATATCGCTGTGTCATCGGTGTTTAACTGATGACCAAACTTTCGGGCAAATAAGGCAAAGGAATTAATCTTTTCAGGATCCGGAAGGTCGTGTGTACGATAAACAAACGTATTCTTTTCCTTTCCCTTTTTCATTTTGTAGACAAACGTAGCCACCTGACGATTTGCCAGCAGCATGAACTCTTCGATAAGTTTGTGGGCATCTTTCCGAACCTTTGGTATGACACCAAGCGGTTTTCCCTTTTCGTCGAGTTTGAACTTCACCTCGGTGGATTCAAAATTTACCGCTCCATGTTTGAACCGGCGATCACGAAGTTTTTTTGCCAGGGTATTGAGTAATACAAGCTCGCGAGAAAGATCCCCCACACCTGTTTCAATCACTGCCTGGGCGTCCTCATATGTAAACCGGCGGTCACTGTGTATCACTGTTCTCCCAAACCATTCACTCAAAACATCGGCTTTGTCATTCATTCTGAATATCGCTGCAAATGTTAGCTTATCCTCCCTGGGTCGTAATGAGCACAATTCATTCGACAGCCTTTCAGGCAACATGGGAACAGTACGGTCGACAAGATAAACAGAGGTTGCTCTGTCATAAGCCTCCTTTTCAAGGTCTGTATTGGGTAAAACGTAATGGGTGACATCAGCAATATGCACGCCTATCTCATAAGTACCGTCCTCAAGAACCTGAAAGGAAATAGCATCATCAAAATCCTTGGCATCTTCAGGGTCTATGGTAAATGTGAGCACTTCCCTGTAGTCCTTCCTTTCCTTAATATCCTTTGCGGTAATTTTTCCGGGGATATTGTCTGCCGCCTGAGTCACCGTATCTGGAAACTCAAACGGGAGATCAAACTCTGCCATGATGGAATGAATTTCTGCATCATTATCTCCTGCCTTGCCCAGCACCCGGATAACCTTCCCTTCCGGGCTCCTGTCAGGAGCCGGCCACTGTGTAATCGAAACAATTACCTTATCATTATGCGCCGCTTTGGCGGTCGCCTCAAGGGGAATAAATATATCCTGATGCAGTTTTCGGTTGTCGGGAATTACAAATGCATAGCGCGTCGAAAATTCGATCCTTCCTACCAGTGTTTCCCTGGTTCTCTCAATGATTTCCATGACACGACCCTCAGGTCTCTGTCCAGGTCTTCCCGGCTGCACGCTTAACCGAACGATATCGCCATCCATTGCAAACTTGAGATCGGTGGTTTTTACATAAATGTCCTGATCTCCTTCATTCGGAATGACATAGGCAAATCGCGCATTTACATGATCTACCCTCCCCACAACAAAATCCGGCTCCTTGATACTCTTGTATCCTCCATTTGAGAGCTTTGCGATTTTTCCTTCTCTTTCCAGCTGTGCCAGTACAACCGGTACTTCCCGATTATAGTCCTTCCTCCGAAAGCCAAGTTTTTTTGTTACCTGGGCTGAAGTAAATGCTTTATGTATATGGTGGTTCAGAAGGGACATAATCTTCCCGCGAAGCTTCTCCTGAATATTCTCCCCTTTATTCCCTTTTAATTTTTTTCTTTTCTTGCTCATAATTTACAGTAAAGTTAGAGAAGCAAACACAGGATACGAACACATTGAACATTTATTGGTTCAATCTGCGTAAACAACATCAAATGTAAGGTCATGCCGCTCTGTCAGGTAGAGATAAACCCTTGCTGCCACTTCCACATCGTTCAAACAATACCGGGCAATGCCGTCAAGGTCCCCTTGCTCATAATATACCTTTCCTACCTTGCTGCCGTCCAGATCAGATTTACTGGTTTCAATATTGAACAGCGCTGCCAGAAGGTCAAGTGAGGTATAGTACTTGTAATCTCCAAATTTCCACATCTCCATTGTATCCAGGTGTTGAACTTCCCAGGGTTTCTTACCGGAAAGCTTTAACACTTCCGGCAATGGTACCCCATTGGCCAACATCCTTCGTGACAGGTAGGGAAAATCAAATTCCTTCCCATTGTGTGCACATAATTGCAGCTTTTCCGCATCAAACCGCAGTAATATTTCACGGAATGCCATTAACAGCTCTTTTTCATTCTCACCGGAAAGCGCCTTAAGCCTGAATGTAATCCCATCGGGCCCTTCCGTAAAAAATCCCATTCCAATTACGATGATCTTTCCGAACTCTGCGTAGATACCTGCCCGTTCCGGATATAGCTCTCCGGCAGATTTCTCTTCAGCCCGTTGATAATAGCCAGACTTTCGGTTCCATTCTTTTTGAAAGCGCTCATCCATTTCATCCATCTCCTTGTGCCGGCTAACGGTTTCAATATCAAGAAATAAAATATCGTTTAGCGGGAACCTGCTCATGAATGCAATACTCCTTCCGTTTCCAGCATCTCTATAAATTGCAGGTTATTCTCCTGGATCGTATCCGGAAGAAAAATGTATTTCTTATCGAATACCTTGCCGTCATGATAATAACTTACCCAGTATTCATTATTCAAATGGAAGACATCCGGATGAATGGGCTCAATCATCGCAGTGGAATTTGGGCCAATCTCCTCGAAATAATGCCTGAGTACTGATGTCTTTTGAGGCTCGCCCTCTTTTTCGCCATATCCTTTGGACGACACCAGCACATTGCTGATGAGGTGTTCGTTTTGATTTAAAAGATAAACATGCCATTCTGCCTGGTTCAATTCATTGATCTTACGTCCAATGGCTACCCGTACGTTGGTGACTTGTGGAATATCTATGTCCTCTTTCATGGAAAATAAGTTTCAATCTGTTGAATGTCTTTACGAACCATACCAAAAATCCTTGCAAGATGGCCTTTCAATAATTCTTCTACTTCCCGAAGGTCAACCTCCTTCCCGAGTTCTTTCTGCAGCGACGTAACAGCTTTGTCATCAATGCCACAGGGGATAATATTCTCGAAATAGGAAAGGTCGGTATTAACATTAAATGCAAATCCATGCATGGTTACCCACCGGCTGGATTTCACGCCCAGTGCGCAAATCTTTCGCGGGTCATCTCCCTCCGGGTCTATCCATACCCCTGTGAGCCCGTCGATCCGACCAGAGGATATATTGTACTCTTCCAGTGTCGCGATCACCGCTTCTTCCAGGTATCTCAGGAATTTATGGATGTCTGTGAAAAAGTTTTCGAGGTCCAGGATAGGATAACCCACAATCTGCCCCGGACCGTGGTAGGTAATATCACCGCCCCGATTGATATGATAAAAGGTCGCTTCAATTTCTTTCAGACGGGCCTCATCTGCCAACAGGTTTGATTCTTCGCCGCTCTTTCCAAGCGTGTAAACATGGGGATGTTCACAAAACAACATGAAGTTATCGGTAGGCTCCTGCTGATCAGCCGGTTTTCTTCGGTTCTCTATTTTTTTAGAAACAATAGCATCGAAAAGCCGGGTTTGAAAATCCCAGCATTCCTTATAATCTGTCCGCCCCAGATCCAAAAATTGTACAGTACTATTGATAGTATGATTCACGATTTCTTCTTATAACAAATGTAGCAAGAAATGAGTAAAAGATACCGTATCGGAAGGAGAGGGGAAAACATGGCAGAGGCATATTTTAAACGAAAAAACTATCGCATCCTCGAACGCAATTTCAGGGCCGGCAGAGCAGAGGTGGACTTAATCGTTTGTAAAGGAGCCTTGCTGGTCTTTGTTGAGGTAAAGACCCGGTCATCTCTGAATTTTGGATTTCCGGAAACCATGTTATCACCTTCTCAGGCAGACCGAATCCTCGGTGCAGCAGACATATACATACGAGATATTAACTGGAGCGGGGCCGTCCGCTTCGACATTATCTCGGTTGTAATCCGGGGACCGCATTCAGAACTATGTCATTTTAAGGATGCCTTTTACTGAACTTTGTTGTCCTCATACACCACTTTCCCCCGGGGATCCCATTCTTTCACAATATATGGCCTGAATTCATCCTCGAAAGGATCTTTATCATAACGGATGATTTTCTTTCGGAAACCGGATGGATAATACTCGGTCCATTCTCCAATGGGATAGTCCCAGTGATATTCCCCGCGCACGGCAATTTTTCCGTTCGGGTAGAAGTAATAATAGTTTCCTTCCTTCTCGCCATATTCAATAGGAATGATCTCTTTCATTTTCTTCCGGCCGGCATCATAATAACTAACCTGCGATTCCCTGGGCCAACCCTGGTAATATTTCTCCTTATCCACAAGGACATTCTGTTTGTTGTAGCTCACCCAACGGCCATGCTTGGTCCCCAAATAAAAAATTCCTTCTTCAATAACCTGTTCGTCCTTAACCTTTTTGTACGGTCCATGGAGAATAGCACCTTTCGATGGCTCTATTTCACCGCCGGTTTTTATTTTATTAAGCTTATAGTCAAGCCAGTAAACATCCCGCACATAGGGGTCGGGAAGCTGGAATTCTTTCAGTACATAGAATAATTCATAGGTGTCACCATCACGCGTGAATTTCTTTTTGGTTTTCATCCCATAAAAGACCTTCTTCTTGCGTTTCTTTTCCGGGACTTCTATAAATCCATCATCCTTTTTTTCATCCTCTGTGGAGAGATTTACCGTTGCCGGTGGATTAATGGAAAAATACTCATCCTTGCTGGAAGGGTCCCGCTCCTCATTTTGTGCAAATGCATTCGCCGTGAAAAAAATAAAAATTACTGCAACGAACCTTTTCATGATGTCAAGATAACGTTTTCCTTACTTTTTTAGTATTAAAAAGGCCACCTGAAGTTAGATGGCCTTAATTTTTTCATTTGGTAAACGTTACTGATCCGAAGCAAGTTCCACACTTCGCTGAATAAACTGGGTCAGGTCATTTCCCGAAAGCATATTTTGGGACAGCATAGCCAGGTCATACGCCTGCTTTGCTAACTGATGCTTCTTTTCCGCTTTTTTCGATCGGAGAATTTTACCTATGAGAGGATGGTTTCCGTTCACGGTCAGCTCGAACTGATCCGGCATATTGCCCATCATGGCGAATCCTCCGCCACCGGTTTTTGCCATATCTTTCATACGTCTCATGAACTCGTTCATTGTAATGGTCACCGGAAGGTCATCAGGCGACAGCGATTCAACGGTTATCGTCATCTGCGGGTTCTTTACAGACTCCTCGAAGATTGTTTTAATCTTTTCCTTTTCGTCATCTGAAAGAACACTTTCAAGGTTTTCATCCTTGTCGATCAGCTTATCAACCGTATCCGCATCTACTCGTTTGAGTTGTGTTTTATCCAGCTTTTGTTCGAGGAAATTCACATAATGCTGATCGATCACAGAATCCATCAACAGAACATCGTAATCCCGCTTTTTCGCATTGGATATAAATGTATCCTGTTTACCGGGGTCGGTAGTGTAGAGGTAAATCACCTGATCATCCTTGTCAGTCTGAAGTGGCGCAACCTTCTCACGATATTCATCCAGGGTGAAATACTTTACATCGGTATTCTTGAAAAGTGCAAACTCTTTTGCCTTCTCATAAAACTTATCTTCGCTGAGCATTCCATACTTCACAAAAATTCCGATATCATCCCATTTTGATTCATAAGATTCCCTGTCATTCTTGAAAAGTTCTCCCAGCTTATCCGCAACCTTCTTGGTAATGTGTGCATTGATCTTCTTTACATTACTGTCTGACTGCAAATAACTTCTCGAAACATTCAGCGGGATGTCCGGTGAATCAATTACCCCGTGAAGAAGCATGAGGAATTCCGGAACTACATCTTTTACCTCATCGGTAATAAACACCTGGCGGGAATAGAGCTGAATCTTGTTCTTCTGAACTTCAAAATCATTCTTCACCCTCGGGAAATACAGAATCCCAGTGAGGTTGAAAGGATAATCGACATTCAGGTGGATCCAGAAGAGTGGTTCCTCAGACATGGGATACAGGGTCCTGTAAAACTCGAGGTAATCCTCGTCTTTAAGCTCCGAGGGTGATTTGGTCCATAAAGGTTCCGTATCATTAATGATCCGGGGCTTGGTAATGGTGGTATAAGCAGGCTTACCTTCCTCATCGGTACCATCCTGCTCACGCTCTTCAGTTGTGCCGAACTGGATCGGAACCGGAAGAAACCGGCAATACTTATCCAGGATACCCTTAATCCTCCACTCATCAAGAAATTCCTCTGAATCTTCTGCGATGTGAAGGATAATGTCCGTTCCGCGATATTCCTTTTCAGCAGGCATGATCTCAAATTCGGTGGTTCCGTCACAGACCCACTTCGCCGGCGATGCACCTTCCTGGTAGGATTTTGTGATAATCTCCACTTTAGAAGCTACCATGAATGCCGAATAAAATCCAAGTCCGAATTTTCCGATGATATCCTTAATATCATCCTTGCCCTTGAATTTCTCCACAAATTCAGTGGCTCCTGAAAATGCGATCTGGTTTATATATTTTTTGATCTCATCCGCGGTCATACCGATTCCCCGGTCGCTGATGGTAATCGTTTTTTTATCCTTATCGAAGCTAACATGAATTGTTAGATCCCCTTCCTCCTCCTTGTTTTCCCCGAGCAGTGTGAGACGCCTGAGCTTCTGCGTTGCATCTACAGCATTGGAGATCAGCTCACGTAAAAATATCTCGTGATCCGAATACAGGAATTTTTTGATTATAGGAAAAATATTTTCCGTATGAATGGAAATAGTGCCTTTCTCTTGCATAGTCTTCTTTACTTTAAATCCGCAAACGGATTTTCAAATTCCATTCCAGAAAGGAAAGCTGTGACATATTGACATAATATGTCTGAAACGCTGTCTATTCTGTCAGCCTATCGGATTCTGTCGACCGATCTAACGAGCTTTTCATCCTTCCGAATGAAACGATTGGCAATGAGGTTACAGATCATTGCAGCGATCGGGAGGTAGAGGGAAATTCCATACCGCGAGGACTCAACAGCATAGGTTTCACCCAGGCTATTACTAAAAAGAACCATGGCAACAACAGTTCCTGCCATAAAAAGCGAATTCAATGCTCCCAGTTTCATTTGCAACAGGCGATTCCTGTATCGAAATATCTCGATCATTGCGAGTGTTGCTGAGGCGATGGACAAAGCCGCGATTATCAGGTAGGGGTTTGAAATGAGCTCCGTTTCGGTGCCCGAAGTAACTTCCAGGTAGAATGCTGTGAGGTTAACGATTCCATCCTCATACATGCCTGTCCATACATTGAAAAACACTACTCCTGCCATAAACAGGACAATGAGAAAGAGAAATACGGTTTGGATTCTTTGTAACATATCCCTATTGCTTTAATTTGCATGCAAAGTAAACCAAATTTTGGGAATGTCATGAGTTCATCTGCTGCCTATATTGTTGATATTGTACGTACGCCTGTTGGAAAGTTCGGCGGAACCCTGGCGGCTGTCAGGCCTGATGACCTGGCTGCCGATGTGATACGGGCGCTAATACAGCGAAATCCTGATCTCGATCCGGCAAAGATTGAAGACGTAATACTGGGTGCAGCCAACCAGGCCGGCGAGGATAATCGGAATGTTGCCCGTATGGCACTATTAATGGCCGGGATACCCATAGAAGCCGGTGGAGTCACAGTAAACCGGCTGTGCGCGTCAGGATTACAATCCATAATGGATGCCTCCCGCGCCATCATGCTCGGCGAAGGCGATGCCTACATTGCAGGAGGTGTTGAAAGTATGTCACGGGCACCTTATGTAATCGGGAAAGCAGAATACGCATACGACCGGGGACAACAAATGTTTGATACCAGTATCGGTTGGCGTTTTATAAATCCGAAACTTGCTGAAAAATTCTATCCGTTTGCTATGGGTGAAACCGCGGAAAATGTTTCAGATCAATGGAAAATTTCGCGGGAAGATCAGGACATTTTTGCACACTCGTCTCAACAGAAATACCAGGCGGCACATGATGCCGGTAAATTTGAGCAGGAAATTATCCCTGTAGAGATCCCCCGAAGAAAACAGGATCCCATTATTTTCAGAAAAGATGAACACCCAAGGCTTTCTTCACTGGAAATCCTTGGCGGACTGAAGCCAGCTTTCCGGGAAGGCGGTTCCGTAACCGCGGGTAATTCCTCCGGAATAAATGATGGGTCTGCCGCGTCTCTCATTGTGAATGAACAAACACTGAAAACAATTTCCGCGAAGCCAAAAGTGCGAATCGTGAGCATGGCGATCGCTGGGGTCACCCCGGATTGTATGGGCATTGGGCCGGTTCCGGCAACAAGGAAGGCCCTTGAAAGAGCCGGATTAAAAATATCGGATATTGGATTAATAGAGCTAAATGAAGCATTCGCGGCCCAATCCATTGCGTGTATTCGTGACCTTGACCTCGATCCGTCAATCGTAAACGTGAATGGAGGATCCATTGCCATAGGTCATCCCCTTGGGGCAAGCGGTACACGAATTTCAGCCACGTTGATTCATGAAATGCAAAAGAGACCAAATGTGAAGTACGGCCTGGCTACCATGTGCGTTGGCGTAGGACAGGGAGCTGCCATTATCTATGAAAACCTGGCATGAATGGCTCAAGCTCTTCCCTGTAAACCCCGATAAATTCGTCAAGTCTTTTCAGGCGATATTGCATGATCCACCGTGGATGTGGAAGCGGTCGGATTTCCCGGAATAACCCATGTCTCTGGTTGAATTCTTTCAGGAATTTAATATTCTTCCCCATTCCAAGACTGAAGGCAATTTCGTTCGCTCCAAAATTCAGCTGCTTGCGCATCTCCTCAGCCATGTAGTCCTCAAGGGCTGATTCCAGTTCCTTATCATCATAATAATTCAGGTTTTTCCCTTCTTTTACAAAACCAAGTGGACATACAGAAGTAAAGTAGAACGATCCATAAAAATTCTCCGGGCCTCCAAGGTGATCGATCATCTGATATATAAATTTGGAAGATAGTTCATGCCGTTTCTCAAGCGCGTTAGGTATATGCAGTACCTCCTCCAGAATTTTAGGATCTGTGAAAGGTATGCCCGTAGACCCCCCACCAAAGCGACCCGGATTAATACCGATGAGAAATGTTCTGGGTCTGCTATCATTAAAATACTGCGTGTAAAAAGACCGGGTAAGATTCGTGACCTCATCGGAATCAAACGGATATAGAACTTCTACTCCCGATGGCAGATTTTGCGGCACCTGAATCTGCTGATAGTAATTGTATATGTTTTCTCCAAATGTCATTTAACTAATTCGCTTATTTTCAATTAAATACAAAATTCACGTATTCCTTACATGGCATGTTACAAACCATCATGCCGGCACATTAATCCCAAAACAACGCAGAATTCTGCATTTACAAAATTTTATAATTATGAAACGATTCAACTATTTTTTGATTCTGCTCGGTCTTACGATGATCGGCTTTACTTCATGCAGTGAGTCTGACAGTGAAGAACTGATTGTTGACGTTAACGAGCGAATTGTTGGCAAGTGGATGGTGGATTCACAAACTTTATTCGAAGTTAATGTTCCCGGAGATGGTTCATGGTTAACATTCGACGGATGTGCGACTGGTGATTGCACCGGAACCGATTATATGGCTTCTGATGAATCAACCGGCACCTTTTCGTATATCTTTGGTACGGATAATTCGACACTGATCATTGAAGATAACGACTCTCAGCAGGGAGGAAGTTATTCCGGCGAATGGACTATCGAACAATTCACCAACAATAAACTGGTAATCTCAATTGATACCGGGTTATTTGGTGTAACTACCATTACGCTTAAGAAATAAGTACATTCTGCACATTAAAGCCGGCAAAGGGTGATCTCATGATCTTCCTTTAGCCGGTTTTTTTATATGTGATTCCCACCTATAATCTTTCCATCCTCCATTTCGAGAATACGATCTGTTTTATTGGCAAAGTCAATATCATGGGTCACTACTAACAGGGAAAGATGACCCTTATCACACAATTCCCTGAAAATATTAAAGACATTCTCGCTGTTCTTGCTATCCAGGTTTCCCGTAGGCTCATCACCCATAATGATATCCGGATCATTGATCAGTGCCCGTGCAATGGCCACACGTTGCTTCTGGCCCCCGGAAATACGGTGCGCCAGTTTATCTGCCTGATCGGCGATGTCCAGTAATTCCAGCTTTTGCAGTGCATCTTCCTTTACCTGAGATGCAGGCTTCCGGCCAAGTTTGAGTGCCGGTAGCATTACATTTTGCAGAACGGTAAATTCAGGCAGCAGGTAGTGAAACTGAAATACAAAGCCGATATGAATATTCCGGACTCTCGCCAGCTCTTTCTGATCCTGTCCCGTCAGCAGGTTTCCACTCAGGTATAATTCACCGGAATAATCAGAATCCATGGTTGAAAGGATATACAGCAGGGTCGATTTTCCACAACCGGATTTACCCATGATCGAGACAAATTCCCCCTTTTTTACCCGAAAGGATATATCGCGTAAAACATGATAGTCTACCGGATCATAGAAATGCTTGTTGATATTCTTTGCTTCGATCACAAAACTCATTGGCCTCTGATAATTTCAACAGGATCAATCTTTTCCGCCTTTCTTGCAGGCAGATAGCCGGCAAAGAAAGTGGCGGTCAACGCGAATACAACGCCTATCAGGTAGAAAACAGGATTAAAATTTACGGGGAATGTATCCACGGTTGGTAAGGCTTCCGTTTCAAATGGGGTGTGATCGATCGCTACAGCGACCAAATGGCCAAAAACAAGGCCCAGCACTCCTCCCGCCAACCCAATCAGCATGGCCTGGCTCATAAAGATGAGCTTCACATCCCGGCCAGAGAATCCCGTGGCTTTTAAAATTGCGATGTCATTCATTTTTTCATAGATCACCATGTTCAGGATATTGTAGATGCCGAAACCGGCAACAATCAGCAGCGTTACTGATACTGCATAGGTAATGATGTTTCGTATGGATGTTCCCGTTTCAAACTGTGCATTGGCCGTATTGATATCGATGGCCGTAACATCGAAAATTCCTTCCAGCTGCCGGGCAAACGCAGGGGCCAGTTCAATATCTGCCAGCTTTATGTTGATATCCGTAATAAAATTCGTTCCCTCACCCTGGATCCGTTGCGCCGATTTGATAGAAACATAACTTTGTACATTGTCAACTTCCGCCAGGCCGCTCTGATAAATCCCGATAATTTTTAGAGGAAAAATATCTCCATTTGCCGACATGATCTGAACGCGATCTCCGATACCCACGGATAGTTTTGAAGCGGCGCCTGCGCCTAAGATTATTCCATCGTCAATCCGTTCCAGAGCAAGGGGATCTCCCTCGACAATATACTGGTCCATATTAAATAAGGAGATCTCATCGCTGATATTCACCCCATTCAGAACTCCATTCAGTTCAATGGACCCTGCAATATAGAATCCGTTGATCTGTACCTGTGGAGTTGCACCTGCCACCATGTCCTGTTCCCTGAGATAGGCCAGGATAGGAATCGCGTTATGTATGCGTTCCTGGCTAACCCTGGGTTTCACGGAGCGCACAACATTCCAGCTCTCATTGAAGCTATCATAAAGGTCAACCGGCTGCTTTTCACTGGGTGCAATTTCATTGTACAGGTGTACATGGGGTGTTCTATCCAGGATCAACCCGTCAAGAAGATTATTGAGCCCTGTCATAAAGCTTACCAATATAATAAAGGTGGAAATTCCAAAAGTAACACCCAGCGCAGCAATGCCCGTCTGCCTGAGCCGGGAAAACAGGTGTGTTTTTGAAATTGAAAGAATAACTTTCCAGTTTGTCATTCAGGTTTATAAATGATTGTTTCCGAATCAATCCCCGAGAGTATTTCAACCCTGTCAAGACTTTTCAGTCCTATCAGAACTTCCATTTCCCCACTATCTGTAATCACCCTTGATGTACCGGTCAAATACTCTGATGGAATGGTGAGAGCAGATTCTTTACGATCTATCACAATATTCGCTTCTCCGGACAGACCTGCATAGAGTACCTCCGGAGAGGCCTTATCAAACTGTGCTTCTACTTTAAACGTCTGTGTTCTGTCATTCTTCTGCGGATAAATTTTTGTGACCCTTGCATTGAAGACTTTGTCATCAAAGGCTTCCAGGGTGACCAGCACTTCCTGGCCAGACTTCACCCTTGCAATGTCGCGTTCATCTATGAGCATTTCAATGATAAAATTGGATGCACTGCCAATGGTTGCTACAGGTTCCTGCATCGATACATTTTCACCGGGCTCCTTTTGAAGGTCATATACCTTACCGTCAATTTTACTCCGTACCGTATAGTCCCCGGTATTCACACGGGCGACTTCATAATTATTCAGGGCTTGCTGGTATCTGATTTCAAGGTCCTGCCGAAGCCTGCGGTACGATACTCTCAGGTTCGTGAGCTGGTTCGATGATAATTGATATGCCAGCCTTCTTTTTTCAAATTCAGTCTGGGTACCGATATTTTGTTCCCAAAGGCGCCGTTGCCGTTCAAAATTAAGGCTGTCATCTTTTTGCTGAAGACGCATGGTTTCAATCTGGTTTTCCAGATCCGAAAGCGCATTGTTACGCCCCATTAAGTCATCGCGTGCCTGTTCAAGGGAAAGGCGGGCATTTGCCAGGTTCAGCTCGGGGGCGTCATTTTTAATTTTAACCAGGGCATCACCCCTTAGAATCAGATCGCCTTCCTGAACAAGATTCTGTTCGACAATCCCGGAAACCACAGCATATGCCTGATACAAACTATCAGGCTGAATTATCACGGAAGCATATACCGATTCTGTAATGGGAACCGTTTGCGGTTTGATTCCTGAATTTTTGCCGCCACAGGAAGCCATAATGATTAGGAGAATTAGGAGGGTGTTCCTGTTTAATGCCATAGCGATGATCTTATCAGATTTAATTTACACAATCCTCCTGAAAAGTTCTGTGCACCAGCAATTAAAGCATCCGGCGAATTATCTTTTCTGATCTTTCATTTCCCTGCGGCGCATCGGCATGGAATCTATGAGTGTATACAGTTCGTCTGCAGACACGGGGGCATGCCTTTTGAGTTTTACTCCACCGTCCTTACCAAGCAAAACAATCGTGAAGGGTTTTTCCGTAGAACCATACTTTTCATATAAAACACTGCGATCACCGGCCGAAATATCATCGGAAAAATTGGAAAGTACGATCAGGTCGCGCTCGTCCAACCCATTTTTTTCTCCCCCAAGAATGTTCATCTGAGTCTTGAAGTATTCATTCACGGGAGTTTCTGCCACCACTATGATCACCCTTTTTTCCCAGATGAACTGTTTCTCATAGGATTGTGAAAAAACTTTTACCCCCATATTGAAAATGAAAAGCAGTAATAAATTCAATTTTAAGAACTTCATCCCTTAACCTTATCTGAATACTGAATAATTTATCCCCCAGTTTGCGGTAACCCTGTCTGGGGGTTCCTCCATTCAGCACGTAAAACCCACCACTAATCATAAAAACACCTCGAAAAGTAACCTCAAGGGGCTTTTCACTCGTCTATACAGTAGGTCAACAAACTTAAAATTCAACATCATGAAAACTCTAACAACACTGGTCGCTCTGACCTTAATCGGAGCATCATCCCTCGCTTTCGCAGGAGACAACGACAAAGACAAAAAAGAAAAGCCTGCTCCTACAGCAGAAACCAAAATGGCAGTAATGCAAATCTCACCTGCCAATTACAAAATGTACTATGTATCAGAACAAGAAGGTAAAGTAAAAGTTCGCCTTTATGATGAAGAAGGTACAAGAATCTACAGTAAAAAAGTAAATTCTGAAGATGGATTTGCGCTTCCTTACAATTTTGTAAATCTCGATCCCGGAAAATATACTTTCGAGGTAATCAATTCTGATGGTAGTGCAATTCGCCAGGTAATAGACCACAAGGAAATTGTGGAAACCATTGAACTGCAATCGCTTGAAGCCAATGTTCAGCGCATTGAAGGCTCAAAGAAATTCCAGCTTCTTGTAATGAAGCCCAATCAACAAGAGGTTGAGATCAAGATCAGGGATTCTAAAGGATTAGTGCTTCACGAAGAGCGCGTAAATTTTGAACGCGGCTTCAAGAGAGTATACGATCTGAGCACCTTGCAGGGAGAAAACTTCACGTTTGAAGTAATCAATGGCGACGAAGTAAAAGAATTGTCGACAACAATATAAAGACGCTTTGTTTAGGTTGAAAAGGGCTATCTGCGGGGAACCGCGATAGCTTTTTTATTTTAGTTTCGATACAAATTCCCACATTACCACACCTGCGCTTACTGCAACATTCAGCGAATGTTTAGTGCCGAATTGTGGTATTTCGATACAGACATCCGCCTCACCAACAATCTCTTCGGTCACCCCGAAAACTTCATTCCCGAATACCAGGGCATATTTTTTATTTTTTTCAGGAATAAAGGAATTAAGCTCTGTTACAGGATCGGTCTGTTCAATCACAACGATGGTGTACCCTTCGGCCCGCAATTCCCGTATGGCATCCACACTTTTTTCTACATAGGTCCATTCTACAGATTCCGTTGCTCCCAGTGCAGTTTTTTGAATTTCCCGATGTGGCGGGCAAGCCGTTATGCCGGTAAGAATGATGCGTTCCATAAGAAATGCATCCGCGGAGCGAAAGATCGAACCGACATTATGCATGCTCCTGATATTATCCAGTACAACAACAATCGGCTGTTTCGATGAGTCCCTGAATTCATCAACCGACATTCTTCCCAGTTCATCATTTGAAAGCTTTCGTACCATGGAACAAAAATGCATAAAAAAGTATGGGAGATGATAGTTTCCGCCAGAGTATTTACCTTGATTATCCTTTCAAAAAAAAGAATATTTGTAGCTTAGACCATGCCTAAAACCGCTGCCCCAAAGGAAACCCCGCTTATGAAACAGTACAATGCCATTAAGGCAAAGTACCCCGGGGCTTTATTGCTTTTTCGGGTCGGCGATTTCTACGAAACGTTTGGGGAAGATGCGATTCGTGCTTCTGAAATTCTGGACATTGTCCTGACAAAACGTTCGAATGGATCGGCATCGGAAGTTGAACTGGCAGGCTTTCCCCATCATGCGCTCGACAATTATTTACCAAGGCTCGTCAGAGCCGGAAACCGGGTCGCTATTTGTGATCAGCTGGAAGACCCCAAATCGGTTAAAGGTATAGTTAAGAGAGGTGTTACCGAATTGGTTACTCCCGGATTATCCTTCAATGATAATGTCCTTGACAGGAAAAGGAATAACTTCCTGGCCTCAATTCAATATGAAGACGATTCATCGATCGGCATATCGTTTCTGGATCTCTCTACCGGTCAGTTCATGGTTGCAGAGGGTCATGGCGCTTATATTTCGAAACTTATGCAGGGATTTCAGCCTTCGGAGGTCATCTTCTGCAAGCGTCGAAAAACCGAGGTGAACAGATTTATGCCTGAGGTCGGTGCGCGTTTTATGCTGGACGAATGGGTATTCAGCGAGGATTTTGCAACTGAGAAACTTCTTCAGCAATTCAAAACCAATTCACTCAAAGGTTTTGGCATCGATCGCATGAAGCAGGGAATCATCGCCGCCGGAGCAATCCTTCATTACCTGGATGAAACGGAGCATCGGGAAACCGCACACATAGCCTCCATCAGTCGTCTGGATGAAGATAAACATGTCTGGCTCGACAAATTCACCATCAGAAATCTTGAGCTTGTTTACCCGCAGCAGGAAGGTGGCGTGCCGCTGATTCAGATCCTGGATCGTACCACAACCCCGATGGGCTCGAGGTTACTAAGACAATGGCTCGTCCTTCCATTGAAAGATATCGCTGAAATAAATGATCGGCATGAAGTAGTGGCATCGCTCCTGGCGAATGAATCCCTGCTGGAAGATCTTGAATTAAATTTGAAAAAAATAGGAGATCTTGAGCGGCTGATCAGCAAGGTGGCAACGCGCAGGATAAATCCACGCGAACTTTCACAGCTTCGGAAGTCACTGTTGGTTCTTGGACCGATAAGGGAGCTTCTGGCCTCCCAGGGAGACGAAAAATTAAACCAAATCGCCATTGCTCTTGATCCTTGCGAAAAATTGATTGAACGCCTGGATAAAGAGTTAAAAGAAGATGTACCCATGGTATTGCACCAGGGAAATATTATTTGTGAAGGTGTGGATGATACCCTCGACGAACTCAGGGCCATCGCTTTTTCAGGAAAGGATTACCTGGTGCAAATACAGCAGCGTGAATGTGAACGAACCGGTATTCCTTCACTTAAGATCGCTTACAACAAAGTTTTCGGATATTACCTGGAAGTAAGTAATACGCATAAGAACAAAGTTCCGCAGGAATGGATCCGGAAGCAGACGCTCGTAAATGCTGAAAGATATATTACCGAAGAGCTAAAGGTCTACGAAGAAAAGATTCTGAATGCAGAGGAAAAGCTCGTTGTGATCGAACAGCAGCTTTTTGCACAGCTCGTGGATTTCGCCGCAGGTTTCACCAATTCTGTCCAGCAAAATGCGAAAACTATTGCACGGTTGGATAGCCTGCTGTCATTTGCCAGGGTTGCCATTCAAAACCGTTATACCCGGCCCGAAGTAAATGATTCGCTCATAATTGATATACGGCAGGGCCGGCATGCAGTAATAGAGAAGCAATTGCCTCCTGGTGAGCCCTATGTACCCAATGACGTATATCTCGACAATGACCATCAACAAATAATGGTGATCACAGGGCCAAATATGGCGGGTAAATCAGCATTACTGCGCCAAACGGCCCTGATTGTCCTGATGGCACAAATGGGATCTTTCGTTCCCGCTGAGAGCGCCAGCATCGGCATTGTCGACAAAGTCTTTACGCGGGTGGGGGCTTCAGACAACCTGGCGAAGGGAGAATCGACCTTTATGGTTGAGATGACTGAAACAGCGAGCATCTTAAATAATCTCAATAACAGGAGCCTGGTACTGATGGATGAGATCGGACGTGGAACCAGCACCTATGATGGGGTTTCAATTGCATGGAGCATCCTTGAATTTCTGCATAACCACCCTGATCACCGTGCAAAAACACTCTTTGCTACCCATTATCACGAACTAAACCAACTTTCTGAAGATTTTGTGCGCATTCACAACTACAATGTGTCTGTAAAGGAAGCAGGGGACAAGATATTGTTCATGCGCACATTGAAGGAGGGTGGAAGTGAGCATAGCTTTGGGATACATGTAGCACAACTCGCCGGGATGCCAAACAGAGTTGTGATCCGCGCCAATGAAATTTTACACTTCCTGGAGAAGGATAAAAGAAAGAATGATACATCAAAAAAGCTTTCTGATGTACCTAAGGCAAATTATCAATTGAACTTATTTGAGGCCGATCCACGTTTCAAGAAGGTAGAAGAATTATTAAGTGCGCTGGATATCAATACGATCTCACCGGTTGAAGCGTTACTGAAACTTAACGAAATAAAAACTGTTCTTCAGAATAAGTCTTAACTTTGCGACGGATCGGGGTGAAAGCCCCCGAACAAAAATATTTATTATGTCTGATAGCATTACACTACGTAAAAGGAATAAGCCGATCCTCCGACAGGAGCTCGCCTTTATTGCCGTGCACCTGATTCCGCTTGCAGCAATATGGACAGGCGCCACACTTTTCGACTGGATCGTATGTGCATTCCTGTATTTTTTCAGAATGTTCTGGATTACCGGTGGTTATCACCGCTACTTTGCCCACAAATCATACAAAACCAGCCGCTGGTTTCAATTTGTAATCGCATTTATGGCTCAAACCAGTGCTCAAAAAGGAGCACTATGGTGGGCAGCGCATCATCGCCACCACCATCGCCATAGTGATCAGCCGGAAGATCCGCATTCCATGAAATTATATGGTTTCTGGTATTCGCACATCGGCTGGATCATTGGTCCTGATTATAAGGAAACCGACTATAAAACAATTGGAGATTACGCCAAATACCCGGAGCTGGTTTGGCTGAACAAACACTACCTTGTTCCCCCGGTAACTTTAGCAGTGATTGTTACCCTCGTGGGTGCCTGGGTAAACGGAGGCAATCCGTTCCTCATCCAATATGGATTATCTACTCTTTTTATCGGGTTTTTCCTGAGTACAATCCTCGTTTATCATGCTACATTTTCGATTAATTCGATCATGCATAAATTCGGAAATCAGCGGTATGAATCCAATGATGAATCCCGCAACAGTCTTTGGCTGGCGCTGCTGACCCTTGGAGAGGGATGGCACAATAACCACCACTACTATGAAGTTGCCGCAAGGCAGGGATTCTTTTGGTGGGAAATAGACTTAACTTATTACGGCCTGAAAGTACTCTCTTGGTTCGGACTGATATGGGATATGAAAGGCGTGCCAAATCACATCAAATACAGCAAAAACAGAGCTGAGGCGAAAGCACTTCGCCTTAAGGAAGAGGAAGAGCTGCGAAAATCCGCCTAAATTCTTAAAAGAGCCTGGAAAAATCCCAGGTTCTCTTTCCTGTCTTTCACGATCAGCAGTGGGATATCAGAATCGTATCGGATCATTTTTTCCGCTACGCTACCCAGCAGAAGAGATGCAAGGCCTGTCCGGCCGCGTGAAGCGATCATCATCAGGTCTACTTTCATTTCCTGCGCCACGTCATAGGCACGTTCACCCGGGTCATCTTCATTGTCAAAGGTGAGGGCATAAAGAACATCATCCCGCTCCAGCCCATTTTTTTCAATGAACTCGTAAGCATCTTCCTGCGCATTCTGTTTCATGATCTCTTTAAATTCCTCGAAAGATTTGCCCGTAAAATGGTACCCCGAAGGAACTTCGTAGGCGTTATGAATTACAATTTGCACGGCGGTACGTTTATTGAGCCGTACAGCTGCTTCAAGTGCCAGTGCAGAGGTTTTTGAAAAGTCTACAGATACCAAAACCTTTTCAAGGTTAAACTTCCGGCCTTCAGGCACAAATAATATGGAACAATGCGCTACACGTGCCACCTTCAACGCAAGGGTCCCTTGCCCTTCAAGTTTCAGTTTGCGTCCCATTACGATCAGGTCAACGTGCTTTATTTCTGTCCAGTGCAGAATCTTTTCAATCGCATCCCCCTCCTTGATTTCAACTTTATATTGAGTGCCCTGCCGGTTCACAAACTTTTCCTCGATCTTCTGCTTGATTTCATATTCGAGTGATTCGTCAACAGGGGCCAGAATATCAGGATACTTTTCACGAACGCGGTCTGGCAGCTTTAATTTCCTGGCTACATGGAGAAAATAGACCATATCCAGATCGAAGAGATCTACCAAATGGTTTATATACGCAATGAGATGGTCATCCATTTCGGTAAGGTCAAGGCCGACCATCACTCGTTTTAATTCATAGAGGGGCATAACACTGATCTTTTAATCTAAAGTTAGCGCAAAATTTAGAAAGTTTTGCACTAACTGGTCTGAACCTCTTTTCATAGCAATTGTTGTGCATATGGCATGAGAAGTCAATACCTTTGTACATTCAAGAATACTGGCCTAATCGCTGAAACGGAGCATGGCAAAAAAAAGAGGCAGGGGCCCCCTGGAACCTGAAGAAAAACGTAAACTCACAAAAGGCAATCTAAAAAAGCTATTTGAAATAACACGATACATCAAACCGTATCGAACCTATTTCATCCTGGGAATGATCTGCCTGGCTTTCAGCAGCACAACACTGCTTGCCTTCCCCTACCTGGCTGGAAAGCTGGTGGATGTGGCTGATGGCAAAAACTGGCAACTTCCCTTCCCGGCCGATAATCCCTATATCGTAGAACGTATTTCCGATATCGGCCTGGCCCTGATTGGCGTATTGTTTATTCAAAGCATCTTTTCATTTTTTCGTGTTTACTTTTTTGCCCAGGTAAATGAGCGGGCGATGGCAGATATGCGCAGGGACATGTATGGCCGTATGGTTCGATTGCCGATGATCTTTTTCGACAAAAGCAGGGTGGGAGAGCTGATCAGCAGGATTACTTCGGATGTCACCCTTCTTCAGGATACATTTTCGGTTACCCTGGCAGAGTTCTTCCGGCAGATAGCAACACTGGTAATCGGGAGTATTATCATTTTTATGGTGTCCCCGAAATTAACCTTATTCATGCTGGCCACTTTCCCTGTATTGGTAATATCGGCCCTGATATTCGGAAATTTCATACGACGCCTCTCCCGGCAAACGCAGGATAAACTCGCAGATGCAAATGTCATTGTGGAAGAGACGCTCCAGTCCGTTCAGATTGTGAAAGCATTTACGAATGAGGCCTTTGAAACGAATCGATACATTCGCGCACTGAAAGAACTCATCAATGTGGCCCTTCGAACGGCAAAATATCGTGGAGCCTTCATCTCGTTTATCATCTTCGTCCTGTTCTCAGGCATTGTGGCCCTGATGTGGTATGGCGCGTCCCTTGTGTCAAGCGGGGCCATGTCTAGCGGAGACCTTTTTGGATTTGTTCTCTACACGGCCTTTATCGGGGGATCGATTGCCGGACTGGGTGATCTGTACGGACAGCTGCAACGTGCTATCGGGGCATCAGAGCGGGTCATGGAGATTATCCGTGAGGAAGAAGAAGTAAATGAGCCAACCATTGATAAGCAGCGCCTTGACGGAGATATTTCATATCGTGACATCACGTTCGCCTATCCTTCAAGGCCGGAATTACATGTCATAAGGAATTTGTCTTTTGACATAAAAGCAGGTGAAAAAATTGCACTCGTCGGACCCAGCGGTGCCGGAAAATCAACAATCATTCAGCTCCTCATGCGCTATTATCTTCCTGATTCGGGAGAGATCATGATTGATAATAATAATGTAATGGAGTATGATCTTACTTTTTACAGGAACCATGTGGGGATTGTTCCGCAGGAAGTAATTCTCTTCGGAGGAACCATCGGTGAGAATATCGCCTATGGAAAAAATGGCGCTTCACAGGAGGAAATCCATGATGCAGCCAAAAAAGCGAATGCGCTGGAATTTATCCAGCGCTTTCCGGAAGGGTTTGAAACCATGGTTGGAGAAAGGGGAGTACGATTGTCGGGCGGTCAGAAACAACGTATTGCCATTGCAAGGGCCATTTTGAAAGACCCTAAAATCCTGGTGCTTGACGAGGCTACCAGTTCTCTGGACGCTGAATCCGAAGTGCTGGTACAGGAAGCACTCGAAGAGCTGATGAAGGGACGTACATCCATCATCATAGCACACAGGCTTTCAACGATCCGTAAAGTAGA
This sequence comes from Cyclobacteriaceae bacterium, assembly GCA_050289805.1. Lineage (GTDB taxonomy): Bacteria > Bacteroidota > Bacteroidia > Cytophagales > Cyclobacteriaceae > JAUILA01. The sequence goes on from JBNKGL010000028.1 coordinate 39,255, forward strand.
CAGGATTCTTGTAATTCGCGATGGCGAAATCATTGAATCAGGGGATCATGATACGCTCGCGGGCCGGGAAGACGGTCTCTATCGAAACCTGCTTCAACTTCAATTTCAAACCACAGAGTAGTTTTAATTTCCTGGGTATCTGCGTATATTAAACTATGGATCGTGTTGCAAAAATCCTGAAAAATTATCGCCTCAAGAATACCTCTTGCAGGCATGATGTTCTGCAGATTCTGATGAATCATGACCATGCAATGTCACATGCAGACCTTGAAAGTGCGGTTGAGGATAACTATGATCGCGTCACCTTATACAGAACACTTAAGACTTTTCAGGAGAAAGGATTGATCCATAAGGTTCTTGACGATTCAGGAGCAACCAAATATGCACCATGCAGTGATTGTTCAGTCGAGGAACATCATCATGAACACATTCATTTTAAGTGTAATAAATGTGGAAATACTGTTTGCATCGAAGATGTAAGGATACCGCAAATTATTCTGCCTGAGGGATTTACTATTGATGAGCGAAATATTCTCATATCAGGTACATGTAATATATGCAATAATTTATGACCATTTTGGTTACTTCACTCTTCCAGAAAGAATAAACGCCTGAAGGCCATTAGAAAGTAGTATATTTTTGTAATTTAGGCGCCATTTACGGGCCAAATTGCAGTTGGTCATTTAGAGTTGAATTAATTTAAATAGGTCTTCACGACCAAGGATTATATCGGATGCTGCTATTGTCGATGTTTGGTAATGCCAATGAAGGTTTACTTTTTGCTCTTTTTGGCGCCATCATTATACTTTTTTTAATCATTGATCTGGGTGTCTTTAATAAAAAGGCGCATTCCATTTCGACCAAATCAGCTTTATACCAGTCGATTTTCTGGGTAGCGATTTCCATGGTCTTCGGGTACCTGATCTATGAATATGACGGTGGTACCGAACCGTCACTGGAGTTCTTTTCAGCTTATCTCACAGAATACGCATTATCAGTCGATAACATTTTCGTTATCCTGATCATTCTGCGCTATTTCCGCGTAGACGAAAAATATTATCACAACATCTTGTTTTGGGGAATCCTGGGAGCTCTTGTTTTCCGGGCCATTTTCATTTTCCTCGGTGCCTATCTCGTAGAACAATTTCATTGGATACTTTACTTCTTCGGGGTATTCCTGATGTATTCCGGAATCAAAATATTCTTCGAAGATGACAGCAATGAAATTGATCCAGGCAATAATCCCATCCTCAAATTCTCCAGAAAATATTTAAGGATAATCAATGGTGACTTTGGCGGAAAATTTGCCATTAGAAAAGATGGAACACTCTATTTCACTTCCCTTTTCCTGGTTATAATTTTAATTGAAACTACAGACCTCATATTTGCGGTAGATTCCATTCCTGCGGCTTTTGCAATTACGCAGAATGAATTTCTGATCTACACGTCCAATATATTTGCGGTATTGGGACTCCGTGCCAAGTTCTTCCTGCTTGCCGGGATCATCGATAAATTCTACCTGCTGCAGCGCGGACTCTCGCTGATCCTGATATTTATTGGAGCAAAGATGCTGCTGGAAATCTTCAGCATTGAAATAAGTACTGCCGTATCCTTCATTGTGATCATCAGTACATTAACCGGTTCCATCATAATGTCACTGATAATCCCTGAAAAAAAGACCGAGGAAGCTAAAACTACCGGCGCGGAATAACGACGCCTTCATTGCTGGTCATCCTTCGATAGACCTCCTGAATCTGTCGGGTAACCGGACCCGGCTTTCCTGTTCCGATGATACGCCCGTCAATTTTCAATACAGGTGATAACTCTCCCATCGTTCCGGTCGTAAAGGCTTCATCAGCCGTATACATTTCGCTAATGGAAATATTACGCTCTACAACAGGAATTCCCTGTTCCTTGCAAATATGAATTACATTCCTGCGCGTTATCCCGGGGAGACAGCTGTCAGCATGCGGGGTTTTTACCTGGTCTTTTTTGATAAAGAAAATATTCGTTGCATTCGTTTCCGATACAAATCCCATCATATCCAGCATTACAGCGTCATCAGCCCCGGCCAGATTCGCCTCTATTTTTGCAAGTATATTATTGATCAGATTGTTGTGATGAATTTTTGAATCAATCGAGGAAGGGTTGTTGCGTCTGATCGAGGAGGTGATCAGTGAAATACCGGAGGCATCATACACGGGCTTCTTCCATTCCGCAAGCACAATCAGCGTGCATCCGCTTTTATTGAAAACCGGGCTCATACCGCTGGTTACTTTCTCACCCCGGGTCAGGGTGAGTCGTATATGGGCCTCATCAAACATCCCGTTGGCATTAAGCGTATCAAAGACCGCCTCTTTTACAGCGGCTCGCGTGGGTATGTTTTCAAATGCCATTGCATGTGCCGAATCGAATAATCGATCCAGGTGTTCTTCCAGCATGAAAACCTTGCCATCATATATCCTCACCCCTTCCCATACAGCATCTCCTCCCTGTACCACACTGTCAAAAACAGAAACACGCGCCTCTTCCCTGGGATAAAGCTTCCCGTTAATGTTGATCAGAATTTCTGCATTACGTTCATCAGGTAGTTGTATATTGTTTGTCATATTATGATTCATTTATCAATTCTTCATATATCGGTTTGCAAATCCTGAGCAATGGAAGAAGGTCATCAGGGAAATTTCCTTTGCGGGGACTGTATGGCTGGAATCCCGTAGATTCATGTACCCGATGATACCAGTATGGCGCCCATACTCCATCTTCCGGAATTGGACCCGGTTCCCACTGAAGCATATTTTCATCAAAAGCAATTCCTGTGCGTTCACAAATAATAGCCAGCATCCCTGCCGGATCCAGCAATAGTTTTTTAGAATCACAAATGAACGGGTTTATCCCCGCAGCACGAAATCTCTTCACCAGCTCAAGCTGATGCTGTAACCCCGTATCCTGCAATGTCGGATTTGGTATCTGGATCTGCAACGAAGGCAACATCTCTTCGGGATCCCTGATCAATAAAATTGGGACCGGAACAGAAAACCACTCTTCATTGATTCCCGAAATATGATGCGCCATATTCTTGATGAAAATCACCGGATGATTGTTGGAAGCCACCTTTTTCCAGATAAGCCCGGGATCTTTTTCCATAGCGGCCAGCACTACATCCCTGCCGGGATGCATGGCGCCTGAAAGCTGAAGATAATGTGCATACAGGGGTTCATCGATCACCAGGGTATCCCTGCGTTGAGCAAATGAATACATTAGCGCGGTGGAAACATTTCTGGGACCTGACCAAAGGGAAATTATACGCTGCTCCTCCATTGTAAAAACCGAAATAGCACATATTAAGACAAAATTGCAAACCATTACCTTTATGTATATTTTCACACATGCCCCGAAGTATTGAAAGGATATTTATCGCCAGTATTCTCTTTTTTCTGAGCATCATTGCCGGGACGATAGGATTCATGGTTATCGAAGGTTTCAGCCTTGTAAATGCGGCGTATATGTCGGTAATTACCTTCTCCACGGTTGGTTTCAACGAGGTTAATCCGCTATCTGACGCAGGCAAGGTGTTTACAACCGTTTATATTATTGTGAACCTGGCGATTTTTGCATATACGGTTTCAGTTGTATCTTCATTTTTATTTGAAGGGGAATTGCAGAAGATCTTTAAGAACATTAAAAAAAGCAGGGAAGTGAATAAGCTCAACCAACATGTGATCGTCTGTGGGTTTGGAAAAAACGGCGCACAGGCGTGTGAGGAATTATATGCCGAGAAACGTCCGTTCGTTGTCGTGGAACGTGATCCGGAAGTCATCAACTCATTTTCAAATGACCGGAACTATATGTTCATCAATGGAAACGCAACCATGGATGAGGTGCTGGAAGAGGCTGGAATAGAACGTGCCTCTACCGTCATTACTGCGCTGCCCAATGATGCAGATAACGTCTTTATTACCCTTACAGCCCGTGGTATGAACCAGGGGATCCGGGTCATAGCCAAGGCTTCTGAGGCTAACTCGGAAACAAAGCTTTACCGTGCCGGCGCTGAACATGTGGTAATGCCCGATCGACTGGGAGGCATCCACATGGCAAACCTCGTGACCAAGCCCGTGGTTATCGAATTTCTTGAATTATTGAATGGTGTTGGGGAAGAAAAACTGATCCTTGAAGAAGTCTCATATACAAGGCTGAAGAATGAATACCATGATAAATCCCTGAAGGATTTAAACATACGCCAGCGAACAGGTGTCACCGTGATCGCATTCAAAGATGATGTTCAGGGTTTTATTTTCAATCCGCATTCCGACAAACTGGTTTCCGACGGGGATACGATGATTATTTTAGGGAGATATGACCAGGTGCATAAATTTTTGGACATTTACCTCAAGCATTAGGATTTCCATCCTTGTTCTACGTCATCAATGGTATTCATTACCTTATCACGCAGCGCTTTCTTAAAGTTTGCCAATCGGTTTGAGACCTGTTCATCAAATGCGCCAATAATTTCGGCGGCAAGAATACCCGCATTCTTCGCGCCATTTAAGGCCACGGTTGCAACGGGAATACCACCTGGCATTTGAAGAATCGACAGCACAGAATCCCATCCGTCTATCGAATTGCTCGATTTTACGGGAACGCCAATCACCGGTAATGTAGTGAGCGAAGCCACCATTCCCGGAAGATGAGCCGCACCACCTGCACCCGCTATAATCACTTTGATACCGCGGGACCTCGCAGATTCGGCATATTCCAGCATTCGATGCGGAGTTCTGTGGGCTGAGACCACTGTCACTTCAGGCTCTATTCCAAGTTCCGAAAGAATGATTGCCGCTTCCTTCATGACAGGAAGATCTGATTTACTACCCATGATAATACCTACTTGTGGATTGCTCATACGCTTGTGATTACTTTCAAATGTTCCTTTACAAATTGCACTTTTTCGATGAGAAGTTCCATATCATTTTCTTCGATTGTCACATGGCCCATCTTTCTGAAAGGCTTGGTTAGCTTTTTCCCATATAAATGCACATGTACTCCGCTTACGGCTGAAACCTTATCCAATCCCTCATAAAATGCCGGACCCGTATGTCCTTCTTCCCCCAAAAGGTTCACCATTGCAGCCTTCGAACGGGTTGAAGTATCCCCCAGGGGAAGATTGAATATCGACCTCAGATGCTGTTCATATTGGGAGGTTATATTTCCCTCTATCGTCTGGTGCCCGCTGTTATGCGGTCTTGGTGCCACCTCGTTTACAAGAATCTGCCCGTCCTTTGTCAGGAACATTTCAACAGCAAGCAATCCCACCATACCGAGCCGGTCTATCACGTGACGCGCCACCTCATCGGCTTTTTGTGCCACGCGGTCCGATACATTTGCCGGCGCAAACAGATACTCCACAAGATTCGCCTCCGGATGAAATACCATCTCCACGACGGGAAATGTCCGACATTCTCCACGTTCATTTCTGGCCACAATTACCGCCAGTTCCTTTTCAAAATCCACCAGGTCCTCAATGAGTCCGGGCGCATCAAAAGCTTTGTCAATATCGGCAATTTCACGCAATACCTGTACTCCGCGACCATCATACCCTTCCCTGCCCAATTTATTGACCGACGGAAATTTATTTAGCTTCTGTATGTCTGATTTCCCATCCACCAGTGTAAAATCTGCGGTCGGAATGCCATGATCACGATAAAATGATTTCTGTGTCCGCTTGTCCTTGATCAACTCAATAATTTCAGGTTGCGGGAATACCTTTACTCCATTCCTTTTAAGCTCCTTAAGGGCATCTGTATTAACATTCTCAATCTCAATAGTTAGAATATCACAATCCTGCCCGAACGCCATTACGGTATCAAAGTCGGTGAGCTTACCTACCGTAAATGTTGTCGCTGCGTTTTTACAGGGCGCATCAGGATCAGGGTCCAGGATGTGCACATCCATATTATAATCCATTGCCGACTGAATGAACATACGGCCAAGCTGGCCACCGCCAAGAATCCCCAGTTTCATGTCCTGGATATTATTTTCTTTCATGATTCTGAACCATTAATAATTTCAACAGACTCGATGGCGTCCCCAACTTCTATCTCATGAACCACATTCATACCATCCGTAACCCGGGCGAAAATTGAATAATCACCATCCAGGTGGTGCGTAGGGAAATGTGTAATAAACCATTGTGTGCTTTCTGTATCCCGGCCCGAAGAAGCCATTCCAACGGATCCTTCCTCGTATTCCAGTTCAGAAATTTCTGTACGCATGGAATATGTACCTCCGCCCCAGCCATCACCCCGGTCACATCCTGCCTGAATAACAAAATTTGGAACTACACGATGGAAACGGATACCCTCATAATAGCCGGACTTTGCAAGATTTATAAAATTGATCACGGAGCCGGGTGCATCCCTGGGAAATAGATCAAGGGTGATATCACCTTTCGTGGTGCGGATCACGGCTTTCGGATTTTCACCCAGTTGCTGAAGCCCCTGCCAGTCGATGGCCTGTGCATTATCAGCAACATATTCATCTTCTTCAAGCCCATTCAGTCGGTTCAGTAATTGCCGTACACTGAATGCCAAAAATTCATCCTCCAATTCTTCCTGCACCCGTTCAAGTTCTTTGGAATCCAGAAGTGGCGCATATGTATCATAGTACTCATCGACAACCGTAAGCGCCTGAAAAGTCTTAACAATATCCTTCGAATAAAGTGCCTGCAAAATGATGGTTTGCAGGGATGGTGAAGAAAGTATTTCCTGTCGTCTGCCTGATTCTACCAGGCCATTCATTGCCGCAGAATTAACTACGATCTCTTCCTCCGTAAAAATATGTTCGGCAAGAAACCCAATCGCATCATTGCTCTTCGCGGCGGCATTGAGCAGATATGCTTTAGCATAAGGGTTCGTTTCAGTAGTATATTTTTCCTTTATCACCGGCAGCCACCGGTCACTGTCATTTCTCATCAGGCTTGCCAGCAATGATCCGCGAACACGTTGATTTGGGTGTTCTACCGCCAGGCGTTCCAATTCCGGACTAAAAGCAACAGCGGGGGTGCGCTCAATCCCCTCGGCAGCCTGGACTGCGACATTTACCTGTGGATCATTCAGAAGTACCACCAGTAATTCCGGGTCATTCCCAAGCTGCGAGGACCTTTCCAATGCGCTTACAGCATTTACACGTACGCGGTAATCCGAATCCTCCACTGCCATTTTTTTCAGGAAGCTTATGGTTTCCGGCTCATCACAGGACCCCAGGGCGCGAACCAGATTCATGCGAACGGTAACAGCTCGTTCAACGGCTGCCATTGCAGTAATCTCATTCTGAAACCCACAGTTATCAGTATCCCTGGTTCGAATCAGAAAATTCGAAGACGCAAGTCGAGTTTGATATGAATTTTCCGGTTCAAGAAGAGAAATAGCAATCTCTATGGAAAAGCGGTCAAATACATTTCTCCTTCCTGCGCGGTACAGTCCCCATGCCAACCCCTCCTTTTCCGGCATCTCAACGGCTTCCTGCTGTTGCAGGAGAATAAGCCTGGGCTGGTCAATTACCCGGCCTAGCGCTTCCAGCAATTCGCGACGGACAACCGGAATATTCTCCACCTTCAGTGCCCGCAGAATAGGTTCAATGGCGAGCGTATCGCGGGTAAGTCCTAAAGAAAGAGCTGCTGCCTTGCGTATGGAGGAGTCCTGGTCATCCAGCAGAATTTCAAGCATGTCAATTGCAACACTGTCCTGAACCGACGCCAACGCAAGCGCTGCCTGCCTTCGGTACTGCGAGTCTTCATCATTAACAAAGTTCATCAGCGCAGCGGTATTCCTGTCATCCTGAAAGTTCCGGATCTTCACCTCGATACTGTCGGAAAACATAGTCCCGCGTTCGGCTGCCTTTTCAGACTCCACCGCCTGACATCCCATTAAAATGATGAATGCATAGACTGAAAAACGAAAAATACGAATCATGGACTCAAAGATAGGAAAAGATATATTATGGATCAGTCAGAGAGTTTTATGCCCATTTTCTCCATCAGCTTACTGGCATTAAAGCTGTGGCATATACCGGGGGAAATTTTATAATCAAAGAGAATCTCGTCCCCGTTGATGGTACTGTTGAAGCTGTAATTCTGAACTTTAGGATCCTTGTCACCCAGTCTGCCGATCTCGAGATCATGAGTTGAGATAAATCCAAATGCGCGCATCTTCGACAACTGCTTTACGAGTCCTTCTGAACCCCGATGCCGATCCTGTGTATTCGTACCTTTGAGGATTTCATCAAGCATGAAGAGCACGGGAAGGCCCGATGTTTCAATCTTTTCAAGCAGCGCCCGTATCCTCCGCAATTCAGCATAGAATGAAGATATGTGTGATGCAAGATCATCTTCAGAGCGCATGCCTGTGAAAACCTGTGTAACCGGGATTGACATTTGTTCTGCAAAAACCACAGATCCCATCAAACCCAGCACGACATTAATCCCGGCTGTTCTCAGGAATGTACTCTTACCCGACATATTAGAGCCGGTGATAATCACAACAGTACCCTCACCGTCAACAGAAAAGTCGTTTGTAACACATTCATCCGGATTTATAAGAGGGTGGCCAATTGTCGTTGCAGCAAGATGCCAGTCTTCACAAATTTCAGGCATGGTATGCCCAGGAAATAAGAATGAATGCGAGCCAAGGCTTGAGAGTACTTCGAATTCGGCAATGTTTTCGAACCATATTGACAGGTCCTGCTCATTCCTGTCTTTCCATTTCCAGATCCGGTTCAGGAGATGTACATCAAGCAAAAATGCAATGTCAAACAAGCCATAAAACATATTCCCGCGGCCGTCAAGGATATCCAGCAGGTTCCTGAGGGATTTTATAGCATGAACCGATCTCATACCAAAAGGCTTGCGCAGGAACCTGAGCCGCTCAGCTGAAAATTCTTCGTGGATCAGACACGAGATCATTTTTTCATAAGATCGCAACAGCTTTACATTGCCGTCGGTCTGCTCACTCACTGCCCTGATCTTCGATTGGATGCGTGCAAGTATAATCCCGTTCACTGCCAGAACAGGAAAAAGGATATAGATTGATACGCCAAAAAATATCACTGCCACAAGAGCGGCAATCATTAAAATTGGCATAACGTAAGCAAGGGCTGTGATCCAGGAATTAATGTTGGAATCACTTTTTTCAATCAGCCAGGTTTTCAGCCTGTCTGTATTCTCAGATGTCGCTGATGCGCTTCTTCCGGCAGCGAGAAATTTTTGCGCCCAGTCCATCTTTCCGGAAATTTCCCGTACTGCTTCCTGACGAATCAGGATTTCATCCCTGGTTGCCGGTTTCTGCATCCATTCGGCCATCCGTTTTCGCCCATCCGGTGTCTGTGTACGATTCAATAATTGAAATAGCGAATGTTTTCCGAACAGGTCGAGGTCATAGGAATATGCATGTTCGCGATTGATGTATTCCGTTCCACCCTCCAGTGAATCGAATTGAAAATCCAGTCTTAATAATTCCTCTTCGCTGATTCCCAATAAATCCCTGTATTCGACCAGCAATAGTGATTTCCGGTTGAAAATGTTCACCAGTGATCCGAATACCAGCGGGAAAGCGGCGATGGTCAGGAACATTGCAAAACCATTTCTGGCATTGGCAAAAAAGATAAACAGCGCAAGAAAAGAGAGAAATACAATCACGCGAGCCCAGGAAAGGCGATACACTTCACTGCTCACAATTTCCATCTTCCGGCGAAAATCTGTAATTCTCGCCTCATAGTATTCCCTGGGTTGTGTCATAGTAAGAATTTCAACTAAGCGACTGATAGATGATCAGCGAACAAAGATACGCAACTCCAGACATGTAGAAGAGTTGAATTACGGGCCATTTCCAACTCTTGGTTTCCCTGTAGACGACTGCCAGCGTACTCATGCATTGCATTGCGAAAGCATAAAATATGAGTAATGACAATCCTGTCGCCAGATCATATCGTGGATTACCGCTGCTGTCTACTTCATTTTTCATTCGATTCTTAATCGTAGCCTCGTCCTCAACATTTCCGATACTGTATATCGTAGCCATCGTCCCCACAAATACTTCCCGGGCGGCGAAACTGGTGATCAACGCAATGCCGATTTTCCAGTCATAGCCCAGCGGACGGATTGCGGGTTCTATGAATTTGCCGAAAATACCGGCATAAGAGTGTTCGAGCTTAAACGACTCAACGGTTTCTTCGAAATCCTCTGCATTCAGTGGTGCGGATGAACCCTGTTCCTCGATTACGTATTGCTCCGCATTCTGAATGTAGTCGCCGGGGCCATAGCTGGCAAGCACCCAAAGTATAATTGAAATTGCGAATATGATTTTTCCGGCTTCAAAAACAAACGCCTTCGACTTCTCATACATGGTAATGCCCACATTACTCCAGCGTGGCATTTTATATGTAGGAAGTTCCATAATAAGATAACTGCGCTGCCGTGTCTTGAGAATTAATTTCATTAGCCAAGCAGACAGTACGGCTGCTATTACCCCCAGCAGGTACATTCCCATCAGGGCCAGTCCCTGGTAAAAAGGATTTCCCGGGATGATCAGTGCAATCAATATTGTATAAACTGGTAATCTCGCCGAACAACTCATAAACGGAGTCACAAATATTGTGATCATCCGTTCCTTTGTATTATCAATGGTACGTGTAGCCATAATGGCCGGAATAGCGCATGCCACTCCGGAAATTAGCGGAACCACACTTTTTCCGTTCAGGCCGAACCTGCGCATGATCTTATCCATAAGAAATACCACGCGCGACATATAACCGGTTTCTTCCAGGATCGCGATAAATGCAAACAAGATGGCGATCTGGGGAATAAAGATCACAATACCGCCAATTCCGGGTATGATACCTTCCGAAATCAGGTTGGTTAATACACCGGGTGGAAGAACCTGTTTTACCCAGACACTCAGTTCAGAAAACATCAGGTCAATGAAGTCCATCGGTATTGTTGCCCAGGCAAAAATAGATTGGAAAATGAGGAATAAAATGACCAGAAAAATGATATAGCCCCAAAACTTATGGGTGAATATCCGGTCCAGGCGTTCGGTCCATCGCCTGGGAAGAATTTGATGTGACTCCTTTACAGAATTAGCAACAAACTCATTGATCCTGCGGTACCGCTCCAGGGTCTCCGCCTTTCGCAATTCATGTCCGGTGAAGTTGTGTCGCTCAGAAATGTCTTCGAGCTTTTTCTTGTCTTCCTCACTCAGGGCATTGTTGATCCTGAATTGCTGAAGAAGCTGGTAGGCCATGTAGTCATTCGATATACCGAATGCAGCCTTGGTTTCGGCTATTGCCTCCGAAGCATACTTATTCGCATTAAAAACAGGTTCTTGTGGCAGTACAATACCGTCGGAAAGAACCTCCTTCAGCAAGCCGAGACCTTCTCCCGTTCGTGCTTTCATTGGTACTATGGGTACACCGAGTTCTTCCGAAAGTCGGTCGATATCAATAATGTGCCCTGTTTTTTCAGCGAGGTCCATCATGTTGAGAACAAGAACTGATGGAATATTGAGATCATGGATTTGTGTGAAAAGAAGAAGGCTCCGTTTGAAATTGGAAGCGTCCACGATCACTACAACAACATCCGGATAAAGTTCGTTGTCAGGATTTGCCAGAATATCAAAAACAATGCGCTCATCGGTTGAATTCGGATAAATGCTGTAGGTTCCGGGAAGATCAATGATCCTGGCTTTTTTACCAGGCATCAGCTGGCATATTCCGGATTTCTTCTCTACGGTAACCCCGGGAAAATTTCCTATTTTCTGGTTAAGTCCGGTGAGAATATTGAACAGGGAGGATTTTCCGGAATTAGGATTTCCCACCAATGCGATCTTGGGAATATCGGCTCCCGGCATAGTTTACTGAATCGAAATAGTTATAGCTTCATCAAGTCTCAGTGAAAGATTATATCCGGCAACGCTTACGCAGATAGGATCACCAAGAGGGGCAGCGAAATTATATTGAATGCGTGTTCCGGGAAGCACGCCCATCTCAAGAAGTTTTAATGAAAGTGAATCATCGGTTAGCGTATTAATCACTCCGCTCTCACCAGGATGTAAATCAACTACACTTCTTGCTTTCACTGTGTTTATTTAGATTAATTATAAACTATTACGAAGATAGGGTTTACCTACGTATTACGCAATATAAATTGGCGGATAGATTCCTGTGATTTTAAAAAATCATTCCCCGGCATGATTAAAATCAGTAAATTAAACACATGACAAAGGCACGAAAATTAAAAAAGGAGAAAGAGAAGGTTGAAAAACCACCACAGGAAGAGCGTGCTGAGCCCGAAAATGATGACATTGAAGAGCGGGACTTTGGTGGACTCCCCAACAGAAACCTGAAGAAAAATCTCGGCTGCGGCGGTTAGTAATTTATTTATGAGTAACGGCTGCCTCCACATCATGAACCTCATTCTGATCGAGCAGACCTAACGTATAGGCATGCCTGGCAGCCTCGGCTGTATCGCGTACCATCACCATATCCACACCAGCTTCCCATGCCCGGTCGGAAAGATGTTCCACATACGCATCCCTGCTGCGATTGTTCACGTCCCGGATATACACAGCCAGGATCCTGCCGGGATAATTCGCTATGATCTCAGCATAGATTTCTGCATCATGCTGTCCTGAATCCCCGATAAGAACGAATGCCAGATCGGGATAAAGATCCAGGATGCGCCTTACTTTTTTCACTTTGTGGCGATGGGAACCACCCCCTGATTTTAGCAGACTCCACAGGTTTTCCTTCAAATCCTGGAGCATAAATACGCCTTTCGGGATGTTCTGCGTATCACAAAAGTCCTCCAGAAAATCGTAAAGATTCCATTCACTGCTGCTTACATAAAAAACCGGATTCAGTGGCTCACCCCGGTGCATATGTAAAGCATTATAAAAAGTGGAAACACCATCAAACGGCATCCGGGTCTTGGCATTCCTGGTCAGGATGAGTGAAAGTTTTCGGTGAATCCGTGTCGCGTGTGAAACCAGGATGGTATCATCGATATCCGATATGATACCGAATCGCGGTGAATCGTCCACCAGCAATACTTCCTCATTGAATTCGCGGGGCTCCTGGTAACTTACCAGCTTATCCAGCACCTGGAATGTTGCCTTGTGCCAGCCCGGCTTCAGTGGAATATCAAAATCAAATTCCGCCTCGAAATAGCCATTTTCACCTGTTTCCACGACTTTTTCCTTTCCCTGGAAACAAATCAGGACCCGTACTCCCGGCAATGCATCCGCCATATACCGGCTCATCATGGCCTTCAGATTTCTGGTGCGCCGGTCTTTCTCCCTTGCCTCGTATAAGCGCCGGTCATCAAGTACATGACCATTCAGATAAGCCTTTGTTGTCGTACCAAAACCTCGGTATGGCAGGATCACAGGAGGAGTGAGAAAGCCCATCGCTTTCTTGATGCGCATCCCAACGGACTTAATCGGTTTGGTAAATAGCTTTTTGATCGTATTACAGGTTTACCTAAAATTTAAAGAACATAAATCACTATTCATATTTCAGCCACTTCATCCCTTGAGATCACAGGTTCTGTCAAACGTTTTGGAAGTATTTAAGCAATTTATTGAAGATTTACTTTTCTACGCTAACAATAGTTGATGCCTGGCCGAATTAATCGACATCCACCTGATAAACCATTCGCATGAGTATTGAAAATAATTTATCTTCCATTACCTTTCCACCAGGACAAGAACATGCCACAGAAAGTTTTAATTCTTATCAATCCCATTTCAGGCGGTCTTGATAAAGCACCGTTCAAAACCAACGTGGAGAATTTCTGTGAGAAAAATAACCTGGAGGCGATCTACCATGAAACCTCCGGCAAAAACGATCAGGATCTCCTCCGTGATGCCATCGTTGAACATGAGCCCGGGATCCTGGCAGTAGGTGGAGGGGACGGTACTGTGAACCTCGCGGCTTCCTGCCTTCAAGACCTGTCGATGGAAATTCCTGTTGCCATCATTCCACTTGGATCTGCCAATGGTATGGCCAATGAACTTCAAATTCCATTAGAACCGACGGAGGCACTGAAACTTATAACGAACGGAAAAACAAAAGCGGTAGATGTGCTCGTAGTAAACGGACAATACTCCATCCATCTGAGTGATCTGGGTTTTAATGCAAAGCTTATCCGTGAATTTGAAAAATACGGACAGCGGGGAAAATGGAATTATGCCCGTCATTTCTTCAGTATTCTGAAGGATAAGTCTTCTTCGGATTACAGCATATACATCGATGATGAGGTATACAATGTAAAAGCTCAAATGGTCGCTTTCGCGAATGCCCGCACCTATGGAACGGGTGCGATCATCAACCCGGATGGCAAGCTTGATGACGGAATTTTCGAAGTGTGTATATTTCGTCCCTATCCCTGGTATGCCTTGCTTGGAATTACCTGGAGATTCTTTTTGGGAGATATAAAAGCATCGTCCTACGTTAAGATCATTCCAGCCCGGGAAGCGCTCCTCCTGGTTCACCCGGAAGAAGTACTTCAAATCGACGGTGAAGTAATGGGGCCGGCCTCCAAGGTGGAGGTCCGGGTTTCAGAAATTTCCTTGAATGTACTGGTTCCCTAATCTTCCAGCGTGACCTCAAAGGTTACTCTTCTGTTTTGCTGATGCTCTTCTTCGGAGCAACCACTGCATATAATCAGCAACATGGATTCCCCATAGGCATGTGTTGTCATTTTGTCTGATTTCACTCCCCGCGAAATAAGATAATCCACGGTCGACTGTGCTCGTTTTGCGGAGAGCTTCATATTGTACCGTTCAGAACCCCGCTCATCCGCATGCGCGCCAATTACTACCTGAGTCTGATCATAAGTATTTAAAAGGTCGGCCAACCGGTTGAGTTTTTC
>JBNKGL010000029.1:0-45639 GCA_050289805.1 Cyclobacteriaceae bacterium
GCGGGGGCTTGTCCGTGAGATTTTGTATGTACAAAATCTCACGGACAGGCCCTCTTCATATTTCACCTTCCTGTTGATGGAATTGTGCTATATTAAAGGTGTAAATCCATCCATTATGTTCAAGTACAGCATTTCATTTCTTATTATTCTGCTGGCAGGATGCAACACGCCCGCAACACAGGAAAACAATCATGACCCAAAAGAACCCATAGAAGTTGTTTTTCGGGATTTCTATGAACAGCGCCTTCGTTTTAATCCGATCGAGGCAACTTCAGCCGGGGACAATCGCTACAACGACACGATTCCGCTATTTATCTCTGATTCCTACCAGGAACGACTTCATGCATTTTATGAATTGTATGCAGAAAAAGCCCGGACTTACACCGCGGATGAACTGACGGATGCTGAAAACCTCTACAGGGATGTACTACTTTGGGAATGTGATATTAAAAAAGAGGGCCTTGAAAATGTACCTGCCCTGGTTACATCACCGCAATTTGGATTGCCCGTCATAGATGTCATGCCCATTAACCAGATTTTTAGCTTTCATTTGTACTTATCCCAATTTGCCAGTGGCGAGGGTGCTCAGCCCTTTAAGACCACCGAAGATTATTACAATTGGCTGAGCCGGCTTGAGGACTATATTCAATGGCTGCAGGTAGCACAAGCAAAAATGCGCGAAGGGATCGGGATGAAATTTACACTTCCAAAAGTGATCATCTCAAAAATGATCACCCAGCTGGATCCTTTCATTCAAACCCCCGTTGAAGACCATCTGTTTTATCAGCCGGTAAAAAATCTCTCCAATGACCTCCCTCCGATTGAACATGAGGTTCTTCCATCTAAATACCATGAATTCATTGAAAAGAAACTTATTCCGGAATACCAGAGTCTCCAAAACTTTCTTCGGGACGAATACTTGCCCGCAGGCGTCGAAACTTCAGGAATCGGAGCGCTTCCAGGCGGAATGGAAACCTACCGATACCTGGTTCGGTATCACACGACCACCGATTTAACCCCTGATGAAATATTTGAACTTGGTTTAAGTGAAGTCGAACGAATATCCGGAGAAATGGAAAAGGTAAAGGAAAGTCTCGGTTTCTCAGGAACGCTGATGGAATTTTTCAATCATGTTCGGACAAACCCGGAATTGATGCCTTACACCGATGCCAATGAAGTGCTGGCACATTTCGAAGACATCCACGAACGTATGAAACCACAGCTCGGCGAACTCTTTAAAAATATACCCAGGGCCCGGTTTGAAATACGCCGTACCGAGGCATTCCGGGAGGCATCTGCCTCGGCAGAATATAATGCGGGGAGTATCGACGGAAGCAGGCCCGGCATTTTCTATGTTCCCGTTCCCAATGCCCGAACCTATAATAATCTCGGGGATGAAAGCCTCTTCCTACATGAAGCAATTCCGGGACATCATTACCAGCTTTCACTTCAACAGGAGAACCAGGACCTGCCCCAATTTATGCACACCGAAGGCATGGGCGTGTTCGTGGAAGGCTGGGCTTTGTACGCTGAATCACTGGGGAAAGAACTCGGACTGTATGAAGATCCCTATCAATATTTCGGGATGCTGAGCGCGGAAATGCACCGGGCAATCCGACTGGTCGTTGATGCCGGCATGCACGCGAAAGGATGGTCCCGTGAAGAGGCGATCCGGTACTCGCTCGAGCATGAAGCTGAAACAGAAGCCTCCATTATTTCTGAGATTGAACGGTATATGGTAGCGCCCGGACAAGCACTGTCGTACAAGGTCGGACAGCTGAAAATAATTGAACTCCGGCAGCGTGCTGAAGAAGCCCTGGGTGATCGTTTCGATATCCGGGAATTCCACAATCAGGTTATCGGAACCGGAAGCCTTCCCCTTGTATTACTGGAAAGAAAAATTGATCTATGGATCAAATCTCAAATGCCCGTAGAATAGATTTTTATTTTTAGATTAGCCTAAAATATCGTTTATAAAAATACATAATAAATTATTTATCAGATATTTATATATAACTACTTAATCCTTTATTTTAATCATATTTTCAGATGTATTACCGCCCAGTCAATCCTCAGATCACCTCGTTCCGTCTGTTAAATTTAGCAGTCTTGTTGCTGGTATTCCTTTTTACGGCATGCGAAAAACCCGTTAAAAACATTGAGCTTGATGAGCTCACTATTGCCGAAATACATCAGGCATTCCAGGCCGGCGACTATACCAGTGAGGACCTGGTAAATGCATATACAGACAGGATCAACGCACTCGAGCCCATGCTCAATGCCATTACTGTTATGAACCCCGATGCCCTCCAGCGTGCGCGTGATCTTGACAGGGAATTCAGGGAGACCGGGAAGCTCAGACCATTGCACGGGATACCCATCATCGTGAAAGACAACATCAACACAGCCGGTATAATAACTACCGCCGGCTCAAGGGCACTGGAGAATTTTGTTCCCAGCGAAGACGCTCCCATCATAAAAAAACTAACGGAAGCCGGGGCCATTGTATTGGCAAAATCGAACATGGCAGAGTGGGCCTTCTCCCCTATGCATTCCGAAAGCACCACGTTCGGCACAACACACAATCCCTATGATACAGCTCACGTACCCGCCGGATCCAGCGGTGGTACCGCGGCGGCAGTTGCTGCCAATATGGTAACGGTCGGACTCGGAACCGATACAGGCAATTCAATTCGCGGACCATCCTCCCACAATTCCCTGGTAGGTTTTCGAACGACGCTGGGATTGATCAGCCGTACTGGGATCGTTCCGCTCTATCTGCGCAATGATGTTGTCGGTCCCATGTGCCGCACTGTAGAGGATGCAACAAGGGTAATGCAGGTAATGACGGGAATCGATCCGGCAGATTCCATCACCCGCTATTCCGACAACAAGGTGGAATCAGACTATCTGCAGTACCTGGATAAAGATGGTCTGAATGGAAAAAGAATTGGCGTTTTGCGAACATTGAGCGACAATGATCCTGATCCGGAGATCAATTCCCTTTTCAATACAGCCCTGAAAGACCTGGCAGCGAAGGGTGCGATGGTCCTGGACTCCATAGAAATACCCAACTTCAATGAATTGCGACAAAATCAATGGTGTTCACAATTCAAGCAGGATGTTGAAAATTTCCTGGCGACCTATGTGAAGAACGATACCGTTCAGACCGTGGAAGACATCATTCGAATAGGGACCGACAGCGATTTTGCACTGCAACGGTTGAATAATTCCCTCGAATTCCAGGGCCGTTACAGCGAAGATCAGTCGGTACCCTGCGGCGACGCATATACCGACAGCCTTCGTATCGTCTACAGAAATGCCATTGAATCCGTCATGGACAGTCTTCATCTGGATGCCATTGTATACCCTTCGTGGAATCATCCTGCCGCTTTGATCAGCCGCTTTCAGGAAGATTACAAGGGTGACAACAGCCAGATCATCTCCCCCCATACCGGTCAGCCTGCTTTTACTGTTCCAATGGGCTTTACTTCTGCGGGATTGCCCGCCGGATTACAATTCCTTGGAAGGATGTATAGTGAGCCCGTTTTGATCCAGATGACCTATGCCTATGAGCAGGCCACGAAACACCGGCATGCACCAAAACTTTAACTCATGAAATACTTAATTCCTTTTTTCCTTTTACTCGCGGGCTGTTCCTCAAATGACAACCAGGATCAGGCCTCAGAAGGATCTGAATGGAAATTTCTGTTTGACGGATCAACCATTGAAAACTGGGATACCTACCTGGGTCCAAGAATCACGGAAGATTTTTCCCGTGATAACATGAGTAACTACCCTTCTGCAGGATTGAACAACGATACGCTTGGCGTTTATTCGATTGTTATGCAGGATGACGAACCCGTACTTCGTATTTCCGGTGAGATTTGGGGTGGGATATCCACGGGGGAAGAATACGAAAACTATCACTTGCAGTTAAAATTTAAATGGGGTGAAAAGAAATGGTTTCCCCGCAACAAAGACGGTGATAAACGGGACAGCGGCCTGCTATATCATGCCAATGGCCCTTATGATGCAGGTGGTTTTTGGCTGCGCTCCCAGGAATTTCAGATTCAGGAGGGTGATTGCGGTGATTATTGGGGAGTTGCCGGTGCAATGTTTGATATTCCGGCACGATTAACTGCCGACAGCCTGTATATTTATGATGCTGACGCACCTTTGATCACATTTCGGGAAGATTCGCCGGTTGGTCGTCATTGCATAAAATATCCGGATAATGAAAAACCGAGTGGAGAATGGAACATTGTTGATTTGTATTGTTATCAGGGTACCAGCATTCATGTAATGAACGGAAAAGTGACCATGATACTTCAGAATTCACGACAACTTGTAGATGGAAAGGTGAAACCCCTCACCCGGGGCAAAATACAGTTGCAGTCGGAATCTGCAGAAGTATACTACAAAGACATTAAAATCAGGCCGATCAAAACGCTGCCAAAAATTTAAATATTACTGTTATGAAACTGCTTACCATCCTTTTGATTTTAACAGCTGCCACTGGATTTGGTCAGGTAACCACACTCAAACTGGGATCGGATGTTTGGCCACCCTTCACCAATGAAAAGCCTGAAAAAGCTTTTGCCCTGGATGTGGTTACAACCGCGCTGGAGCGCTCATTCGTTAAGCCGGAGATCGTCATTGAAGACTTTGAGCAGGTGATGAATGACCTCCGGGAAGGAAATCTAGACGGAAGTGCAGCGATATGGAAAACCCCGGAGCGGGAGGCTCTCCTGATTTTTTCGCAGCCTTACCTTCAGAATCAGCTTATTCTAGTAGGTCGGAAAGGATCTGATGTTTCAGCGGAATCACTTGGAATACTTAAAGGCCAAAAGGTAGGCATCGTAAGTAATTATGCGTACGGTGAAAATATTTCCGAACAAACAGAAGTAAATTTTATTCAAGGCAGCAGCGACCAGGATAACCTGGAAAAATTACTGAATAATGAGATTGATTATATGCTGGTTGACGCCCTGCTCATCCAATATGTATTGCGTTACCAGGCGGAAGACGTCGCGCGTTACCTGGAGATTGGCACCAGAAGCATGATAACCAAAGCCCTTCATTTCGCAATTCGCAAGGATTATCCCGGTGCCGCAAATATTATCCAGAAATTCAATGAGTCCATCCTGTTAATGATTGCCGATGGCAGTTACAATGAAATCCTACAGGTAAACTGGATTCAGGCAGATGTGGATGGTGATGGAAATGTTGAACTTGTGTTAAAAGGAACAGCCGCAGGCGTGCAGGCGCCCTCCGGTAGTTACAGTGTCTGGTTTGATAATCAGAAACCGGCAATAGCCGGTACCGGCGGTTTTTACATTGATGGAAAATATTACGACTCCTGGAATGATATCCCGAATCAGTATAAAACCCCTCCTACCAACCCGCTTCAGCCTGAACCATTGAATATTCTCAACTTCCGGATCAAATAAACGCGAACGTGTTATCTGTTTTGCTGTTAAACAAATATGGACACAGAAAAAGACGGATTATCAGCATTTGATATTGACAGGATCATCGAAATGGCCTGGGAAGACCGGACACCTTTCGATGCCATAGAGGCCCAGTTTGGCATTTCCGAGAAAGAAGTGATTCAACTGATGAAACGGGAAATGACCTTAAAAAATTGGAAAAAATGGCGTGCACGGGTACAAAATCGTCCGACCAAACATCAATCAAAACGAGATTTTGGAACGGGACGTTTTAAATCTACTGCCCAGCGTTCCATTTCTGGCAATCGCATCAGCAAGCGAAGTTGAATAAATATCAGTGAAGCTCCTTATCTTTAAATAAATCATGATGCCATGGATGAATCTTATAAAATTCCTGCCGGCACGCAAATCGGGCATGTCCATATAAAGGTCTCGAATATAGATCGGGCACTTGAATTCTATGAAAAACTGCTGGGATTCGAGGTTCAGGCCCGTTATGGTGACCAGGCAGTATTCCTTTCTGCAGGCGGCTATCATCATCATATCGCGCTGAACACGTGGTATAGTAAAAATGCAGGACCTGCGGATCGTTATGGAGTTGGATTGTTTCATGCAGCGATCCTTTATCCGTCAAGGCGAGACCTGGCAATCGCATTTGAGCGACTGCGAAAGGCAAAGTACCCCTTATCCGGCGCGTCGGATCATGGCGTTTCAGAAGCTATTTACCTGGATGATCCGGATGGCAATGGAATTGAGCTTTATTGTGATCGCAAACCGGAAGACTGGCCCCGTACTGATGACGGTGCACTGGACATGTACATGGGCAAGCCAATGGACCTGGTATCATTGCTTGAAGAGATCTGAAATGGAGCCTGTTTTCGTTGATGAGCACCTGAAGCTTGTACCTGTCAGCCGGATCTACAGCAGGGAAATATTTGAGAATTTCACTCAGGAAATCATCCGGTATCTGCTGGTTGAAAAACCTCCGGTTTATATCAGCGAGACAGAAGCGTTTATCGATCAGTCTGTAGAACAAATGAAGAATGGTACAGATATCATCTGGGTTATTCTTAATGATTCGGAGTTTACAGGCTGTTGCGGAATCCACAACATTCCATCACGGCAGCCACATTTTGGTCTCTGGCTGAAAGCCGGTGCGCAAGGAAAAGGACATGGAAGCAAGATTGTAAGATTTGGGCTGAATTGGGCCGTTCAAAACCTGGATATCGAT
Source organism: Cyclobacteriaceae bacterium (assembly GCA_050289805.1). GTDB lineage: Bacteria > Bacteroidota > Bacteroidia > Cytophagales > Cyclobacteriaceae > JAUILA01. Next base: position 6,685 of record JBNKGL010000029.1, read on the forward strand.
TACGTCCGGTATCCGGTGGATATACACAACAGCGCCAGCATATCCATAATTGAGAAGGTCACCAGGACCGTTCATGCTTCCTACACCATGGGTGAAAATAAAAGGCTGGAGGTAAATGAATACCGTATTTACGCGAATGATCCTGGATCTACTTATTCCTGACGTAAATAAGCTTGAACCTTCCTCCACTCTGATCCTTCTGTTCTATTTCAAACTGATTGGTTGATTTGAACAATGGGGTAAGTTTATCAAAACCAAAATTCCGGGAATCGAAATTAGGCTGCTTCTTCAGGATTAATGATCCCACGTCGCCCATGAAAGCCCACCCATCTTCATCAGCGGCATCATCAACCGTCTGTTTCAGCAACCTGATTACCTTGGGGGTAATCTTATCCACATTGGACTTCGAAGTCTTACTTTTCGATCCATCGGGCTCCTGGTCCTGGTGAAGGATTTCCAGGTAGATAAATTTATCACATGCTACAATAAAGGGATCCGGGGTCTTTTTTTCGCCAATGCCGAATACCTGCATGCCAGCCTCCCGTAATCGGGTTGCGAGTTTCGTGAAATCACTATCCGATGAAACAAGGCAAAACCCGTCAACACTTCCGGAATATAGAATATCCATTGCATCGATAATCATCGCCGAGTCTGTTGCATTCTTGCCAGTGGTGTAACTGTATTGCTGAATCGGGTTTATGGCCGTTTCAAGCAGTACGTTTTTCCATTTTGCCAGATGGGGTTTGGTCCAGTCCCCATAAATCCGTTTGATCGTAGGAGTACCGTATTTGGTGATCTCCTCCATCATTTCCTTGATATATTTTGATGGCACGTTATCCCCGTCGATAAGGACTGCGAGCTTGTTGTCTTTCTTCATAGTAGTTAAAGATACGTAAAATCGGAACGGCAAACCCTTAAACAACCCTTTAACGGTACGTATAGATTGGAATCAGGATATAAATATTCAAATTGTACCTCATTCGTGGAGAAGTAATCAAAAGGTTTGATACATTTGAACAAAAGAAATTCAGAAGTACATGAAAGATTTTTGGGATGAGCGCTACAGGCAACCGGAGTACGCTTATGGCACCAAACCGAACGAATTTTTTGCCCATGCGCTCAAAGAACTGAATCCTCAGGGAAAAATTTTTTTACCAGCCGAAGGCGAAGGCCGGAATGCCGTTTTTGCAGCCTCACTTGGACTCGATGTTACTGCATTTGATATCAGCGCAGAAGGAAAGCGGAAGGCAGACGCACTTGCCGCAGATAATTTCGTCGACATCCACTATACGGTTGGGAATTTAAACCAGCTCAAACTTCAGCCGGAGACATTTGACGTGATCGGACTGATTTATGCGCATTTTGAGACGTACATCAAGGTGGCGTATCATAACGAGTTCATCTCATTGTTAAAGCCGGGTGGATTTATCATTTTTGAGGCATTCAGTAAAAATCACATTAAGTTCCAGAAACTGAACCCTGCTGCTGGAGGTCCGAAAAATGTCGACCTTCTGTTTTCAATGGAGGATATGCATAAGTTGTTCCAGGGACTGGAAACCATTACCCTGGTTGAAAAAGTTGTTGACCTCGAAGAAGGCAAATATCACAACGGGAAGGCATCTGTAATTCGCTACATAGGGCAGAAACCAACCGAATAACAATTCTCCGCCTTGCGGATGGTATGGTTTAACTAAATCGAATACCTTCGTACTATGGAAGTATTCAGGATCGAACTACCCCGTACAACAGAAGTTCCCATCATCGTAAGTTCACCCCATTCGGGCACTGCATTCCCGGATAATATTCCGGTGAAAGATGTTTTTAAGAAAAGGCCTGATGATACGGACTGGTTTATCGATCAATTATATGATTTTACGCCAGACCTGGGAATTACCCTTATTTCCGCCGTTTATAACCGTTGGGTGATTGACCTTAACCGTGACCCGTCGAACATCCCTTTGTATTCCGACGGCCGGGTAATCACCGGCCTTACGCCGGTAACCACCTTTAATGGCGAGGAATTATATGAAGACCAGCATGAACCCGAAGAGGATGAAATCCGGCTCAGGCTTGACAATTACTACCGCCCCTACCATGATCAACTGTCGAACCTGATTCAGCAGAAGCTCAATAAGTTTGGGGTCGTTGTCCTTTTTGATGCGCATTCAATTCGGAAATTCGTACCGGGAATTCGCCCTGAGCCATTTCCGGATTTGATCCTGGGAGATGACGATGGAAAAACTGCCGCCCCCAGGTTCGTGAATGCCACCATGAAATGCCTGGCAGAATCAGATTATGTGTCCGCTCATAATAACCCGTTCAAAGGAGGGTATATAACACGTCACTACGGGAAACCTGAAAACAATATACACGCCCTTCAACTTGAAATGGCTAAATTGAATTATATGGATGATTCTGAAACCCATTATCATCCTGACCGCGCAGAGCACATGCGAGAAGTATTGAAAAATATATTTAACAGGCTGATCGATGAAATACAGGTTTAGGGGACTGCTCACCAATGACGGGTGGATTCAAAATGCATCCGTTAATGTCGATGAAGAAGGAATCATCAAATCCATCATCGAAAACGATGATTCAGGTGAGTTTGTGAACGGCCTTGCGTTACCCGGCTTTCAGAATGCGCATTCCCATGCCTTTCAATATGCTATGGCAGGAATAGCGGAAATTCATCCCGCAGCAAGGGCTGCAGATGATTTCTGGAGCTGGCGAAATGCCATGTATGATATTGCCCTTACGATAAGTCCCTCAGCCCTGTATGAGGTTGCAACTGTACTGTATCGGCAAATGCTCAGACACGGATATACGTCCGTTGCTGAATTCCATTACCTTCATCATGACCCAAACGGGAATCCCTATGCGAATATATCTGAAATGGGTGAACAGCTTTTGGCTGCTGCGCATGAAGTTGGAATAAAGATCACCCTCATTCCCATGTTTTATCAGCGGGGAGGTTTTGGCAAGCCTGCCGAATCTGGGCAACGTCGCTTTATCTCGGAGAATGCAGAGGCCTATAATCGTCTGCTCCAGGCAACCAGGGATTCTGTCAGGAATTATCCGGATGCCAGAATGGGCATGGGGGTACACTCACTGCGCGCCGTTGATGGTGATTTGATTCAGGAAATTTTCAATAATGCTGATCCGGATTTACCACTTCATATTCATATCTCCGAACAAAAAAAAGAGGTTGCAGAATGCATGGCCTTTTATGGCCGAAGACCGGTGGAATGGTTGCTGGAAAACTGTAACGTCAATGAAAATGTCCACCTTGTACATGCCACACATTTGTCAGATGATGAGGTTACGGGAATCACTAAATCCGGGGCACATGTTGTGCTTTGTCCATCAACGGAAGGGAACCTGGGTGACGGATTATTCAGATTTCATGACTTCAAGCATGCAGGTGGGAAATGGAGTATTGGCACCGACAGTCACATAGGACTTAATCCCTTTGAGGAGCTTCGGTTACTTGACTATGGACAACGGCTCACTACACATTCACGTAATTCGTTTGTGCTGGATGGAAATCCGGATAGTGGCCGGAATGCGATAGACATGGCGCTCCTAAGTGGACGCCGTGCCATGGGCTGGAAAGAAAATGAATACTTCAGAATTGGAAATCCCCTGGATGCCGTCGTGATAAATGCTGAAACCCCTCTCCTCTCCGGCTCGGTGCCCGGGCAATGGTGTAGTACAATCGTGTATACCTCCGATGCTTCAGATGTTGTAGGTACGCTGGTTAACGGTCGATGGAGTTACAGAATCGGTAGTCATCCGGATGAATCCACAGCTATAGCCGTATTCCAAAAACTTCGGAAATAATCAAACTCATTTTACATCATCCGCAGCATTCAGCAAATGAAAAAATATCTCTACTGCATCTCTCCCACCGGTATACTTTCCAAATCCCTTATTAAAACTGGCTCTCCAAACCCGAGATCTTTAAGCTTTTCCATTTGAGTCGCGGCATCACCCACGATCACAAAGTACATCTGATCTGGATTTGCATATTGCTCCGCAAGGCGACGAATATCTTCCAACGTAATGTCCTTCACAGTCTGTTCACGCTCCTTCACGTAGGAGGCCGTCCAACCGTATTCGCTTAACTTTTGCAACATGTTCAGCTTTGCACCCGCTGTCTCAAATGCCCTTGCATTGCTTTTCAGAAAATAGCTTTTTGTATTTTCAAGATCCTCCTCTGTAAAGGTCTGCGGATATTCTTCGAGAATTTGCTTGACAAGGCTGGATGATTCGTAGGTCACATTGGTACGCACCCCGCTCCTGATACTGAACGGTCCCGGCAGTGCATCGCCATCGAACCCGGATCTGATACCATATGTATATCCTTTGCCCTCACGCAATTCCTGTGTTAACCTGGAGGCGAATCCGCCACCACCAAGAATGTAGTTCATAATGGTTGCAGGATAGTAATCAGGGTCTGTTTCAGGCATGGCAAGGTAGCCGAAGTATAGTACCGATTGCTTTGAATCAGGAATATCATAGAAATATACCTTGGAAGATGATGGCTTCATGGATTCCATGGCTGGAGGAAAATCAACATTTTGCTCTTTCCAGCGTTCCTGAAGGCCAGATAACTCAGCAACTATCTCATTCTGACCAAGCGAACCTACAACATGCATGCTGGCCACATTTGGCACGACATAACGATCGTAATACGATTTCAGGTCATCGATCGTCATGTCCTGTACACTTTGTGCGCTTCCGGATGAATTATTGGCAAGGATATTATCCCGGTAAAGTAATTTCCTGAACACATCACTTGCCACCGCATTCGGATTTCCCTTTGCCTGCTCAATCTGACTTAATATCTCCTGTTTGGTAAGAACAAATTCCACAGAATCCCAGCGGGGCTCAAGGATCATTTCTTCCACAAGGTCCATCGTAGCAGCATAATTACGCGCCAGTGTGGTGCCTGATATCGTCATGCTCTGAGGGCCGGCATAAATATTAATTTGTGCACCCAAAGCATAAATAGCCTGTTCGAGTTCTACAGGTGACTTGTTAGCCGTTCCTTTTGAGAGCATTTCCGCCAGCATATTCGAAACTCCCGTTTTGGAGGGTTCCTCCAGCAGCATGCCACCTTTAATATCCATTCTGAACTGTACGAGCGGAAGCTCATCCGATTCAATGCCCAGCACTTTCATTCCGTTAGCAAGGCTGGTTTGCCATACCTCGGGTACCCGAATGTCCGGACTTTCACCATACGGAGGCTCAACAGTTCGGTCGAATGATGAAGGAGTGCGCTCATAATTTGTCTCGCCTGTAACTTCAAAAGCTTCACCTTCACCATTTTCAACAATCTTTTCCTCAATCACTTCCGCAAGTTCCGAACCTTCCAGTGCAAGTTCAGGACTTCCCTTCGGAACAAAACTGGTTACGACGAAATTCTTACCTTTTATGTACTTCTCATAAACCCTTTGTACATCTGCCGCTGTTACATCCAGTGTTTTCTTGATATCTTCATTGATATATCCCGGGTTCCCTGCAAAAATATTATACTGCGCCAGCTGAAATGCTTTACCGAGTACGCTTGAAAGGCCACTGTAGTATCCTGTTTCGATACCGGCCTTGATCCTGTTGAGATCCGCTTCGGTGAATCCATCCTTTTCAAACCTTGCAAAGGCCTCCTGTACGGCACTTGCCACGGTGTCCAGATCAGTACCCGGATAAGCACGTAATGAAAGACGCAGCTCACCGGCAATCTCTGTTGTATAGGAAAACATCGAAACATTGGATGTAACCTGCTCTTCCTCGACTAAAACCTTATAAAATGGAGAATTCTTACCGTCCGTTAGCAAATCTGCCAATATGCCCAGCGCGTAAGAATCAGGATGATATAACTCAACCGTTGGCCAGACCATATCGAGCGCCGGTAAACGCGCAAAATTATCTTCAAAATATAGCATCCTGGTTTCATCCAGTTGTACGGGCATCGCCTCCAGAGGCTCTACTGGGGTTCCCGCCGGTATTTCATCAAAGTATTTATGTACCAACGCCTTGGCCTCCTCGATGTCAAAATCACCCGCAATCACGAGGGTGGCATTATTCGGACCGTAGTACTTTTTATGAAACTCTTTAACATCTGCCAGGGTGGATTGCTGCAGGTCTTCGAGGGTACCAATTACCTCCCAGCTGTAGGGATGCCCGTCAGGGTAAAGGTTCTTTGTTATGACATAATTTGTATGTCCGTAGGGCCTGTTATCATAACTTTGCCGCTTTTCATTTTTCACGACCTGCTTCTCCTTGGTCAGCACCTCATCCGTCACCGTATTGATGAAGTAACCCACCTTATCGGCCTCAGCCCAAATCATTTTCTCCAATGCATCTTTCGGAACCGTCTGAAAATAATTGGTACGATCACGACTTGTTGAACCATTGGCTCCTGAACCGCCAATACGGCTGCTCATCTTATCCAGTCCGCCTTTACCAAGGTTTTCTGATTCCAGAAAAAACAAGTGCTCAAAAAGGTGTGCAAATCCAGTCTTACCCGGCTTTTCCCTTGATGACCCAACATGAAATGTTAGTGCCACCGCAACAACCGGATCTGATTGATCCTGGTGAAATACTACTTCCAGTCCGTTGTCGAGGGTTATCTTCTCAAATTCAATGGAAAGCTCACTCTCTTCCTGCTGGCTGTCTTCCTTTTCTCTGGAACAGCTGAAGAGGATCAGTGTCGAAAATAAAACGAGGGTCGAAATTCTGGCAAATTGATTCATGGAATACAAGTTATTTGCGACGAATATACACAGCTAAAATCAAATCCTGGTGTTGAATTACGTAATTTCATAGTATTCGATTTTGTATATTGAGGTACTGATGTCCAACATAAATAAACGGATTGAAAGCACTTCGATTCATTCTCAGGATCCTCATGCGTATCATTGCAGTCACCCTGGTACCGGTATCAATTTTATTGATGATACAGGTTCCGGCAGAGCAGGAGCTTGAATGGAATTCCGAACAACGAATTTTTCAACCGGACCTGCGGAATTCATTTGAAGGAAAAACCGACAGCCTGAAATCATTATATGGTCTGAATAAACAAATACCACGGGATTACTCACTACAGTGTCTCATAGCGTTAAGCGCATTTCCCGAATTGAAGAATGTTACGATAGAATTCGAACTTACCTCCGATGGAGCGCCCATGGAGTCGGGCTTCCACATACCCAGTCTGCTGAAGCCACGGGAAAAGCGTAGGTATAAAATATCACTCAACGAATATGATGAGTCAATACTCGCGCCGATTTTATTGAAAAACCTCCCCTTTGATGCACAGGTTGCCATTCTTGTTCATGAATTGGGGCATACAAAATATTATGAACAGCTAACTTCCATTGAGATAATCTCCTGGGCCATCAAATACGCATTATTTCCTTCCTATCGCCAATCGCATGAAAAGTCTACGGACAAACTGGTCATTTATCGCGGCTTCGGACATGAATTGCTGGAATACTCACTTTTCGTACGATATGACCCGAGCACAGAGGATTTTCACCAAAGAGCTAAATATTTTATGAGCAAGTTCTACCTGTCTCCTTTCGAAATTCAGGATTATATCAACAAATTATACGATCATCAATAAATTTATCAGATCAGTGACTATATGAGAGAGCATGTTATATCAACCCGTAAAAAAGATCCGAGGATTACGTACCGTGGTTCGAACCCCACCAGGCTTGATGCACTCACAGACACAGTCTTCGGAATAGCCATAACCTTGCTGATTTTCAACCTGAACAATCCCAACTCATTTCAGGACCTGGTTCTCTTTACCAAAACCTTGCCTGCTTTTTTGATCAGTATAGGTTTCCTGATGATCATCTGGAGTGAACATGTCAATTTTTCCAGGATGTTCGGGCCATCAGATTCCTGGTATATAGTTTTACATACCATTTTCCTGGCATTGATCATCTTTTACGTTTATCCCTTACGGTTCCTGATGCTGTATCTAACGAACTTTTTCTTTACCGACAGTTTCCAGCTGGACCTAAGCGGAAACGATGTGCCCGAACTGGTAATTTATTATGGTTTTATTCTGTTCGGATTAAACTTTGTCCTTTTTCTCTTTTATGCCAGATCATATAAAATACGCAATAAACTGGCGCTGAACCCATTTGAAGCCATGTTCACGAAAGCTCAGTGTTATCGTATGGTTATTATGTTTGGCGTTCCGCTAATTTCAATAGGCATAGCTTTCTTATTGAGGGGATATTCCGTATTCTGGGCTTCATTTCTCGGCGGCATGACATACTTCCTGTATACTCCGCTAATCCTGATATGGGCAAGGGTTTACAATAAGAAAGAGGTTAAGTATTCCAATTCGGGTTATTCCGGCAAATAGCCGTTTGCAAGTTCCCGGGTGGGTACATAATGCTTCTTTTTGAGCAGCCTGTCCCAATAATCATAGGCGATAATGCCCAGCAGGGGGATACTGAAAAACGGTATCCAGAAGGTTCCGAATAAGAAGTATAGAGCCAGGGATTCCAGGGCAGTAATCACAGGTACACCCGCCATTCCAAGCACAAATTTGATTGATTGTAAAAAGTGGGGGTCTTTAACCGTTCTTTTCAGAATAAAGCGGGAAATGAGTAAGATGGGAAGGTTCAACAGTGCCCCGGCAATGAAGAAAGGAAAGCCCAGAATGCGAAGTATCCAGTTCAGCACGTCACTCTTCTCAGACGGTCTGTCTTTTAACTGTTTTCCCGAAGCAAGCACTTCAATATCTTCCCGGTCTGAAAAAAACTGTTGTTCCAGTGAGTCCTCCCTGATCCGATGCTCCATCCACTCCTGCTCAATTTCATCATACCTTTCCCTGGGTGTGATATTCACCATGAGTTCTGCCATCTTCTCCTCAAGCTGCCTGTTTAATTGATTATAGGCTTCTGACGGACTTTGCAGGTAAACATCTCGGAAGGAGGTAATTGAATAGGGTTTGCCGTATTTGATGAATACATCCGTCCGGAATTTTGTAGGATGCTCGTAGTTTATCCCGACAGGAACGATGAGTAATCCCAATTCAAAATTATTGATCGATTCCGCTTCAAAGGCAATTCGAGCCATACCTTTTCGCAATGGAATGCGCAAATATTTCAGCATGCCATGGTTTCCTTCCGGAAAAATCAAAACGGAACCCTTACCGTCCAGGATCTTCACACAGGCTGCAAACGTATCCTGGTTGGCATGTTTAACATTTACCCCATCCCGCTGCCGGTAGACAGGTAACATATGGATCGCATTTAATATAAAGCTGACGAGTTGGCCCTGAAATACTCCGGCCCGGGTAAGATACCATGGCTTACGGCCTGAGGTTATTCCAATCAGAACAGGATCCAGAAAAGCGCTCTGATGATTTACGGCAAATATCACAGGTTGGTCACCTGGAATGGGTTCATCTTTCACTACCCGATATCTCCGAAAAAAGAAGACTGCCGTTATTCCGGCCCATAGCCTGAGCACGGTCAGGAACAAATAGTTCAGGAAATTCACATACTCATACTTGCTACTTGCCATCGCTTGTATATTTGTGCAATAATGAGTCCTGAAATAATATCCCAAATCCCCCACCAGGCAACCAGGAGTACCATTCCGCCCTTTCCACCGAAAAATGTAAAGACAATGAGAAGTCCGAGTCCGCCATTTTGGATTCCGGTCTCAATGGATATGGTTTTGGCATCCGAAAGAGACCTGGTGGTCCACCGCCCAAATACGAGTCCCAGTACTAACGCCAGACCATTATGAATGAATACGAGGAAAACAAAATGTTCCCAGTATTCAGCGAAAACCTTCAGGTTGCCGATAAATGCGACCACAATAAAGGCCAACAAAATTATTACACTGAGGATCTGTAATGGCTTAAATAGTTTCTGTGAAATCCGCGGATAGCGATCCGCAAGGAACATTCCCAGAATTAACGGGATCACCATGATCAATAATACAGTTATGGCCAGATCATAATAATTAATGGATATGGTTGAAAGCAAGGGTTCCACATAAGCAATATTGCCTGCCCAAAAATCAAAATTAAAAGGCGTCATAACCGGCGCAAGCAAGGTGGCCATCACTGTGAGACTTACACTCAACGCAACATTCCCCCGTGACTGAAGTGAAAAGAAGTTTGAAATATTCCCTCCGGGACAGGCCGCAATAAGGATCATGCCAAGTGCCAGGCCCATTTCAGGCTTGATCATCAGAACAAGAAGAAAAGTCATGAATGGAAAAAGAATGTACTGGGATATGAGACCCGAAATCACTCCCCTGGGGTTTGTGAATATCTCCCGGAAATCCTTCCTTTGAATAGAAAGTGCTACACTGAACATTATTATGGCCAGGCAGACATTCATCAGCCACATATTATCATCAGAAAAATCGATATGCACACGCTGAAGCGCCTGGGGATCATTTTCACTCATCCACGCAAAATACGAATATTTTCATTCGTTGACCGCAATATTCGAATCATAACCGCCGGCGCTTCCACTGAACCTCATTTTCCCCCACTGGTCCTTCCCTGCTTGAATCAATCAATTTTCTGAAGGATATTAGATATACTCAAGATAATTCCAACAGAGTGTCACAGATCAACAACCTGCTGCCTGAAGTTACAACGGCATTAATCGCGGTGGTATATCCTCTGTTTTGTGTGCTAACGTACCGGCAAACGCACCTAAAGATTGATGCAGATGACTCCAAACGTCTTGAGTACTATAAAAGAACTATTGTAATGCTGGCTGGGCTGCTGTTGCTGGTATTTATAAATTATGCCATGGGCACACTTGATACAATAGTCTGGCTACCCCCCTATAACATTGCAGCGATTGTATTCTCAGTTCTTACTGTCCTGTTTATACTTGCCCAGCTACGTCAAAGAATAAACAAGGAAGAAGCTTCTGACATCCGGATGAAAATGGAAAATATATGGTATTATCTCCCCAAAACCCGGGATGAGTTACGCTGGTATATAATTCTGTCTGTTGCTGCCGGTATTTGTGAGGAAATTATCTTTCGCTATTACCTGTACCACTTCCTCGATTCATTCCTCCCGGCACCAGTCTCCATTTTGATTCTGAATGTTCTGTTCGCGCTGACACATATCGGAACAGGGTTTCAGAATATGATCAGCGCGTTTATTCTTGGAATTATTTTCAGTGTGATCTATTATTTTACCGGATTTCTGATCATTCCGGTGATCCTTCATTCCGCTATTGAAATTCAAACCGGGATAATCGGATTTCGAATTAATCAATATCTGGATTCCTACAGATCATCCTGACTCATCGACATATTCAAGTATATCGCCTGGCTGGCAATTAAGTTCGCGGCATATCGCCTCCAGCGTACTGAGGCGGATTGCCCTTGCCTTACCTGTTTTTAATATGGAAAGGTTTGCTTCAGTGATGCCTATTCTCTCGGCCAGTTCCTTTGAGGGCATTTTCCTGCGGGCAAGCATAACATCCAGGTTTATAATGACGGCCATAATTATATTGTTAAATCTGAATCTTCCTTCAATCTGCTACCCTCGTAAATCATTCCAGACAACAGCAGAAATACCACGCCAAAAACAACCGGCGTCAGATTCACCCCGTCAAAGAAATGAATTCCACCATTAATCACCCTGAAATTGTCCACGAAATAGTTTCTGGAAATGGATCCCCCGATATATTCAAATAAAGGGAGTACAAATGAAGCGGCACTTAATAGTATCATTCGCCTGGAATTTAACCTGGTAAAGAATTCTCCCTTCGACAGACTAAGTAAAAATCTTCGAAAAGTGATCAGAATAAAAAGTGTAAATACAAGGGAAACCGTTAAATACACAGCAAAAATCCGGGTTATCCGGCCTGTATCCTGTTCTTTACTGAATTCATAAACCACAGGAATGGTGAATTGATCTTCATAAGATGCATGAAGCGTAGTATTCGTTCTTGGAAGTATTTCCAGGCTGGAATTCTGTGCATCCCCGTCCATGAAATAAATCCTTGGATGAGGAACCCTCAGCTTTATATAATCTTGAAACTCGCCGTTTTTATATTCCGATACCCGGGTAAGATAGTAGTCACCCACCTTTATTTCAGCCTGTGAGGACCATCCCTCTATTCCTTCCGTGCTGTCTGGTCGCTTACCTTCACCGGTAAATCCCAATAGCATGAAATACGAATAAAGGGAGCCTATTGAGATCAGGCCGATCGCAATATTTACTACCCATACTGAAATTGTTGATATTCTGGTGATCTTTTTCATAATGTCTTTAATTTATTATTCAAATATAATAATTTATTATTGTTTATCAATAATTATTTATTCTTTATTAATTATTGGCGTATGAATCAGACCGATTGATTGATTGAAGAACAGCTGTACATTTTGGGCATCTGTAATCAAATATTTCTTAACTTTGCACCACCGGGCTCGTACCGGATATTTTATTAAAATGTAAGTGAGTTATTAATCATTCATGCAAAATGATCCTACATAACCGCGTTAACAGAGATGTGCTCAAAGAGCAGATCCGGCGAAGCACACGCAAACGTACAACCCTGTCTTTTTACCGGTATTTACAGATCGCAGATCCTGCGGCTTACCGTGATCGGCTATTCATTGAATTCAGTGACCTGGAAGTCCTCGGACGGATATATGTCGCCAATGAAGGAATTAATGCCCAGATCAGCGTTCCGGATGATCGATTTGAGGATTTTAAGCAATACATCGAGGAATCAGCCGAACTGACCGGCATACGCCTGAACATAGCCGTTGACGACGATGGCAAATCTTTTTACAAACTAAAGATTCAGGTACGAAGGAAGATTGTCGCCGACGGGCTAAACGATGAAACGTTCGATGTTACAAAACGGGGAACCCATCTGTCTGCTGAAGATTTCAATCGGCTGGCCAGTGACCCGGATACGATCATTATCGATATGCGAAATCACTATGAAAGTGAAGTCGGTCATTTCGAGAACGCCATTTGTCCGGATGTGGATACCTTCAGGGAAGCCCTTCCACTGGTGGAAGAGATGCTTTCAGACAAGAAAGATAAAAACCTTGTCATGTATTGCACAGGCGGTATCAGGTGTGAAAAAGCCAGCGCCTACTATAAGCATAAAGGTTTTAAAAATGTATTTCAGCTGGATGGCGGAATCATTGAATACGCCCGGCAGGTGGAGCAAAAACAGTTACCAAACCTGTTCAAAGGCAAGAATTTTGTCTTTGATGAACGCCTTGGAGAACGAATCAGTGATGACATCATTAGTGTATGTCACCAATGTGGCAAACCCGCAGATACGCATACCAATTGTGTAAATGAAGCGTGCCACCTGCTGTTTATCCAATGTGAAGAATGTGCTGAAAAAATGGAAGGTTGCTGCTCCGAAGAGTGTGTTGAGGTAATACATCTCCCGGAAGAAGAACAAAAGGCGCTTCGCAAAAAAGTAAACCTTGGTCGCCAGGTATATCGAAAGGGCCGGTCTCCAAAGTTACTTTTCAAGGGAGAACCGGAATTAAGGGAACAGAATAAATAAATTCCTGAACCCGGATAGGGTATAATTCGTTATCTTAAGATGGTCAGAAGGAATAAAATTATTTATGGCACGAATTAAATATTATTACGACACCGAAACCTGTAAATACGAGCGTATTAAGGTACGAACGCAGGATGTCATCTGGAATGTACTCGGGCTTGCCTCGTTGATTCTGGTGTCCAGTGTGGGTATCGTTTTCCTCTTTTTCTCCTATTTCGAGTCACCGAAAGAGGTACGGCTGACCAATGAAGTGGAGGAAATGCAGCATTATTATGAAAACCTGGAAAATGAAGTAACCCAGCTGCACGAAGTTCTGGCGGCTCTTGAAAGACGTGACGATAACCTCTACAGGGTGGTACTCGGTTCTGAACCTATAGATCCTTCAATCCGGAATGCAGGAATAGGTGGTACAGATCGTTACACCGAACTCCGTAATAAGGACCTTGATAATAAAGATATCATTGTTGAATTGAAGGAAGACGTGGATAAGCTTCGAAGGAAGATGTACATACAGTCTAAATCCTATGACGAAATTGCAGATCTGGCTGAAAGCAAAGAAAAGCTGTTCGCGGCTATTCCTGCAATACAACCTGTATCCAACGAAGAGCTTATCCGCCTGGCGTCCGGTTTCGGATACAGAACGCACCCCATTTACAAAGTACGGAAAATGCACCCGGGAATTGACTTCTCGGCACCGCTTGGAACGCCTATTTATGCTACCGCCGATGGTAAGGTAGTGAAAGCTCAGGTACGATTCAGTGGATACGGAAAGCTGATCGAGATAGATCATGGTTTTGGATACAAAACCCGGTATGCCCATATGCAGGAATTTGAAGTGAAAGCCGGACAGACCGTAAAACGAGGACAGATCATTGGTTATGTGGGAAGCACCGGACTGTCAACAGCACCGCACCTGCATTATGAAGTGCTGAAAAATGATAAGCAGATCAATCCTGTTCACTATTTCTTTAATGATCTGAACCCGGATGAGTATGAAAAGATCATTGAATTAGCTTCTATTGAGAACCAATCTCTCGGAATGTAATATGAATTGCTGATTTTTTTTGGTTCACAACGAACAATTAATTTATTTAGCAGTTAATTAATGAAAATGAAATTTATCGCTTTACATCTTAACCATCATCATTCAGACGCAACCTGAGAAGCGTGGTGGTAAGATTATGCGTAAAACATAAGAAAAGGCCTGCCATGCGGTGGGCCTTTTTTATTTATAACTGCTTCTAAATTAAATGAACAAAATGCTTCGTATAGCTATACAGAAATCCGGCAGATTACAGGAAAAGTCAATCAAATTGCTTTCCGAATGCGGTCTTAATTTTAGCAATGGGACCAACCGGCTCAAAACTGTCTCCTACAATTTCCCTGCAGAAATCCTTTTCCTTCGGGATGATGATATTCCTCAATACGTGCAGGATCAGGTGGCCGATATCGGGATCGTGGGAGAAAATGTATTCATTGAAAAAGAAAAGAATGTTGAACTGGTTCAACGGCTTAATTTTGCAAAATGCCGGCTCTGTATGGCGGTTCCGAAAGGAACAACCTATACCGGCCTGAATGATCTGTCGGGCAAACGGATTGCGACTACCTACCCCAACATTGTCAGGAAATTTCTTTCTGAAAAGAACATTGAGGCTGAGATTCATGAAATCAGCGGCTCTGTGGAAATTGCGCCCGGTATTGGGCTGGCAGAGGCTATCTGCGATATTGTAAGCACTGGCAGCACATTGTTAAGCAACGGTCTGAAGGAAGTTGAAACCGTCATGAAAAGTGAAGCTGTCATGATTTCCAATCCAAATCTCGATAGCGAACGGCAGGAAATTCTGGACAGGCTTATTTTCAGAATAAAATCCGTAAATACAGCCCGAAACAACAAATACCTGTTGCTCAACGCTCCCAATTCAGCCATCGAAGCAATCACGGAAATCCTGCCGGGTATGAAAAGCCCGACTATAACCCCACTTGGAATGGAGGGTTGGTCCTCACTGCATTCTGTCGTAAATGAGGATGACTTCTGGGATATTATCGACCAGCTTAAATCCCTTGGCGCCCAGGGCATTCTTGTTATTCCAATTGAAAAAATGATAATCTGATGAACCTTAATATCAGTAAATATCCCCCCTCCTCCGATTGGAACGAGCTTTTCAAGCGACCGGTTATAAATGTAGGCAGCCTGTTCAGCTCCGTTCGTGAAATTTTGGAAGGAGTTCAGTCTGAGGGTGATGAGGCCCTGCGCAGATTTACGGAAAAATTCGATGGTGTTTATATTGAAAATTTACTTGTTTCAGAAGCCGAAATAGAGGACGCAGCTTCAACATTGAGCCCTGAATTAAAAGATGCCATTCGCCAGGCAGCGGCCAATATCGAACTTTTTCATAAAGCCCAGCAGACGGAGCCTTTAGTAGTGGAAACAATGCCGGGAATTCGATGTTGGCGAAAATCAATTGCAATTCAGAAGGTCGGACTTTATATACCGGGAGGTACGGCTCCCCTGTTTTCTAGTGTTCTCATGCTGGGCATACCGGCGAAAATTGCAGGTTGCGAAGAGATCGTTCTTTGTACCCCGCCGGATAAAACGGGCAATATTCACCCTGCCATCCTTTACACGGCTCGCGTGGTAGGTATTACAAAAATAATTAAGGCGGGTGGTGCCCAGGCGATCGCCGCAATGGCATATGGAACCGATACCGTACCTGTAGTAGATAAAATATTCGGACCCGGCAATCAGTTCGTTACCGCCGCAAAACAACTTATAAGTTTGTCCGGCACCGCCATTGACATGCCTGCCGGCCCATCAGAAGTTGCGGTCATCGCCGACGAAACGGCCCGGCCGGCGTTTGTTGCGGCAGACCTGTTATCACAGGCCGAACACGGGCGGGATAGCCAGGTGATCCTGTTCACAAATTCGGAAAAACTGCTGGACAATATTCAGGAGGAGATCGACCGGCAACTGGAATTACTTCCGAGAAAGGAAATGGCTGCTGCAAGCCTGGCAAACAGCAGGATCATACTTACCAGATCCATTGAAGAGGCGATGGATATGAGCAATGCCTATGCACCCGAACACCTGATTTTGGCAACCGAAAATGCAGAAAAGCTCGCAGAACGCGTAATCAATGCCGGTTCAGTATTCGTTGGCCATTTTACTCCTGAATCAGCCGGAGATTATGCATCGGGAACAAACCACACGTTGCCAACGAATGGCACGGCAAAAGCATACAGTGGAGTATCACTTGACAGCTATATGAAAAAAGTTACCTTCCAGGAGATTACTCAGGAGGGATTGGAACGGTTGGGCGATACAATTGAGGAAATGGCTTCAGCGGAAATGCTTGATGCCCATAAAAATGCAGTGTCAGTCAGACGTAAAAAATAAGACTATGGATCTGGAAAAACTTATTCGTCCGAATATACTGGCAATGAAACCCTACAGTTCCGCACGCGATGAATTCAGCGGAAAGGAAGGGATATTCCTTGATGCCAATGAAAATCCGAATGAAACAGGCCTGAACAGGTACCCCGACCCCTATCAGCAGGAAATCAAAGAGAAAATTAGTCAGCTTCGCGATATCGACACGAACCGTATCTTTTTGGGGAATGGAAGCGACGAACCAATTGACCTGTTGATTCGAATATTTTGCCGGCCCGGAAAGGATAAAATCCTGATTCCAGATCCGACCTACGGCATGTATCAGGTGGCGGCAGCGATAAATGATGTTACCGTGCTCAAGGCACCGCTGGACGAGAACTTCATGCTTGATCCCAACATTATCCTGGAAAGGGTTGAGGCGGATACCAAAATCATATTTCTCTGCAGTCCGAACAACCCTTCCGGCAATCTTCTTTCAAAGGACGGCATTCGTATGATCCTGAATAAATTCGACGGTATCGTGGTGATCGACGAAGCGTATATTGATTTTACTGAGGATACTGGATTTTTACCTGAGCTGGATAGATTTCCACGGCTGGTTATTCTTCAGACTTTCTCCAAGGCATGGGGACTGGCAGGGCTTCGGGTGGGTATGGCCTTCGCATCCCCGGAAATCATCCGTTTTTTAAATAAGGTGAAGCCGCCCTACAATATTAATATTCTGAGTCAGCGGCAAATCCTTGATGCGCTGAAAAAGCCTGAAGTGGTAAAGGAAAGTATCCGGGAGATTATTTCGCAACGGCAATGGCTGAACGATCAGCTCGGCAAACATCCAATGGTCAGGAAAATTTTTCCCAGCGACAGTAATTTCCTGCTGGTGAGGTTTAGCGATGCAATGGGTGTTCATCACTACCTTTTGAATAAACAGATCATCACAAGGGATCGCACAACTGTTCTGCATGGAAAGGATTGTCTGCGGATCACGGTTGGAACGGCCGATGAAAACGAGAAACTAATGAATGCATTATCTGAATTGATATCGTAATGGATAAAATATTATTTATAGACCGGGATGGCACAATCATCATCGAACCGGAAGACGAACAGATCGACAGTCTTGAAAAACTGGAATTTTATCCTGGTGCAATCACTGGTTTACAGCGAATTGCATCGGCAGGGAGCTTTGAGATGATCCTGGTGAGTAATCAGGACGGACTGGGAACAAAATCCTTCCCGGAAGATACATTCTGGCCGGCTCACAATAAGATGCTGAATACGCTTGAAGGAGAAGGAATTGAATTTTCCAATATTCATATTGACCCCTCACTGCCGGAAGAAAACAGCCAGAACAGAAAACCCAATACGGGAATGCTGACAGCATACCTGGAAAATGGATTTGATAAGGAAAACAGCTTTGTGATCGGTGATCGTCTTTCCGATGTGATGCTGGCAAAAAATATGGGATGCAAGGCCATTCTCCTCGACGACGGAAGCCTTACGGTACAACTCAGGGATGAAAATTTGCTGGATACCTGTTCACTCATCACCGCTTCATGGAAGGAAATCACTGAATTCCTTCTTTTCCCGGCAAGGAAAGCCAGCGTGAAGCGCACCACAAATGAGACCGACATAGAAATTTCCCTGAACCTGGACGGTTCCGGAAAGAGTTCCATATCTACAGGTCTGGGCTTTTTTGATCATATGCTCGACCAACTCGCCCGTCATGGTTCCATAGACCTGAACGTCAGCGTAACGGGCGACCTGCATATAGATGAGCATCATACCATTGAAGATACGGCACTCGCCCTGGGCAGTTGTTTTGAAAAAGCATTGGGAGATAAACGGGGCATTCATCGATATGGATTCCTTTTACCAATGGACGATTGCCTTGCCCAGGTTGCCATTGATTTTGGCGGTCGGCCATGGCTGGAATGGGATGTTGAATTCAAAAGGGAAATGATCGGTGAAATGCCAACGGAAATGTTTATGCACTTTTTCAAATCCTTTTCTGATAATGCCCGTTGCAATCTCAACATTAAGGCAGAAGGGAATAACGAACATCACAAAATCGAAGCAATCTTCAAAGGATTTGCCAAAGCCATCAAAATGGCTGTGCAGCGCGACCCCAACAGCCGTGAATTACCATCAACCAAAGGAATTCTGTAATGGATATCGCTATTGTTCAATATAATGCCGGTAACACGCAGTCGGTGATCAATGCACTCAACCGGCTTGGAATTGAGCCCCGCCTTACAAATGACGCGGAAGAGCTGCGTAAGGCGGATAAAATCATTTTTCCGGGTGTAGGAGAAGCCGGGTCTACCATGAAACATCTCCGGTCGATGGGACTTGATGAGGTGCTTCCTACCATCAGACAGCCATTCCTTGGAATTTGCCTTGGAATGCAGCTTATGTGCAGGCATTCGGAAGAAAATGACACCGCATGTATGGGTATATTCGACCTGGAAGTAAAACGTTTTAAACCCTCAAATCACGAAAAAGTGCCACATATGGGCTGGAACAACCTGGAAGTACCCGCCGATAGCCAGCTATTTCGAAATATGGAAGATCCGCATGTTTATTTCGTTCACAGTTATTATGTTCCGGTATCGGATTTCACGACATCCGTTGCAACCTATATCCATCCGTTTTCAGCGGGCATTCATCATGATAACTTCCATGCAGTACAATTTCACCCTGAAAAATCCGGAGTACAGGGACAAAAAATTCTTGAAAACTTTCTTCAGCTATGAGAATTATACCAGCAATTGATATAATCGACGGTAAATGCGTCAGGCTCTCACAGGGTGATTATAACCTGAAAACTATATATGCCGAAGATCCGCTTGAAGTTGCCCTGCAGTTTCAGGATGCAGGCCTGAAGTACCTCCACCTCGTGGACCTGGATGGAGCCAAATCAGGCGGTATCGTTAACTGGAAAGTATTGGAAGCAATCACGAACAATACTGACCTCATTGTTGATTTCGGAGGCGGAATAAAAAAGGACGAAGATATTAAAATTGCAATCAATGCAGGTGCATCCCAGGTTACATGCGGAAGCGTCGCTGTCAAGAATCCCGCCATTGTTTACCAGTGGCTCGAACATCACGGACCGAATAAACTGATCCTCGGTGCCGATGTGAATAATGGCATGGTTGCCGTCCATGGCTGGCAGGAAAAAACCACACTTTCCGTGGAAGATCTCATCCATTCCTATATCCCACAGGGTATGGATAATGTGATTTGTACTGATATTGCGACGGATGGGATGCTGGCCGGGCCAAATTTCCAGCTCTATAATGACCTGCTTGAAACGTTCCCTCACATTCATCTCATTGCGAGCGGTGGAGTTACCACGATTTCAGACCTGGAGAAACTCCGCGATACCGGTCTTGAAGGAGCCATTGTTGGCAAGGCCATTTACGAGGGGAAAATATCATTAAAAGAACTTGCTGAATTTCAGGATGCTTAAGAAACGAATTATACCATGTCTTGATATCCGCGACGGGCGTACCGTTAAGGGTGTGAATTTTGTAAATATCCGGGATGCTGGTGACCCGGTAGAGTTGGGCGCCTTTTATGCCGAACAAGGCGCCGATGAGCTGGTGTTTCTCGATATCACGGCAACCCATGAAGGACGAAAGACATTCGTGGAATTGGTAAAGGATATTGCCAGACATTTGAATATTCCATTTACCGTTGGAGGGGGCATCAGTTCAGTAGACGATGTTTCTCCCCTGCTTAAGGCAGGTGCTGACAAAGTATCAATCAATTCATCCGCGGTAAACAGACCTGAATTAATTGATGAATTGGTCCAGGCATTTGGCAGCCAATGTATAGTTGTGGCCATTGATGCTCGCCTCATTGACGGAGAATGGATTGTACATACCCATGGCGGTCGAAAACCTACCAATAAGGAATTATTCAGTTGGGCTAAAGAAGTTGAACAGCGTGGTGCCGGTGAGATCCTCTTTACAAGTATGAACCATGATGGTACTAAAGAAGGTTTCGCAACGGAGGCGTTGAAAAAATTATCGGACCAGGTCAACATTCCGGTCATTGCCAGTGGCGGCGCAGGAACAATGCAGCACTTTAGCGAAGTGTTCCGTGATAATTGTGCCGATGCGGCCCTCGCAGCCAGTATTTTTCATTTCAAGGAGATTGCCATCCCGGATCTCAAGCATTATCTTAAGGAACAAAATATTCCTGTACGCATATAATGAAATTCGATTTTCTGAAATCGTTCTTGTTTAGCGGAGTAGTATTTACCCTGTTGCACTACTCCTTTTTTGTGATTTTTCCCCGACTTGATCCCGATTGGCGGAAGTCTGTAATTTTTGGACTAATCATGGGTATTGTTTTTACCCTCATTCGCAGGCTAAACAAAAAACCCGGATCAAAAGACCCGGGTTCCTGATGGTTGAGGCGCTGAGCGGATTCGAACCGCTGTAAAAGGTTTTGCAGACCTCTGCCTAGCCACTCGGCCACAGCGCCCTGTTTACTGGCGCAAAACTATGCATAATCACTTTTACCTCAAAGATAAAGATGGAAATGTTTCCATTACGATTCACCATTTACTGATGTAAAAAATAAAAAAAGGCACTGATTGACAGTGCCTTTTTTGTTTTATAGAATATCGGAGGTTATGCCTCGCTGTCTTCTTCTTCCTCTGAAGCATCTGCTTTCTTTTCAGCAGTCTTCTTTGCTTTCGGGGCTTCCTCTGCATCATCTTCAGCCTTTTCTGCTTCAGCAGCTTTTCTGGCCTTATTGATTTTTGCTTCGGCTTCGCCTTCCATCTGCTCTTTCAGTGCGCTAAGAGCCTCAAGATCTCCCAGCGTTGATTTCTCAACATCAGGGCTTGCTTTTGCAGGTCCGCTACTCGGACGTGCAGCTTTCTTAGCTGGCTTAGGAGCTTCTTCAGCTTTACCATAAACTGCTTTGTGTGACAGAAGAATACGCTTATCATCTTTAGAGAATTCCATCACTTTGAATTCCAGTGTTTCACCGGGCTTCGCTTTTGATCCATCCTCCTTTTCGATATTTTTCGTAGTAGCGAATCCTTCAATACCGTAAGGTAATTCAAGAATTGCACCTTTCTCATTCACATTGATTACAGTACATTTATGCACAGATCCCGGAGTAAATACGGTTTCGAAAGTATCCCAGGGATTCTCTTCGAGGTGTTTGTGGCTCAGGGCCAGGCGACGGTTATCCACGTCCAGCTCAAGAACAACAACTTCCATTTCATCTCCAACCTTCACAAATTCTGAAGGGTGCTTGATCTTCTTGGTCCAGCTCAGGTCTGAAACGTGTACAAGACCATCAATACCTTCTTCAAGTTCAATGAACAGGCCGAAGTTGGTCAGGTTACGAACAATTCCTTTATGACGTGTTCCAACCGCATATTTAGTAAGTACATCCTGCTTATTCCAGGGATCCTCAGTCAACTGCTTGATACCAAGTGACATTTTACGCTCTTCCTTATCGAGTGTAAGCACAACTGCTTCCAGTTCATCACCGATATTAATGAAGTCCTGAGGATTGCGCAGGTGCTGTGACCATGACATTTCAGAAACGTGGATCAGACCTTCAACACCAGGCTGAATTTCAAGGAATGCACCATAATCAGCCACATTCACGATCTTTCCTTTCACCTTGCTTCCTACCTCAAGATCGGCAGGCAGTGAATCCCAGGGATGAGCAGTCAGCTGCTTCATACCAAGTGAAATACGCTTCTTGTCCTCATCGAAGTCAAGAACTACCACTTTCACAGTTGCGTCAAGGTTCAATACTTCTTCAGGGTGATTAATTCGTCCCCATGAAATGTCAGTAATGTGCAACAGACCATCAACACCACCCAGATCGATAAATACACCGAAGTTGGTCATGTTCTTGATGGTTCCTTCAAGAACCTGTCCTTTTTCAAGGTTATTAAGGATCTCAGCTTTTTGCTGCTCAAGATCTTTCTCGATAAGTACTTTATGTGAAACAACAACGTTGTCGTTCGAGTAGTTGATCTTCACTACTTTCACTTCCATCGCCTTGCCTACAAATACATCAAAATCACGAATAGGCTTCACATCGATCTGAGATCCAGGAAGGAATGCTTCCACTCCATAGATATCTACGATGAGACCACCTTTTGTTCTGCGCTTAACAAAGCCTTCAATTACGAGATCATTCTCGTAGGCTTCTTTAATTTTTTCCCATGCCTGAACAATCTTGGCCTTTCTGCGTGAAAGAACGAGCTGCCCGTTGGCATTTTCCTGCTCTTCAATGAATACCTCTACAGTATCTCCAACTTTTAAATCAGGTAAATCACGGAATTCTGTCGCAGAAACAAGTCCGTCTGATTTAAAACCAATATTCAGGATCACATCACGATCGTTGATTCCGACCACAGTTCCTGATACCAGTTCTTTTTCCTCAATGGTCGTCAATGTATTATCATACATCGCTTCCATTTCTTCACGCTTCTTCCTGGAATAGCCTTCTCCGAAACCTTTGGTTTCAAAAGCTTCCCAATCAAATTCCTCAGAATCCTCAGTCGCGCTGGCCGGAGCCTCGGTTACAGCTTTTTCAGCTTTCTTTTCTTCAGCGACTACTTCTGTAGAAGTTGTCTCTTCAGCCTGGTTCTGCTCGAGCTCCTCGGCTTTTTTGTTTTCTTCTGCCATAATATGTAAAAACCGCCCTTAATTACATGTTTTACGCGGGCAGGGTAAAACACATTTAATTTAAACTGTCTCTCCTCTTAAAAGAGAAAAGACCCTTTCACCTGAAAGGGAGCGCAAAATTAGTGATTTTTTTAATTAAATCCCACAAAAAAAGATCCCGGCAGAAATTGCCGGGATCAGGGGTTGGTTGATTGTTTTTTATCAATTGTCCGGAATATCATCCGTATCAAGAGTTCCTAATGTAAATTGCAGGAGAATATCCTGGAATAACAACACATATTTCGCCTGTGCATGTGTTCCCTTTGCTTCCACATAATTGGCGTTCGCCTGGGTATATTCCACAAAACTTGATGCCTGAAGCCTGTATCGTTCCTCCTCCAATTCAAGGCTCAGTTCTGCGGCTTCCAGCTGCACTTGTGTTACATCGTAATTGGTAAGTGCATCTTTTAGGTTCTGATGTGCATTCAGTACCTCAAGTTTGGCTGTATTTTCCAGTTGTTTGGTTTGAAGCTGGGCATTCTGATAGTTAACCTTTGCCCTCACCACCTGGTTCCGGGTTTGCAATCCCTGGAAAATGGGGATAGACAGTGCCAGACCATATGTCTTATAACGGTTATCCTCAAAGAACTGCTGACCAAAGTCACGGGACACGCTATCCGGAGTTCCTACGATCAGATTATAGGCCGAGCCATAATTAAAGAAGGCATTTAATGACGGATAGTATCGCCCACGCTGCGCTCCCAATCCATATCTTGATGCTTCCTCACTTGCGCGCAGCTGGAGCAAATCACGCCGCTGTTCCATGGCAATTTGGTATAGCGAATCCTGTTCATATTTTTCAAATGCGAAAGCCGATAATTCCCAGGTAGGCTCTACCACATCAAAGGTAAGGCTGGGATCCAGCTGCAGGAGCTGAGAAAGGTCTGCCTTGCTATTCCTCAACTTAATCTCTGCCTTCAATACTAATAATTCGGCATTTTTCTGCTGATATCGCTGGTTTACAAGATCCACTTCTGCCCGACTTCCAGCATTGACCATCTCCACCATCTGACGATATAATTCCTGCTGATTCACCAGGTTCTCTTCGGCAATAATCAACAGCTGTTTATCCAGAAGGCACTGCAAATATTGACTGGCCACATCCCTGATTACCTGCTGCCTGGTGCGGGTTACAAGATGTGCCTGCGATTCAAGTGCACTGGTGGCCTGTTTGGTTTGTTTCAGCTGGTTAAAACCATTGAAAATAGACAAATTCATATTAACAGAACCATTCATAAAATCCAGCTCTCCATTCACCACGCGACCTTCCTGCTGGTTAAAGGAGTTTCCATCATTGCGGCCAAGGTTCGCGCTCATCGAGATCGACGGAGCCATTTGGGCATAACTCGAAGATTTGTCCGACTGAAAAATATCAAGCCGGTTCGACTCCTGCCGCAGATCGATATTATTCTCCAGTGCAATGGTTACGGCATCTGAAAAATGCAATGATTGTGGCGGCACCTGGGCAAAACCCATAAATGATACCAGAGAAAATAATATGCTTAACGTTGTACGCATAATCCTTATACCTGATTTTGAATTGTTGAAGTAAGCTCATCGGAAACAACCTGGCCGTCCACAAGACGAATTGTACGCTTTCCATATGAGGCACATCTTTCTGAATGCGTAACCTGAAGAATGGTCATCCCCTCATCATTGAGTTTTTTAAAGATTTCCATAATCTCATCTCCCTGCTCAGAATGTAGATTACCGGTCGGTTCATCGGCAAGTAATAACTTTGGCTGCCCCACAATCGCTCTTGCAATACCTACAAGCTGTTGCTGCCCGCCGGATAATTGCTCAGGAAACAAATCCTTCTTTGCCACCATCTG
Source organism: Cyclobacteriaceae bacterium (assembly GCA_050289805.1). GTDB lineage: Bacteria > Bacteroidota > Bacteroidia > Cytophagales > Cyclobacteriaceae > JAUILA01. The sequence continues at coordinate 32,177 of JBNKGL010000029.1, forward strand.
AAAACGATCCAGCATTTCAGCCACCATGCTCTTACGTTCGGCGCCTTTAACGCCCTTATAAAGCAACGGTGTTTCAATGTTTTCATACACGGTTAGCTCGTCAATAAGATGGTATGCCTGGAAAATAAAGCCGATATGGTGCTTATGCATTTCAGATTTCTGGCGTTCCTTCAATTTGTGAACGGGGTTATCGAGAAAATAAAATTCGCCCGCACTGGCCTCGTCCAACATTCCGATAATATTCATCAACGTTGATTTTCCTGCCCCGCTCGGACCCATGATCGTCACAAATTCACCCTGCTGAATATCAAGATCAATCCCCTTTAAAATAAATGTTCGCTGATATTTCGAATCAACATATTTGTCGAGATCCCTCAGTTTTATCATCTTCTTTCGTTTAAATTTTTGAAATGCGATAAACTATGTACCAATTGTATGCCAAGCCCGTCAGGCCGTTTAAACCGCTTTTTTAGTTGTTTTGATTGTCCGAAATTGAATGGCGGTGTCCGATATCAGACACTTTGGTAAAGTATGTTCGTTTAAAAATTATTAATTAGATTCGCAGGGATTGAATGGAAAGGGAGTTCAAAAAAGGGTGAAAGGGAAAAAGCAAATCTGGGTTTTGCTGGTAATAACCGGTATGGCTATTGCCGCCTCGCTTTATTGGTACATTCGGTTGAGTGCAGAGCCGGCAGAAGTTGAAGAAGTACTGATTGTTCCCCCAAGAACTACGCCGCCCGTAAATCCTCACGAGGAACAGCTTATAAATGAATTTGAACAATTTATTGATAGCATCCGCATCAAGCGGGATATACCGGCCATTGCCATTGCCATTGTAAGAAAGGGTGAACCTATTTACGTCTCCGCATCCGGCCAAAAAACAAACAACACCAATGATCCTGTCGACCTTCATACCAAATTTCGGCTTGCATCTGTATCAAAGGGATTTACTTCGGTCCTTGTAAGTAAACTCGTACAAGAGGGAGTTCTCTCCTGGGAAGATCCAATTCACTTTTACCTGACTGATTTCAGACCCGAACCGTTTACCTATTCAGACTCCATAACGGTACGAAATATCATCTCCCAAACGAGTGGCTTTCCATATCAGGCCTATTCCAACCTGATTGAGGATGGATGGACATTGCAGGAAATGATTAATGCATTGGCCTCACTGAAGGTAGCCACCAAGCCGGGAACAAGGTACAGTTATCAAAATGTTGCTTACAGCATTATTGAGCCTATTCTTAAACGCCAGACCGGAAGGGAGTTCCCACAGTTGCTGAACACTTACCTGTTCAGTCCTCTTCAGATGACAAATGCTTCAGCAGAGTATGAAGACATGAAGGATTCTCCCAATGCTGCCGTTCCTCACCGAAGAACCCGCTATTCCTACATACCTATTCGGCTGTCCTCCTCATATTACAATACAGCAGCAGCCGGCGGGGTAAATGCGAGCATCAATGACATGTCGAATTACCTTCAAATGCTGCTGGGATACCGGCAGGAATCGATTGACTCTGCCGTTCTTAATGAAGTATTTGAGCCACGTATCATTACTCCACTTCTGAATCGGTATTATAGAAAATGGTTGAGAGCACGACGCGCATATTATGGACTGGGCTGGCGTATCATTCCCCTCGAAAATGATACTATTGTATACCATGGCGGTTACGCCAACGGATTTAAAAGCCACATCGCCTTAGACCGCGATGATGAGATCGCTATATGCATTTTATCGAATTCTTCCGACAACCTTGTCAATGAAGCGGGACCCTATTTCTTCCACTTATACTACCAATACCGTGACGCTATAAACCTCTGGGATCAAACCCCTTGATAACGTAATCCCCGTCCCAGGGCCATTCATATAATTTTACAGCAGCTTGTCATTTAGGCTCAACGTAAATCACTGGAATTGCCCAGCTTTAAGATTCCACTAAAAGTACCCAACCTATGCAAAGAATATTTACTTTACTCCTGGTTCTGCTATTGATTTCACCGGCAGGATTCAGTCAAAAAAAGAAAAAGAAAAAAGACAAGGATGCCCCGGCAACTGAGGCACCAAAAAAGAAAAATGATTCACCTTTCAAGCCCTACAGTGAAATTGTTACGAAGGATGCCATTACGGATGAGGGCCTCTTTACTACTCACAAAGTAAAGGACAATTACTACTTCGAGATTTCCGATTCACTTATGGAACGTGAAATTCTGGTGATAAGCCGAATTTCCGGAACTGTTGAAAACCTGAACTTTGGCGGCGCCGGAATGAAAGCCCGCGGTCAGCAGGTGATTCGATGGCAGCGGAAGGATAATCAGCTGTTGCTTCGGTCCGTTTCACACAACAGTGTGGCAAGTGAAGAGACGCCTATTTATCAATCGGTGCGCAATAACAATTTCGAACCGGTGATAGCTGCCTTCGATATTAAAGCGCTTTCGAAGGACTCTACTGGGTATGTTATCGATGTGGCAGATCTCTTTACTTCAGATGTTGAAATGATCGGTGCATTGAGTGACAATCAGCGAAAGCAATTCCAGGTTCGTGGTGTTGATAAAAAAAGATCGCTGATCATGTCATGGAAAAGTTTCCCCATGAATACCGAGGTGCGGCACATTCTCACCTATAATGCCGGCAATCCTCCCGCAAACGGAAACACAGGAACACTGAGTATTGAAATGAACCAGAGTATGGTCCTTCTCCCAAAAAAACCTATGACGCCCAGGTTATACGATGAGCGGGTAGGATTTTTCTCGGTTTCCCAGATCGACTACGGTCTCGATGAGCAGAAAGCTACCAGACGCAGATATATCACCCGCTGGAGACTGGAGCCTTCAGATCTTGAAGCATATAAAAGGGGCGAGCTTGTAGAGCCGAAGAAACAGATCGTGTACTACATAGATCCTGCTACTCCTACGAAATGGAGACCCTATATCAAGCAGGGTATTGAAGATTGGCAAAAAGCTTTTGAAGCGGCCGGTTTTAAAAACGCAATCATCGCAAAAGATCCTCCTACAAAGGAAGAAGATCCTGACTGGAGTCCGGAAGATGTTCGTTACTCTGTAGTTCGCTATACGGCAAACCCTATTCAAAATGCCCAGGGTCCTCACGTTCATGACCCGAGGTCAGGAGAAATTATCGAAAGTGACATCATCTGGTATCACAATGTAATGAACCTCTTGAGAAACTGGTACTTTGTTCAGACTGCAGCAGTGAATGAAGATGCCCGCAAGGTAAAATTCGATGATGCTGTGATGGGTGATCTCATCCGTTTCGTTTCGGCTCACGAAGTAGGACATACACTTGGTTTCCCGCACAATATGGGTGGCAGCTATTCGTACCCTGTTGATTCACTCCGTTCGCCTTCATTCACAGCACGAATGGGAACAGCACCATCCATTATGGACTATGCCCGTTTCAATTACGTAGCACAGCCGGGTGACAATGCAGCCCTGTATCCGCAGATTGGAGTTTATGACAAATGGGCTGTGAAATGGGGATATACCTTTTTCCCTGAAACAACAGATCCTGACTCTGAAGAAGCAACCCTTGACAGCTGGGTTAAGGAACATTCCGGCGATCCTATGTACTGGTATGGACGACAGACGTTTAATCCGGTAGATCCCCGGGCACAGACAGAAGATCTCGGTAATGACGCGATGCTTTCAAGTTCCTATGGTGTAGCAAACCTGAAACGCATTGTTCCAAACCTGATCAAATGGACTACTACCGATGGTAAAAACTACGATGACCTGAGCGAAATTTATGGACAGGTTATCGGACAGTGGAACCGATATAACGGCCACGTCCGAAATAACATCGGTGGTTTGTACGAGACTTTCAAGACGGCCGATCAGGATGGAGCTGTTTATGAATTTGTTGCAAAGGAAAAGCAGAAAAGAGCAATGGATTGGTTGCAGGAAAACACTTTTGCCACACCAACCTGGATGCTTGAACGGGACATCATCGACCGTATTGAAGGTGTCGGTTCTGTAGAACGCATCAGCAATGCGCAGGAGAACACGCTGAACCAGGTGCTGGACCCCGCACGTCTCGAACGTATGTTTGAAAATGAGGCGATGAATGGTTCGGATGCCTATACGCCCATTGAAATGATGAGTGATTTACGTAATGGAATCTGGTCTGAGCTAAGATCCGGAAGCACTATCGACATCTATCGCCGCAACCTGCAGCGTGCCTATATCGCCCGTATGCACTACCTGATGACTGAAGAGCCTTCAGGACGCTTTGGCGGATCTGTTGATATGGAAAAATCAGATATTCGTCCGCTGGTACGTGCCGAGCTGAAAACACTTCGCACACAGGTGCGAAATGGATTGAACCGGACTACTGACCGATTGAGCCGTTACCACCTGGAAGACGCGATCGAAAGGATTGACATGATCCTGGATCCGAACAACTGATTTAAAATTAATCAAGAAAATAAAGTCCGGCGACCAGCGTTGCCGGACTTTTTTTATTCACTTCTGAGACTATTGGCCGGGTTGGCGACGGCTGCCTTGTATGAGCGGTAAACTACTGTAAGAAGGGCAATAACAGCCGTTATGACGAGACCATACACAGCATAAACCGGGTTCAGGCTGATTTTGTAGGTATAATTATCAAGCCACTCCCCCATTACATACCACGATAAAGGTGCCGCAAGAATAAATGCAATCAATATCAGGAAGAATACCTCCTTCGTCAGCATCGAAAATATCTGAATTGTGGAAGCCCCATGAACCTTTCGAATGCCTATCTCCTTTGTTTTAAGATTAGTCGTATAGGTCATCAGGCCAAAAAGTCCCAGGCAGCCAATCCCAATAGCTATCATCGCAAAGAAAGAAAACATGGAACCCATTCTTGCATCACTGTCGTAAAATTCCCGGATCGATTCATCCACAAATTGATACTCAAACGTGTATTCAGGATAGAACTTTTTCCATACTTGCTGAATCTCCGGCTGAAGCTCCTTGAACTTGTTTCCATCGATCTTCAAAGACAAGAGACGCGTATTTCCAAGTCCGGACATGATCATAACAGGCTGGAGCCCGTTGTGGGCAGACATCGTATGAAAATTAGACACAACTCCGGATACAGGCACATGATAACCCCAGACCCGAACCATTTTTCCCACTGCCTCATCAGCTGAAAGGCCAGTTTCCTGCAGCCATTCTTCATTTACAACCACCCTGTTGAGTGTATCCGAATGATTCAACCCTTCACCACGAAGGAACTTCATTTCGTAGAGCTCAAAGAAGTTTTCATCAGCAAATTTAATCGCTGTATTGTAATCTTCCTCCGATCCATCCATACTGAAGTTGGTGATTGAAACATTCGAAGATGCCGGGGTAGAAAAAATCAGACTTGCATTTTGAACGCCCGGTAGATTGAGCATTTCAGACTTCAGCACCTTCTTCTTCGAGTGATCATTGTCGGGCAGGGGAAGATTGATTATCGCATCGGGATTAAATCCGAGGTCAAGCGATTGGATATAATCCATCTGGGAGAGAAGCACTATCGTGCTCATAATAAATACCTGGCTTATCAGAAACTGTACTGTGACAAGGCCTTTTCGCAATGTGAATCCCTTTTCATTCCGTGTAACAAACTTGCTGCGTAATGCCTCTACTGGCTTGTACCCGGATAAAATGAATGCGGGATATAATCCAGCCAGCAGGGTAATCCCAAAAAGCAGTGCAATAAAAAATAAGACAGATCCGACATCATAGGTGAGGACAATATCCATGTTAAACATTGAATTCACCCGAATCAGCATGAGTTCGGTTAGTCCCAGCGATAGGATCAGCGAGACCAAAACAATGATAAATGTTTCACCAAGAAACTGCATGACCAGCTCCTTCCGGTTTCCTCCCAGTACTTTACGAATACCAATTTCACGTGACCGACGAATAGCCACCGCCGTGGAAAGATTAATAAAATTAACCGAAGCAGTTAGGATAAGGAAAAATCCTATGATGCCCAATGTAAGCAAAATTGCCCGTGACACAGAACGGTAGCTGAAAGTATCCAACCGGTCATCATGATGGAGATCATTGAGCGATTGCATTGAAAAGACCTTGATCCGCGCATCTTCTTCATTGTAATTCTTTTGAACGAATCCTATCAGTTGACGATCAATCTCTTCCGGGTTTATACCCTTGTCCAGTAAAACATAAAGCTGGTCATCGCTGCTTATACTGCCCCACCCCTGTTCCATCATCTGATCCCTCACAGTTGCAAAGGAAATAAACATGTCAAACGGAAAATCCGTAGCTCGGGGATAATCCTTCATTACAGCAATAATCTCAAATTCTTCTTTTTTGTCGATCGTGACATACTGTCCGACAGCCTCCTGTCCCGGGAATAAGCGGGCAGCCAGTTTCTCGGAAATAACAAGTTTATTGGGTTCATCAAAATTATCAACCGAACCGGCGACGATACCACGGGTGAAAATCTCGAAGAATGACTTCTCTGTATAGCCCTTGCCGTCATTCAACTGATGATAACGGGTTTCACCATCGGAATCAAGAATACTCACCAGCATCTGCTCATACATATACCCTATGAAAACCTGGCGATCAATTCCCCTGATATCTTCCCGAAATGCATCCATCAGCGGAATAGGAATTCCGGGAGTCAAATCCTCTCCGTCATCAATAAAATTTTGTGTAATAAGACGGTAAATCCTATCCTTCTGAACATGATGATCATTGTAACTTAGCCCGAAACGGATCACAAGAAACAGTACAATACTGCAGGTAATCCCCAGTATTAACCCGATCATATTGATAATCGTCGATCCGGCGTTACGGGTTAAATTACGGATGGCTGTGGTAAAATAATTCTTTAACATCTTATTCTGCTCTTAAACTGTTAATGGGGTTTTTAAGTGAGGTAATGAATGAACGAAGGCCTACTACCGCGATGCATACAAACATGACCAACGCAGCTGCAAGAATGAATAACCATGGATTCAGATCAGTCCTGTAGACGAAAGATTCAAGCCATTGAGAAGAAATATAAAGGCTTAAGGGTATGGCCATCAATATTCCTAGAAAAACAAGGACGGCGAATTTCCTAATCTGATTCACCATAATCGAAAATGTGGATGCTCCGAAGACTTTCCTGATTCCAATCTCCTTTGTGCGCTGCTCAATTGAAACAGAAGAAACACCCAGCAGGCCGATTCCGGCTATTACTATGGCCAGAAATGAGAAGATTCCGATTATCCGTGATAAAATCTCCTCAGAAGAATAAAGGCGCTGAAACTTATGATCAAGAAATGAATACGAGATCGGGACCTGGGGCTCATATTCAGCCCAGGTATTTAAAACATCTGCCATAACCTGAGTCGTATTTTGCGATTTATATCGAATGGTTATATAATCCTTAAAAACAAAGCTGTTCAGATATTCAAGAATAAGAGGTTGCACATGCAACCGAAATCCCTCCTGGTTGAAATCACGAATTATACCCGATATGACCACCTCATGCTCATCCGGACTTCCCTCATTTATTGTGATCAGGGTTCCGATTGGTTCTTCGAGTCCCATTAGCTTAACCGCCGTTTCATTCAGCAATGCTTTGCCGGAATCGGCGGCCAGACCTTGAAAAGCCGTCCCTTCCAAAAGCTTGATCCCCATTACATCAAGAAAATTCTCATCTATTTTATACCATTGCATGGGTTGATTTTCCTCACTTCCCCGAACACGTACATCCCGTATGTGGTAGCGAAGCAGCGCCGGTATACCGGTCGAAAATGAAGCCCCCGAAACGCCAGGGATATCTTCCATGGATCGAATAAATGCTTCTCTCTGCTCCTCAATTTCTCTGTCATTCTGAATAACAAGTAAATTGTTCCTGTCAAAACCGATATCACGATTCCTGATAAAATCCAGTTGATGTGAAATGGTTGCTGCAAAGCCAAGAAGGAATACTGCGATGAAAAACTGAAAAACAATGAGTGAACTTCTGAAATTTTTACCGCGGACGAAATTTAGCTTTCCACTGGCCATTCTCACAGACTTACCTCGGATGAGTAGCCATGAAGGGTAAACGGATGCAGCCAGCGTAACACCAAGGAGTATCAGGCTTAACCGGATCATGAACAATGGCATATCCAGCAACGTTTTGTGCAAATCAACACCCAGGAATTGATGTAGAATGAGTACCAACAGTTCGCTGATGCATAACCCCACCAGGAGTGCCAGAAATACATGGATCACATATTCTGAAAGAATCATCCGGAAGAGTATCCTGAAAGAAGCTCCGTGTATTTTGCGTACACCTATCTCACCGATTCTGTAAAAGGATAGTGCAGTACTGATATTGATGAAATTCATACATGCCAATAGAAATATTAGCATTGATGCATAATTGAGTATGTTGAGATATTCTATTCTGATCCCGGGCTGAATAGAATCCTCCCATTCTGGCTGCAAATGAATTTGAGTGATATTTATGGCTGTTAGCCTGTAATCCTCAGGATTGGAAATAGCCTCCAAAAATCCTTGCTGAACAAAATGCGGAATTAAACGGTCGGTAACGATCGAAGATAAGATCACATCAAAAGCATCAGGATCGTTTGCGAGGCGCTTATTTGCACGCACATAGGTATGCATTATATGCCATGACCAGTCATTATTTTGGCTGAATTCAGGCCACATACTTACCAGCATGTCAAAATTCATGTGTGAATTGTTCGGAATATCCTTCATTATGCCGGTTATTTTCCAAATTGTCCCACCATCCTTGCCTCCACGAATCGTATGATCCAGGACTTTGTCAAGGGGCATATCTCCGAAATACCGACGGGCAGCCGATTCGCTCAGAACTGTTGACCCGGGTTCGGCAAGTGCAGTTTCAGGATCTCCAGCCAGCAGGTAGTTTTCAAAAACATTAAAAAAGTCTTTGTCTGCAATATAAATATTCGTTTCCCGGAAGACATTCATGCTGTCATTATCCGGCCTCATCGTAAAATCAGACCAATACAATATTCTGGTGGAATACAAAATATCATCATATTCCGACAATGCAGTACCCATAGGTGGCGGCAGCGTTGCCCGATGTATAGTCCCCTCTTCAGTATCCCAGCTTGCACTGATACGAAAAATCGATTCACTGTCAGACCAGAATTGGTCATAGTCCTTTTCATTTCCAATATAAAGCTGAATGGCGATGAACACCGACATACCAAATGCCAGCCCGAAAATATTCAGCACAAATTGAAGCGGGTGCCTTCTGAAAATCCGTAAAACCCTTGTTAGCAAAAACATACCTGCAGATATACCAAACCTATGCCGATATTTTAATTATTTGATAATCAACCAATTAAAATACCTTTAATGAAATTACTGTATCGTTTTTGATACAGTCAATTGTAATGATTCCGATACAGTGGTATCTTCAGGAAAGATATGAAAAGGAAGGCTAAGATTTTAATTGTTGATGATGACCCGGACGTACTGGAGTCAGCTAAAATGATTCTGAAACATGAGTTTTCTTCTATTGACTTGCTGGAAAACCCGACTGAAATACCCGGAAAAATTTCAACGGCTGATTATGATGTGATTTTACTGGACATGAATTTCCGCAAAGGATTAAATGATGGCAAGGAAGGTTTCTACTGGTTAGCGCGAATAAGGGAATATGACCCCCTCGCCGTAGTGGTATTAATTACAGCCTATGGTGAGGTGGACCTGGCCGTCCGTGCTATCAAGGAAGGAGCATCCGATTTTGTCCTGAAACCATGGAAAAACCAAAAATTACTCGCAACGATCCATAGTGCGCTGGAGTTAAGACAAAGCAGAAGAACTACTGATAAGCTTTCCAAAACGAATAAACTCTATCAGGATAAAATTTTCAGCCACCTGGAATTTATTGGTGAATCACCGGCCATTCTGAAGGTGAAGGAACTGATAAAGAAAGTTGCGGAAACAGATGCGAATGTCCTCATACTTGGCGAGAACGGGACCGGCAAAGAGCTTGTCGCACGATCTATCCATTATCATTCTGCGCGGGCAAAGGAAGCCTTCGTCCAGGTAGATATGGGTGCTTTAAGTCCGCAACTCTTTGAAAGCGAACTTTTTGGACACCTAAAAGGATCATTTACCGACGCGCGCGAAGATAAAACCGGAAGAATTGAAATTGCCAACGGGGGAAGCCTATTCCTCGATGAAATTGGAAATATTCGTGAGGAACAGCAACGTAAATTACTTTCAGTACTACAACAGCGTAAAATCATTCCTGTTGGTGCCAACAAAACTATCTCTGTAGATTTCAGACTGATTACCGCCACCAATGAAGACATTTATACACGAGTTCAGCAACATGAATTCAGGGAAGACCTGTTGTATCGGATCAATACCGTTGAAATTAACCTGCCCCCGCTTCGGGACAGGCCTGAAGACATACCGCTGTTAGTTCAATTCTTTCTTCGGAAATATTCGGAAAAGTATAAAAAGACAGCAGCGAAAGTAGATGATGCTGTCCTGGGGGAATTATCAAATTATGACTGGCCGGGTAACATCCGCGAACTTCAGCATTCGGTGGAACGGGCAGTGATACTGTCTTCGGGTGAAACGCTGGAGAACAGCGCAGACTTTATTGCACGACATCAACAGGTGAAGTCCGCCTCCTATGAACTCAACAAAACACTCGAAGATGTAGAAAAGCAACATATCATCGCTGTTCTGGCTTCGCATGGTGGAAATGTGACCAAAGCGGCACAATCACTCGGCCTCACTCGTACCGCCATGTACAGGCGACTTAACAAATATGACCTGAACGGATGAAAAATTTCAACATTCGTCTTCTGATCCAATTGTGCCTGTTATTCCTGACAATGGCAGTCCTGGCCTATATCCTCACTGACGATCGCCTGTTCTTCAGCAAAATTATTCTGTTTGCTTTCCTTGTTATCCAGGTCGCAGCGCTATTATACTTTCTTAACTATTCATTTCGTCAGATGGAAGCCATGGTCGCTGCACTTAAAAACAGGGATTTTTCATTGCGATTTCCTAAAAAGGGATATGGGAAATCAATGGACAAACTTTTGAATACCCTGAACAGAACCATTCAGAATATAGAAAATGAACAAATTGAAAAAGAAGGGAAACTCCAATATCTCACACTTGCCTTCGAACAAATTGAAGCCGGCATTATATCAGTGAAAAATGGAGAAGAACTAATCCTGGTCAATTCAAAAGCACAGCAATTACTGAAAATTCCCGAAGTCCATCAATGGAATCTGATCAGGAAACATCAGCCTGATTTTTTTCATGCGATCGAACAGGTTCCCGAGGGTGGAGATATCGTTATTACAATTCGCCAGGAAAACCAGGAGTATGATCTGTCGGTAAGCGTGACGAAAATCAAAATGCTTAATAATGATTTCACTCATATTACTTTTAAGGATATTCATGATGAACTGGACAGAAAAGAATTTCAGGCCTGGCAAAAGCTGATCCGTATTCTCACACACGAAATCATGAATTCTGTAACACCGGTATCTTCTCTCGCGGAGAATATGGAAAATATGCTCGATCGTGTAGACCAGACGGAAACGAATATTCAAGAGTTTCGGGATGATCTCATTTTTTCGGCGAAAACGATACGACGACGAAGTGACGGACTACTGGAATTTGTTGAGAATTACCGGAATCTGACACGAATACCGGAACCAAGAACCAGGAAAGAGTCCATTGATTCGCTTACAGATGATATTATAAGACTCTATGGCGATAATCAGAATAATTTCAGTATTGTGAGGGAGCTACAGCTTCACGAAATTACTTTTGACCGGATACTGGTTGAACAGATTTTAATGAATCTGATAAAGAACAGCGTTGAAGCGCTAACCTCGAAAGATAACGGGCTAATTAAAATCAGTTCATTTCAGGAGAAAGACTGGAACTGCATCTCGGTAGAAGACAATGGAGAAGGAATCGATGAAGATGAACTTAAGGAGATTTTTGTTCCTTTTTTCACAACGAAAAAGAGCGGATCCGGAATTGGACTGAGCCTTTCAAAACAAATTATGATCGCCCACGGAGGGCGGATTCTTGTTACATCAAAACAGCACGAGGGAACTAACGTAACACTGAAGTTTCCGCGATGAGCGGTGAAATCACGAACATCAGCCTGAATATCCCCGATACCACCACCAAATTGATTTGAATTATGTTAATTTTGCCACTTTATAATCAGAATTAGAAGAATGGCGGTATATCAATTCAAAGAGACAGAAGCAAAGTGGCGCAAGTATTGGGCTGATCATGACATTTATAAGACATCCAATGCAAGCGACAAACCCAAATTCTATGCATTGGATATGTTCCCCTATCCTTCCGGTGCCGGATTGCATGTCGGCCATCCGCTCGGCTATATCGCATCCGATATTGTAAGTCGTTTCAAGCGACTCAAGGGATATAACGTTCTCCACCCGATGGGCTTCGACTCGTTTGGACTCCCCGCGGAACAATATGCGATCCAGACCGGCCAGCACCCGGCCATTACCACCGCCAACAATATTGAGCGATATAAGGAGCAGCTGCAGCAGCTTGGTTTTTCTTTCGACTGGAGCCGGGAGGTTCAAACAAGTGATCCTTCGTTTTACAAATGGACCCAGTGGATTTTTATGCAGCTCTTCAACAGCTGGTATGATACGAATCTGGATAAGGCCCGGCCTATTCAGGATCTGATCAAACAATTCGAAAACAGTGGAAATGCTGAAATCAACGCTGCCTGCGACGAGGACACTCCTGATTTTACGGCATCGGATTGGAATTCATTTTCAGAGAATGAGCAACAGCGGATGTTGTTGAAATACAGGCTGGCGTACCTGGCAGATATGGTGGTGAACTGGTGTCCGGCACTTGGTACCGTTCTGTCAAATGATGAGGTAAAGGACGGTTTCTCTGAAAGAGGGGGGCACCCGGTAGAGCGCAAAAAAATGATGCAGTGGATGATGCGCATTACCGCATATGCAGAACGTCTGCTGAACGGACTGGATGTCATCGACTGGCCCGAACCCCTTAAGGAAATGCAGCGAAACTGGATCGGAAGATCGGAAGGTGCAGAGCTGGATTTTGCCCTAAAGGGTCATGAAGATAAGATTCGGGTCTTCACAACCCGTATTGATACGATATACGGGGTTACATTCCTGGTACTGGCTCCTGAAAGTGAACTTGTTCAGCAAATCACTACTGCGGAGCAGCAGGAAGAGGTCCGAAGTTATGTTGAGCAGGCCAAAAACCGATCGGAGCGTGAACGGATGATGGATGTTAAAACAGTTACTGGTGTATTTACCGGCGCTTATGCCATACATCCGTTCTCTGGTGAAGAGATTCCAGTATGGATTGCCGATTACGTTCTTGCCGGGTATGGGACCGGTGCAGTCATGGCGGTTCCGGCAGGTGATCAGCGTGATTATGACTTTGCCCGGCACTTCGGGTTACCAATAATC
>JBNKGL010000030.1:0-41901 GCA_050289805.1 Cyclobacteriaceae bacterium
ATTTTGTGCAGCGGCACGCCAATTAGAGCTCAGGGGGAAAATGGCTAGGTTGATACTGGCCTCATCTCCCATGTAGTGCAGCCTGTCGGCACCCGGGTTCGTACCGCCAATGGCCGCAAATGGATTCAATTCTGCATTACGGTCGAAATCACTTGTTCCATGCCAGTCGTCAGCGCGCATGTAGGAGAAGTTTACCTTGAATGCAAATTTATTGTTAAAAGACTTTGCATAACGAATTGATGCCTCATACATGGGTGCGGCATCCTGATCTGCATCGCTGCCGATGTGGTTTACACCAAGCTTTGCGAAAGCACTGACGCCCTGGTAATCGAATGCGCTCTTACTGTTTACAAGGAGAATCCCGTTAAAAGCATTCGGACCATATAGCGCTGAGGCAGCGCCCGGAATTAATTCCACGCTTTCCACATCGAGTTCGCTGGGTCCGTTCAGGTTACCGATAGGGAAGTTCAGGGCTGGAGCCTGCGTATCCATTCCATCGGTGAGCTGTACAAATCTGGTATTACCGGTAGATGCAAAACCACGAGCGTTGATAATCTGGAAATTAATACTACTGGTGGCCACGTCAACACCTTTTAAATTGGCAATGCCTTTATAGTAGTTGTCGGCAGATGTATTTTGTACAGCCAGGATATCCATTTTTTCAATGGAAACCGGCGATTCGAGAATACTTTCTTCCACACGACTGGCAGAAACGACTACCTCCTGACCCAGCAAAGTTTGTTCAATCATCTGGATCTGCAGGTCTGTCACATTATTCTGGGTTATTTCCATTTCCTGTGTTTCAAAACCGATAAACGAAAATACCAGTGTCATTGGAGGGTTATCCGAAACATCCAGGCTGAACTTGCCATCTGCGTCGGTTATAGTACCAATTACTTTGCCTTTAACAACTACGTTCACACCCGCAAGGGCTTCACCTGTTCCTGAATCGAATATTGTACCCGAAATAGAGGTCTGTGCGACTAATGGAATGGCAGCTATAAAAAATAGAACTATGGTTGCCCATAATGTCTTTTGTAAAAAATTGCTCATAATAATTTGAGGTTATGTTCAAACTGCTTTTAACTCATGCAAACGCATAAAATTGGTTGAATGTACAAGAAATTGTTGAAATATTTGAGATAGATGACGTGATAAATGAAAAAAATTCAATTTCAGATCAGTTTCCGTATTCTTTTTTTAAATATTCCACCAGTTTATCACAAAGCAGATTTATTTCAGATGACATGAATTCATCTCCCGTAGAGTTCAACAGGCTCTGGCCCATGCCGCCCAGGCAATCAATGTAGAATCGCTTCATTTCGTCCACAGGCATCTCCTTGGTCCACAAATCTATCCGCATGGTATTTTTTACACTGGGGTCCCAGATTGAGATATTGATGGCGCTTGTCTCCTGTGCCGCGTCTTCCGGTTTTTCGGTCGCATCCCAGGTGATACTTTCCGGAATCCTGTCGGCGTCCAGTTCAATTTTGAAGTTGATCTCAGATGTTGTTTTCATTAATTTAATTTATTCGCTAGTTCAATAAAATATTCAAGAACCTGCGGGTTTCGCAGGGCATCTTTTTTAATGGCTTTGGATGGGTCTTTACCCATCAGAATCTTTTTAACCGGTGCCTCCGTTTTTTTTCCACTGATGGTATACGGCACTTCGGGTATTTCCAGGATTTCATCCGGAACATGTCTCGGCGTGTAGGCAGTTCTGATGGTGGAGTTAATTTTACTTTTGAGGGCATCATTCAGTTGTTGTCCGTCGCGAAGAACTACGAACAACGGCATGTAGAATTCACCCTTCTCACGTTCGATGCAGATAATCAGGCTATCGGCCACTTCCGGAACAGAGTCTACTGCGCGATATATTTCGCTCGTACCAATACGAATTCCACCCCGGTTAAGTGTGGCATCAGACCTGCCATAAATGACAACTCCATTGCGTGGTGTAATGCGAATCCAGTCCCCGTGACGCCACACGCCTGGAAAATCCTCGAAGTAACTTTCCCGGTATCGCTTTTTGTCCGGGTCATTCCAGAAATATATGGGCATCGATGGCATGGGAGAGGTGATCACCATTTCTCCAACCTCGTCAAGAATCCGATTCCCCTCTTCATCGAACGCGTGGAGATCAACTCCCAGGGCACGGCACTGTATTTCGCCGCTGTAGACCGGCCAAAGCGGGCAGCCACCAACAAAAGCACTGCAAACGTCGGTCCCGCCACTGATTGACGTAAGCCAGATATGGGAACCAACCTCCTGGTATATCCAGTCAAATCCTTCAGGAGGCAGGGGGGAGCCTGTGGAGCCGATACTTTCAAGGCCGCTGAGGTCATATTTTTTGGCCGGCTGAACCGAAGCCTTCATATTCGCAACAACATATCCGGCACTTGTCCCCAGGTGGGTAATCCTGAATTTATCCGCCAGTTTCCACAACTGATCTATTTCCGGGAAGCCGGGGCTCCCGTCATAAAGCACAATGGTAGCGCCGCACAGGAGCGCCCCCTGCAGGTAATTCCACATCATCCAGCCTGTGGTGGTATACCAGAAGGACCTGTCACCTGGCTTTACATTATTATGGAATGTGAGGTATTTCAGGAGTTCCATGAGAACGCCCCCCTGACTATGAGTAATAGCCTTTGGAATCCCGGTCGTTCCAGAGGAATATAATACCCAGATCGGGTGATCAAATAGCAGTCTGGAAAACCTAACTTCCGTTACATCAGGGAGAAGTGCATCACTCCATGATACCATGTTGGGTACGGTCAATTCGCTGCCAATATATGGGATCACAATTACCTTCTCAATAGATGGAATTGCATCAACAATGTCTGCCACCTCAGCACTTTTATCAAATCGTTTGCCGCCATAATGGTAGCCGTCTACTGTGATCAGTACTCGGGGTTCGATCTGGGCGAACCGGTCGATCACCGCCGTGGTGCCGAAATCCGGGGAGCAGCTTGACCACACCATCCCCAGTGCGTTTCCAGCCAGAAAACTAATCGTGGCCTGCGGTATATTGGGAAGAAAAGCAACCATCCGGTCGCCGGGGTTCATGCCCCAGTCACATAGCGTCTGTTGCAGGGAGGCAACTTCCTTTTTAAGCGCAGACCAGCTGATTTCTTCGGTTTTGCCCTGCTCATTTGAAAATAATATCGCCGGGCGTTCATCCGTATAATTCCTGAAAATATGTTCCGTGAAATTGATTTCTGATTTGCTGAACCAATGGGTATCCGGCATCGGATCCTTGCTCATTACAGTTTCATAGGGTACCTGAGAGATGATATTGAAATATTTCCACAGGCTTTCCCAGAATGCAGGTATATTCTCTACCGACCATTCCCAAAGTTCCTGATATCCGGAAAATGACAGGTCATAATTTTCTTTTAACCAGTGAACATAGGAAGTCAGTTCGGCATCTTCCTGAAATTTCCGAGAAGGTTTCCATAAGAGTTTTGGTTGATCCATCAAACGACTGGTTAATACGTTAACAGTTTCAGAGCGGCCTCTTTATCTGAAATTAACTGATTTTTCAGCGATTCAATATCAGGAAAAGGCTTTTCATTTCTGATATGCGCGATAAACTGTAAATTTAGGGTATCTCCGTAAATATCCTGGTCGAAGTCAAATATATTGACCTCAAGAGTACGGGTTCTTCCACCAACGGTAGGTCGCATGCCAATATTCATCATCCCGTTAAATGTTTCGCCTTCATAAATCACTTTTACCGCATATGCACCAAAGGCAGGGATCAATTTATTGGCATGATCGATTTCGATATTGGCAGTAGGAAAACCGAGGATACGTCCGATTTTCTGGCCACGGACCACACGGCCTGATATGCCATAGGGCCTTCCCAGTAATTCAGTTGCCGTAAACATATCGCCTTCCAGCAGCGCATGCCGGATTTTTGTTGAACTAACCACCAGGTTATCAACCTCATGACGGGGAATTTCCTCCACCTCAAACCCATACTCGGGGGCATGCAGTTTAAGATGTTCAAAGCTGCCTTCCCTGTTTTTACCAAACCTGTGATCATAACCGATCACCAATTTCCTGGTCCCGATGGTTTCCACCAGGATTTTACGGATGAACTCCTCAGAGCTCATATTTGAAAACTCACGGGTAAAGGGGATACGCAGTAGGTGTTCAATACCGAATTCACGAAGAAGGGCCGCTTTCTCCTCAAATGTATTCAATAACAGCAGGTCTTTTTGATCAGGAAATAAAACGAGTCGGGGGTGGGGCCAGAAGGTGATCAGGACCGTTTCCCCGTCAACCTTGCGTGCCACTTCACGCAATCGTTTGAGAATTTGCTGATGACCCAGATGGACACCATCAAAGGTTCCGCTGGTAACGACCGCATTCCCTAATGGTTTAAAGTCTTCGATTCCATGATAAATTTTCATATGGACGTAAGGGATTCTATAGTCTCGGCGTCTTTTACATGAAAGCTACCGATACGCGTTCTTCTGAGCGAAGCCAGGTATGCGCCGGTTCCAAGCTCCTGCCCGAAATCATGGGCCAGGCTTCGGATGTAGGTACCTTTAGAACAAACCACCCTGAATTTGTAGCGTTCTGCATCAATCTTTTCAAGTTCAAATAACCCAATCTCAACCTGGCGGGGTTCCATTTTGACCTTCTTTCCTTTCCGGGCGCTCTCATACGCACGCTTACCATCAATTTTAATGGCAGAGTACTGTGGTGGAACCTGTGAAATCGTGCCTCTGAACTTCTCAAGGGCAGTTTCAATTTGATCATCGGTAATGACGGAAGGATCCCCGAAATCCTGCACTTCCGTTTCCAGGTCATATGAAGGTGTAATTTTGCCCAACACAATTTCGCCCTCGTATTCTTTTTCCATCGCCTGGTATGAATCAATCTGCTTTGTCATTTTGCCGGTACACAGGATCAATAAACCAGTGGCCAGCGGATCGAGTGTTCCGGCATGGCCGATCTTTTTAACCTTCAGTGCATAGCGAAGTTTCTTAACCACATCGAATGAGGTCCATGTGAGTGGTTTATCAACCAACAATACACGTCCTTCTTCGGGTTGTTCCATCAGGAAATAAAATAAGAGATGAGGGTTATAATTGCAATGGCATAGCAGTAATATGCAAAATAAATGAGCTTACCCTTCCTTACAATTGAGATCATCCAGCGACACGCGATCAGGCCTGAAATAAAAGCGGCAATAAAGCCTGTTAAAAGAACTCCCACGGGAATGTTTGTGGCGACCTCCGGAGATTCTGCAATATCCTTGAATTTTAGCAACATAGCCCCAATGATGGGCGGCAACACCATCAGGAATGAAAATCTCGTGGCCCTGTTTTTTTCTACACCCAGGTAGAGTGCGGAGGTAATGGTGGCACCTGATCTTGAAATCCCCGGAAGGATTGCTATGGCCTGCGCGATACCAATGATCAATGCCTTCCACCATGTGACCGCTCCGTCACGGTCTTTTGTAAACCAGGTGATCAGGAGCAATGTGCCGGTTACGATGAGCATGAATGCTACAAAGACTACATTGCCTCCGAAAAGCTGCTCAATTTCATCTTCATAGAGCACACCTGCCAGGCCAACCGGAATCATTGAAAGAACGATCTTTCCAACAAATTGGGTCTCTTCATTCCATTGAAACTTCAGGAGTCCGCGAATGAGCTCCATGATGTCTCTTCTGAAAATCACGATCGTTGAAAGAGCTGTAGCTCCGTGGACAAGAATGGCAAAAAGAAGGTTGTCAGAGGATTGTACATTCAGCAGATAGGTGCCAAGTTCAATGTGTCCGCTGCTGCTTACAGGGAGAAATTCTGTAAGTCCCTGAATAATGCCCAGAATTAGCGCTTCGAGCGTATTCATTAATCGTTTTTCTTATCGGGGGATTTAAGGATCGCGGCGATTTCAACCAGAAAACCGGCCATTACGACCAACGGACCGAGTGTGAGGCCCAGGAATCCAAATCCGAATTCTTCCTGGTCAAGGCTCATTATGATAAAACCTGCGCCAAGCAGGGCTACTCCGATGAGCATAAGCTTGTAATTGATCCGGGAAAAAGGAAGTTCGTTCTTATCCATAGTTAATATAATTCATCAAGTGACATCCTGAGATATTTCTTTATTGCGCGGTAGCTGCTGAGGACTGCAATTCCGGCTCCGAGCAGAAGCAGGGAAAGCAGAATGGCTCCGATCATCTTCGGGTCCTGAAGCTGTGAAAGCCCGTCAATTTCACGGTTTGCAAATTGCAGTACCAGGTACAACAACAAACTGGCGATCAGTCCGGCGATCATCCCATGTAACACAGACCGCCAAAGGAACGGCCGCTGGATAAACCCGGGTCTGGCACCCACGAGCTGCATACTCCGAATGAGAAAACGCTGTGAAAACAAGGCCAGTTTAATGGTATTATTGATCAGCAGAACCACCGCGGTAAGCAGGAGCAGGGCAATGCCGAGCATGGCGAGACTTATATAGGTTACGTTTCGGTTGATCTCCTCTACCAGGTTCTCAACATAATCCACCTCGAAAACTCCGCTCATTGCTTCGATTTCAGCGCGTATCATCTGCATGCTGTCTGCGACGTGGTAATCTGGATTAATACGAAGGCTGTAGGCATCTCGTAATGGGTTTTGCCCCAGGAAATCGCTGAAATCCTCACCTGTTTCTTCGATAAATGATTGTGCTGCTTCCTCCCGCGAGGTAAAACGAATTTGCACTTCGCCATTGCTCAGTGCAGCATAGGGTTTTGCAGACAGTGTTTTTTGAATCTGAATCCGTTCATTGTCGGTAATGTCCTTATCCAGATAAACCTGAACTTCGACATTTTCGCGAATCCAGGTCGCCAGTCGATTGGAATGAAGGATCAGAAGTGCGAAAAGGCCTATGACAAAAAGCGCCAGTGCAATACTGAATACCACACTCACGTAGGGATAGCTTCCCAACTTCTTCTTCTTTCGGCTTTTTATTTGATGTGTACTCACGTTAAAAAATCAGTTTCAAATTTAAGGAATTCTTTTAACGGGCAACGGTTACTGGGAAATAATTAGTGTTCTGTCCCGAAATAAAAGAACTGTTCTTTATGAGAGGGCATGTTATATTGGATGAGGACGATTGATTTCGGGATTAATGCGACCGCCCGTTACACGGGGGCTGTAAATGTGGGCAGGCACAAAAAAACGACCCCTGCGGAGCGGGGGTCGTTTTTGATTTATATCATTTCAGTTTTCTAGCGAATGCTTTTCAGTACATTCAGTAATTTCTGATCAGAGATCTCTTTCAGCGGCGTCACGCCGGATGAGGCAGAATCCAGTCCGTAATACTTGCCCTGGTAACTCAGGAACCAGCGTTTTCCTTTGTTCGAGTTGAATTCAAGGATTTCATACAGGTCATCATCAAAGTTTCCATACAGCTTTAGTGTATTATTGTCGAATGCATAGTGAAAATCGAGGTTTTTCATATTACGCTCAATCTCAACTTCAACATTGGAGACACCCGTTACAACTTCGCCTAATACAGCGCCGTCGGGAGCCGTAACATCGGCACGCTGAATTTCTTCATTTTCAAACGAGGGCGCAATGACCGGACGTTTGTTTTCGGGCTGCTTTTCAACCACTTCCTCAGCAGGTTGTGCAGTTTCCGGCTTTACGATCTCTTCGGTATTCTGATCTGTATTTTCTGCTGCCGGTTCTTCTGTTTCTTCCTCAACTGGTAAAGTTTCTTTCGCTTCAGGAACGGGCACTTCGGTTTGTTCTACTGAAGAAGTATCTGTTAATGCCTTATCGGCAGTATTTGATTCGGGATACAGGAAATATATTGTAACGGCAGTAATGGCAACAACGGCTATGGCTGTGAGCACTTTGGCTGTTGACCAACCGGCTGCTCCACCAACGGGCACATTGTCAAGACGATGTTTAAGGTCTGCTTTCCTTGCATTTCGAATGCCTTCGATAATATCCTTGTGCAAGCCTAACTCCTGTTGCAGCTGTGGTTCCTGGTTGAGGCGTTGCTCGAACCTGGTCCGCTCTGCATCGGGCAGTTCGTTGTCAAGATAAGCGTTAATAAGTTCCGTATTCGTCATAGTAGTAGTTAATCAAGAAAGTCTTTCTCCGAGTAGCGGGATTTGACCAAGTCGTCCAGTTTCTTTTTACATTTATATTTTTTCGTTTTTGCCGTATTTGTATTCGCAAATCCAAGTTTATCGGCAATATCCTGCATGGATAATCCATCAAAATAATAATACATCAATACATTCCGGCAGGTATCGCCAAGATCATTGATACATTCCTGTATGATCTTTGCTCTTTCCTTTGAATCATAGTCGGTGTATTCAACACCATCTTTTTCTTCATTGGATAACCGTTTTTTCCGGTCCAGTTCTTTTCGCCATAAATTCTGACAGATACTGTACACGTACGTACTGATCTTCGAGGTTAGCACAAGGTTTCCGCTTACTGCTTTCTGCCAAAAAACTACCAGGGCTTCCTGGTATATATCCTTAGCTTCTTCTTCGGTACCACTGTTGGAAATAACCATTTTGGTCATCATCCGGTAGTACTTTTTATAAAGAACTTCCAGTGCTTTCTCGTCGCCCTGACACACCTGCTCAAAAATTTCCTGATCTGTCATGCCGGACTTAACTTTTTATACATAAATACCACTTCAGGTAACCCTTTGTTCATAGGTTCTATTATAATCAACAGACAAATTGACAAAATGCCCGATTTTAACCAAGATTTTCCAGTTAATTTGCACGTATCCATGTTTGAGTACGATAAAAAATACCCCAATAACCACGTACTTTCAGGACTCCGTCTTCCAGCCAGATACGGCAACGGTAAATCTTTCCTTCATCGGGTTTAAGGACCGTGCCTCCTTCATATTCATCTCCGTTCTTTTTCATGTCCTTGATAATCTCCATGCCAATCACTTTTTGATTATAACGGGGATCATCTTTCGGGCATTCACTGCAAACCGGATCCGGATCATCTGCAGGAGGATTGATGAGTTCGACAATTTTTCCGTGAAGCTCGTTGTCCAGTGAATAAATCTCTACGATTGACTTGGCTTCGTTGGTTTCGTCATCAATGGTTTTCCAGCGTCCAAAAATTTCATTCTGGCTGAAGGCCCCGGTACTACTAAAAATAAATAACAGAAGAAGGGATCGGAAACACTTCGTCATAAAAAAATATTTGTCTAAATATATTGGTTTTAATGGTAACAAAAAAAGCCCCGGGCAGGGGCTTTTGTTTTAATTTATCATTTTACTACAATTCTTCAGCATCGTTTTGTGCTTCCGCAACCTCAATTAAAGGAGTGTCCTGAATGGCATCGGCATCACCCGTATGATCAACGTTATTCACGGCAATATGAGGAGCAATGATCAATGCAACGATGGATGTGAGTTTGATAAGGATATTCATTGATGGACCTGAAGTATCTTTGAATGGATCTCCTACAGTATCACCTGTAACGGAAGCCTTGTGGGCATCAGATCCTTTATATTCCATTTTACCATTAATGTTTACACCTTTTTCGAATGATTTCTTGGCGTTATCCCATGCGCCACCGGCGTTGTTCTGGAACATACCCATCAAAACACCTGATACCGTGATTCCGGCGAGTGTTCCACCCAAAACCTCCGGGCCAAATCCAAATCCTACGATTACCGGAACAACCAAAGCTATGGCACCAGGTAAAACCATTTCCCTTATGGAAGCCTGAGTTGAAATCGCAACACATTTATCATATTCAGGATGCACCTTGCCTTCCATAATTCCGGGGATTTCCTTGAACTGGCGTCTGACTTCTTCAACCATTGCCATGGCCGCGCGTCCCACTGCCGCGATGGCGAGTGAAGAGAAAATGAAAGGGATCATGGCCCCAACGAACAGCCCTGCCAAAACTTCAGCCTTGTAGATATCAATGCTGTCGATTCCTGCAATACCTACAAATGCTGCAAATAAGGCCAATGCGGTAAGTGCAGCTGAAGCAATCGCAAATCCTTTTCCAGTTGCGGCTGTTGTGTTTCCCACTGCATCCAGGATGTCTGTTCTTTCCCGTACTTCATCGGGTAAACCACTCATCTCGGCAATACCGCCGGCGTTGTCGGCAATCGGGCCGAATGCATCAATCGCGAGCTGCATAGCGGTAGTCGCCATCATTCCTGCCGCGGCGATCGCCACACCATAAAGACCTGCAAGGGCATAAGATCCATAAATACCTGCGGCCAGGACAATAATGGGCAGCACTGTAGATTCCATACCTACTGCAAGTCCGCCGATGATATTAGTTGCGTGACCTGTGGATGACTGTCGTACAATGGAACGAACTGGACGTCTTCCCATTGCAGTATAATATTCTGTAATAATGCTCATCAGTGCCCCCACAACCAATCCGAGGAAAATAGCCCAGAATACATTCATGGAGGTGAACTCATACCCACGGATCGCTAGCGTATCCGGCATCATCCATTTAACCAGAAAATAGGATCCGATTCCGGTTAGAACAATGGAACCCCAGTTCCCGATGTTAAGCGCTTGCTGAACATCACCCTGCTCATTAATGATACGAACGCCACTTGCTCCGATAATTGAAAAAATCAGACCCATACCGGCAATCAGCATTGGAAGCAGGATAGGGGCCATGCCGCCAAAATTATCGGCAGATGAAATTTCCTGGCCCAATACCATGGTTGCAAGGATGGTGGCTACATAGGACCCAAAAAGGTCTGCACCCATACCGGCCACGTCGCCAACATTATCACCTACGTTGTCGGCGATGGTAGCGGGGTTTCTGGGATCGTCTTCCGGTATGCCGGCTTCTACTTTTCCTACAAGGTCAGCTCCTACATCAGCCGCCTTTGTATAAATACCACCTCCAACACGGGCAAACAAGGCAATTGATTCTGCACCCAATGAGAAACCTGCCAGAACTTCGATGGCAGTTTTCATCTCTATACCAGTGGCTGCAACACCTTCAGGGACGAAGATTTGAACGAATATCAAGAACAAACTGCCTAAACCTAATACTGCCAGTCCGGCTACCCCAAGACCCATAACAGTTCCTCCTGTAAAAGATACGGAGAGTGCTTTAGCAAGGCTTTTACGTGCTGCCTGTGTAGTCCGTACATTTGCTTTAGTTGCGATATTCATGCCTATCCATCCTGCGAAGGCCGAAAGAACTGCTCCAACCACAAACGCCGCTGCGATCAAAGGGTGAGAGTCTTCCACCAATGTTCCGGAATAAGCGAGCAGCAACGCAGCAACAACAACGAAGTACGACAGTACTTTCCATTCTGCTTTCAGGAATGCCATTGCGCCTTCTGCAATGTATCCGGCGAGCTCTTTCATTTTCTCGTTACCCGCATCCTGTTTACTTACCCAGATCGACTTGCCGATCATCACTACAATACCCACCAGACCTAACAGTGGAATAACGTAAGCAATATTGTTCATAATCAATAGTTTAGGTTATTAGTTTGTATGCCGTTAGCCGGCAAAGAAAAACCACACCGGGTGTGGTTGTCAAAAAGTTTGCGCAAATATATAAGAACCTGCCTTATAAATGAAACAATTTTCATCAATAGGCTAAACACCAAACATTTCCTTTAGTGCCATCCACAGCTTTCTTTTAAGATCGGTATTCTCATTTAGTGACTGCAGATCATCGGCTCTGAGATGTGTCACACCATTGGCGTGATGTACAGAATAGGGGACGGCATCACACCAGGGGTCATGCTCCAGTCCGAAACTAATCACCACATGAGTTTCCAGCCTGTCCAGCAGATCGGGCCTGGGCTGTTCTTTCCAGTTGATGAATGCGATATCATCCCAGGAAAGGCCTGCGGCATTCATGATTTTGGTGAGGAATTCATCTTCAGCCGGTGTAAGCTCCCTGGCTGCCAGCACCAGGATATGTTTTTTATTCTTACCCCTGAAGCCGGGCATAGGAAGAATATCGTCTGATGTTTCCTCCGGTACTTTTGGTTCAGTATCGTTCTTTTCCTGAATGATTTTATTGTCCGCTGCCGGTTTTTCTTCCGGAACCACATAAATACCCTCCTGGAAAAGCGCGGCGAGCCATTCGCTGTTTTTATCACTCATCGTTGAGATAGTGTTCAGGGTCAAAAATTGATTTAAGCTCAGTGGCATCCTTGGGTTTCATGCGTTTTGCCAGCACAAGTCTTAACTGACGTCTTCGCAATGCTCCTTCATACAATTGAATTTCCTCTTCCGTTTCAGGAACCACCTCTGGCACATCAATAGGGCGACCGGTCTGATCAACGGCGACAAATGTGAAAAAGGCAGAATTGCTCATGAATTTTTTGCCCGATGGAATATCCTCGGCTTCAACTTCAATGTACACCTCCATGGAAGAGTTGAATGCCCTTGTAACCTTGGCGCGAAGCGAGACGACATTCCCCAGCTGAATGGAATGTGTAAAACTCACATTATCCACAGATGCAGTAACTACGATACGATTCGAATGACGTTGTGCTGCGATAGCAGACACGATGTCCATCCAATGCATCAGGCGCCCGCCCATGAGATTATTCAATGTATTGGTGTCGTTCGGAAGAACGAGTTCGGTCATATTGACAAACGAATCCTTAGGGTGTTTCGGTTTTCTTGCCATGTTGTTAAGTCTTGAATATTTACAAAGATCGGCATAAGGAATTTAATATCCTTGGAAAGATCATCCTTTACCCCATCCTTCGTCACCCTTCAGGGGAACAAAACTGAAGTAATCAAATGTCTCCCGTTTTACCTGCCGTTCTCCTGTTCGGGTAATGCGGTACATCTGCTGCCGCTCCGAATCACCCACCGGAATAATGAGTATTCCGCCAATTTTCAATTGCTCAATGAGACTATTCGGTATGGATGGGGCACCCGCCGTTACAATGATCCGGTCGTACGGTGCATAACGCGGAAGACCGCGGGAACCATCGCCATGAAAGAATCTTGGCTTGTAGCCCATCTTTGGCAGGAATTTCCTCGTGCGCTCGTATAAGACCTTATTATACTCAATCGTATAAACTTCTGCGCCCAACTCGAGAAGAATACAGGCCTGATATCCCGACCCGGTCCCAACTTCCAGCACTTTGTCACCGGGGCTAACATTCAGTTTTTCTGTCTGGAAGGCTACCGTATATGGCTGGGATATGGTCTGCCCCTCGCCAATCGGAAATGCCTTGTCCTGGTAGGCATGGCTGATCAAGGCATTTTCAAAAAAATAATGACGAGGCACCTTCCCTATGGCGTCAAGAACGCGTTTATCCCTGATCCCTTTTTCCTTTAAAATTCGCACCAGTGATCGGCGCATCCCCTTGTGTTTATAGCTGTCTTCCATTCAGGTGTGAAAATAAAAAAGTGTGGTTAAAAATGACCTGATTTTAGGATTTTCATTAATTGCTAAAATAATTAGTAATTTATTTGTATATCTGATGAGAATATTCTTTCTTTATTCAAAATAACTAAATAATTTAGCAGCATGCAAGGAAGGGGATATAAATTGCAATTAACCAGCAAGCGTCTTAAGTCCGGACGGTGTCAAATCAAGTTTACAGTATCAGCGGCACATGAATCACGATCCTGTTATGGTTATATACTTGCCGATGCGGGATCGACACTGCGACAAGTGGTGGAGCAGATTGAAACCCGTTTGAAGGACAGGGATAATCCGGAGATGTTCTATCATTCCCACCTTTATAATTTGCAGCAGAGAGCGACAAAAAATGATCAATTCTTATTATACGAAGCATCATGAGTCTGATTAGTGATAACATTCGGTATTTACGTAAAAAACTGGGCCTGACACAGGAACAGTTTTCTGAACAGATTGGTATAAAGAGGTCTCTTCTTGGGGCTTATGAAGAGGGCAGGGCAGACCCCAGGTTGACAACCCTTACCACCATGGCGAATACCTTCGGAACATCTGTGGATATCCTGATAAGTAAGGATGTTTCAAAGCTGAAGGAATCGGATCTGATCGTAAGTAAATTTAAAAGAGGAAAAGAGGTGCTCGCTGTAACGGTTAATAATGAAGGCCGTGAAAATATTGAATTGGTTCCACAGAAGGCGGCTGCGGGATATCTCAATGGGTATGCAGACCCCGAATATATTCAGGAACTTCCAAGATTCAATCTTCCGATACTTCCCCAGAATGCAACATACCGGGCTTTTGAAATTGTGGGTGATTCCATGTTGCCAATACTTCCCGGAACTATTGTGATTGGGTCATTCATTGAGGATGTGCGCGATGTGAAAAATGGAAAGACCTACGTACTGGTTACACGCACCGATGGTATCGTGTACAAACGGGTATTCAATTATATCAATGATAATGGAAAGCTTTTCCTGGTTTCAGATAACCGTCAATATGCACCTTATCAGATGGATGTGGAAGATGTACTCGAAGTATGGGCTGCCAAAGCATACATCAGCGTACAGTTTCCGGATGCCAATGAAAAAAATGAAGTCTCTACAGAACAGCTGGCATCAATTGTACTCGACCTTCAAAAAGAGATCGTTAAGTTAAAAAGTCAGGGGGCTGAGTAATGCCGCAGATTCTTTTCTGCGAACTTTTCCTGTTTCAGTTCTGATGAATTCAGGGATTGATACAATTTTCTTTGGGATCTCATAGCGGTCGATAACACGTAACAGCATTTCTTTTATTTCGATTTCTGTTGCAGGCAGACTACCCTCGATAATCAGGATGGCAACCTCACCATATTCATGATGTGGCCAGGCATGAAGGAACAACCTGTTCTTCCATCCGTGTTGGTTGAATATCCCTTCAATTATTTCTTCAATTTTTTCGGGCTGAATTTTTATACCGCCTGAATTAATAACCCAGTCTGACCGGCCCAACCATTCAAATGCATTCCTGCCATGTAAAATGACCCTGTCATTTGTCTGAAGCCATATATTGTTCGTAATAGTCCCTCGAATTCTTAATCGGTCCAGATCATCAGTCTCTAAATCCACCTCATGAATACAGGTGAAATCATCTTGAGCCCCAGGTCCGCTCAAACGGCGTACAGCTATATGTGAGACGGTTTCCGTCATCCCATAAGTTTCGTAGATATTAAGCGGATAGTTGGCTAATTGATTCCTTAGCAGAACAGGGACTGGTGCCCCACCCACAAGGATACATTTGTACGGAGACAGAATTTTCCATCCATTCTTTGCAATAATCTCCTGTAACTGCAGTGGAGTAATTGCTGTGAATGAAAAAGAATCACGATCCAGGTCAGGAAGTCGCTCAGGTTCCAGCACCGTCACCTTCATCTTTCCAATTAAGGCCCTAACCAACATCATCTTACCTGCAATGTATTTTACATTCATTGCTACCAATGCATGATCTGTTTCATCCAGGTTGAAATAATTGATTGTGCGGGACGCACTTAATTCTATTTGTTCCCGGGTGACAGTAATGGTGCTGGCAGTACCGGTAGAACCAGAAGTTTTCAGTGAAAAAACAGCGGTATCCGAAAACCAGTCCTGAAGAAATGAAAGTGTTTCCTTTTCCTGTTCGGTAGTCCCTTTAGCAGAGGGAATTTCTTCCCAGGAAATAAAACGACTGCCAATGGTAATTCCCTGTGACATACATCACCTGCCTTCCTGAAGGTCGTCGATCCGTGAAATAATATCATTGAGATGATAAACTGACATTGGATCAGACATTCGCGCTTTTCCGGTTTGGATATCTTTCTTCAGTTGAACCAACGAAGCTCGTGCCAGTGCCTGAGCATCCGTGTCCGCCGCTGATGGTCCGCGTCTATTGGACTGCTCACCATATCCCAATTGTGCCAGGTGTTCAACATATGCTCTTTGCAGATTTCTTCTGTACGGGGATATGGATTTACTGGTACGTAATTCAGACCATAAGCCGCGTTGTACATCCGTCATCATATCGTCGGCACCATATGATACTCCGTCTAGAGTCTCAATTTCCACCATTCGATTGATTCTGGAAACGGATAATAAATTGGTCAGATGCCGTGCCTGTAATGATTGGATGCGATCCAGTATTCCTTCCGCCTGCATTCTGCGGATCATTTCTGTATTAACGAGCCATGACGGATCCCCGAATGATTCGTTCAAGAGAAAATCAACCGAGCGCTTTTGATCTTCAGCTGACACCGGATCATATACCACACCTTCCTGGTCTGATGTTTTTCTTGTTTCAACGACGCCTCCAACATTTGTAACCACATGACCTGTATATCTTGACCATACGCCCAGTAATTCACCATATAATTCCTCAAGGTCTGCATAGTTTTCGCCTTCTGTAGTCGTCCAGTCCATTAAATTGGCGGTGACATATTTAAGGTTTTTCATGCCATATTCACTGGCCTTAACCGGATCGTTTCCAATTCCCTCTGTTTGAGATGTAGGATCATAACCTCCTCTTCCAGACCCGAACATATACCTGGGATCTCCTTCTTTTTCACTGATCCATGAATTGAGGATTGCCTTTTTCTCTGTTACGGCCAGGTTTGGAGGAAGGTAGCGATATCCCCAGTTGATCGCATAATGATCGTAAGGACCTAATTGCCGGATAAACCGGATATTTTCGTCTCCCGGTTGGGCGACATAGTTATAACGGGCGTAATCCATAATGGTAGCCGCAATTCCATATTCCTGGGTGAATGAACCTGAACGGAGGCTGTCAACCGGATAAGCGGCACTGGCCTTCATATTGTGCGGTAATCCCAACGCATGACCCACCTCGTGAGCAATTACCATTTTCATCATTTCCCCGATATCCGAATCAGGTGTATTCAATGTACGTGCACGTGGATTTGCAGCGCCTGTTTCAAGAAGGTACCTGTTTCTGTAAGATCTCAGGTGATTGTGATACCAGATAATGTCACTTTCGATGATCTCTCCCGTGCGGGGGTCGGATACACTGGGCCCTACGGCGTTTCTTGTCGTACTGGCAACATATCGAACAACAGAATATCGAACATCTTCCGGGCTGAAGTCGGGATCCTCTTCAGGTGTTGGTGGGTCTTTGGCAATTATCGCGTTTTTGAATCCGGCCGATTCAAATGCCTGCTGCCATAATTCAATTCCGGCTTTAAAATAAGGCCTCCATTTCTCTGGCGTGGCGGGGTCAAGATAATATACAATCGGTTTTACCGGTTCTACTAATTCTCCCCGTGCATAGGCCTCCGGATCTTTGGGCACAAGTTTCCACCTTCGGATGAACCTTTTCTGGTCAGCCTTCAGCGCTTCGCTGCCATAGTCGATCTGCGAAATTGTAAACCAATCCACTCGTTCATCATAGGATCTTTTTTCCATTAACTCATCAGGAAGCAAGATCATCGATTGATTCATTTGTATGGACAATGTTCCAGATTGTTCATCTCCCGGAGGGTTGGATGCCTCAAAAGTAAGATCATGTCGCACTTCAATATTCAGTGGGAAGCTTTTGGCGCTTTCTATAAAAGAGCGTTTATCGTCAAGGCGACGTACCTGATATTCCTTTCTCAGAAAGCTTCGTAACGGACCGATTGCTGATACGTCCTTGGTGAAAAGATCATCAACCCGAATTACCGTAGCTGTTTTAGACGGGTTTTCTGCCTCTACCTTGAAGGAATACAGAATAGGTTCGTAATTATTGGCAACCACGGATTTTTGGATGGGCAATGAATCTCCGGCTATCGCAGTATAGGAAACCGTTCGTAAGAGGATCTGGTCAAATCTTTTCTCCCATCGAACCACCTGCTCATTGGTCTTTGAGCCGGCATTGATGTAACCGCCACCAAATCCTGCCGGAAGTGCGGCGATCCGACTGATCCAAAGCATTTCTTTGCCGAGCAAAGAATCAGGGATTTCGTAGTAGATTTCATCCTGATTCCGGTGGATAAGAAACAAGCCCTCATCTGAAAGGGTGGAGGCCGTAACTATTTTTTCGTAGGGTGATTTCTTTTGTGCACTTTGATCGCTAGTGGAGGAAGAGGCCTGCTGTGTTGTTTTACAACCTGTGAATAAAAGAGCCAGCAGGTAAAAGGCAAAAATAGACTTTTTCATTTTCAAATATACTACTCGTATTGGATGCGCTTAACTGTTTATCTATGAGTGGTTCTATGGTAATTTTAAGGGATTACCTGAACAGCTTTTTAAATTGAACCAGTATATATTTATTTTGTTCTCCCACCGATACAATTTCCAGTATTTTGGTTCGCTCGTCTGGAATCATCACTTCATGGATGAAGTTTTTGAGCTTTGCCCTTTTATCGCAATGAAGATATTCGAAGTCATATTCCTGGCAAAGGGTTTTTGCCGACAGGGCCTGAGTTGTTTCAAAATATTCTTCCAGTTCAGGTAATTGGGAGGGTCCCGGGATCATTCTGAAAATCCCTCCTCCATGATTATTCAGCAGGATAACCCTGAGATTAGGCAAATGAAACCGGTGCCAGAAGGCATTGCGGTCGTAAAAGAATCCCATATCGCCGGTAATAAGAATATTCATCTTTGCCGGATCCGCAAGTGCCGATCCAACCGCTGTACTGGTGCATCCGTCAATACCGCATGTTCCCCGGTTTGAATAAACCGTAACGCTCGAATTGCTTTCATTCAGACCACAATAGTTTGCATATCGAACGGCCATACTATTGGCAAGATGGAGATTGCATTCTTCCGGTAAATTGGCCAGTGCTTCGAATACAGCTTCGAATTCACCAAAGTGATTACCGGTTTCAAAGAATGATACCAGCTTATTGGCCGTATTGTTATTCTCTATTTTCCAGATCTGATGAAAATTATGCTGTTTCTGTTGTTCGAAATCACCTGAACTACTGCCTTTGATGATCTCGTCCAGGAAGTGGCCTGGCTCGCACCGAATGATCCTTGTAATTGACTTTAATGGATCTGCGATCTCTCCATAAGGCTGAATGTGCCAATGTTCTTTTGGAGGGCGCCTCCTGAAAAAGTTCTTTAAATTTTTTGAAAGAAGTGAAAGCCCGAAAGTTATCAGCAGATCCGGATGGAAATTGTCGATGTCTGGATGATCCTGATTCAGGAATACATCAGCACGCGTAACTGCCTGAGGTATGCCGTGAATATTACTGATAATATCACCAACAACGGGAACATTATGATGTTTTGATGCCTGGTCCAGTACCGATAACAGTGAGTCATTCATGAATTCCTGTCCGGTAAGTATCATTTTTCTTGAAGACCCATTCCATAATTCCTGAAGTATGGCAAGGGTATGGGACGGAAGCTGTAAGTCGGGTTTCGAAACAATCTGAAAGGGAACATCCGATTCAAAATAGGTTTCGTCATTGCTGTCAGGATAAAACGGCTCCCGAAATGGAAAATTCAAATGTGCAGGTCCCCGTGGATTCCCTTGTGCAGTTTGAATTGCTTCATTCATAACACGGTACAGGTGCCACGTTGAATCCTTATGCGTAAGATCAACCGGTACTGTTGCACTGAACCGTACATGCTTGCCATAAATCTGGTCCTGCCAAATAGTTTGTCCGTCCTGCTGGCCAACCCATTCCGGGGGCCGGTCTGCGGTAAGTACCAGCAACGGGATCTGACGAAAATACGCTTCGGCAATCGCGGGTGCATAATTATATGCAGCACTTCCGGAGGTGCATACTAAAACTACTGGCTGATTGAGTTCCTGTGCCAATCCCAGCGCAATAAATGCCGCTGAACGCTCATCCGGTATACTTCTGCATTGTATGCCCGGATGTCTGGAAAATGCCAGGACCAGCGGGGCGCATCTGGATCCGGGAGATAATACTGCCTGGGTAATTCCGGCTTTATGACAGATTTCTGCGAGGTTATATATGGGTTGAAGATCCAATTTCTAATGAATTACATCCAGTAAGGTGTTCATTTTTATTGATGTTTCCATCCATTCCTTTTCCGGATGGCTGTCTTCTGTTACCCCGGCTCCCGCATAGACCCAGGCCTGGTCTTCCACAATTTTCATACATCGCAGGTTCACATACAGGTTTGTATTTTCATTCATATTAACCGGACCCAGGAACCCGCTGAAAAATTCGCGGTCATAACCTTCATTTTTCTCCAGCCAGGCGGAGGCTGCTTCCAGGGGCATTCCGCAAACGGCCGAGGTTGGGTGAAGAAGTTTCATCATCACCGTACCTAATTGCGGGAAGTTCACCGCATCCATATCTACCCGGAAGGTAGTCTTAAGGTGTATAAGGTTTCCGGCTACGACAGTTTTGGGACCGATCTCATCAAACTCACGCAACCGAATCTTCTTAAAACAATTGATGATGTATCGGCTTACATATGCCTGCTCTTCAATTTCCTTTTGTGTCCAGGCAATATCCTGAAGTGATTTTGTGCGGTCATATGCCTGCGTTCCCGCCAGTGCAACGGTCTGAAATATTCGCTCAGCATCAGTACTTACCAATATTTCAGGTGAAGCACCGATCCACAGACCGGCAGAAGGTACGAAGGTTGCAGAAACAAATGCATTGGGATAGTTCCGGATGAGGCGATTGAATACGGTCCTTAAATCAAACCCTTCGATTCGCAATGACTTGATTCTGGAGGGCACCACTTTTTGAAAATGCCCCGCCTTGATTTCCTGAATAGCCTTTTCAACGAGACCGGTAAATGGCTTCGAGGATTCCTGTTCAGCATCTTCAAAGATGATCATTTTACTGTCCGGACCTTCTTTTGAGCCATTTCGGACAATTTTATTTAGTAAAGACTCATGTTGCCGCTGATTATACGGATCAAACACAATTTGTTCACCTTTCACCGAAAACCGGATTTGGGCACGAATGAAATGCTTACGCTGTGTGGAGGAAAAAGGGTTAAAAAGGTATCCGGGCTCACTGGTTTCCAGCTCTATTTCCTCGCAAAGGGTATCGCCAGTATCTATGATTCCCTGAATATCTTTTGCGGGACGTCGCCAGACAGCAAGGGCAAACCCGTTAAGCTTACAGAATTCCAGTAGATCTGAAAGATGCAGGTCTTTTACTCTGCCAATCTTCTCCGGTTTGGCTTTCTTCGTCTCAATCATTTTTCAACACTGCCATTGTTATTCTACTAACACAAACGGGGCGCTGCTGTTCATCCTCAATGCGCACTTCCCACACCTGCGTGGATTTTCCCATATGTATCGGGCGGGAAGTGCCGGTAATGATTCCCGACCTCACGCTGCGCAAATGATTTGCATTGATCTCAAGCCCCACACAATGGCTTCCTGTGCCTCTCAGGCTAATGTGTGCGCCAACACTTCCCAGGGTTTCCGCAAGTGCGACAGACGCACCGCCATGAAGGAGGCCAAAGGGTTGGTGATGCCGGTGATCAACTGGCATGGTCGCCCTCACAAAATCTTCTCCTACCTCCGTAAATACAATACCCAGATGCTCCATCAGGGTGTTTTTGTTCATTGCATTTAATTCTTCAGGAGATGTTTCCAGCTTTGTCATGCCATTTTCTAAAAAAAGTTATTTTTGCAGCTTCTAAAATAGGGACAATTTGAAAAGCAAAAAAATATATTTGGTCCGGCACGGACAGACAGATTACAATCTGAAAGGAATTGTACAGGGAAGTGGAATCGATGCATCACTCAATGACCGAGGAAGGGAACAAAGTCTGCAATTTTTTGAGGCTTATAAGACAGTCCCATTCGATAAAATATACACCAGCAATTTGAAACGGACTGTTGAATCGGTTGAAAGCTTCATAAATCTTGGAATACCCCACGAAAAACTATCCGGACTCAATGAGATCAATTGGGGAACCCGGGAGGGTGTCGTAATTACTCCGGAAGAAGATGCCTATTATCATTGGGTGATTCGTGAATGGCAGAAGGGTAATACCACTTTGCAGATTGAGGGAGGGGAAAGTCCGCAAAACGTTTTCGACCGGCAGAAGGCAGCACTTGAACACATCATGTCGCACGATGATGAAGAAACCATTTTAATTTGCATGCACGGTCGGGCAATGAGGGTTTTGCTGTGCCAGATACTTCACTACCCGCTACATTGTATGGATGAATTTGAACACGCAAATCTGTGTCTCTATCTTCTGAATTATACCGGATCCATGTTTACCATTGAAAGGTTTAATGACGTGAGCCACCTCGTATCATCAGAAATAGGTAACCAGCGCTGAGTGTGCTTTTCTGTCAATACCTTTCTTATATTCATAGGCCCTGTAATCAAATGTTTTTCTGAAGTATTCCTGCGCCAGTGCCAGTTCATTGCGGGAAAGGTAAATGTATCCGAGTTGTAAACATGAATTGGGAGCAAAATACCAGTGCTCACTTCCCTGCAATTCTATTGTCTGAAGATAGGCATTGATAGCCTTTTCAGGTTCATTGGTAAAATGATATAAGCGTGCCTTCCTGTAAATGAGTTCAACCTGTTCTTCTCTTGATTGAAAATTTTCAATCGATGTGTTTCCGATAAGTTTTTCCGCCTGATCGTAAAATCCTCCGTCTGTTGCAAGCCTGATACGCATGATAGCAGGATTAGGATAACCGTTTGTATATGCCTTGGCTGCATAACGATCTGATTCTGTGGAGATTCCACCAATTATATTGATTTGTTTAAAGTAAAATGCGGCTTCTGATTTTTCATCGGAGAGGTATGCCGAAAGAAAGAGTTTGTACGTTGTATCTTTCCTGAAATCTTCACCGGTATATTGGTCCTCAAATCGTTTAAATAAATGGGTGGCTTTTTCATAATTCCCGGCCTGGAGATAGGCATTTCCAGCCAGGTAATAGGAGAGGGGTAAATGGGATTCCCTTTCATTGAAATGTTTGATGCTTTCAGCAGCTTGATGATTCCGTAATAAAAGTGTCATATACAAATAACTGAACATGGGGCTATCCCAGCCCTGTTCAATTAATCCGGCGAATTCGGAAACAGCATGTTTTGAATCTTCCAGCAAATAGCTCGATGTCAATTGAAGTATTGCTTGCGATTCGCCGTATAGCCAGTGTGACCGGGGAATTTGTCTCAGCAATTCCTGCCCACGCTGAATTGACCCTGTAAACCCAAATAGCTTTGGCACCCACTGGTAATTGTCGGGTATCGCACCGACCAGTATTTGGAGGAGCCCCCATGTTTTCTGAAATGGCTTGTAATCAGGATACAGGGTGATGTTTTCTTTTGCCGTTCGATATGATTGGCGCATTTGCCACAGGGATGCTAACTCCTGACCATATTTTAATTTTACAAAAGCACGCTGAAGCCCGATTTCATTTTGAAGGAACAGGTGCAAAGGAGTCTGATCTGAGGCTATTTGTTCCAGCGATTCATCTGCCGTCAGTTCAAAATTCTCAAAGGAATCCTGCGTTCCTGTGAGCAGGGCGTTAAGAAAAGCGTCGTAACTGTTGAGATAAGCCCTGATTTCAGGGCGAAGGACAAATTTTTCGGGATTGAATCCTGTTCGGCCGATGACTGCCTTGTATGCAGGAAATTCTAATGCATTGATTTCCTGTGCATGAAGCTGAGTGGTGCATAAAACTTCAAGCAGCAACGTCGTTATGAGAAGCATCACAGATAATCTTGTCATCCTGCCTTTCGGTTGAGCCTTTAGCGAATGTATCAAAATAACTGTAAAGAAATAAAAAACCCCGGGTGACCGGGGCTTATCATTATTTTGTTTCTTTCTTTTTTCGACGAGTAGTTCGTTTTTTGGTTTCTTCTTCCATTGATTCCATATCAACATCAGCCAAAATCCGACCGGAATGCTCATCTATAACAATTTTCTTCTTCTCCCTGATTTCAGCAATCTTCTGCGGAGGGATTACAATGTTACAGCCTTCTGCTGCTCCTCGCTTCACGCTTACTACTGCCAAACCATTCGATAAATTTTTTCGAAGCTTTTCGTAATACTTCAACAATTTATCTTCGATTTTCTTGCAGGCTTTCTCGCGCTCATTCATCAGCTTTTCTTCCTCTTCCTTACTTTCATTCAGGATTTCATCAAGCTCCTGCTTTTTGCTGTCAAGGTCTGCGCTTCTTTCAGAAATCAGTTGCTCTGTAGCCTCTACGTCTTCTTTCTTGCGATCAATGGCCTCGTGTGCTTCACGGATTTTTTTCTCCATGATCTGTATTTCCAATTGCTGAAGTTCGACTTCCTTGGAGATGGCATCATACTCCCGGTTATTCCGAACATTCATTTGCTGTGCTTCGTATTTTTGAATCAGTTTTTCAGATTCCTTGATCGATGTCTTATGATCTTTGATTTTTTGTTCCAGATCTTCCAGGTCATTGTTGAAGCGGGCTAGCCGTGTTTTATATCCTTCAACTTCATCTTCGAGATCCTGAACTTCATCTGGCAGGTCACCTCTTAATTTTTTGATTGAATCCAGTTCTGAGTCAATCGATTGTAATTTAACAAGTGCTTCCAGTTTTTGTGCAACGGTGTTTTCCATGTATTATAGGTAGCTAATGGGATTAGTTACAGTTTCCGACAAATTGACTGCAAAATTAGAAAATTTTTCAGTTAAATTATCATAAATAAGTTCTTTTGTGAATACCTCACTTTCGTAGTGACCAATATCGGCGACAGTGATCCGTCCTTCTGCATCAAAAAACTCGTGATATTTCATATCAGCCGTAATAAATATGTCGGCATTTGCATTAATCGCATTTTTCAGCAGGAAGCTTCCACTGCCACCGCAAACAGCTATTCGTTGGATGGATTCGGTAGCGATGGGTGTATGGCGTATCATCTGCAGATTCATCCTATTTTTTAAATGTTTTAAAAAGGCAATTGGTTCCATGGGTTCCTTTAGTGACCCCAAAATTCCTGATCCGACATCCTGGTAAGTATTTTCAAGTGGAGACAGGTAAAAGGCAACTTCTTCATAGGGATGACTGTCTTTGAGCGCGGCAAGTACCGCATTTTTCCTGTAGGCAGGCAGTATTACCTCTATCTTGATTTCATTTGCTTCTTCCAGGCTTCCAGGCTTTCCGATAAACGGGTTTGACGTTGCATTTCCGCGAAATGTACCGATACCTTTGGATTGAAAACTGCATTCATCATACTTGCCGACCTGCCCTGCACCTGCTTCAAACAGGGATTCAAGGACCGCCTTCTTCTGGGCATTGGGAACAAAGGTTTCAAGTTTCAGTAATAACCCATCCTTTGGTGCAAGCACTTCGCGTTTATGCAAATCAAGCCGGTCTGCGATCCTGTCATTAACGCCCCATCGGACGTTGTCAAGATTTGTATGAATGGCATATATGGCAATATTATTCTGAATCGCCTTTATGATCGTACGTTCCACATAATTTGATCCGGTCAGTTTTTTTAAGCCTTTAAAAATTACAGGATGATGTGCTATTATAAGGTTGCATCCCTTTTCTACTGCTTCCCCAACAACAGCTTCGGTTACATCCAGTGAAATCAGCACTTCCGAAACTTCACTTGAAGGGCTTCCGGTTAGCAAGCCTGAATTATCATACCCTTCCTGAAGGGATGGAGGGGCGATTTCTTCCAAATATTGAATGATGTCTTTTATTTTCATCATATTTACCCAATTTTGCTTGCCAAAATAAGAGAAATAATTCACTCCAGCGTCCTGACATGAAGTTTTTCCGGGTACTTCTTTTTCCCTTTGCCTGGTTGTACGACCTGGTAACACGGTTGCGTAATTATCTGTACAACAGCGGGTATAAAACCTCCTTCGAATTTGACCGGTTTCTCATTTCTGTTGGAAACCTGAGTGTGGGAGGTACGGGAAAAACACCCATGGTGGAATATTTGATCAGGTTGCTGGATTCAAAAACCCGGTTAGCCACTCTCAGCCGTGGTTATGGAAGAAAGACCAGGGGCTTTCGAATCGCAAACTCAGCCGATACTGCTGCCAGTATCGGTGATGAACCGCTTCAGTATTTCAAAAAATTTAATATTCCGGTCACGGTTGGCGAGGAGCGGGCTGTGGCGGTTCCTTTCATTCTTGCTGAATTTCCGGATACCGGGATAATTTTGCTGGATGATGCTTTTCAACACAGGGCCGTAAAACCGAAAATGAATATTTTGCTCACCGCATTCGACCGTCCCTTTTTTGAGGATTACGTTTTACCGGCCGGTCGCTTGCGTGAGGCGCGCAAAGGTGCTTCCAGGGCTGATATTATTGTAGTGACCAAGTGTCCCGAAACCCTGAGTGCCGGCCAGAAAATCTTCATGGAAGGTAAAATTCAGAAGTATGCACCCGGAATCCCGGTTTTTTATTCAACCATAGACTATGGAGAGGTGAGAGGTGGAAATTCGCGTTTGAAGAAAGTAATTGTAGTTACCGGCATTGCCAATCCCGAATTATTCATCAGTCATGTGAAACATAATTATGAGGTGGTTGAAATTATTCGCTTTCCGGATCATCACCAATTCAGTGACAGTGAAATCAGGAAAATTGCTGATACTGCGGGTGCGGCAAATGCCATGGTACTAACAACGGAAAAGGATTACATGCGCATTACAGCAGTAAAGCAAGACATTATAAATGAACAGGCTGAACTCATGTATATTCCGATAGAAATGAAATTTTTGGAAAATGGCAGCAAGTTTGATAGGATGATCGTTGATGCTTATGACCGTTATGCATCTGAAGGATAATATGTAAATTAGCGCCGTGAAGCTGCATCGATTTTTTTATTTAGTTCTGTCCCTGTTTTTTTTCACCACCGATGGATGGTCACAGGCGATTGATGTCAATAAGCAAAATCAGGAAGAAGATCGTCGTGGATCTTCCATCATTGATGATACAACCAAGCAGGTGTTTGGACCGCAGGATACACGCTATACCTATGAGAAGTATCTGAAATACAACAATTTAGAGGTATTTACCATTGACACCCTGGTCAATGATTTCCATCGCTTTCATTTCGTGCCGGCTTCGGGGTTCATGTACCAGGATTTGGGAAATATAGGAACTGCTCTGAATCCGATTTTCCCGGTTCTGTCATCTGAAATTGGGAAGATTTCGGGGTTCACCGTTTTTGATCCCTATTACCGTACTTCCGATGAAATAAAATACTACAACACACTTTCGCCCCACAGCCGGTTTAAAATAATCTGGGGAGGTCAGGGACGTGCCGTTACGGAGGCGAATTATACACGGAATATCAATGAGCGGATAAATTTCGGCTTTGAGTATAAGGGTTATTTCATTGACAACCAGATTAACCGTCAGGGTCGGGGAGACCGGAATGCACAGGGAGTCTATTATATGCTTCACGGAAGTTACATATCGAAAAACCGAAAATATGTAGCCCTTGGGTACTTTAACAGGAACCGCCATGTGGTGAATGATTACGGCGGAATTCAGAGTACTACCAATGATCCGATGGATGACATCTTTTTTTCAGACAACAGGCAGGTAAGCCTCAATGACGCCCAGACCTCGGATCTTCGAACGAATTATCACTTATATCATCAGTATGAACTTTCAAGCCTGGTGCAGCTTTATCATTCCATCGACCGCTCCAAGCAATTGAATCGCTTCAGTGATTCACCTGTGGATGATGCCTACTGGCCAATCGATGTGGTCGATTCTGCCCAGGATTATGACAGAACCAATTTTACACTTATTAAAAATGAGATAGGCGTAAAGGGGGATGTGGGAAAAACGTTTTATAATTTCTATTACAAGGCGCGCCGGGTTAAGCAGGAGTACAAGTATCTCGACCCTGACACGCTGAATGTTAATACCCCCGATCTTGAACATTTTGGCGGTGTGAATCTCCGGTTTGGAAATGACAGTCTGAGTTATATTGAAGCCTTCGGGGAAGTGGAAACCAGTGGTAATTATCTTATTGGAGGACGACTGCAAAACACCTGGTTTCATGCCGAAGCGAGGAGCCAGAGAACCGCACCTACCTACATGCAGCAGGCCTATCGGGGCAGCCATCATGAGTGGTCAAATGATTTTGAATCTTCCATCACCACCAGTATCTCAGGAGGTTTGAATTTGTCGAACAGATGGATTCAGTTTCGTCCCTCCGCCGGTTATTCATTGCTTACCAACTATATCAATTTCAGGCAATATTATAATGCCGACAGTCTTCTGCTGGTAGCACCGTTTCAGGCCGACGGAGACATTTCAATCATTTATGGTGAACTTGCTTTTTCACTGACATTATGGAAGCGGTTGAATTTTATATCCACAACCCGGTTTACGAATGTATCAGGCGGTTCAGCCGATGCGATTCGGGTTCCGGAAATTTTCCACCTTTCTCAGCTCTCCTATAACAATATTCTTTTTGACGGAAACCTGCAGATACAGGTCGGTATTGATTTCCACTGGAAATCAGATTATTATGCCATGGGGTATGACCCTGCCATCATGCAGTACTACATTCAGGATCAGTTCGAGGTTTACAGCTACCCGCTGGTAGATTTTTTTATAAATGCAAAGGTGAATCGCGGGCGATGGTTTCTTAAGCTGAATAATGTAACCGAAATGATCAAAGGACGGGGATATTTTGCAACGCCATTTTATCCCGGTCAGACAACAATTCTTGATTTTGGTATAGATTGGATTTTCTTCGACTGATATGGAAAAGCAGGTATTAGGACTACAGTTGCCAACAGATCCCAGGTGGGTTGATATTGCTTCAATGCAGCTTGATGAAATCCTGATCGACCATGCATATTGTGAACAGAAGGCAGCAAGCTCTTGCATATCACTCATCATTAAATTCCCCGACAAACAAAAACTTGTGGATATGCTCACGCCGGTTGTCGCAGAGGAGTGGGCACATTTTGAGCGCGTACTGGAGGAGATGAAAAAGCGCGGAATCGGATTGGGGCCTATGCGCAAGGATGAATACGTTGCGGCGCTATCGGCGATTGAAAAGAAGGGGGGAAGCCGGAATGAACAGTTGGTTGAGAAACTCCTGCTGAATGCGCTGATTGAAGCACGAAGCTGTGAGCGGTTCAGGTTGTTGTGGAAGGAAATAGGTGATCCCGGGCTGAGTAAGTTCTATTACGAACTCATGGTATCCGAGGCGGGTCACTACAAGAATTTTTTGTTACTGGCCAGGGAGTATATGCCAGAGGATCATGTTGAAAAACGATGGCGTGAAATCCTGAAAAAGGAGGCTGAAATCATGAAGCAGCTAACCCCAAGGGGAGATCGCATGCATTAGGTTTTTTGTTTCTTCTTCTTTGCTGCGGGGAACAGGATATTATTGAGAATCAACCTGTAGCCCGGTGAATTGGGATGCAGGTTCAGGTCTGTCGGCTCTTCATTTACAAGATGCTGATAATCTTCCGGGTCATGCCCTCCATAAAATGTCCAGAATCCTTTTCCGAAAACACCATGAATATATTTTGATTCCCCGATCGACTTGTTTTCTCCAAGGATCACTACATCAGGTTTAATCAGGCGGGATTTATACCCTGTGGTCTGACCGTAAAATCCTTTGATCACCATTTCATGATTTTGCGTCAGCATGGTTGGAATGGGATCCCATTTCGCAGAAAACTGGAAGAGACTAAAGTAGTCATTTTCCTCCCGCAGTCCGCGCTCTGCAAAGTTGTTGTCAATATTTGAATATTCATATTCATAAGGATCCTGTTCAAGGATGAAATTTTCGAAAGCGAAGGTTTTGGAGTAATCCAGTTTTTTCTGGGCGTTCGGATCCGCCGGATCGCCATCGTACATTCGCTCAACCATATCTACGCCTTCACCGGCCAGTGCGATGTCATAGGTATCGGTGGCACTGCACATGGCAAACAGAAATCCGCCTCCACCCACAAATGCCTGAATACGCTTGGCGACAGCCAGTTTCAGCAGACTTACTTTTGAGAAGCCATGCTTTCTTGCAGAGGCTTCAAACTCACTTTGCTGCTGAATATACCATGGATAATTACGATAGGAACGATAAAACTTTCCGTATTGTCCGGTAAAATCCTCGTGATGGAGGTGTAACCAGTCATATTTCGGAAGTAATCCGTCAAGCACCTCGTCGTCAAAAATCACGTCGTATGGAATCTCCGCATAGGTAAGCACAAGAGTTACAGCATCATCCCAGGGTTGCTTGCTTTTGGGTGAATAAACCGCTATACGCGGATATTTATCCAGCCGCATCACATCCGTATTCGATGACGGGCTGGCAAGTTCTGCAATGATCTGCGAAGACTGCGCGTCTGATATGACCGAATAACTCACGCCCCGGATGATCAGCTCATTTTCGATTTTCTGGCTGTATTTACACATGAAACTTCCGCCACGGTAATTCAGGAGCC
The DNA here is from genome assembly GCA_050289805.1 of Cyclobacteriaceae bacterium. Taxonomy (GTDB): domain Bacteria; phylum Bacteroidota; class Bacteroidia; order Cytophagales; family Cyclobacteriaceae; genus JAUILA01. The sequence continues at coordinate 30,221 of JBNKGL010000030.1, forward strand.
AGTCAACCTCTATTTCCTGTTGAAGCACCCAATAGGCTATGCCATAAGCTTTGAGATGATCAGACTGTTTCTGATCCATCGGGATGAAGATGAAGTTTGCATATCCCGAGAGGATGATGAGATTAAAAAGAAGAATAAATACTACCCGCATTTTCATGTTATTCAGCCATCTAATTTACCGATAAAACGTGATTTCGCCTAATCACACAATTTGTTGAGGGGATAACGTGAGTTATGCATAAATTAGTTTCCGGTAAAGCAATTCTATGAATCTCACGGAAAATATACGGGAAGGGTTACGGTCAATACAAGCCAATATGTTGCGTACAGTTCTCACGGCACTCATTGTAACATTTGGCATAATGGCGCTGGTGGGAATTCTAACGACCATTGATGGTATTCAGTATTCTGTTACAGACAGCCTTTCAGAACTTGGGGTTAATGCCTTCTCGATCACCAGTAAAGATAATTTCAGGGGTAGACGACGGGGTGTAAGTGAAAAGTCGTACCCACCCATCAAGTACAAGGAAATCATGCGCTTTGCCAAGGAGTTCGACTGGCCTTCTGCTTCCCTTGCTATGGGCACAAATCTTACGGGTACAGCAGAGGTAAAGCGGGGTTCGAAGATTACAAATCCGAATATATCGGTCATGGGTATCAATGAAGAGTTTATAGCCCTTGAAGGCCTGAATATTGACCGGGGAAGGAATTTTTCCATGATAGAAATTCAATATGGTTCCAATGTGGCGATACTCGGAAGTAAAGTGTACGCCGGACTCTACAACAATGGAGATTCCATCGGTGATACGGAAGTTTCTCTTCTTGGGACCAAGTATCGTGTTGTCGGTGTTCTGGAGGAACGGGGTAATTTTGGCGGTGGTCAGGGCGGGCCGGATAATACCGTTTTTGTTCCCATAGCGAATGCCAACAAGCAGGCTAAGGGCAGGCAGCTGGCCTATTCCATGAAGGTAGGCATCAATGATCCAACGCAGGTAGAACCAGCCATGGGGGAGGCTACCGGAACCATGAGAAAAATCCGACGGGATGATATAGGTGCGCCGAATTCATTTGAAGTTGAAAAGAGCGCGACCCTGGCCGAACGGCTGGAAGAGATAAGCGACCGATTACGGATCGGGGGCTTCGGAATTAGTTTTGTGACACTCCTGGGTGCCTGTGTGGCTCTGATGAATATTATGCTGGTATCTGTTACTGAAAGAACACGTGAGGTTGGGGTGCGGAAAGCACTGGGAGCAACGACGATGCGAATCCGGCAACAGTTCATCGTCGAGGCAGTAGTGATCTGTCTGCTTGGCGGAATTCTTGGTATCATTCTCGGAATCGTAATCGGAAACCTCATTTCCAGACTTCTGAGTATTGAAGGTTTGGTTATTCCATGGCTGTGGATGTTCTTTGGTCTGGCGGTCTGTGTTGTGGTGGGTGTTATCAGTGGATACTATCCTGCCAATAAGGCGGCGAATCTCGATCCAATTGAATCACTGAGGTTCGAATAGCCCGCTAATTTGCATATTCCCCTTTCTGTGTAAGAAATCGACTGTTTACGCACCTTTTTAAAGGTTACCATACCTTATTATTGACAATTCATGCATTAAAGTGATTTGTCTTATGATGAGATTTTTTATTGGAATTACCCTGGTATTATTTTTCACGGGGTCCTATGCACAAGGAGATCTGGCTACAGCAGATAAATTTTTTAAACTCCGAAGTTATGATAAAGCCCTGCCGCTTTTTCAGGAAGCAGTTAAAAATGGTGTGGATGACCCCATGGTCCATTACAAGCTGGGATACTGTTATTCTGAGCAGGACGCTACGTCTGATAAACTGAAGGCTATACCTCATTTTGAAAAGGCTCTTGCCGGAGCCGGCAATTACCTGCCAGCTGATACACCGATGATCCTCGGTGAGCTTTATCACCGAAACGGACAGCTGGATGATGCAAGAAACCATTATACTTCCTATCGTAAAACGATCAAAAGCAACCAAAAGCTCATTAATGAGATCGATCGACGCCTTGCAATGATTGATAACGCAGAGAAATTAATGAAGCAGCCACTCGATACTAAAATTGAGAATCTGGGAACGATCATTAATTCACCACTAACAGAATATAACCCTGTAGTTGCAACTGATGAGAGTGTGATGGCCTATACATCACTGCTTCCCAATGATGGTAAAAGACGCAGTGGTGAAAAATACATTGAGGAAATTAAAATCTCCTATAACCAGGGAGGCAACTGGTCGCAGCCCGAGGTTATTGATGTAGCCTCCGATTACAATGTGGGTACCGCAGGGATTTCACCGGATGGTCAGCACATGCTAATATTCATTGGCGGAGCCGAAGGAACTGGTGATTTGTACTTTTTACATAAGACGGGAAATGGCTGGTCTGACCCCGAACCACTGGATTCAAAGATCAATTCCAAATACAGAGAAACCACGGGCAGTATGACGCCGGACGGCAAGACGATATATTTCGCCAGTGACCGGCCCCAGGGTTTGGGAGGTCTTGATATTTACCGCTCCGATCTGTTGCCTTCCGGGGAATGGAGTGCGCCGGTAAATCTTGGTCCGTCTGTTAATACACCCTACGATGAGGATGCCCCATTTATTCATCCGGATAAATGGACACTCTTTTTCACCAGTGACGGTCATAATACCATGGGTGGTCGGGATATTTTTGTAAGCCGTCTTTTTAATGATGAGTGGACGGCTCCTGAAAATATGGGATATCCGATCAATACAACTTTTGATGACAATTATTTCACGTTGAGCGCCGATGGTCGTAAAGGATATTTTGCCTCAGATCGTGTTGGAGGAGCCGGAGGTCAGGACCTTTACAGCATTGATATGCCGGAAGAGGAATCGAATATTCCACTGACGATGATCAAAGGCCGCATATTCAACCGCGAAACCGGTGAGCCAATAGCGACTACGATCTATATGATCGATGTGGAATCGGGCAAGAAGCTTGACTTTGTATATCAGCCGGATCCTGCTACGGGCAAATACCTGATTATTTTACCCCCTGCAAAGAATTATGATATGGTCATTGAATCTGAAGGATTCCTTCCCTATACGCTTAATATAAATGTGCCGGGTCAGACGTATTTCTATGAACTGTTCCAACAGATCTCACTGGAGCCAATCCGTCAGTTTGATGTAACAGTCGGGCAGCGTGTGGAGGTTCGTAATGCGTTTTATGACAGCCATGAAGAAGCAGTTAAGGATCAGAAAAAGACACATGAGGCAAAATTGATTCACAATGGAGATGTTGATGTTTACGAACTAATGAATGACCTCATAGCGGCCGGTGATGAAGAAGCGATTGACTACCTTCTTGAGCTGATCAATACTGAACATCCGATAGAGCAGGTGAATTTCAGGGAAGATCCAAGGCTGGAAGTTGCAGTGCGTTATTTTTACTATGACGAAAGCGATGAAAGTAAATTCGAACAGAAGAATGTTGAGGATAAAACGATCTTTTCCCTGCCGACAGTGGCAGTTACAGAAGTTGCTCAGCGACAGCTGAGTGAAAAAGATATACCAGCAGCCATTGATCCGGATGTGTTGAATACCATGGAAAAGATTTATTTCCTTGTCGACAAGAGTAATCTCGATCCTAAATATGACGAATCTCTGAATAAAATTCTCAGACTTTTGAAAGCTCACGAAGAGTTGGGAATCCAGATCTCGGGATATGCTTCTTCCGAAGGTAATGAGGATTACAATCGCGAACTTTCAAATAAAAGGGCGATTGAAGTACTCGAATATTTTAACCACAAGGGTGTTGTAAGACGGCGGATCGTTGCCCGTGGTTATGGAGAAACCAGGGATGAAAAGTCTTCTGCAGAAGAAAGCCGCCGTGTGGAAGTAAAGGTAATCCTGCTTGAAGGGCATGCCAGGATATCCGCTCCCTAGGGATCACGGAATCAATAACGAACTGTCACCATAACTCAGGAAGCGATACTTGTTTTCAAGCGCTTCCTGATATACTTTTCTCCAGTCCTCGCCAATGAATGCTGCTACCAGCAGAATAAGAGTCGAGCCGGGTAAGTGAAAATTGGTAATGAGTCCATCGCAAACACGGAATCTGTAGCCGGGATATATGAATATTTCAGTACGTCCTGAAAGGCTGGTTCTGCCTTCCGCATCCATATGATCTAATACAGCCTTCATTGCCTCATTTCTTGTGGGCAATTCACTTTCATCATATTCATAGGCAGTTGACTGGCTTATGTGAAAATCGACCGACCTCCCGGAGCGCAAGATAACCCCATACCAATAAAGACTTTCCAATGTGCGCATTGAAGTGGTACCCACAGCGATCAGGGTGGAAGCACGTGTGATATTTAATATATTGTTGCGGGTGACATAGACCTGTTCGCCATGCATTTGATGTTTTGAGATATCGTCATCCTTGATCGGCATAAATGTGCCGGCACTTACATGAAGGGTTAGAAAATCTGTATCGATTTTCCGTCTTGCCAGTTCATTCATGACCTCTGAAGTAAAGTGCAGCCCGGCTGTGGGTGCTGCGACTGCGCCGGCGGTTTGATTGTATATCGTTTGATACCGGTCTTTATCTTCGGGGTCCACATCACGTTTGATATACGGGGGAAGCGGAATTTTCCCTATCAGCTCGACCAGTTCAGAGAAAGTGCATGGGGCATCCCATGTAAGCGTGATCTGCGAATCTTGCCGACTGTGGATTCTTGCCTGAACACCCACAATTCCATAGTCTTTAGATGGAACCGAGAGTTGTAGTTGTTCACCATCCTTCCACTTTTTAAAATTCCCTACCAGGCATTTCCAGGTACTTTCTTCTTTACAGGACATTGCCGTAGCGATATCAGCCGAAGGATATACCGGTTCAAGCAGGAATACTTCGATTACTGCTCCGGTGGCGCGCTCAAAGAATATTCTCGCCGGAATAACTTTGGTGTCATTAAAGAAAAGAATGCTTGATTCAGGCAGCTGTTCCGGCAGGCGTTTAAAGGTATGATGTGAAATATTGCCGTGGCGGCAGACAAGAAGTTTTGACTGGTCCCGTTCAGGTAAGGGTTTTTCAGCAATCCGATCCTGTGGAAGCTCGTAGGTATAGTCTGAAAGTTGAATTTTGCCCTGCTTATTCATAAGGTTGCAAATATAGGATGGAATTGATCATAGAATCCAATATTTTTGAATGTGTCCTTAACCGCAAGATATTTTCCGTACCAGCTGGACTTTACATTTGAAGCCGGAACATCCAGAGGAATTTTAAAGAAGAAAATCTCATGGTTCTTCATTCTTACCGATTCCCGGCATCCCGATTTGGCGGGATGGGGCGAGGCGGGTCCACTGCCTGGTTTAAGTCCCGAATCAAATTCTGATTTACCCGAAGTTTTCAGAAAAATTGCCGAACACATTCATGGTCTAAAGTTGCCAGAATCGGAAGCTGCATGCCTGCGGCTCGCGGCAGAGTTATGTGATATTCAATATCCCTCGGTGCGATTTGCGTTGGAATCGGCGTTGCTTGATCTCCTGCACGGAGGGAGGCGTGAAGTTATTCCAGGCAATTTTTTTACCGGATCGGAACATATACCAATCAATGGATTGATCTGGATGGGAGATGAAGACTTTATGAAGGAACAGTTCGACCATAAATTTGATGATTCGTACTCATGTTTCAAGATGAAGATCGGGGCGATTGATTTTGAAAAGGAACTGTCGACACTGGCATATATACGCAGCAGGACTGAAGCGATCCTGCGCGTGGATGCGAATGGGGCGTTTACCCGAAACGATGTGTTTGAAAAACTGGAAAGGCTTTCCCTCTTTAATCTTCACTCAATAGAACAACCTGTGATGGCCGGTCAGTGGGATTTAATGGCTGACGTCTGCCGTGAATCGCCCATTCCGGTGGCGCTTGATGAAGAATTAATCGGTCTTGATAATGAAGAGGAGCGGAGGGAGATGCTTCGAACAGTCAGGCCTTCCTATATCATTTTAAAACCTACGCTACTCGGGGGCATTGCTTCCACCCGAAACTGGATACAGCTGGCTGAGGAATTTGGGATAGGGTGGTGGATGACCTCTGCCCTCGAGTCCAACATAGGACTGAATATTATTTGCCAGCTTACCGCCGCAGAGGGCTATACCGGGCATCAGGGATTAGGAACAGGTCAATTATATCATAATAATATAGACAGCCCGCTTGAAGTGGCCGGAGGCTTCATTTCATACATTCCCGGCAAACGGTGGAAATTGCCTATCTTGAATTCAGATGAAAAGGATAACAGAAGATAAGCTTCATTCAGAGGGAAAGCTCTGGATTTTTGATAAGACCTACATCAGCGAGTTTGTATATGGCGGAATTGATGGAGCCATAACCACTTTTGCGGTAGTCGCCGGTGCCGCCGGTGCACAGGCTGAAATATACTATGTTTTACTATTCGGGTTTGCCAATCTGATCGCTGATGGCTTTTCCATGTCAGTAGGGAATTACTTTTCAGTGAAAACGGAGCGGGATAATTTTGAAAAGCATAAACAGGTAGAATACTGGGAGATTGAACACATGCGTGAACATGAAGTTCAGGAGATTCGCGACATCTATGCGGCAAAAGGCATGAAGGGTGAGTTACTTGAAGAAGTTGTGAAAGTGATCACTTCAGACAAGGATATCTGGGTAGATACGATGATGAAGGAGGAACTCGAGATGTCGAAGGAAACAAAAGGTCCGATTAACACGGCTTTTGCCACTTTCATCTCGTTTAACATTGTGGGTATTATCCCGCTTTTATCCTATGTAGTTGCGTTAATCTTTGACTTAAATGAATCCCGTTTATTTCTGATATCCTGTTTTGCAACCGGAATCGCATTGATGATAGTGGGTTATCTGAAAAGCTATGTAACCGAAAAACCCTGGCTTCGGGGAATAATGGAAACGTTACTGCTGGGAGGTCTTGCGGCGATATTTGCTTATTTTGTTGGTGAGGTGCTCTCTGGCTGGTTTACCTAAACTTCAATCACAATAGAACTTCCATGGGATTCATCCCCGCATGTCCACTGCCACTCCTCGTGCAGCTTTATCTTCCCGTTGGGCATTATTTCCGGTCGTGACCTGCAGATACCGGTCTTAAGCTCCCCCTTGTCATCCACATGATGATACCGCATCCTGAGTGACCCGTCCTGCTGAACCAGCGCAATGAGGTGGCCAAAGTGAATATGTTTTCCCGAGTATGTTCCGGTGACTATGTTCCCTTCCTGATAATAATGGAATATGGAGGTTGGATCAACATCTCCTTCACTGTCATTGTGAATGGGACGGAATTTTCGATTATGATAATTGATCATATGCCCGATCTTTAATGAAAAGTTACGAACAGGAATAGCACATTTGCAAGCATCATTTCAGGGCATCTGCCCGGGAAGCCTTCAATTCACTGAAATATTTCCTGCTAACCTGCATAACCTTGGGTGATAGGAGGACGGCAGAGATCATGGTGGGTATCGACATTAATGCGAATGTCGAGTCAATAACACTTATGATGGTCCCCAGAGATGATATTGCTCCGTAAAGTATGGTGCCTACATAGAAGTAATTATAATAGTGCTGTTTATCGGCGCCTATCAGGAACCCAAGGCATTTAGTGCCGTAGTAGGAGTAACTGAAAAGTGATGTGATTGCAAATATTAATACACATATCATTAGAATATATTGGCCGAATCCCGGGAAGGCGTTTGTGAAAGCCGTTGCAGTGAGTGTAACGCCATTCGTATCTGAGGTTTGCCAAACCCCCGTAATGAGAATTGCAAGTCCGGTGAGTGTACACACCACGATCGTGTCTATAAACGGGCCAAGCATTGCTACGAGTCCTTCACGCACGGGCTCCATTGTTTTTGCCGCACCGTGTGCCATGGGGGCAGTTCCGATTCCCGCTTCATTGCTGAAGGCAGCTCTTCGCGTGCCCAATACAATAAGCCCGCCAAGGATACCTCCGAATGCCGGATCGCCGTGGTAGTTATCCGCTGAAAATGCATTCGAAAAGATCATCGAAATATATTTCGGCAATTCATCCACGTTCAGCAGGATGATTCCAACGACGGCTGCAAAATAGAGTACTACCATTGCAGGAACCATTTTACCTGCGACTTTTCCGATCCTTTTTATACCCCCGAAAATCACGAGCGCGACAAAGCCCAGAATCACCAGACCTATATACAGGTTCAGATCAAGGAATGTGAAAATTCCCAGGTCTATTTCATTTCCCTCAATGCCATAAGGCTGAAAAATGATATCGCGGAATGCCTGTGTAAGCTGGTTGGCCTGAAATATGGGTAAACATCCGATCATGCCGAAGACGGCAAACATAACCGCAAGCGGTTTCCAGTTCTTTCCCAAGCCCTCCATAATAACGTACATCGGACCTCCCTGTAAAACACCGGCAGAGTCTTTGCCACGATACATTACGGCAAGTGTACAGGTAAAGTATTTCGTGGCGGTCCCCACAATTGCGCTGACCCACATCCAAAATAATGCGCCGGGGCCACCGACTGCGATGGCTACAGCAACCCCGCTTATATTTCCCATGCCTACCGTAGCGGCAAGGGCAGTACTCAGCGCTTCAAAATGATTGATCTGGCCGGGATCGTCCTCTTTATCATATTTTCCACGAAGTACATTTACCGCATGCCAGAAATGCATGAACGGAACGAACTTCGAATAAAACAAGAAATATAATCCTCCTCCAAGCAACAGGATCAGGAGGGGAAGTCCCCATATCCAGTTGGCAAAATCAACAATGAACTGATTAATTATTTCCAAGATTAGATTTTTTCAAGAGGCTAAATTATAAATTACAGTACTAAGTCCACTACCATTTATCCAAAACTTGGTGACGGGATCTACCGTGTCCACCACTATATAAACGGGTAATATATGGTCCGGTGGTACTAAAAATTCAGTAGGTCAGGATAAATATAGCTGATAAATTTGCCCGAACCCTGGCTTATTTCTTCCCAGGGTACTTTGTCAAATTCAATCGTTACAAGGCCGCAGGTCTCCATGGTTCCGGTTTCAGCGTTTGAAATATATTCTGCCAGGTAACTGATCGCAGGATTATGTGCCACAAGTAATACATTTTCCCATTCCGCTTTAAGATTATTCACTACCTGGAGCAGTGTGCGCACTGATGCCTCATAAAGTTCTTCATTTATGTGTATCCGGCCAGGATCGTAGCCAAGCTGCTCCGCAATGAGTGAGGCAGTGTTGAGCGCGCGCTGGGCAGGGCTGGAAATAATTATATCAAAACGGATCTTGTCGTTTTGTAATTTCATACCCATGCGGCTGGCATTCTGGAGGCCAATTGAGTCGAGTTCACGTTCAATATCTTTCTGGCCACTAAGTTTTTCCATGGCCTTTCCGTGCCTTAACAGGAATAGACTTTTACTCATTTTTTTTGTTATAACCGTTAAAAAGTGTAGAATTCAATGCTCAAAGTACTGAAAGTCATTCAGATTAAATAAAACGACTCTCAATTTTATTTCTTAAAAATTTGATGAACTTTGAGCCCGAGTCATTTAAAAGACCAAGTTAAATATGCCAAAAAATCTAGTAATCGTTGAGTCGCCTGCTAAGGCAAAGACAATTGAAAATTACCTGGGGAAGGATTATAAAGTAACTTCAAGTTACGGCCATGTCAGGGATTTGCCTAAAGGGGACAAAGCGGTAGATATAGAAAACGGCTTTAAGCCGACCTATGAAATCACAGCGGACAAGAAGGATGTGATCAGGGAACTGAAGAAACTCGTTAAAGATGCCGAAACCATTTACCTGGCGAGTGATGATGACCGTGAAGGAGAAGCCATTTCCTGGCATTTGAAAGAAGCGCTGAACCTGAATGATTCGAATACCCGAAGGATTGTTTTTCGGGAGATCACGAAAAAGGCCATTGAAAATGCCATTCAAAATCCGCGTGGTATCGATATCGATCTGGTGAATGCGCAGCAGGCGAGGCGCATACTTGACCGATTGGTTGGTTTCGAACTTTCCCCCATCCTTTGGAAAAAAATCAAGACAGGCTTATCGGCGGGACGCGTTCAGTCTGTTGCGGTACGCCTGGTTGTTGAGCGTGAACGCGAAATTGATAAATTTGAAGCTGTTTCCTCTTTTCGCATAACTGCTGTTTTTCCTTTAAAGGACGGTATGGAGTTGCATGCGGATCTATCCAAACGCTTCACTTCGATTGATGAGGCCCGGGATCTGTTAAAGGACCTGATTGGTGCGGATTTCAGAATTTCCGACCTTCAGAAGAAACCTTCAAAAAAATCACCTGCTCCTCCATTTACAACATCCACATTGCAACAGGAAGCCAGCCGTAAACTTGGATTTTCTGTAGCTCAGACCATGTCAATAGCGCAGCGTTTGTATGAATCAGGTAATATCTCCTACATGAGAACCGATTCGGTGAATTTGTCTGATGAGGCTATTCAGGGAGCTACAAGTGAAATAAAAAAGGAGTTTGGTGAAAACTATGTAAAAGTTCGCCATTACAAGACTAAATCAAATTCTGCCCAGGAAGCACACGAAGCCATTCGTCCAACCAATTTCTCCCTGCTTCAGCCGGATGGAGACAGAAACTCCGTGCGACTTTATGAGTTGATCTGGAAACGTGCAATCGCTTCACAGATGGCCGATGCCGAACTTGAGAAAACAACGGCCACTATAGAAATATCTTCACGGCCGGAAACATTCACAGCGAATGGTGAGGTAATTAAATTTGATGGATTTTTATCCGTATACCTGGAATCTACAGATGACGAAGAAGGCGAGGAACAAAAAGGTATGTTGCCTCCCCTTACCATTGGTGAAACCCTTACACTGGGTACTGCCCAGGCCAGGGAAAGCTTTACGCGGCACCCGGCACGTTATACAGAGGCAAGCCTTGTAAAGAAACTTGAAGAGATGGGTATCGGAAGACCATCAACTTATGCTCCGACCATTTCAACCATACAGAAACGAAACTATGTGGTTAAAGAAAGCAGGGAAGGTAAGGAGAGGGAATACCATTTATTGAAGCTCAAGGGTAGCGATTTAAAGGAAAAAGTCGAAACCGAAATAACCGGCTCTGAAAAGAATAAGCTGTTCCCGACCAATATTGCCATGGTAGTGAATGACTTTCTTGTGGATCATTTCCCGAATGTGACCAACTACAGTTTTACGGCTGATGTCGAAAAGGAATTTGATGAGATCGCTCATGGAAAGCTGGAATGGAACAGCATGATTGGCGATTTCTATAAGGAGTTTCATTCAAAGGTCGAGATTACTGAGAATATAGAACGTTCTGATGTTCCCAAGTCACGTGAAATAGGACTGGACCCTAAAACAGGAAAGAAAATCATTGCACGTCTTGGAAGATTCGGACCCCTCGTCCAGTTAGGTGAGGATGATGATGAGGACAAGAAATTCGCAAGCCTTCGTCATGGCCAGTTTATAGAGAATATTAGCCTTGAGGAAGCGCTTGACCTTTTCAAAATGCCCAGGGATCTTGGAGAATTTGAAGAAAAGCCGATGCAGGTGGGTATCGGAAGGTTCGGCCCGTATGTTAAACATGACAATAAATTTGTTTCCATACCCAAGGAGGAAGACCCCTATACCATCACCGCAAACCGGGCAATTGAACTGA
>JBNKGL010000031.1:0-37659 GCA_050289805.1 Cyclobacteriaceae bacterium
CTGAGTAAATTGATCGAGCACTTTAAACGCCAGCACAATCCGGAGGATATCTTCACGTCTGTCGACCGGGAATGGTCTGAAGGCAGCGGCTATGCTTACATCGGTTTCAGGGAAATAAGCAGGACAAAACCTTTCTGCTTTTACATCGACAGCGATCTGATTCGCCACAGGGAAGACAACAATGGAGGCGTCAGGATATGTAATGCAGGAAACATTCGAATGGCGCTCACCTTATGAAAAAATGGCTTGTGATCACCGGTCCGACCGCCAGCGGCAAAACAAAACTTGCCGTAAAGGCGGCAGCATTGTTCGATGGTGAAGTCATCAGCATCGATAGCAGGCAGGTATTCAAATCGATGGATATTGGCACCGGAAAGGATCTGGCTGATTATGAACAGAATGGGGTGAAAATTCCCTATCACCTCATTGACATTGTTAATCCGGGGGATGATTACCATCTCACTGCGTTTCAGGAAGATTTTAACAGGGTTATTACCGACATGAGCAGCCGGCAAAAGGTCCCGGTACTTTGCGGTGGCAGCGGACTGTACCTGGAAGCCGTTCTTGAGAATCATACGCTCACCAGCATTCCGGTACATTCTGATTTAAGGGCCATCCTTCGCGAAAAACCGATCGGAGACCTGAAAGGACAGTACCTTTCCGGGCAGCCGCTACCATTTCAAGTCGATAAGAACAATAAGAAAAGACTCATTCGTGCCATTGAAATGCAACATTTCCTGGAGAAGAATCCCGGGTTCACGTTCCCGAAATATCAACCTCATGAGCAGGAAATTTTCATTATTGATCTTCCCAGGGAGATTCGCCGTGAACGGATCAGCGCACGTCTGAAAAGCAGACTGGAGCATGGACTTGTTGATGAGGTTAAGCTTTTGAGATCGGTGGTTTCCGACGAAACTCTCATTCGGTATGGCCTGGAATATAAGTATGTTACCTTTTTTCTGCAGGGTCACCTCAGCCTTTCAGAGATGACACAAAAGCTGGAGACGGAAATCCATCGTTTTTCCAAACGTCAAATGACCTGGTTTCGCCGCCTTGCAAAAAATAACCCAAAAGTTCACTGGCTGGACGGAACAATGCCGGCAGATCAACTACTTGATCAAATCACCGCACATTATTAATACTAATTAATTTAGTTTATTTACTAATTTATTTAGTATTTTTATAGGATGAATCGTACAGGACATGCAGATATGCCTCTTCATGGTGGTCGGGTTCCATACTGGCTGGCGAGCAGGATGGAACTTCTTGGCGGTGCTATTGCAGAAGTGATCGTCGAGGAATATGGACGGGAGGCATTTTTTATACGACTGAGTGACCCTGCCTGGTTCCAGGCATTTGGATGTGTATTGGGTATGGACTGGCATTCCTCCGGGATAACCACGTCGGTTATGGGGGCCCTCAGGCGGGCATTTGACAAGAAGCAGCGCCACCTTGGAATGCGCGTATGCGGAGGCCGGGGAAATGCCTCCAGGAGGACTCCGGATGAACTTATACAATATGGCAAAGAAAATGACCTGGATGGCATTTCACTTGCGAGATCAAGCCGACTGAGTGCTAAAGTTGACAATACAGCCATACAGGATGGGTTTCAGCTGTATCTTCACTCATTTGTAGTGGATCAGAACGGAATGTGGGCAGTTGTTCAGCAAGGTATGGATAACAGCACGGGTATGGCCCGCAGATATCACTGGTTTTCAGGAAAGGTTGAATCCTATACACGAACGCCGCACATGGCTATATCAGGCTTGCCCAGAGGGCAAATTCTCAATCTTACTGATATCGGTGCCGACCCAACCAAGGATGGCATTATGATGCTGGTAAAAGAAAAACCCTTTCTGATACAGAAGGAAGCACGCAGAATATTGCTTCCCCGGCATCATGAAGTACAGCACAGGGATGTTGATTTGAAGCGATTGGGAGCTGTATTATCCGTCGCCCATGAACAGGATGTTCCGGGTTTTGAAGAACTTCTCCTGACGCAGGGACTGGGACCGAGAACTCTTCAGTCGCTTGTCCTGGTGAGTGAGATCATTCACGGCACGCCCTCCCGCTTCAGCGACCCGGCGCGCTACTCATTTGCGCATGGCGGAAAGGATGGGCACCCCTTCCCTGTTCCAACGAAGGTATATGATGAGACGATCTCACAAATGGACAAGCTTATCCAGAAAACCCGGGTACAGCAGAGTGATAAAGCCCGCGCATTGAAAAGTCTGCACCTCATGGCTAAATCACTTGAACATGAAATCCAACCCGAGCCGGCCAAATTTGATGAATACGTCCGCCATGAAAAAATCAATTCTGAAAAATGGGGTGGGCGGACAGCCACCGGAAAACCTGAGCGGAGGAGCGGACAATTAAGTCTTTTTCAATGAAATCTGCTTTTTTTTAGGTAAATTCTTCAGGAATAAGGGAATCATGAAGAATCTGCTTTTGATATTTATGATCCTGCTGCTTTTCGGATGTGAAATTAAGGAACGTATAGAAACGCTGTCTGAGGTAGAGTCTGCAATGAAAACCGAATTGCGCCATCAGGATATCGACCTTGTGATGAATTGGGGAGAAAAAAGCTATGTGGTCATTACCTTTTATAATTATAATTTTGAGGGGCAGCGATGGGATAAACTGGAATCCATTGCGTTGAAAGCAAAGGATTTTGCACTGGCATCAGACCCGGAATTAAAGGATCTGACGCATATTCTGGTGGTTTTTACAGATTCCGGAGAGGGTGAAGAACCCAGCCAGCAGGCATCTTTCAAAATCGGTAGTTCAGCATTTTGACATTCAAGCTTTTCATTCTTGGAATCGCGTTTCTACGTATGGCATTTTTCACATTCCTGCCTCCAATAATTTTGACCGGTATGGTATGGGCGTTACTTTTGATCACCAGATATGGCACTAAACAAACCACGGCCAAATCAGGTTAATAATTTGATGAATTTAACTAAAGGAAAATGAACAATCTTTCAGGACTTACAGGCTTTGTAACGGGCGGAACCAAGGGAATCGGATATGGCATTGCTGAAGCAATGTTGGCGCAGGGAATGTCTGTAGCCATCACCAGCAGATCTGAAAAAGCAGCCAAAGAGGCAGCCGACAAGCTGAATGGAGCGGGCGGAAGACGTGTGATCGGATTAAAGGCGGATGTCAGGGATTTTGATGAATTAAAAGCAGCGGTTCAGGCCACAGTTGCTGAGTTCGGCTCAATTGACGCTGTGGTGGCCAATGCGGGGGTTGGTAAATTCGGATCCATTGAAGATCTGACGGTTGAAGACTGGCAGGACACCATCGATACCAATCTGACAGGAGTATTTTACACGATTAAAGCCGCACTGGACGAGTTGAAAAAGTCTAAAGGTTATTTCATCACCATTTCAAGCCTGGCTGGAACCAACTTCTTTGCCGGAGGATCAGCATATAATGCGAGCAAGTTCGGGCTTACAGGTTTTACCCAGGCAGTGATGCTCGATGTGCGCCAGTCCGGAATCAAGGTGTCAACCATCATGCCCGGATCTGTCGCAACCTATTTTAATGATCATGTTCCGAATGATTCGGATTCCTGGAAAATCCAAATTGAAGACCTTGGAGAGCTGGTAATCGACCTGCTCAGGATGAATCCGCGAACATTACCCAGCAAGATTGAGGTGCGACCATCGATGCCACCAAAATAATCGATGCCTCAGAACATTTCTCAATCAAGAATGTTGTAATTACCTAAATCCAAATCAATGAAAATCATTACCCTGCTCCTATTCACACTAAGCCTTGTTTTATCTGATACCTCCGAAATGAAAATTTACGACTTCAGCATGACTTCAATCGATGGAAACGAAATTGCGCTTTCCGATTATAAAGGGAAAAAGATTCTTATCGTTAATGTAGCATCAAAATGTGGGTATACACCCCAGTATAAAGATCTGCAGGCATTGCACGAACAATTTGGTGATAAGGTTGAGATCCTCGGCTTTCCCGCGAATAATTTTGGCGGACAGGAACCAGGTACAAACCTTGAGATCGCATCCTTTTGTGAGAAAAACTATGGAGTAACTTTCCAGATGTTTGAGAAAATTTCAGTTAAAGGCAACGACAGACACCCGTTATACACCTGGCTGGCAGAACAAACAGGAGAAGAACCCACCTGGAATTTCTGTAAATACCTGGTTGACGAAAATGGTGAGGTACTTGGATTTTTCCCTTCAGGCGTCAATCCCATGGATAGCGAGATTATCGATTTACTTTAAAATACGACGGGCCAGAGAATAACATCTACACGCCTGTTCATTTGACGGCCACGGCCGCTGTTATTGGTATAGAGTGGGTTATCCCGTCCAAAATCACGGATCTTGATAAGCTCCTCCGGAATTTGCATATTCAAAAGCTGATTGAATACGGCTTCACTTCGCTTTTGGGAAAGCCATTCGTTGTACTCTTTCCCCCCGATAGGATCCGTATGGCTGAACAAGATGACTTCATAATTACGAATATCTTCCACACTCTCCATGAATTTGCGTAGCTCCATGATCTGATATGGATCGATATAATAGCTCCCCCCGCCAAAATAAATACTCTTTCGGATCAGGCTTTCTTCCTGCTGACCGTATAATGATCCGAATGAAAAAGTAATCAATATGATAACCAGGGCGCGCATTCAATAAAAATAACGAAAATGATGTTGAAACGGTTATTGATTGCGTTAACATTTCAAGATTGAACAAAAAAATCAATGCTTGAGATAGAATATTTTATCTATCTTATTTTCAATGTGTTATACATTATTAATTTACTTGAGTAAACGTATGAGGGCACAAAAAAACCCCGAAAGTTATTCCGGGGTCTATTATTTTATATCCTAAAGCTTAACCGATTGTGTCGATGTAATCACTCAGGATGATCACACCTTCCCTGAGGTATTTATCACTGATACTTTCAATTTCCTCGGTAATCTGGTTTTCAGGATCAATGCGTGTGTTCTTAATGGAATTACGTGCGGCGCGACGCTTTTCAGCATCTTCCATTTCCTTCTTACGTTCTTCGTAATTCAGAGAAACCTTCGTTTTGTTCAGGTTATTCTTTAGCTCGGTTGTTTCAGCTACGAGATTCCGAAGCTCAACATCCGATGTCAGACGCTGCTTATAATCGGTATTCAACCTGTTAAGAACATCTGGAGAAACATCGTCGGTAGACATATATCGGGTCGCACGAATCTGATCCCACGGAAGTGCGCTGGCATTGGCGCTTTCACCAAACTCTTCGGCATCAAACGCGCTGGGAAGGTCAATATCCGGAGTTACTCCAAGGTGCTGTGTACTGCTGCCCGTTACACGATAGAATTTCTGTAGTGTAAGTTTAAGCTGCCCCACCTTTTCACCCTCAGGAACTTTTAAATACCGGGAAAGGTCAATGACACTTTGAACAGTACCCTTACCATAGGATTGCTCGCCGATCACCACTCCACGCTTATAATCCTGGATGGCCGCAGCAAATATTTCTGAAGCCGAAGCACTGAAACGGTTGATCATGACGGCCATAGGTCCGTCGTATAAAACACTCGGATCCTCATCTTCACCAAGGTCAATTTTCTCATTGGGATACCGTACCTGAACAACCGGACCATTCTTTATAAACAGCCCTGTGAGGTCAATAGCCTCGGAGAGGGATCCTCCGCCATTATCGCGAAGATCCATAATGATTCCGTCGATATTCTGGCCTTTCAATTCTGTTATGAGGTTTTTCACGTCTCTTGTAGTGCTGGTATAATCCTTTTCACGGCGCTGATACGCATCAAAATCCATGTAGAAACTGGGTAGTTGAATCACACCTATTTTGTAATTCTTACCATTCTGCTCATGATTGATTACACGGGCCTGCGCTTTCTGATCTTCCAGTGTAATTTTCTCGCGAACCAGTTCAATTTCTTCTGAAGGTCCTTCTACGCCAGTTTCAGCCGGCAAAATCTGCAACCGTACAACGGTTCCTTTCGGGCCTTTGATCAGGTCTACAACGTCGTCTATTCTCCAGCCAATCACATCTACCATATCGCCGTCAGTACCCTGCGCAACTCCAATGATCCTGTCATCTTCATGAATCAGGTCGCTTTTGTCAGCCGGACCGCCGGGCACTATCTGAACTACCTTGGTATAATCATTCTCTGTCTGAAGCCGTGCTCCTATCCCTTCAAGGCTCAGGCTCATGCTCTGCTGAAACCTGTCGGATGTTCTTGGAGAGAAATAATTTGTATGCGGATCATACGCCTCAGCAACGGTATTCATAAACAATTCGAATACATCTTCTGATGTATATTGATTGATGGCCTTTTCGAAACGCTCATACCGCTTGGTGATGGTTTCATTGATCTGTGCATCTTCTTTGCCATTAAGCTTCAGGTTGAGCGCCTGGCTCTTCACAATTTTTCGCCACAGATCATCCAGTTCTGCTTCTGAGGCAGCCCAGGGGAGTTCTTCCCGGTCTGTATCGTAATATTCTTCCTTTGAATAGTCAAATGCAGAAGCGAGCAATTTCCCATTCACATAATTCATGCGGTTATGGAAGCGTTCTGCAAATACATTATAAATATCATATGCGAAGGACAAATCGCCTGCCTTGACCAGGTTGTCGATCTGTTTCCGGTATTTTTCAAAATTCCTGATATCGGATGCCAGGAAATAGGATTTGTTATTATCGAGTGTTTTGAGATAACCATCCAGGATAATGGAAGAAAGAGAATCATCCAGTTTCATCCGTTTAAAATGATAGGTATCCAGGATCTGAACTACCAATTTGGCTTCTTCACCATAATACGACTTGGGTTGCAGCTGAGTGCTGTCTGACATAGCTGCTCCTGCCATGGAATGAACCAGGCAGATCATCAGAAACAGGGGCGCCATCAATTTCTTCATACTCTTCATCTCATTAATTTCAATTCTAACGTTTCTCTAGCCAAAAAAATGCCAGACTTCGCGTAATAATTCATTCACTTTCACGAAATACTAACCAAAATGTTATAGTGTTGGTTATCAGGCTCCTATTTCCTGTAAAAATTTCTCCGCCTGCTGGACTCCCTGGAACTCATAAATTCTGCGCTCACCATCATGGGTGATTACTTCAATGCGCACCATGGAAACACCATCCGGAGATTTATAAAAGTGATCATGCGGGCCGTATGATCGGTTCACATCCCGCACAATATGGAATGCAGTAGCACGAATTGACTTGCAATATTCACATTCATAATGCTTGATCAGCTCACCATCCTCATCAGCAGTCGGTGGTTTTGTGATTTCTTCGCGTACAACTTTTAATGTATAAAAACCGCAGTTACCACATTGAAGGGCATCCAGGTGGCCCGGGTATTTTTCTATTTTAGTATAACCGGTCGACTCATCCACCCAAACATCATAATCAACAGAAAAGATATTTTCCTCCGCCTGCATACCCTCTTCCAGGTGAACATCTTCCTCGTGTTCTCCCAGGAGACGCATCTTGCTGCCATTTTCAGGATTAATACGGGGCGTATACCTGAGCTTACGCAACTTTTTGTGCATGGGAGTTGGATAATAATACTGCAGTATCAACTGGGCGATATATCCTACAAGGACCGCACCGGCAAGCCCCATGAAAATTCGCACGAAAAACCAGACCGGATGGAATTTCATCGTTCCCATACCGTAGGTATTAATAATACAGGCTATCCCAATGGCAAGAAACAGAAACGCCCGCTGGTAATTTCGAATTTCATTTTCCCGGATATAATCATACTTGTCCTTGGGATCCTTCAGAGATGAGACTTTGACTTGATGATAAATGAATTGTGCAATTGCCAGAATGCCGAACAAAATTGCGCCGGAGAACATTATGATGTGCCAGGTACTCAGGAAACTTTCTGCAGAAGATTCTTCCATTGGGTGATTGTCGTTAGTTATGCCTAAATCTAAATAGTTTCTCTTACTTCAACAAGTAAATATGGTTGCTTGATCCTTGGTAACCATCAGAGGTAAGGGTTGATCACCAAATTCAGCATTATTTCTTCCTAACGAATAAATAGAAAAAATAGTATTGTGTAATATTGCACTAATATTTTATCATAATATTTGTTTTAATTTAAATTAAGATTATATTTGGACTATAATTAAGTGCAATATTGCACATGAATTCAAAAGATAAAATACGGGTCGACTTACAATTTGATCGTTTCTGTCAGCGGCATTTCGAAGCCCCTCCTTCATGCAGGAACATTGATCAGGTGCGCTTTTACCTTGGCGAGCTTGTGAGGAAGATTGAAGAGTATAAAGATTCGTATGAGTATGTACCAGTCAAGGCTCTGGCGTTGCTGGCCAAATACAAAAAGTTGTATAACAGGATGGTTCATTCTGACATGGCGAAATAAGAAAATGGCATTAAGTGCGAAATTCAGATATGTCCCCTCCCCTATTCCCTTTAAATACCACTACCTCTATAGTGCAGTGGCCAATAAATCGGGAAGAATGCAATATTACCGGTCTAAACCCGGTATCGGAAGAGAACGGATAAGCCGTTCAGAGTTTATAGAAGTGTTTAATAATGCAAATATACTGGGATTAAGGCCGATTCCATTGGAAGACGCCCCCGTAATTCAACTTGAATTTTACGTGTAGGTTAAGGTATTTTTTTGAATGTAGGTAGCTGATTGCTAATTTTTTAAACTTAAATAGCTCAACAAAATGTTGAGCTATTTTTTTTAATTATATGTAAACCTGGCTGTTATCCTAAAATGCTTTTCAAATCAGCAGGTGAATAATTGATGGACTTGATCGTTTTATCATCTTCCTTCCGGAACACAAGAAACTTTCCTCCTGCCTCGCGGTAATAACATACAGTATCTCTTTCTTCCAGGTAATACTTTACTGTGGCTTGTGCCTCTTCTTCGGTATCACAGGCTTTACTCATATTACTGCGCTGCACTTCATCAAATAATGACTTGAACTTTTCTGCCAGTCCGAATTCAAGAATGGCGCCGCTCAATACATATTGAAGATCACAAAGGGCATCGGCAATTTCAACAATATCCTGGTCCCTGATGGCGTCTTCAAGTTCCCGAAGCTCTTCAGCCAACAGTGCAACCCTCAGCGCACATCTTTTTTCATCCGGTATCTGTGGAGTCTCAAGAATCGGGTGTTTGAAAGTTCGGTGAAATTCTGCGACCTGGTTAAGTGCATCTGGTTGTTCCATGGAAATTGTTTTTAAGCTCATGGCACAATGTTAAAAAGAATGAGTGGTTATGCCAATATATTTCTGATCACATCGAACAGATATGCCAATGAGTGAACCGATATTCCCCTATGGTCGTTTTGCGCGGAACGAAAATTCATATATTTGCAGCCAAACGAAAACTTTTCAATGGCTGATTTTATCGAAGAACTTGAATGGCGGGGAATGATTCATGACATGACCCCTGGCGTTAGGGAATTAATGAATACTGAAATGACTTCGGCATACATTGGGTTTGATCCAACCGCCGATTCACTCCATATCGGAAGTCTTGTTCAAATTATGACACTTGTACACCTTCAGCGCGCAGGCCACAAACCCTTCGCGCTTGTAGGAGGCGCCACAGGCATGGTGGGTGACCCAACCGGGAAATCAGCGGAACGAAACCTTCTCTCGGCAGAAATTCTTGAACACAATCTCAAGGGCGTTAAACAACAGCTGGAACGTTTTCTGGACTTTGATTGCGGCGCAAATTCAGCCGAAGTCGTCAATAATTATGACTGGTTTAAGGATTTCAGCTTCCTGGATTTCATTCGTGATGTTGGCAAACATATCACCATCAATTATATGCTTGCCAAAGAATCGGTAAAAAAGAGATTGGAATTTGGCATGTCTTTTACTGAATTCAGCTATCAGCTGGTGCAGGGGTATGATTTCCTGTGGCTTTACCGAAACAAGAACTGTAAAGTCCAGCTTGGCGGATCCGATCAGTGGGGAAATATTGTGACCGGAACAGAGCTGATCCGTCGTGTTGAGCAGGGAGAAGCCTTTGCCGTTACGACACCCCTTATCAAAAAAGCGGATGGCACCAAATTTGGCAAGACAGAAGGTGGCAATGTCTGGCTGGACAGGGAGAAGACATCACCATATCATTTCTACCAATACTGGCTGAATGCCTCTGACGAGGATGCTGAAAACTACATCCGCATATTCACATTAATGTCACGCGAGGAAATCGAAGCCATCATTGAAGAACATCGCAAGGCTCCTCATCAAAGGTTGCTTCAACAGGCCCTGGCCCGGGATGTAACCATACGGGTACATTCTGAGGAAGACTATGAAATGGCAGTGAAAGCCTCATCCATCTTATTTGGGCGTTCCACTACCGAAGAGCTTTCATCAATCGATGAGGCCACGTTGCTTTCTGTCTTTGAAGGAGTACCACAGATAACAGTGAGCAGGGACGTTCTTGGCAACGCGCCCGATGTTACATCCTTTTTATCTGAAATGACGGAAGGTATCATCTTCGCGAGCAAGGGGGAAGCACGCAGAATGATCCAGGGTGGCGGTGTGAGTATCAATAAAAAGAAGGTAAGTGATCCGGAAGAAGTTGTGGATTATCCACTTCTGCAGGACAAATACCTTCTCGCACAAAAAGGAAAGAAAAACTACTACCTGGTAATCATCGATTAATCGATCAGGCGGATGCCGAGCGAAATCTGATACACCTGGTTTCGGGTAGCCGGCACATTCTGATCACTGATATCCGTAAGTCCGCGGTTGTACCGGAAATCCAGGTTCATATTAAAGGGCAGATCCCAGCCTATTCCAAGTCCAAGACTCACGTCAGACTCGCTGTAATAGTCCTTGATACTCGATTCACCTGTCTCGATCTCCTCGATCGGGTCGAAACTTGACGTAGCACCTGTGAGAAATCCAAACTGCGGACCTACCTGCAAATTCAAGCCGCCAACCAGGTAAAACTTAAAGATCACAGGTACGTTTACATAGTTGAAATTTGATTTCAGATCCTTCCCGTTAAAATTGAATTCGGTACCCTGCTGCGAAAAAATAACTTCCGGTTGAACCGCAATTTTTCCAAGCTTAAATGTGGTGAATGCTCCAAAATGATATCCTGTCTTATGATTCGACTGGATGTTGTCGATCTGAAAATCAGCAAAATTTAACCCTCCCTTGATACCCAGCTGAAATTGCGCACTGGCAGCGACCGATGTAATGACGATGAAGACAATACTTAAAAATAGCTTTCTCATGACTGTTAATAATTTGGTTTGAACTGGTCAGATTCAAATATCGCGCCGAAATTGATCCGTAACATTAACGAACCTCTTAACGCTTTTCTTATAAAGCCATAAAAAAAGCCCGCATTTCAGCGGGCTCAAGTGTGTCGTATGTTCTAACTATTTGTGGCCAAACAGTCTCCACCCTACATAAATCTGGAACACCCTGTGCTGTCCAAACTCAACGCCTGAATCGTTTATATCACTTATTCCTAAATTATAGCGTGCACCTGCTTCCAGTCCGAGCGGTAAACTTACCCCGGCGCCGAAAGCGACACTGAAGTCGGCATTCTTAACATTCTCCTTAATATCTTCACCACCGCCTTCAGCTTTGGTCACTATTCCAATTTGAGGGCCGGCGTGTACATTCAGAATACTTAAAAGTTTAAGCCTTAATAGGATGGGAATATTTACATATCCAAAATCCACCTCGGTATCGGCGATCTTCGCTCCCTGGGTTGAAAACAACACTTCCGGCTGGATCGCGAAACGCTCTCCCAGGGGTATATCCGCAAAGACTCCAAAATGATACCCGGTCTTACTGCTGGCCTCATCAATATTGATATTCGCAAAATTAACCCCACCCTTAATACCGAATCCGGCCTGACCATATAATGTGAATGCTGTACTCAAAATCAGCATCATTAATACTGTTAACTTTTTCATAATCTGAGTTTTAAATTATTGTCGCCCGAAGATAAAAAAAAATAGCCTCTTCAGACACGGCTATAAGGAATTTGTATGATTATCGTTCACTAAAGTGTACGATAATGAACAATTTAACATAATAAATAATTATTAAGTGCCTGTATTACAGTTATTTACATTTATGGCACCGCCATTGCATTTTACTTAACAGGTCAAAAATTCAAAATAACAACAGTCATGAAACTTTTAATATCAATTATCATTTTTGTAGCATTCGCACTGATTTCCGAAGCGGATAAAAATTCAGTCAATCCTACCGATAACATCGCTTACTTCACAGCAAATGAAAACTTTGCATTAGGTGACAATTACCTGCTTGACATTGATCGTGATGGTATAACTGACTTCAGTTTTACTACTGCATCCATATATAAGGAAGGAGCTATTCACAACCAATATTTTGTTCATGCATATCAAAACCATGAAATACTCAATGCGGCTGAGCATACTGCTTTCCTCGAGACCAATGAAGCGATAACAGGTAACGCAGATGCAAGCGTAACGTGGACCTCAGGTGCCGGTCAGATCATCGAGCAGGTGATTACAAATGACGGCAATGAATGGTTCGGAACCTGGTCTGGTGGCCGGGCACAATATGCAGGAATAAAGCTCGTAAAAGACGGACATCATTATTACGGCTGGGTAAGCATCAGCATCGACCCTGCAACTGAGCAGGCCTATGTTAAAGACTATGCTATCAACAAGATGCCTGAGCAACCCATTCTGGCTGGTCAGCATTAACAAACCAAAAAAAAGACCGCGGTCAGGCGGTCTTTTTTGTTTCATTCATTTCGTTTAATTCAACGGAAATTTTACTCCAAAGAACAACACCGCCTGGTCATAACTTCCGGCAATATATTTGATCTCGGTATACGGAAGTACAGAACCATTCACATTAAAATTTGCCCCTATTCCGAGATTAATCCCTAATTCTGTATCTCCATCCCGTTCGCCCTGAGATTTTATAGAGCGGGTTGTAAGATTAATACCACCAACTCCATAGAAATCCACACTTCCTTCATTCGCAAAATAAAAATTACCATTGATATTCAGCTCCCACCAGTCGCGGTCCTGATAAGGTCCCTTATCTTCAAAATAGAAAATCAGACCCGGACTAATGGAAATGTTATTTTTCACAAAAAATTCAGCATTGATTCCAAGGCCCAAATCGTCCACATCACTTCCATAGGCAAGACCTGCGCCAAGCCGAGTCTGTGCCTGTCCAGCCAATGCTATAAAGAAAACAACAGCAACTGTCAATAAAATACGTTTCATTCAACTAAAAATTAAGGTTTATAATTTGTTAAAATTAAATTGGTATAAAAGTAAACGACACATACAATTGGAATGTGTCGGTATGACTTCGCAAGTCATAGGAGTAAAAATCCTGGTTCAAAAAGTTTGAAATACCATATACATAACGAATCCCTGTACGGAATCCTCCTGAAAGTTCTGCTTCAGCGCCTGCGACCAAACTCAATGTGAAATTTTCATAGGCATCGCGGCGTTCGGAGCCGAATCCATGCGAATTCGATCTTACATTGATTAAATAGGAAAAAGCTGGTCCTCCATACAGTTTAAGCCAGTTTATCCGGTACGCATACAGTACCGGAAGCTGAATATAATTAAGACGGAGTGAGCCTTCATTCCCTTTACCTGCCCCTTCTGCTGAATAAAGCAATTCCAGCATTACACTGGTTTTAATAGTTAATTCACGTTCATACATGAGCCCTCCATGGATAGAAATCCGGGGATCCGAATCATTGCTCACACGCTCTCCTTCTATTCTGTAACGCTGATTTGAAATATTTATTCCACCCTTTGCTCCTACAATGGACTGGCTCAGCCCGGGCAATGTTAAAACCACAAGGGCCGAAACGGCAAGGATTCTATGGATTTTTAACTGCTTCAAATATGATTAGACCATAATTCCCGTGAAAGTACGTCTGTTTCCATTGAAATTACCACTCAACCTGACCGGATTCCTTACATTGGGACAAAAAAATAAGCCGGCCACGAATGGCCGGCTTTCGCTAGTGGAGTCACACTATGCCTCCGTTAACGTTCTAACGAAGCTTGTAAGTAAGGTAAAGCTGAATAACATTACTTTTCCAGGAAGTATCTTCATCATCCAGCATATTGGAAAGCCCGAAATTATAGCGTCCGCCAATTTCAATAGCTTCCGAAACTTCATATCCCAAACCGGCAGTACCTGCGATTACAGGATTCTTAAATTCAATGAAATCTTTAAGGTCTATTGAATTTCCATCGCTTTTTGCTTTGGCAGCCACCTGAAATCCAATCTGCGGACCAGCCTGAATATTCAATTTTTCTGCAACATGAAATTTAACAATGACAGGAACCTGGATATAATCCGTCTGAATACGAACGGACTCGTCACCCTCATCAACTTTTGCTCCTTCTCTGGAGTAAACAATTTCAGGCTGAATTGAAATCAGATCGGAAATGGAAAATTCCCCATATACCCCAACGTGAAAATCAATAGCCATGTCATAGGTAGCTGACTCATCCATGAATGATTCTGTGAGGTTATTAAACTGAATACCCCCTTTTAAACCCAATTCCTGGGCCTGAGTCATAAAAAATCCTGCAAGCATAAGCAGGGAGAGTAATAACTTTTTCATAAAAAATAGTTTAAGTGTAATGCGAAGGTATACAGAAGTTTAAAAGAATTTTTATCAATTCTTGAGCCGAACTTACATATATGCGGGAAAGACCTGTACTTGATCAATTAGTCCATATGGAGGTCGAAATACTCATTTGCCGCAACATAACCTTTCTCATAAATATCGTCGGCACTGCGAAGGTCGAGGACGTTGTACTGCCCCAGTTCCGGAGGTTCAATAAAATGGTCACACTTGCTTTTTCGAACTTCAACATTACAGACTATAGCCATCATAAGAGTACGTTCCATCACCTGACGGGCATTTCTGGGTTCAAATTCCTCGAGGATCGGATTAGTATGGGATGCAATGATCGTGTCGCATCTTGACTCGAGGGGTTCTATGGGCAGATTATTCAGTATACCCCCGTCAATATAGGTGTACCCTTTATATTCAATGGGGTGAAACAGTACAGGAATGCAGGAAGATGCGCAAATAGCCGTGAACATTTCACCGCTGGAAAAATAATCCGTCACACCTTTATTAATATTGGTCGCCGCGACTGTCAATGGAATCTTCAGATCATCAAAAGAATCTTTATCGATGTATTTCCGCAGAAACTTCATTAACACTTCGATTTTCAGAACTCCCTTCAGGCTGTATGCCGGGGAAAGCAATTGATACGTACTTACCGATTTTACCATGTGAAGGATCTCATCGGTCGTGCGCCCACTCGCATACAGGGCGCCGATAATGGCTCCCGCGCTGGTTCCGGAAATCATGTCGATTGGAATCTTACGCTCCTCCATAGCCTTGATCAGGCCCAGATGAGCTATTCCCCGTGCTCCTCCTCCTGAAAGTACCAGCCCAACCTTACCTCGTTCCATATTATAAAATTTCGGAGAGTGGAAATGTTTCATCAAGTCGAACCCCGCGTTCCGTATGTTTCACAGTGCAACATTCATTCACAGGATCATGTTCCAGAAACAGCACATATTTCCGGTCTGCCGCCTCATTTAAAAATGCTTCTTTTTCTTTCAGCGTGAGCAAAGGACGGGTATCATACCCCATAACATAGGGAAGTGGAATATGGCCGGTGGATGGCAGCAGATCTGCTACAAAAACGATCGTATGATCTTTATATGTGATCTTCGGGAGCATCTGTTTATCCGTATGGCCATCTACAGTAATGATCTCAATATTAGAAAAAGGAGATTCATCTCCCACAAAAAAAAGGTGCCCGCTTTCTTCTATCGGCAGGATATTCTCTTTCAGGAAACTGGCCTTCTCCCTTGCATTGGGTTCAGTTGCCCATTTCCAGTGTTCGCGATGTGACCAGTATCTTGCTTTCGGAAAGGTCAGTTCGTATGAATCTGTTCCCGTTTGAAGAACTCCGCCGCCGCAATGATCGAAATGTAAATGTGTATGAAACATATCGGTAATATCATCCGGCTTGAAACCGGCTTTACCAAGCGAACCCATAAGTGACTGGTCTCCATGCAAATAGTAATGACTGAAAAACTTTTCACTTTGTTTATTGCCAATTCCGTTATCGATCAGGATCGCCTGTTCGCCTTGTTCCACCAGTAAACATCGCATTGACCACGGACATAAATTTAATTCATCAGCCGGGTTGGTCCTTTCCCACAAGGTTTTTGGTACCACTCCAAACATAGCACCGCCGTCCAGCTTAAAGTTTCCCGTATGTATCACATGTAAATTCATATGGGCAAATTACATGTTAAAACAAAAAACCGCAACGGAATACGCTGCGGTTGTCAATTCTATTCACATGCTTATTTAATCCTTAAAAACACCCATTGAGCAGAATTTATCAATCCGTGTATCAATGCGCTTTGCAGACTTCATTTTAAGAAGTGCGGCTGTTTCCGTTAAAATGGTCTTCTTGAGGATCTTCGCCATTTCTTTCATATTGGTATGAGCTCCTCCCAGTGGTTCACTGATAATACCGTCTACAAGTCCCAGCTCGGTCATATCCTTGCCTGTGAGCCGGAGTGCCTCGGCCGCCTGCTCCTTAAAATCCCAGCTTCTCCATAATATAGACGAGCATGATTCTGGCGAAATAACGGAATACCAGGTATTCTCCAACATGAATACCTTATCACCAATGGCAATTCCCAACGCACCCCCGGATGCGCCTTCCCCGATGATGATACAAATCACAGGAACCTTTAGCATGAACATCTCCTTCAGGTTGCGTGCAATCGCTTCGCCCTGACCGCGCTCTTCAGCTTCCAGACCCGGAAAAGCCCCGGGCGTATCAATGAGGGTAACGATAGGCTTGTTGAATTTTTCGGCCAGTTTCATCAGGCGCAGCGCCTTTCTGTAGCCCTCTGGATTTGCCATACCAAAATTACGATACTGGCGGTCCTTTGTATTCCTGCCCTTTTGCTGCCCGATCATCATGAATGTCTGGCCGTCAAGGTCGGCAAAACCACCAATCATGGCTTTGTCATCCGCAACTGTTCTGTCGCCATGCAATTCCACGAAATCATTCGACATTTCATAAATATAATCCAATGCGTAGGGTCGCTCGGGGTGCCGAGAAAGCTGAACACGCTGCCAACGGGTAAGATTATGAAAGGTTTCTTTCTTAAGAGTACGTATTTTGGACTCAAGTGTCTTGATCGCTTCACTTACATCCACATCGCTGTCTTTGGCGATATCCTTCATCCCGGCTAGTTTTTTCTCTAGTTCAACGATCGGCTTTTCAAATTCCAATTCCATGAATGTTCCTGTTTAGTCAGACAAAAATAGGAAATTAATTCCTTGATACGAACCTGTTTGGTATGACTTCGGCCAGGTGTTAGTTATTTGCATGAAGAATTAATCCGGAATAGGCCGGAACCGTGAGTTCTCCCGCTTTTTCTCCAAGCCCTTCCTCATTAATCTTTTTACCATCGTTTACTAATGTCCACGAGCCTTCCGGTAAACGATAGGTCTTCGAATCGCCGCTCCCATTGAAAATTAACAGGATCTCACTCCAGGGGTCATCATTGGCATTGCCGGTGATTACGTAGGATAACATATGAGGGTCATCTACTGGAATGAAAATGAGATTTTCGGCAATCTGACTTTGATCTGTCATTCTGAAAGCGGGGTGCGCTTTGCGAAGTGCGATTAGATCCTTGTAATACTGAAAATGCTCCCGGTATTCCGCCTTTCGGTTCCAGTCAATCTCGTTGATGGAATCCGGTGAATTATATGAATTCTCAACGCCAAATTTAGTACGCATAAATTCCACACCGGCATGGAGGAACGGAACTCCCTGTGAAGTAAGTACGACGGTATTGGCCAGTTTGTGCATTTGCTTAATCTCTGCAGGCGTCGCATCAGGCCGTGAGTTGGTCAGCCTGTCGAAGAGTGTATGATTATCATGGCAGGAGACATAATTAATGGACTGAGAAGGCTGGGCAGCCCAGGGTGCATCTGAATAATTCACCTCTTCATAATTTACCTGTGGATGTTCGGTTGAGGCCACTACCCCGAATTTTACACTTTCCTTCATTCCTGGCTTTCCACTTGCAAAACCCGTATCCTCATGCTCAAATACACTTCCCTTCAGTCCGTCCCGAATATCGTCGCTGAAGGCAGCCACATGCGGCATCTGGAAGGTATGCTTTTTTAATGCCCGCTGGTCTTCCGGCAACGGACTATTTCCGGCCGTCCACCCCTCACCATACACGAAAATACTCGGATCTATCCGGCGCAATTCATAACTGATCTCATTCATAGTTTCAATATCATGAATACCCATCAGATCGAAGCGGAAACCATCCAGGTGATATTCACTGGCCCAGTATTTCACTGATTCAATCATGAATTTTCGCATCATTTCGCGGTCTGAAGCAGTCTCATTTCCGCAAGCCGAGGCATCTGAAAATGAGCCATCAGGATTCTGCCGGTAGAAATAATCCGGCACCAGCTGATTGAAATTTGATTCAAGTGTCTGCCCGGTATGATTATAAACCACATCCAGTACTACGCGCAGCCCCTGGTCATGCAATGCTTTTACCATCGACTTGAATTCCCGGATCCGCACCCTGCCATCGAAGGGGTCCGTCGAAAAGCTACCTTCCGGCACATTATAATTCTGCGGATCATAGCCCCAGTTATATTGTGGTTCATCCAGACGGGTCTCATCGATGGACCGGTGGTCAAATGCCGGCAGCAGATGTACGTGCGTAACGCCCAGAGATTTTATATGGTCCAGCCCGGTGGCATCACCCTGTTCATTTGTCGTGCCTGTTTCGGTAAGCCCGAGATATTTGCCCGCATGATCAATGTTCGACGACGGATGAATAGACAGATCACGAATATGAAGTTCATACAGGATGATATCATTGTAATTGGCAAGTGGCGGCCTGGTATCATTTTCCCACCCTTCCGGGTTGGTATCCTTCAGGTCAATGATCATACCCCGCATACCATTTACTCCTACTGCACGCGCATGGATGTCAGGCTTCTCCTCAAGCCATACGCCATCCTGCATAATTTGAATGGTATAAAACACATTCCTGTAATCACCCTCCAGCTGAACTGTCCATGTTCCATCCACATCAGGTTGTAATTGATACGTTTTTAATTGGTTATCACCTGATCCCTCTCCGTAAAGATGAATACGCACCATTTCTGCCGCAGGCGACCAAATTCGCACTGAAGTGGCCTCCGGAGCATAAGTTACACCCAGGTCATTTCCTTCATAAACGGGATATTGATCCAGGGAAGCATATGTACGTACTTCAGTTGTTGTGGTACACGAATAGATGACAAACGTCAACCCCATAAAAAGTGGATAGTAGAGATTTCGGATTTTTAACATAATCTGGAGGCGATAGTTTGGAGCAATTTACAAATACCTGATGAATTTTAATGCTCTGAACCTGGACCCCCGGAATAAAAAAACCCGGTCAGAACCGGGTTTTAAATAATTATTTACGTTTTGGATATTTCTGTTTATGTTGAGAATAATTCCGTTGAGGATCATCCACATCCGTATCCAGGTCTATCTTCACAGCGGCATTCAGATCAATCCCGCGAAGGTTGACCGGAATATTTGCCGTTACCTGCCAGTTAGTACCGGCCAGGCTGATATATACAGACCTTTCGTGATCATAATAAACATCATAATCCTTAAAATATACATATCGCGTTTTGGCCCTGTAACCATGTGCCGGAGCCCATGGCGGTGGTCCTCCCGCCTTTACTTCTTGTTTATTTCCTTTTCCTTTTCCCTGTGCATATAACTCATTGGAATCGGTAACTACTGCCAGAAAAATGAATAGGATTGTGAGTAAAAACCCTGTTTTAAGCAATTTCATAGGATAAAAGTTGGTTCAGACCATTAATCCGGCGCATAGTAAATTTGTAACCAACCTGAATCCACTTCTCAGGACCGATCCGTTAAAAGGGGTACACCAGCTTTTTTGATGCTGATAAAGCGGATGACTGTATAGATCAACAAACCAAACGGTCCCGACATAAAAGTAAAAAACAATGGTAGCAGCACAATCCATTGATTGATCTTTAACCGGCGGGCATCATTGGCGATCATCAGGCCCACCAGCAGGTCGAAGGCCAAATAATGAATCCAGCCAATTAAAACAGCATCCGGCTCACTAAATAAGGCGACGACATTGTCGAGTGTGCTGAACGAGTCTGACTCCATATTCCCTATTCCGGAAAGAAAAAGCCAGGAATAGGCTATGGCCAGCGGCACAATGGCGACATAATATACCAGCCTTGAGGTGTACTTCCACCCCGGCAGAAAAGCGATAAGGAGCCAACCGGGTAAAACCCATGCGTTGGCGATTGAAAATAAAGTGTCTGAATTCATATTTAATGCATTTATACCTACATAATATAGCATCTTTTAAACTTTATAATGAGAAGTTCATAAATTGAAATTTCCATTATCAAATCTGATGGGAAACACGTATTTTGAAAATTCACTGAATTCATTGGTTTATGACACCATTTCTTGGAGAGCTTGTAGGAACAGGTTTGCTCATGCTATTTGGTACAGGCGTTAATGCCAACGTATCCCTTAAGGCAACGTATGGAAATAATGCAGGATGGATAACAATAGCCTTTGGCTGGGGACTGGCAGTATTTGTGGCAGTCTTTGTTGCAGGCCCCATCAGTGGTGCTCATATCAATCCGGCTGTAACAATCGGACTGGCAGCAGCGGGAAAATTTCCTTGGATGGATGTGCCGCTCTACCTGTCGGCACAGATGATTGGTGCTTTTATTGGTTCAGGAATTGCCTACTTTCTATATCGCAACCATTTTAAGGTTACGGATGATCCGGCGGTTAAACTTGGTGTATTTTCCACAGGTCCTGCCATACCCAAAACCCTTGATAATTTTCTTTCGGAGGTGATCGGAACCTTCGCACTGATTTTCGCCATCTTTTTTCTTGTTGAAGGTGACGGACTTGGCTCTGTAAGTGCTTTTCCTGTAGGTTTCCTGGTATTTGCCATTGGTATGTCACTGGGAGGTACTACCGGATATGCCATCAATCCGGCAAGAGACCTTTCCCCAAGAATATTTCACCAGCTTTTTGTTGGAAAAAACAGCAATTGGCACTACGCCTGGATTCCTGTTTTCGGCCCTATTGCCGGAGCAGTGATCGCAGCCTGGCTGTACATGTTGCTTGGCTCACCTGATAATTCAATCCTAAACCCATAACCACTATGAAACCTTATCTAATCCTTTTTGGAATTTTATTTACCTCCGTTGCGCAAGGGCAGTTAATCCCTGTTGACATTCAAATCAAAACTGCCGTAATGGCCGCTCCTGAAGAAGCAAGGGACAGCGCCGCCGTCATGGGGTACAATGCTGATGGCCAGCTTGTATTATTGCGGGAAGGCATGAATGAACTTATATGTGTTGCGGATGATCCATCTGCCGAAGGCATCAATATTGCCTGTTACCACAAGGATCTTGAACCTTTTATGGCCAGGGGCCGTGAATTGCGCGCTGAAGGCAAGGGCCGCATGGACATCTTCAATATGCGTGAGGAAGAAGTTAAAGCAGGCACGCTCATGATGCCATCAAAGGCGACCACGCTTCATATTTTGTATGGTCCTGATTCTGTTATGAATGCTGAAACCGGAGAGTTGACCGGAGGAAAAATGCGCTGGGTAATCTATATTCCCTTCGCAACGGCAGAATCTACCGGTCTGCCACTGAAACCGACCGGACCCGGTACTCCCTGGTTAATGGATCCCGGAACCCACAGGGCTCATATCATGGTAACGCCTCAAAATTGAGCTGAATTG
Organism: Cyclobacteriaceae bacterium; assembly: GCA_050289805.1. Classification (GTDB taxonomy): domain Bacteria; phylum Bacteroidota; class Bacteroidia; order Cytophagales; family Cyclobacteriaceae; genus JAUILA01. The sequence continues at coordinate 21,919 of JBNKGL010000031.1, forward strand.
TAATTTTCATCGTCTTTTCATACTAACCAAATAAAAGACGATGACTACTTACTTTCAAAATATTTCCTGTAGACGAATAGGCTACGTTGGATGCATTGTATTTTCGATAATTCCGATTTATAAGGATCCGATACAAGGGCTTTACTTGTTGGGAATTGTATTGATATTTGATCCTTTTGATCCATTAGTGCCCTTCAACAAACGCCCAGCAGGCCAGCGCATTTTACTCCTTACACATGGACTGCTTGTAATACTGTTAATGACTATCGACTTTATCGATGCTATCTTTTATTAATAATTTGATTACCAATATTTTGAATTGAATATTAGCCTGATTTTGCGTACATTAATCGTCATGTGAAGAATGGAGGCGTTTGGAATTTTTTATAACCAACTAAACCAATATACCCATGAAGAAATTATTCTGTTTAATCCTATTTTTTAGCATGCTTTCCGTTCCGGGCATGAGCCAGTTTGCAAGCAGCAAATACAAGGCATCACATGAAAAATACCAGTTTGCCCGGCAGCAATTTGATCCGGGATCCATTTATGCTAAGGGTGATGCCGGAACTTTCAAAGCCGGCGCCGCCGCAGGCTTTTTACTCTCAAAGTTCAGAGATGATGATATTGACGGGAAATTCAAATTTGGATTTTATTTTGGAGGAGAAGGCATGTACTACTTCACAACCCAGGTAGTGCTTATGACCGGACTTTTACTGGCATTTAACGGGTCTGATTACGAAGATAATTTCAAAATAAAAATGACAAGTCTGATGATTCCCATCATGCTGGGTTATTGGATCAATACCCAGTTCATGGCAATGCTGGGAATTCAGCCTTCCTTTATCTTTAGCGCAAAGGATGGAAATGGCGAAAATTACAATGACTTTTTTAAGGGGGTGGACTTCGGACTTAAATTTGGTCTCCTGTATGCGATTACCGCGGATTTGATGGCACGGATAACCTATGCGCACGGCTTATCGAATATCCTTGATTCCGAATATAGTGGAAGTGTGAAAACATCCCAGCTTGAGTTTGGTGTTATTTACAAACTTTGGGAAAAGTAGACCAATTCCTGGTTAGCATATAAAAATCCCATAAAAAATTATGGGGCTGGAATGAATGTTATATTTTTGCGGCTGCAAAATATGAACCAATGAGATATACATTCATTCTGGCCCTTTTCATTTTAATAGCTGCTTGTAACCGAACCGGGCAGGTATCCGAAGCAAATGAGGATCTGGCCGATGCCACAGCTGCCGTAGATTCGCTCCTGTATCCGGGTGAAAAGCATTTTAAAAATATTCGTCAGCTTACCTTTGGAGGAGATAATGCAGAGGCCTACTGGAGTTTTGGAGGGGACAAAATAGTATTTCAGTCCAATTACTCGAAATGGGGCGTTGAATGTGATCAGATCTTTTACACCAATGTCGCAACGGCAAACCTGGGCAATGAGAAGCCTCCCATGATCTCAACCGGAATGGGCCGCACCACATGCGCCTATTTCCTTCCGGGAGATACTGCTGTTGTATATGCATCCACACATCTCGGCGGTGAAAACTGTCCTGTCGAGCCAGCCAGGGATGCCGGCCGATATGTTTGGCCCGTTTACGACACCTATGATATTTTTACGACCGATCTGAATGGCAATATCATCCGTCAGCTCACGAATGAGCCTGGCTACGATGCAGAAGCAACGGTTTCACCCAAAGGAGACCGCATAGTATTTACCAGTGACCGTACGGGTGACCTGGAATTATTTACGATGAACCTTGACGGTACAGATGTAAAGCAAATCACGAATGAACTGGGCTATGACGGCGGTGCGTTTTTCAGTCCGGATGGCTCCAAACTTATCTTCAGAGCGTCCAGACCTAAAACTCCGGAAGCCATTGCCGAATACAAGGAATTGCTCGCAGAGGGACTTGTAAAGCCAACAGAGATGGAGTTGTTCATCTGCAATGCCGACGGCACGGACCTTCGTCAGCTCACAGATCTTGGTAAGGCCAACTGGGCTCCGTTTTTTCATCCTTCCGGCGGGAAGGTCATATTCTCATCCAACCATGCCGGCGCCCGTGGTTTCGAATTTAACCTGTACATGATCAATGTTGACGGGACAGGCCTGGAGCAGATTTCCCAGGATGAAGTTTTCGATTCATTTCCGATGTTCTCTCCCGATGGTTCGAAGATCATCTTTTCTTCCAACCGGAATAACAACGGCACCAGGGACACGAACCTGTTTATTGCCGACTGGGTAGACTAACCGGCCTAATCATCTGTACGGTTCCAGGCATCTGCATAAATAAGCCATTGGTCGTCGACCTTATGCCAGACAATAATGTATTTGCCTTTCCAGGTAACAGTGGTTTGATCCGGGCGTTGAGTTTCACCTTCATATATCCCAATATCGTAGGCATAATTTCCCAGGATTCGAAGTTCGTGGGGAGTAGACTTGTGTGCCAGTATTTTAACATTTTCCGGAAGGGTCCATCGCTTCTGAATGTCCTCCCGCCCCTGGATAATCCCGGCACCAGGTGGTAAAATTCTGGCATCATTCGTATAATGGGACGCCAGTCTCTCATAGTCTGCCTCGACATAGGCATCCGAAAAATCTTCCATTGCCGACAGGATCTTCGTGATGTCAATCGGGTCTCCAAAATAGTCCTGGGCCTGAATGGAATAGCCTGCGAAAATGAGTGTTAAGGTGAATAAATATTTCATGGCATATTTTCTGTTATCAAGTTAAATTACCGAAGACCTTGCAAACCTTCATAAAATGCAGGAAATTACTCTAAAAAAAGTTCATGAAAGCCATACCTTTTCTTTTCTCCATATTCATTTCCGCCTCCCTGATTGCGCAGAATTCCACGACCATTAGCGAACGACTTGGCTACGACAAGGATGCGAAATTACTCATATTACACGCGGATGACCTTGGTGTCGCACATTCCGTAAACGAGGCATCATTTAAGGCTTTGAAATCGGGTGCAGTAAGTTCTGCCAGCATCATGGTTCCATGCCCCTGGCTGCTCGAAGTCGCTGCCTTATCAAAGCAAAACCCGGGTTTAGATCTAGGGTTGCATTTAACGCTGACGGCTGAATGGGAACAGTACAAGTGGGGCGGCGTAAGTTCCTCGTCTGCGATCTCCTCCTTGTTAAATGAGGAAGGTTATTTCTTTGATAATACCAATACCGTAATGAACCATGGCAATCCTGAGGAAGTTAGGACGGAGATCCAGGCGCAGATTGATCAGGCCATAAGGGTGGGTATTCAGCCCACACATCTTGACAGCCATATGGGTACACTCTTCACCTCTCCTGCCCTGTTCCGCGTCTATGTGGAAACCGGGCAGAAAAACAGGATTCCTGTTTTTGTTCCGCAGCAGGCAACCGCACTTTTCACCGATGATTTCCCCATGACCGACGATATCATTCCAATCCAGACCGTAGGTATGGCGGGTGCCAGTGGCGACCTTGACAAATGGAATGAATTTTATATTGGGATGCTTGATAATATTCAGCCGGGCCTGAATGAGATTATTGTCCACCTGGGAAATGATGATGATGAGCTGCAGGCTGTAACCATCAATCATCCCGATTTTGGTTCTGCATGGCGTGCAATGGATATGACAGTCGTTGAGAGCAAGGAATTTCAGGATGCCCTGAAAGAGCGAAATATCCAGTTGGTCACCTATCGTGAGATCCAGGAACTTGTTTATGGAGGTGATGAATAAAAGAATATTGCGACCACTTACATAATAGCCGTATCGGTTTTCACTGAAAATTGCTTTTTTGTTTGTGTCAGATCAATCCTTAACAATTATGAACCGCAGAAACTTTATAACAGGTGTAGGTATGGGTGCTGCCACAGCTGCCCTGCCATCGCTGGAACCTCTTAAAATCAATCAGGAGAAACGGTATCAGAATGGTCGAAGCCCGTGGCCCATTTGTCTTGACACCGCAACGATCAGACCCGCATCATTAGAAGAAAAAATTGATATCGCCGCCAAAGCGGGATTTGATGCGATCGAACCCTGGGATATGGAATTGGCGGAATACGAGGCATCCGGGGGGAATCTCAAGGAGCTCGGTAAACGCATTCGGGATCTGGGTATGTTTACTCCCAGTATGATCGGATTGTGGGGTTGTATCCCTGATTCGGAAGAAAAATTTCAGGCATCCCTGAAGGCGACGAGAAACCGGATGCGAATGGCTTCTGAGATCGGCTGTGAATTTGTACAGGCCATTCCAAATGAAGTCGGGCAGAATTATGATCAGGCATTTGTAACCAGCTGTTACCGCCGTATCCTGGAAATAGGCCTGGAAGACTACAATATCAATCCGGCGCTTGTATTTGTTAAAATGTTTCCGCTGAAAACCCTTGGCCAGGCCGCAGCCGTAGCGCTGGATGCTGACCATCCGAAGGCGAAAATAATTCCGGATGTGTATCATATGTATATCAGTAAGGGTGGTTTTGAAAATATGCACCAACTGAATGGCGATTTGTTTGCCATTTTTCAATATAACGATGCACCATCGGGTATGAATGTTGATGACATGACCGATGCCGATCGGGTTTATCCGGGCGACGGCATTCTTCCGTTAACCAGGATCCTTCAGGACCTGAAGAAGACAGGCTTTAACCGTTGTGTTTCATTGGAATTATACAATCCGAATTATCATAAACAGGACCTCCTTTCCGTTGCGAAAACCGGGCTTGAAAAAACATTGGCATCCATTGAAAAAGCAGGCGTATAATGGATCGTCGTAACGCTATCAGAAATGTATTCCTGGGTTCGGCTGCCATGACTGCCCTGCCGTCATGGGCCCATGGGTGGACAGTAAATGAAGTTTCAGTTCCGCGCTGGTTATCCATTGCCAATGAAGATATAATGAGTTCTTTGGTGGATACGATCATTCCATCCGGAAATGCTGTTGGTGCGCTGGATGTGGGTGTAGACCAGTTTCTGATGAAGCTTTTTGCCGAATGTTATGAAGTAGATGTTCAGTCTGGGATCAAGGGGCTTCTGGCCACCATTGACAAGTCGGCTCTAACCATAAACAACAAAGGTTTTACCCAATGTGATCAGTTACAGCGTGAGCAATTGGTGGAAGCGATCGCTGTTTCCGGGAATGAGGCGATCAGGGACTCTTACAACCTGTTTAAGCGGGAATGTATTCGTGGGTTTAGAACTTCAAAAATAGTGATGACAGAATATTTAAATTATAAAGTAGCCCCCGGTCATTATATTGGGTGTGTTGATGTGACTGAAAGTAATGAACCTGGAAACAACTAGAAAAAAGAGAACCTATGACGCCATTGTCATCGGGTCCGGAGCAAGCGGAGGATGGGCGGCAAAGGAACTTTGTGAGAAAGGATTGCGCACCCTGGTGCTGGACCGTGGCAGGGATGTACGCCATATTGAGGATTATCCGACTGCTTCCAAAGCCCCCTATGACTTTGAATTTCGAGGCACCGTTCCGCTCAGGCTTCGCGGGAATCACCCCAATGCCTGGGCGCTGAATGAAGCTACCCGGCACTGGGTATTGCCAGAAGATGAACAGCCATTTATCCAGGAAAAGCCTTTCCGCTGGTTTCGGGGGTATCATGTGGGAGGGAAATCACTTCTTTGGGCGAGGCAAACACAACGCTGGAGTGACCTCGATTTTGAAGGCCCGGTGCGTGATGGTTTTGCCGTAGACTGGCCCATCCGCTATGCAGATCTTGCACCCTGGTATGACCATGTGGAAAAATTTATTGGTATCGCCGGGGCAAATGACGGACTACCCGAATTGCCTGACAGCATTTCCCAGCCACCCTTCGATACCAGCTGCATTGAACAGCATTTCAGGGACAGCATTCAGAAACATTATGGAAAGGGCCGTCACGTTATACAGGCACGATGCGCCCACCTGACAGACCCCCAACCGATTCATTACCAGCAGGGGCGTACGCGCTGCATGCATCAGAATATGTGCAACCGCGGATGTATCTATGGAGGATATTTCAGCAGTAATGCCTCTACCCTTCCCTGGGCAGCCAAAACGGGCAAAATGACGCTGCGTCCTAATTCGGTTGTTCATTCTATCATTTACAAGGACAAAAAGCGGTTTAGAAATAAGGCGCAGGGGGTTCGGGTAATTGACCGGCTTACAGGTGATATGATCGACTATTACGCCAAAATTATATTTGTTAATGCCTCTACGCTTAATACAAATGCAATTCTGCTGAATTCCGTTTCGTCCAGGTATCCCGATGGACTTGGGAATGACAACGGTTTACTGGGCACCTATATTGGATGGCATAACTACCGGGGAAAAGCGAATGCTGAATATGAAGGACTACAGGACAAAACCACGAGTGGCAGAAGTCCGACCAACAGCTACATCCCCCGATTCAGAAATTTGTATGAACAGGAAACGGATTTCCTTCGCGGGTATGCGATCGGAATTGGTGGTGGCCGCGGAATGGTCTCTGATACCGACGTGATTGGTGATCAGTTGCGTGAAAACCTTTTAAATCCGCGTCCCGATGTCTGGCATATCAGCAGCTGGATGATGGGGGAAACCGTACCGATCGCCTCGAATCACGTTCGGTTGTCAAAAGATTCTACCGACAAATACGGAATTCCCCAATTGATTGTCTCCTGCGAGTGGACCGAAAACGATGACAAGATGGTGAAGGATTATATTGAACAATCGGAAGAAATGTTCAGACTTGCCGGATTCACCAACATCAGGGCGGTGGATACCCATTCCCCTCCCGGTTCAGATATACACGAAATGGGCGGAGTTCGAATGGGACATGACCCCGAAACATCGCTCGTAAACAAATGGAATCAACTGCATTCCTGTAAGAATGTATTCGTCACCGATGGTGCGTGTATGACATCCACAGGCACACAAAACCCAACATTAACATTTATGGCTATCACTGCCAGGGCGGCCAATTATGCCGTTGAAGAACTAAAAAAACAGAACCTATGAAATATTTACTGATCATCACTTTATTGATCACATTCTCACTGCAACCGGAATGTATTCAGGCACAGCAACCGGGAACACCGGTTTTCACAGGTGAAATTGGGATCGCACCCTATTCGTTTCGTAAAGTCTTTCCTCATGGTGTCGCACCTACACTTGATATCATTAAGAATATGGGATTCACCCAAATTGAAGGAGGCGGCGGTGACATGGATGCCAAAACGTACAAACAGATGTGCGATGAACGAGGCCTTTCGATTCCTTCAACTGGCGCTGGTTATGAACAGCTGCGGGATGATATCATGCCGGTTATTGAACGCGCCAAAGTATACGGATCAAAATATATCATGTGCGCATGGATACCTCACAAAACCGGAAATTTCTCCATTGAGGATGCAAAAATGGCGGTCAGGGATTTCAATGCCATAGGTAAAAAATTACGTGAAAACGGGCTCACGCTCGCCTATCATGCACATGGGTATGAACTTAGTCCGTATGGCGATGGTACACTGCTCGACTACATAATGGAAAATACCAACCCTGATTATGTTTCCTTTGAAATGGATATCTTCTGGGTTCATTTTGGTGGCGGGGATCCCGTTGCATTACTTAAAAAGTATCCGAACCGTTGGAAAATGCTCCACATAAAGGACATGAAGCCGGGCATTGAAAAAAACTATACCGGGCTAACGGATCCGGCATATGATGTGACACTGGGAACGGGCCAGGTGGATGTGGAAGGCGTCATGAAGGCTGCCCGGGAAATCGGTATTGAATATTACTTTATTGAAGATGAAAGTGACCGCATCATGGAGCAGATACCAAAAAGCATCGCTTACCTGAGAGGGCTGAAATACTAATATTTTAACCGGCCGAGGAACGCCATATTCTCCTTCATACTTTGTGCAGGGGAAACAGCATATTCTTCCTGCTCAACAAAAATATGTTTTACCCCGGAAGCCTTCTGGTTTTGAAGCATGGCCTTGATGTCAAGGCCGCCCTTGCCAAATTCAGTACTTTCCTTCTTCCGCATGTCCATATCCTTCAGATGCCATAAAGGAAATCTGCCTGGATATTTGGTAAAGTAGTCAAGCGGGTCTTTACCGGCTACCACTACCCAGCCCAGATCGAGCTCCATATGAACCAGGTCCGGATCTGTATTATCCATCAGGACATCATACAACACCTGGCCGCCATCCGATTCAAACTCATATTCATGATTATGATATCCGAATTTAAGTCCGCGTGTCTTACATTCTTCCCCGGCCTTATTAAAGGCCTCGGCCACGCGCTTATAATTATCAACGGTCTGTCCATTCGACGGCATTGTGGAACAGATTACATATTCCTGCCCGGAAGCAACCGCTTCATCCATTGTTTTCCCCCACTGATTATCCAGGTGAACATGACCGCTGCTCAACGTCATACCGAGATCTTTACAAACCGTTTTCATCTCTTCGGGAGACAACCCATAATAAAGGCCTTTATTGCTTCGGGCCGACTCAATTTCTTTGAAACCAATGTCAGCGATTATCTTCAACGTTCCTTTCGGATCTTTTGCCATCGCGTCACGAAATGAATACAGCTGAACGCCATACCTGTTTATTTTTGCGGGGCTGAAAAAACCTGCCGGCAGTATTGAAGATGCAGCGAGTGCGGATGCCTGTTGGATAAAAACTCTTCTGTTGATCATGACAATGGGATTAGATGGATAATATAATCATTATCCTGGTTATGTCGTTGAAAATGCGAAGATGGTTTTTGAGTTAAAGGTTTCACCCGGCCGAAGAACCGCAGAGGGGAATGATGGCTCATTCGGCGCATCAGGAAAATTCTGCGTTTCCAGGCAAAAGGCATCACGTGCCAAATACCTTTTTCCGCCCTTGCCAATTGAGATTCCGTCTCCAAAGTTGGCAGTAAAGAGCTGCACACCGGGTTCTGTGGTGAAGACTTCCATCACCCGGCCTGTTTCAGGTTCTTCAGCTCTTGCGGCCAGGGCATGGATATCCCCTGCGGCATTCAGAACATAATTCTGGTCATACCCGCCAGCATTTTTTAGCATTATATGATCATCATTGATGCGGTCACCCATCCTGCAGGGAGTTCTAAAATCAAATGGGGTACCGGATACCGGCATCAACGCACCTGTAGGAATCAGGCTTTCATCGGTAGCTGTTATCTGATCAGCATTGATTAACAGCATATGATCCAGCGCTGTACCCTTTCCTTCACCTTTCAGGTTGAAATAGGAATGATTCGTGAGGTTGACTATAGTTGGTTTATCCGTAACCGCAGAATATGAAATTGCCAGTTCATTCCGATCATTCAGCGTATAGACTACTTCAACGGAAAGGTTCCCCGGATATCCTTGTTCCATATCCTTGCTTGTATAGGAAAGCACTACGCTTGCACTGTCACTCCCTTCTTCACTCCTGCCCTCCCACACAACCTTGTCAAATCCCCGGTCACCGCCATGCAGGTGATGCGGCGAAATATTGGCTGGTAATTGATATGTCGTTCCATCCAGGTTGAACGACGCATTCCTGATTCGATTTGCGAATCGACCTATGATCGCGCCATAGAAAGGATGATATTCCAGGTAATCGCCAAGGACATCAAACCCTAACACTATATCTTCAAAATTTCCATAACGGTCGGGCGTTCGAATGGAAACAATAATACCTCCATAATTTATGATATCAACTTCCAGTCCGTTACGGTTTCGAAGCGTGTAAAGGGTTATTTCTTCGCCTGAAGGCAGGTTACCAAATAGCTTTCCCATAACCGAAAGTTGCCTGCTATTTTCATCTGACATACGCACCACATTGTTAAGAATAATCTCTCTGAAGCCATCAATGCCGTCAACTTCATAAAGGAATTTCACAATGATATGTAAAATGTTGATTCCTGATGAGGTTCTGAAAATTTAATTCGGTGGCTTTCCTGTTTTGCTAAAATTTTTAGCAATATTTGTGAAATGAAACTTGAGTGCGGATTATATAAAATCAGTGACCGGAGGAAACCGTTTCCATTAATGCATTTTCTAAAGGTTTTCATCAGGGATGGCCGTAAATATTACCAGATTGATAATGAGCTTCCGCAACAGGTAGATTCCTATGGGGTCATGTACCTGGATGGTTTTCAGATGATTGGACGATTACACAGACCGCTGAATATTTCAAAAGTACGTATTACCATCACCTGGTATGACAGTGCCGGTGACCGGTATGAAACTACCATGAGCAATGTGCAGGTATTGAGACGGTTATTTCAGGAATACCCGGAAATCGCAAGCGTGGCAGGTGCATTTCTCAAGCCTTCCGAAAAACGCTGAATCATAATGCGGTAAAAACACAAAAGCCAGATCCGGGGAGGATACTGGCTAGTGTCTATAATTGGCTTTATACTAGTGTTAACGCAAAAGAATCGATATTGTTTTGAATCCATATCAAATGCAACCGTGATACGAATGTTTTGATCATCACAATTGAATAGCCTCTTAAGAGGCTGAACTCAATAATTCCTTTTGGATGATTTCTTCGAGGATATGTTTAGGTAAGGCCCCGGCCTGCATCATGGGCTGTTTATCTAAGGGAATAAACAGGATACTCGGAATGCTGCGAATCTGAAATACCGCGGCAAGTTCCTGTTCCACTTCTGTATCTACCTTGTAGATAATAATCTCAGGATTCTCGTTGCTCAATTCTTCCAAAATGGGGGCCACCATTTTGCAGGGACCACACCAGTCGGCATAAAAGTCAATAATGGCAGGCTTGGTATCCTTATATTTCCATTCCTTTTCGGATGTATAATCAAAAATTTCGTCTTTGAATTTCTGTGTTGTGAGCTTAACAGTAGGCATAACCATAGTATTTTATGATGCAAATGTAAAGGTAGAGATCGCTGTGTTGTGTTACTTATGTTACCGAAGAGCAGGCGATCGGCTCCTGGCTTTCAATAATCATCATAATCATTCTCACTGATGCGTTCCATCAGGTAGATCTGATCTGAGATTTTATTCCCGTCTTCATCATAGATTGAATTTCGAAGCTGCAGCCTTGTTTTAGTCTGCGCCTGAATCTCGAAATTATTCAGTCCGACAGGAAGACACATGATATTGGGTAAGCACTTTACGAATTCAAAATGAGTATCATCTACCCAGACCAGGGTGTAGGTATCACGTGACCCCTGAAATGCCCGTTCACCATAATCCGGGCTTTTAAAATAATATGCGATATCGGTATCCTCTTCCCTGTCGAACCCATTTTCCTGGTATCCCATGACATGCCAGTATCCATAAAGGTTCTCCTTACCCAGTTCAGTATCTTCAGAACACCCGGCAAGGAAGATGAAAATGAATAGAAATGATAATATCCGCATATAGTAAATATAGCAACTCTCATGGATTTTCTATATTGGCGGATATGAAGATAACAGAATCATCCCGGCTCCTGATTGAGCATGCAACCTTATCCGATGCACATTTCTTTTATCGGCTGATGAACAGCCCCAACTGGCTCGAATTCATTGGAGACCGCGGTATCCTCACTGAAAAAGAGGCAGGGGAATATATTCAGAATCGACTTATTGATTCATATGATAAGCATGGACACGGACTTTTTAAAGTTTCACTGAAGTCCTCCGGCATACCTGTAGGTATTTGCGGTTTTGTGAAACGGGATTTTCTGAATTGGCCGGATATAGGCTATGCCATTTTACCGGAGTTTGAAAATCAGGGGCTTATTTCAGAGGCAAATAGCCTCATCATAAGTTATGGCTGGAATGAACTTGGGTTGGAAAAAATCTATGCGATTACCAGTGAAAGCAACATGAGATCACAACATCTTCTTTCAAAGCTGGGGATGCAAAGGGTTGGCAATATTCAGCCCGAAGGTTTCGATCCTGACACGATTCTGTATGAAATAGAAAGATAGGACAGGAACAGACATTTAACGCAAACTAAAAACCATGCAAATGCCTGCCCCTGATATTTTATTGCTGTAAACTCAATTGGGAGTTTTTCAGCATAATAAAAGTTAGCTAAAGGCCAAACCATGCACATCGCCACATGTAGCGAAAACGTAAAAAAGAATACTGACTAATTCTGGGTAGTATGGGCAAGAAAGACTGGATTCTATGGCGGATGAATCAATCCACCCTTCTTAACCTGACATCTCTGAAACGGATCATTCCCGTTCCATAGGATTGGAGCGCGATATAACCTTCCGGTAAGGTATTGTCAATTAAGTCAGCCGTGAGTCGCTTGTTAATCCATACCCTGATGCGATCCTTCCGAACTTCAATTTTATAGCTGTTCCATTGGTTGTTCGTGTGAACTGTCGCAAGTGGTTTGAAGCGGGTGACGATTGCACCGGTACGATATTCCTGGTTGGGGTGAAGATCCCAAATATTGATCTCATAGCAATCGGTAAAGCTGAGGGCACTCTCTTTACAGCGAATGAAAATTCCCGAGTTGATGGAATCATCGGGAAAAAATTCCATTTCCAGGATGAAATCCTTGTAGGTATCTGTGGTCATCAGATAGCCCTCCGTATTATTGGAGATGCCGATTATCTCTCCCCGGGTGAACTCCCAGGTAGCATTCCCTCCTTCCCTCCAGTCAGATCCTGTTTCTGTGAACAGGGGTTGATAGGATTGGCAGGATAGCAGCACGAGGCAAAACAAAATATACTTCATATGTAGTCAGTAGTCAGTAGTCAGTAGTCAGTCCCGAAGGGATCCCTTTGGGATAGTCAGTAGTTCTATTCCCTTTTCTCTGCTCATTTCAACTTGTAAAAATTAAGAATTTTGACGAACTTATTCTGCACAATTTTTAACCCACCAAACCCAACCACTTATGTCACCGAATAAAGAAACCCTGCTGAATGTGATGGACCTCATATGGAACAAGCGCGACCTCGATGCTGCCATACCGTATTATCATGAGACCATGTCGTATTACGGACCCAGAATTACGGTTGAAGGCAAAGCAAATTATTTTGAAATGGCGCGGAGTTATATGTCGGTCATTACAGATACAAAGTTCACGATGCTTGAAATGACCGAAGAAGATGACAGGATCGGATGTCATGGAAAGCTTACCGGAAAGCACACCGGAGCTTATGGTGAAATTCCGGCCACGAATAATGACGTCACTATTAATTTCATGTCCTTCCTCACTTTCAAGGACGGCAAAATAACTTCCGAAACAGAAATATTTGACGAATTCGGATTTATGCTGGAACTCGGCATGGAGTTTATTCAGAAGGAACACGCCTGAGAAAAACTTTGGCTTTAATGAACGGGTCTCCCCACAGCGGGGAGACTTTTTTGTTTTCAAGCACTAAATATTAGTTAAATGCACCCGTGCATATTATGCATTCACTAATACATTTGTATTTTTAGAATTCCGAATCAAAACAATAATCAATGGCTTCTGGCTTTTTTGCGTTACTGGATGACATCGCAACCCTGATGGATGATGTTGCCACGATGAGTAAAGTGGCAGCTAAAAAGACTGCAGGCCTGCTGGGAGATGACCTGGCGGTAAATGCCGAAAAATCGATGGGTTTCGTTTCCTCCCGGGAACTTCCGGTCCTCTGGGCTATCACCAAGGGTTCCTTGCTTAATAAACTCATGATACTCCCGGTTGCCTTTCTGCTGAGTGCATTTGTGCCCATCGCAATAACGGTTATTTTGCTGCTGGGTGGTATTTACCTTGGCTATGAAGGCGCAGAAAAGATCTTTGAATTCTTCTTTCCACATAAGCATGATCAACCTAAAGTGGAAGTAAAAAAGGAACAAACGAAGGCTGAAATTCTGAAAATGGAAAAAGACAAAATACGGTCTGCCATCGTAACGGATTTTATCCTTTCCATCGAGATTGTGATCATCACCCTGGGAACGGTGGTCCAGGAAGAGATTGGCACTCAGATCATGGTTGTCAGCATTATCGCGATTGTCGCTACGATAGGTGTATATGGCATCGTTGCCCTGATCGTTCGTATGGATGATTTCGGGATTAAGCTGATCGACCTCAATGAGCAGACCGACAGCTTCTCAGACAAGATCGGAAAGCTGCTGGTACGTGCGCTGCCCATCGTTATCAAGACGCTTTCCGTAATCGGTACGATCGCACTGGTGATTGTATCTGGCGGCATCTTCGTGCACAACCTGCATTTCCTTCATGACTACATGCCCCATTTGCCGGTAATCCTGAATGAAATGATCGTAGGGCTGGTAGTAGGCGGTGTCGCTCTTGCCGTTGTTTCTTTAGCCAAGCGGATCTTTAAAAAGCGATCAACGGAATAACCGCAGGTCAATTGTTTTCATAGAGCCGCAGCCGGTTCTTCGTTTCTGTCAGTTTTTCCTGAAGATCTTCGATTTTACGCAGCAAGTTGAAGACGACATCAATACCTTCGATATTGATTTCCAGTTCATGGTGCAGTCGGATAATCCTTTCAATATCGGGAAGCTCATCGTGATGAACATAGCTCGCCTGCTCAATAACCACCAGGTGTATGAGCCCAATTCGGTCTAATTCATTGAAAAAGGATATTTCAACTTCATGGCTTTGGCATATCTGCACGAGTGGGATGTAATTTTCCATTTTCATGATGACCTGAGTTTAGATAGCTCCTGAAATAGTTCTTTTTCCTTTGCTGTGAGGTTCGTGGGAATTTTGATCTGATACGTGACATACAGATCACCGAACTGGCCCTCTTTCTTATAAACCGGGAACCCCTTGCCCTTAAGTTTCACCTTTGTGCCATTGGCGGTATCGGGTTTCACTTTCAGTTTGGCCTGACCGTCGAAGGTATCGATTACCAAATCACCACCCAGTATGGCGGTATATAGCGGCAAATCCACAGTGATGTATAAATTATTCTTATCCCGCTTAAACCGGGTGTTGTTCCTGATGACAAACGTGATGTAGAGATCCCCATTCGGACCGCCATTAATGCCTTCTCCCCCATAGCTCTTGATTTTGATTACCTGGCCATTCTCGACACCGGCAGGTATGGTGATCCGGATGTTCTTACCATTGACGGTGAGCGTTTGTTTATGCGTTTGATAAACATCCTTCAGGTCAAGGTGTAATTCAGCATTGAAATCCTGTCCCCTGAATTTGACATTGCCGCCACGCGAGCCCGCTCTCGAGGAGGAGCGTCCTCCGAACATCGATTCAAAGAAATCAGAAAAATCACCTTCAGAATAGCCCCCGCCAAATCCACCAAATCCTTCAAATCCACCCCCCGGTGCGCTTTGGTAATGTCGCTGCTGTTGTTTCGCCTTTTCAAATTCTTCGGCATGCTTCCAGTCTTTTCCGTAATCGTCATACTTCTTACGGTTCTCAGGATTGCTCAATACCTCATTGGCTTCATTTACTTCCTTGAATTTGGTTTCCGCCTCCTTATCATTCGGATTCACATCAGGGTGATACTTCCGGGCCAGCTTGCGGTAGGCCTTCTTGATTTCATCCTGGGAAGCATCCTTTTTTACCCCAAGGATCTTATAATAATCGATGTATGCCATTTGATGAGAAGAAATCTTTGTTATACTAAAAATAACGATATCCCGCGGTTGATTTGCTCAGGATCAGTATGATTTTACTCAGTTACGGGGATGTTATTTCATGGCAAATACCAACCTTGAGTTACGAATGACTAGTGGCTGTTGGTTAATTCATCCAGCATTCGTTTCACCTGGAGATCACCAAATCCGTAGATGGGTTCGCGGCTGCAAAACTCCCTGAAT
>JBNKGL010000032.1:0-37308 GCA_050289805.1 Cyclobacteriaceae bacterium
GGAACAGCAAACAGCGAACAGCAAACAGGTATTCTGTCCTGTGCGAAGGGCATCCTTTCGGGGTAGGGACATGCTATGAGTAGAAATTGGATTTGATTTTTATTTCCGTGCCGTCGGGACGGCGCATAGGCAGCAAACAGCGAACAGGAAACAGCTGACCAGGTTTTCTGTCCCGTAGGGACATGCTATGGGTAGAAATTGGATTCAATTTTTATTCCCGTGCCGTCAGGTACGGTACAAAAATATGATGATTATCAGTCCGTTAAGTCTGGGGAAAAGCAATAAACCATGATATCTGTCATAGGGAACCTAAAGACCTTCCGCTAAATTATCGGTAATAAACCAATATCTATAGGTTTTGAAATCCGAAGAGAAAAATACGAAGAATTTCATCGGGCTGACCCTTCTTAAA
Organism: Cyclobacteriaceae bacterium; assembly: GCA_050289805.1. Taxonomy (GTDB): domain Bacteria; phylum Bacteroidota; class Bacteroidia; order Cytophagales; family Cyclobacteriaceae; genus JAUILA01. The sequence continues at coordinate 413 of JBNKGL010000032.1, forward strand.
AGAATCCGCAGACGCCTGTTGGCAGAAAACAAAATAGGCAGGTATGTATTTTATGCGATCGGAGAGATCTTTCTTGTGGTAATCGGGATTCTGATTGCCCTGCAAATCAACAATTGGAACGACTCACGTATTGAAAGGAATGAAGAGCTGATTTCATACAAGAACATCCGCCAGCAGGTTTTGGACGACCGCAAAGAGCTGCGCGAAGTGAAGGATTTTAATTCGTACTATTCAACAATCTACCAGTATGCCAGCAAAATAATCTCGGCAGGGGATCGGACCAAGACCGATTCACTGGCATTCTTTGCAATGGGACTTTCTCAGTACTCGGATTTCCACCGCAGCGGAACGATTTACGAAACCCTGGCGAACAGCGGACAACTAAAACTCCTTAAGAATGCAGAAATAACCGGGGCCCTACAGCAATTGGAAACCACTTACAACTTTGCCAACCAGCTGGAGAAAATGCATTGGGAGCTAATTACCAGCGAAGTTTCAGTAGCATTGAAAGGAGTTATCAACTATACCGACTTTCAGGTTCTCAAGCCGGAAGCGCTATTCAGCGTAGAGTTGCAAAACATCTTTTTTGAAATTATCGGAATATCGCAGTGGAAAGATTCCATATACAGCAAGGCGCTGCAGGAAATAGATCAGGTTATTGCCCTGATCGATCAAGAGCTGAAAGGCACGGCGTATGATCAAGGAATGATCAATAGGGAATAGGTAGTTCCTTCAGGAATCTTCATGGTCGGCATGGCGCGTACCTATGGCACGCTTTTTTTCAATGCTTGTTATCTACATATGTCACGTGCCTTTGGCACGATCTTTCTAGGTTATCTGCTAACCACTATGTGCTTTGTGTATTTAGGTCGTAGATAGGAATCTACGACCAGTCGGGCAATAGGGAATAGAGTTCCTTCGGGAATCTTCCATGGTCGGCATGGAGTGCAAGGTACGGCGCATTGGCGGCAAATAGGATTTTACAACAAGCTCGTGCCTTTAGGTACGGTCCATGTGTAAAGGTCCGGTTAAAACAGAAACATCATATGCCATTTGCTTGTTGAATAATAAAGACAAGATTCAATTATGACAAAGGAAGAAGTTGATAAAACCATTAGTGAAATCCCAGTTGGTTCGAAACTGCAATTGATCAAGAACAATGGTGACATTATTGAAGTGGTGCTTGCCAGTCATGATACCAGTGCTTCAGAAAAGCAGGAGTATGGAACTGTCGTTGTACCGGCATTGCCCTCGGCATTGATTGTTCAGGGTGGCAGATGGGGGACCTACCGAATTGATATCCAGGATATCGTTAAAATAGCACGGATTGGCTAATAATCGTCAGGTTATTTGGAACCGGCGGCCGTTGCCCGATCCTTTCCCAATGAGATTCGGTATTCATCAGGAGTGCCTTCGATTTTAATGTTCACAAACCGGGTTCGTTTATTTTCATCGCGGAATTCAATTTCATCTACCTGCCCGGTGTTATCCTGGTCTTTCTTCCCAAACAATTTTTGGAAGCCAGCCTTTGTAACGACTTTGAGCGGTATTCTCAGATAATATTCCATTTTAAGATCAGTGGCCTGCTTTCCTGACACTTCAAAATATCCTAACGTTGAATTGATGTTCATTGCCGGTATTGAAATCTGGCCGTCCTTCAGATCAATCACATTTTTTAACGTGTCAAACCGAACCTGATTAAGATTCTTGTCAGAAAAATAGTCGGAGAGTGCATCGAATGCCGCATAATTATTTAGGCTGCCGTTGTGAACGGCAATATCCATATGAATTTCAGAATCATCAATAATGGGTATCATATCTGCATGCATATGAACTTTTCCAGAAATTTTCCCGGAAAGCTGACCGTGCAGGTTTTCAGATACCAGGTGGTCCTGGCCAAAATTCTCGAATTTGAATAACAGCTGATCAAGGTCGATTGCCTCAAGCGTAAGATCCGGACTAAAGTAAATCTTCGCGGGATCAGACCCATTGAAATAACCGCTGAGATTCGCCTTTCCGCCGGCAGTATGAAGAGTCATCGAATCGAGGAAAATGTAATGATTGGCCTGCATTCTACCGCTCATTTTGAAATCATCAATACGAATCCGGTGATAATTCATTTGACCAATTTTCATATCAAATTTCATGTTTGAAAAGGGCAGCTCGAAAATATTGAAACCCGCTTCATGATCTTCCGGCGTCATATTGACGGGTGGTGGATTGTAGGCGAATAACTGGTCAAAATCGAGGCGTTTACTTCGCAGGGAAAATGTATGAGATAACGAATCCGAATGAAAATGATAGATCAGATCAGCCTTGAAATCGGAATTCCCAAGGCGTCCGCTTAGCCCGGTTGCCTCCAGCCGGGTGCTGTCTATGATGAACCGTCCGGTAAATTGCTCAAATCGCATATCATGGACTTTCATCCCGGCGTCTAAACGATCGATTTTAATATCAGACCGGACTAACTTCTCCTTGAATTCAAGTGCTGCAGTACCATGCAGCTTGAGATCGCGAAACTCTTCATGGCGATAATCTTCCGGCACATAATTCTCGCCCCTGTAGGAGAACAGGTCATCGAGTTGGAGCAGATCGGAATCAAGGGTGAAGTCAAGTACGGTCCTGCCTTCGGGCTTTTCCATAAACCAGAGATCATAGTGCTCCAATGTTCCGTTAAAATGAAAGTCACTTTCATCAATCATTCCGGTAAAGTCTATTACCCTGAAGTCTCTTGGGTTGATCATTACATCGGCATGAAAATCATGGAGCTTGTGAGGATAGTGAGAAAACTGCGCATTGAGTTGTTCGATGAAGAACTCACCAACAGGTAGAAATTCCGATTCGGTGATAGCGCGCGCGCTGCTGTTAAGCCTGAGCTTCATTGAAAGATCCGTAATCCTCTCATCCACTCCAGTTGAGTCGCTCGCCTGCGTAAGCTCCCGCAGATCAACCAATGTCGATTTGATGTCCAGCACTGCTTCCACGGGAATATCCGTATGATGAAGGATGGCGGGAAGGTCTGAAACAACCGCACTGACTGATAAGTCTGAACCCCCGACTTTCAGGTCAAGCTGGTCTATTACAGCACGATGCCCGTCCATAACCGCATGTATATTAACATCGCTCACAGGAAGGTCATACGCTGTGCTATTGAAATTTAAGTCACTGACTTTCAGTTCGGTAAAATACGATTCATTCAGTTTTTCTATGCTTTTCTCCGGCTGGCTTATATCAATGATATCATGAAAGTTCATTTGAAGAGAAACACTTCCGGTAACATCCTGAAGGTTATTGATATCCAGAAAATCGGCCAGGAAGTCAAGATCGAAATTGCACGTTACCTGCATATCAATCTCCGGTGAATCGAAATTGCTAACCACTACATTGCCTTTAAATTCACCGGTCTCAGGCCGTGCAGAAAAATCCTGGATTGAAAGTTTCATTGTCGAGGGATCACGCTTTTCGCCATTGGTAAAATTCCCTTTGAAGAAAAGATCATTGACGCCCTTACCTGCAGTTGTATTCTGAACAAATGCCTCTTCACATCCAAAATTTACATTAATAAATGGGGAGTAACCGTTGATGGAAGGCCCTTTAACACTGGCATCAAAATAAATCCGTCCACCGTTATCATAGCGGTTAAGGAGGGGGAGTAATTCTGGTGGTGCAAAGGCAAGAAAGAGGTCAAAATTTGGCTTATTACCGGTGAAATTAAGGTCTAGCAGCATATCATTGTCAACATCAACCGACCCCTCCATGATAAACAAGGCGTTCTCAATGAGTACACTTGACTTTCTGATATTCAGCAGGTTATTATCATAATGGTAGGATAATTTAGTATCCAGTTCCACATGTTTATCATGGAGTATGGAAGTATCGTTTTCAAGCAATAGGTTAAAGAGAAAACGACTTTTAAGGGAGATTTCAAGTGAATCTCCGGTGGTTCGGAAACCCGAACTTGCATCTTCAATAAACGCTTCCACCAGCACGCCTGTGGCTTCATTAAATTTAAGAAGGTCGATATTTTTCAGTTCAACATTGCTGAGTGCCAGGTGAAAGTCTTCTTCATCGGTGGTGGGTTCATCTGTTTCAGGAGACAGGGCATTCACAATATTGAATGAGCCATCAGTATGCTGAACGAGGCTCATAAATCCCTGGTCGAAAGTGATTTTCCGAATTTCAGTTTCATTATTCACTATGTCGGAAAGGCTGAACCCAACGTAAACGTCTGCGACCTCAACAAGGATCTCACTGGTTAATTCCTTGGTTTCAAATATTTTAACATTTTCAAGGTCGACAGAAATGTACGGAAACTGTCGGAATGGGGAAATATGGCTACCTGAAATTTCAATGCGTCCGTGGAAATCCTGATTAAGTTGTTCAATCAGCTGGGAAACGAGTTTATCCTGCTGAAAATACAGCACACTGATCACTGCGGAAATGGTGGCTGATACTACAGCCAACAGGATTCCCAGTATACGCAGCAGTCGCTTAGCAGGTAATGGTAACATAGCGATAATCAATACCGAATATCGTCAATAAGAAACCGGCCATGTAAGTGAATGAATAAAATTGACAGAGTTTGATGTCTCTTGATGGTCAAATTGAGCTAATTGATGCTTTACAGGATGGTTTTTTAATTGCTGGCCAGGTATAATTGGACGAGTAAAATTGTATCTAAATACGCATGTGCCAGAATCAGGATCCATAGCCTTTTCCTTAGCCAGATATAGCATATGCCCATGGCCAGACCCATAAAACCCGTCTGCACCATCCCCATGGGTCCCCATTGGTAATGAATCAGTCCGAAAATTATGGAACTTAGAATTACAGCTGCGATCGTGGCTGATTTTGACTTTTTTCCGATTTCGGAAATCCTGTTAATCAGGAATGCCCTGTAAATTACCTCTTCTCCGAATGAAGAGGACAGGTAAACTCCTCCCAGGGTTAGGAGGAGCATCGGAAAATTGTCTTTGAGGTAATTATACCCTGTCATGTCAGCCGCTTCGGGGATACCCGTGATATTTGCCATAACAACGCTGCCAAACAGAAACCCTGCAGCGCCTAACAAAGCTACAAGAAGAGAAAGCATGATTGTCTTCAATCCCTGTTTCCATGACAAGTGTTTAAAAGTAAGGCCAAAATCCTTCCAGCTTTCTCCGCGAAGTTTAAGTCCTGCCCAGATGTAGAGTATCATGAGAATATTGGCCGCGCCAACCACGAGTGGCATGAACAGGGGGTTATCTGTTGCGAATGGAGCTGATATTTTTAGTATCGCAAATGCGATAAAAAAGAGCAGTACTATCTCGGCTACTTTTACCAGGGAATTGGTCTGCAGTAGCTGGCCGAGCTTATTTTGTTCAACGGAATTGTCAATGGTGCTCATGTTTCATTTGCTTTAATTCCACTAAGGCCATTTACATCCGGGATTAATCCGGACCATGTACTATTAAGTTACACGTTTAATTTTACCGGAAGTTGCTTTGAAGCACATAAGACAAATTTGTTAATATATTCCGGATATACATTCTCATGCGCCAATGATACATTCACCTGAATTCAACTCACTTGTTTGCACTTCATTTGAAGAAAAAACAAGCTATGAATACGATCAAACTAACACTGGCACTATCACTTACGCTTTTCTTTGTTCGCTTTTGTCATGCCCAACCTTCCTATACGGTAAACGGTAACATTGACGGACTGGACTCTGCCACCCTGCTTCTGTTGCATTTTGATTCAGGGTCTGGACCCAGGATTGACACTGTTCATGCCGCGTACGACAGCTTTACCTTTTCGGGATATACCGAACGGCCGTACTTCCTTCAGATCCTCTATGCCAATGAAGAAGGTGTAAATAAAAAGCTTACGGAGTTTATGCTGGAGAATGGAACCATACGAATCCAAGGTGGTTCGCTTCACCTGGACAGCATACGGGTGTATGGGTCAAAATCCAACAAGGTTCTGAAAGCTTACCTTGAAGAAGATAATATTCTCATGCAGCAATGGGATAATCTGAAACGGACTTATGACCTGTACAAAGAAGCAGGAGAAGACGACAAGGCTCAGGAGATCGCACTACGTCTCAATCAAATTCTTGAGACCGACAGGGTAGCGCTCCTTAAAAAATATGTCTCAGTCCATCATGACCATGTGATAGCGGCACTGTTACCAAATTTCTGCCTCATGGAGACGCAACTTACCCCGGATGATTATTCAGAAATGTATGATGCCCTATCATCTGAAGTTCAGCATTCCGTTTACGGACAGGAATTACTTCACAAAGCAGAAATAAAATAAAAACAATATTTTCACACATCCTGCCGGCCAGCCGGTCCGGATACAACTTATTCAAAAATGAAAAAGTTACTCATTATATTTTGGTTTTTCATGGCTCAAAGCCTTAGTGCCCAGGTTCATTTTGTTGAAAAGGGTAATCTGAAGATTGGGATCCGGGTATATGAAGACAACAAGACATATCCTATCGATAGCCTGTGCAGCGGGTTCGATCCGGAAACAAACCTCCCTCTTAATCTTGTAATACCTGAAGGAAGCGCTCTTGGCGTAATCACAGATTCAATTAAATCCACTGATATAGCACTGATCATCAACAACAAAGTTCAATATATTAACCGTCCGGAGGCACAGATGAACGGATTCAGTATGAGCTCTTCACCAGGCTCGGAAAAAAGTTATGTCTTCGTAGATGAAACCGTAGGGGATACCCTTACCATTGCCTGGAAGGTAGGTTATGCGCCGGTGGAGTTAACCGACCTTTACCCGGCGGAATATTTCACTAATTTCGTTGCGTACCAGTTCAAGAACTTTTTTGATGACTATCCGGATTCCTCGCAGTATGACTGGGGCAGTGTTGAATATATTCGCGAATTAAATGACCGTGGATTACCAGTTGATCCGGTATTTCCATACGGGGAAAACGGATTGTACTTTGTAGTCGATCAGCTTACCGAAGATGCCAGGATCCAGCTGAAAGGTCTGCATGATGAGCCACAGATATTTAATCCCGATGATCCGTTTGGATTATTTCTTTACCAGGATCTGGCACCAGGTGATTACGAGTTCTTTGTTCAGCCCTATGAAGGAGCGCCGGATGTGTTATCACTGAACTACACGTTCAGTATACTCAAGCCATGGTGGCAGGAAACAACGGCGATCGTGTGGGCGACGTTGCTGGGAGCCTTTATTGTAAGCGGTTTACTATTTACATTCTTCCGCAGCCATCAGAAAAAGCAAACCCGTGAATTGGAGTGGGCCAGGCAATTGACAGAAGCTGAACTTAAGGCCATACGCGCCCAGCTGAATCCACATTTTCTATTCAATGCCCTCAGTTCGATCCAAAACCTGGTGAGCCAGCAAAAAAACGATTTAGCCAACACTTATATCACTAAATTATCCAGGCTGCTGCGTCAGGTATTGTCGGCATCCGACAGCCAGTTCCATGAGCTTCAACAGGAAATTGACCTGATACGGCTTTACCTTGAACTTGAACAATTACGCTTTTCATTTTCAAGTGAGATCAATATTGCCGAAAATGTGAAAACAAGTTCACTTGTTCCGGTGATGTTGCTGCAGCCTTATGTAGAGAATGCGGTCAAGCATGGAGTGGCCTCGATGGGTAAGGATGGGTTGATACTCATTGATATCAAACAAAACACACAGGACCTCGTGATAGACATCACCGATAATGGTTCCGGGCTGTCACAACCGAAAGAGGGGTCAACGGGTTTACATTTGAGTGACGAGCGTATTCGTTATCTTAATAATCTATATTCGGGTGAAGCGTCTGTTGAAATACAAAATCGAAGGGATGGATCGGGCGTACGTGTTCAAATTAAACTACCACTGGAATAATGAAGCATCGGGCATTGATTATTGATGATGAAGCCGGCAACCGGGAATTGCTAATCCGGTTGCTGGCCAAACACTGTCCGGGAGTGGACCCTGTTGACCAGGCGGGATCTTCGAAGGAAGCCCTGGAGAAGATCAGTAATACCAGACCAGACGTGGTTTTCCTGGATATTGAAATGCCGGGTGGAACCGGGTTTGACTTCCTGAACGAGGCTGGTGACATTGACTTTAAGATCATCTTTGTTACGGCCTATGACGCCTATGCCCTTCGGGCCATAAAGTATAGCGCCCTGGATTATTTGTTGAAGCCGGTAGATCCGGAAGAGCTTATTCAGGCGGTTGCCAAGCTGGATGAAACCGGTGGCCAAAAAGAGAAAATTGATTTACTCAATTACAACCTGGCAAACGATGATAAGCGGATAGCGCTTTCTACACAGGATGAAGTCATTTTTGCCCGGGTAAGTGAGATCATACGGTTGCAGGCCGAGGCCAACTATACGAAAGTTTACCTGGAAAATGATCCTCCTGTTTTACTATCCGGCAACCTGGGACAATTTGAAAAACTATTGAAGGACCAGCGTTTCTACCGCACGCATCAGTCGCACCTGGTAAATATGCGTCACGTGCGTAAATATGTGAAGACCGAAGGCGGCTATTTCCTGATGGAGGATGACAGCCAGGTCCCCATCGCACGTATGAAACGTGAAGAGGTGAAACGCCTTTTCATGTAAAAAAGGAAACTCCTTTATCCGGAATGTCTATGGAATGTTCCCCGGATAGTCTAACTTATGAAATGAGCTGCCATGACGGTGGTTGATTTAATCACCCAGATATGAATTCAAGCTATGATGTACTGATCGTAGGAGCGGGGATTTCCGGAATCGGGCAAAGTTATTGGCTGAAAAAGAAGTGCCCTGACCGCACATTCGCCATCCTGGAATCACGACCGGTACTGGGAGGGACCTGGTCATTATTCAACTACCCGGGTATCCGCTCAGATTCCGACATGTTTACATTTGGCTATCGGTTCAAACCCTGGAATAATCCTCAATCACTTTCTTCCGGTGAAAATATCCTCAGATATCTTAAAGATGTCGTAAGTGAATTTGACCTGGAAAAGCATATCCTGTACAGTCACAAAATGCTGGGTGCAAACTGGTCTGATGATTTGAACCAGTGGATTGTGGAAGTAGAGACGCCGAACGGCCGCGAGGAATATCATTGTAACTTTCTTAGCATGTGTTCCGGTTATTATAACTACAAAGAAGCTTACAGACCCCATTTTGAAGGAGAAGAGCTTTTCAATGGCCCGCTCGTGTTACCGCAGTTCTGGCCAAAGGATCTGGATTATGCCGGCAAAAAGATTGTTGTCATCGGAAGCGGCGCGACTGCCGTGACATTGGTGCCTTCGCTTGTGGAAGGGGGTGCCGATCAGGTTACGATGCTTCAGCGCTCACCCACCTACATTATGAATCTCCCCAACAGGAACGGCATATTTGTATTGTCGAGAAAGGTATTACCTGATTCATGGGCATATCGAATTACCCGTGGAGTCAATATAATGATGCAGATCGTATCATTCGGATTGTCGAAAGCGTTCCCCCGATGGATGAAATCGCAAATTATGAATGGGGCGGCCAAACAGCTTCCGCCGGGATATCCGGTTGAAAAACATTTCAACCCAAAATATAACCCCTGGGATCAGCGCCTTTGCGTGGTGCCTGATGGCGACTTATTCCAGGTTATAAAGGAAGGTAAAGCCGATATTGTCACGGACACCATCGCCCGCTTTTCTGAAGATGGTGTTGTTCTGAATTCGGGTGAAACCTTACCGGCGGATATCATTGTGCTGGCAACAGGTTTGAAAATTCAATTGTTGGGTGGCGCTAGAATAAGCATTAATGATAAGCCTGTAAATATTAATGAATCAATGATTTATAAAGGCTCAATGGTGAATGATGTGCCCAATCTTATCTACACATTCGGGTATACCAATGCATCCTGGACGCTGAAGGCGGACCTTACCGCTAATTACTTCTGCAAACTGCTGAATTATATGGATCGGAATGGATTTAATGTCGTGGTGCCTGTAAAAGAAGATGCGATGACAAATGAGAGCTTTCTGAACCTGTCATCCGGGTATATTGAGCGTGGAAAGGATGAATTGCCAAAACAGGGTAAACGACGTCCCTGGCGGGTTTATCAAAATTACCTGGTGGATATGCTCACTACACGCTTTGGGAATGTACCTGACCGTGTACTGAAATTTGACAGTCGTTCCTGATTTAGTTGAAGCGAATAAAGTCTATTTCAGCCTGGAACGGACATTCTTTTTTGTCATTGGTCATTATACCGAATCGGATGATTTTCTTCAAAATCTCCCGGGAAATAATATTTCCTGTCGGCCTGCCAATTCTGTATTCCCTGAATTTATCAAGACTGAAGGTTTCCGTTTTCCATTCCATCCCTGTGGCCGGAAGTACCATTTTGTAGTTGGGTAAATACCACTGCTGATGGTGATCCATGGAGAAATTGAGCGACTGTCCCTCGCAACGATAACGGATGGTCACTTCAGAAAATCCGGTCAGATCCATTTCAGCATACTGACTTCTCACCGATGCAAACCCACCATTGTTTTCAAAGGATACGGATCCCCGAAAAACAAGTACATCTTCATCGTAACTGGTTGTTCCGGCGGATCGTCCTCCCATAACTGTATCGTTTACCGAATACCAGGAAGTTTCTTTTGACTTACCAAAATCAATCAGCATTGGTTGAGAAAGCAATAAGAGGGTGATGACTATCCATGACATGAGAATTTAACAACAAACAACGATTTTGGTTCCCTGGTCTGGCTGGTCAACCGACTGGGTATTAAATGCCGCAGACCAATATTCATGATGTATATAGGATAAAGTTATGAGCATAGTCATGTGAATATGAGTGTCATGCTCTGGTTTTTCGCGAACTCGTTGATTAATTTGGCGTGATTCAAAAGCAGCTCCGAAAATGGCCAATTCAATCTATATAACTACCGCAGAACCGCACTGCGGGAAGTCTTTAATCTGCCTGGGTATCATGGATAATGTACTCAGAAGAACAAAGCGGGTATCCTTCTTTCGTCCGATCATTACCAGCAACGATCCCGACAAAAAAGACAAGAATATTGAACTCATCTTAAGTCACTTTCAGTTGGATCAAACCTATGATGATGCCTATGCCTTTCATCAGAATGAGGCCCAGGAGCTGATTTCTGCGGGAAAAACGAATGAGCTTTTGGACAGAATTATTCAGAAGTACAAATTCCTTGAAACGAAAAGTGATTTCATACTTTGCGAAGGGACCGACTTCATAAAAGAAAGCAGTGCTTTCGAATTTGCGATTAATATCCAGGTTGCGAAAAACCTGGGGAGCCCGGTGGTGGTGATCGGAAGGGGAGACCTGGGCAGATCTCCGGAAGAAGCTTTAACACCCGTAAGACTGGCCATAGAAAGTTTTCATGAGCAGGATTATGATGTGATCGGTGCAATCATAAACCGGACGGACCCTGAAAAAACTGACGAGCTGTTGGAGGCAATGAACCGTCAATGGCCATCGGATAAATTACTTCGGGCGGTTATCCCCTCAGTTGACCTGCTGAAAAGCCCGACCGTCAGCGAGGTTGTGAGCCATCTTAACGCGAAAGTGCTGTATGGTAAAGACCAACTCAATAACCAGGTTTACCGGTATTCAATTGCCGCGATGCAATTACAGAATTACCTGACCAAGCTTACCGACAATTGCATGATCATAACACCCGGCGACAGGGGTGAGATTATCCTGGGTACGTTACAAGCACATCAGTCCAAGAATTATCCGCAGATCGCGGCCATCGTCCTTTCTACCGGCCTCGATCCCGATCCTGCCATATCGAAATTACTGGATGGTATTCCCGATATCATTCCCATTCTGTCTGTGGAATCAAATACCTACGATACGGCTACAGCCCTGAACCAGATCCATGCCTATATCACACCTGATAATATGGCTAAAATTCATGCGAGCCTGCGGCTTTTTGATGAATATGTGGATATGGAACAGTTGGAAAACAGGACCAGCAGAATCGTTTCCAGGGGAATGACCCCCAGGATGTTTCAATATATCCTTACTCAAAAAGCGAGGTCGGCTAAAAAACACATCGTTCTGCCTGAAGGAGAAGATGAACGGATCTTAAAAGCTGCCGAAATCTTAGTAGAGCAGGGCATCGTCAATGTAACACTACTGGGTCCCAAAGAGGAAATAGAGAAGAAAATCCTGATGATGGGTCTGAATCTTTCCAGTGATACTATTGACATCATTGAGCCTGAGCAACATGAGCAATTTGACTTCTATGTTGAAACATTCTACAATCTCAGAAGGGAAAAGGGTATTACACGGGACATGGCAAAAGATGCGATGATGGATGTATCATACTTTGGTACCATGATGGTTTACCAGGGTGATGCTGATGGCATGGTATCTGGAGCAGTTCATACCACACAGCATACGATCCGGCCGGCGCTGCAGTTTGTGAAAACCAAACCCGGATACGGTATTGTTTCTTCTTTGTTTTTCATGTGCCTTGAAGACCGGGTACTGGCGTATGCCGACTGCGCCATCAACCCGAATCCAAATGCATCTGAGCTTGCTGAAATTGCAATTGCCACTGCACATACCGCGCGTGCATTTGGGATTGAGCCGCGTGTAGCCATGTTATCCTATTCATCCGGAAAATCAGGGCAAGGTGCAGATGTGGAAAAAGTAAGGGAAGCCACGGAAATTGTTCAGTCCAAAAATCCTGATTTCAAGATTGAAGGACCGCTGCAGTACGATGCGGCGGTTGATTTAGAAGTGGGTGAGAAGAAGGTTCCTGGCTCGGAAGTGGCCGGAAAAGCCACAGTGCTCATATTCCCGGATCTGAATACAGGAAATAACACCTACAAAGCCGTTCAGCGTGAAACAGGGGCCGTCGCTATTGGTCCTGTATTGCAAGGTTTAAACAAACCTGTAAATGATCTCAGCAGGGGTTGTACAGTAACAGACATCGTGAACACAGTGATTATAACTGCCATACAGGCACAAAGCAATTAACCCAAGGTCTCAAATGAAAATATTGGTACTCAATGCGGGCAGCTCATCCATCAAATATCAACTCTTTGAAATGCCGGGTCAATCGGTACTATTATCCGGTTCCATCGAGAAAATAGGAGAGGAGAGTAGTTTAATCCAGCATAAACTATTTTTAGAGGACGGAAGTGCGAAAACACATCAAATTCAGGAAGTCATTCCTGATCACCTGGAGAGTCTGAGGAGAATAGTGGCTCTTTTGCTGGATCCCGTCTGGGGTTCAATTGAAAGTGCTGATGAAATTACCGCGGTGGGCCATCGGGTTGTACACGGAGGTGAAAAGTTCTCCAGGCCGGTAGTCGTCACCAGTGAGGTGGTACATGAATTACGTAAGCTTTCCTTTTTGGCTCCATTGCATAATCCTGCGAATATCAAGGGTATAGAGGTTGCAAGCGAGATTTTCACCCATTCAATTCAGGTAGCTGTTTTCGATACCGCATTTCACCAAACGATGCCGGACTATGCCTTCCGCTTTGCCATTTCGGAGCGCTTTTACAAAGAAAATGGTTTGCGCGCTTATGGATTTCATGGCACTTCTCATCAATTTGTTACGAAAGAATCCGCCCGATACCTGTCGGCAGATTTGCACGAGTTCAATGCCATTTCCATCCATTTAGGAAATGGGTGCAGTATGACCGCGATTAAGAACGGCATGAGTGCAGATACGTCGATGGGTTTGACTCCCCTGGGTGGCCTTATCATGGGCACAAGAAGTGGAGATATTGACCCTTCTCTGATTATTTTCCTGGCTAAACACCTGGATATGACTATTGATCAAATCGATCAGCTTCTGAATAAAGAAAGCGGACTAAAAGGTCTGACAGGTGATAATGACCTGAGAAATATTATCCAACGCTATGATGATGGGGAATCGGCGGCCCGGCTTGCTATTGAGATGTATGTCTACCGTATACGGCAATATATTGGTGCATACATGGCCACGCTTGGTCGGGTTGATGCAATTATATTTACTGCCGGTGTAGGTGAAAACAGTCCGTTCATCAGGGAAAAGGTTTGTGAAGGACTGGAAAACCTGGGTGTAGTGTTAAGTAAAGAATTAAATCATTCAGCTGAACGAGGAATCAGAAGTATTGGTGTGCCTGAAAGCAATGTAAAGATTTTAGTCGTTCCGACTAATGAAGAATTGGAGATAGCCATTCAGACATTGCCTTTTGTTAATTCATAATAATCAGATTAACAGGGTTTTATATATTAAACCAATAGGAAAGCTTGATGACCAGTGCGCGTGATTTCGGACGGCTGAAATCGACGAACCTGCCGTCGACCGCTGCATAATAGTTGTCTGTATAAACAATGAAAAGATCTGAGACGGGCTTGAATCGCCATTGGAACCTGGAATTGATATTCACATTATTGATTTGCTCATTGTATTGTATGAATGTGGTCCAGAAAACGTTTCTACTAAAAGTGAAATCGAAACGCGGGCCTACGAGCAGTAAGCTGGCATCATTATAGGGATCCGGAAGGCGAATCCTGTTGTAGGTAGCGTTAATCGCGATATTTCCATATTTTCCGAATCTGTACGTTATTGTGCCATCAACGTTTAGCCGGCTTCCATTAAAATAGTCGCCGGAGCGTGTGGAAATGTTGAAAAAGAAAGGCTGGCGTTGATCCGAAGAATAAGAAGCGATAATCAGATTATACGCATATTCGGTGTTGGCAGGCAGTTCTGTGCCATCAGTGCCGGAGGGATCAAACGGTTCGAAGAGGTATACGAATTCCCGTCTCAGGCGAACTCTCAGGCTGGAGGTATTCCTGAAATTGATCCGGTACAACATATTGACATCCCAGTCGGTAATGCCATATCGTTGGTTCCAGGTGATGTCGTAATCCAGGCCCGGCGCATGTGATTGTATACGTCCGGTGGATGGATAGAGGTTGTAATAAGCAGTGGCGCGGCTGCGCATAAAATCGGTACGTCGCACAAATCCTACTTCCGGATTGAAATTGGCACCAACTCCCCTGAGATCAGTATTCGCTTCCCACCGATAGGTCGCATATGCCGCATTCAGACCCCATGAATAGGCACTGTCCGGGCTATCGGGCTCAAAGGATCGATGGTAATAGGCTTTACCGCTCCAGGTATTATCGGGTGTTGCCAGGTTCAGGTCAATTCCCAGTGTACGGTTCCACTTGTCCGGACTTACATTAAATTCAGAGCCGATTGAATCCCGAAAGGCCTGTTTGTTGACAAAAATACCGGCGATGTTGGATCGCTGACCTATGCGATGCTGAACAGAAGCAACGGCATAGTTTATGGATGGTAAACCGATAGACTCATCTTTTGCAGCCTGAATACTCATTAATCCGATTCGCCATTTATTATTAATATTTCCGCTCATGCGTGCCCCGCCGTACAACCTGTTCTGAACATTGGAGCCGGTTGAGGTGTCCTGCGTTACACCAATACGTCTTGAAAAGAACGGCTGAGTTCCGCCGGAGCCAAAATCAGAAAACAGGTCGGCATTTTCCTGGAAGAATTGCCGGCGTTCAGGAAAGAAGATTTCAAACCGGTCGAGGTTCGTCACCTGCTGATCCGCTTCTACCTGAGAGAAATCAGGGTTAACAGTGAGATCAAGATTCAGGGAGGAACTGATGGCGACCTTGGCGTCACCTCCAAAATCGAATTCCTGCTTTGGCGAGTTTTCATTCTCAAAATCCCGTACAGTTCGGAAAGAGGAGTAGGGGATTAAAGAAATATTTTTGCCCGGACTTTCAAGTGGTTTGTCCCAGCGCAATTCCCGGTTATACGCAAGGTTCAGAATGCTGAAGTTCCTGGGGATTGGTGACCATGTAGATCTTTCGGCATATTCGCTGTCGATCCTGTAAAAGTTCATCAGCCAGGATTCCATGCCTTTTTTAAAGCGTAAAGTTTTGAAAGGAATGGCGATTTCAGCCATCCAGTAGTCATCATAGATCTTTGCCGCCGCATACCATTTATTATCCCAGGTAAGCGACAGGCTTCCTTCTCCATTGCCGCCATTGGATATTAGCCCTTCCCGCTGAACACCCTCGGGGTTTACGCCGAACAGAAAAGCATTGGTTTTATCCTTGTACGTATCAAACAGTACACTGAAGCTGTCGAATGCAGAACCCCTCCAATCACGTCTCAGGGATTCGACCACATAATCCCTCGGTCCGAGGTTATGCATTATGGCGAGAATGTAGATATTCTGATCGTCATACGCCACACGGACTTCGGTTTGGGCATTGGCCAGTGAAGAATCGTACGGGAAGTACTGCATGAAGTCTTTGGCGACCTCTGTGTAGAGCCAGGTTTCTTCGTTCATAATGCCATCGATGACCATGGGCTCGGAAGTACGCTTAATGTTTAGCCCCTGCGCATTTAGATTTGCCTTCGCAAGCGTTAGCAGCAACGATACGCACAGTAAGAAGTACTTCATGGCAGAATTAGAAATGGGTCCTGTTTTTTCGAGATGCAAAGTTTCCTAATTGTTTGAAGGAATAACGTAAACGATGTTACAACATGTTATGTTTTTTTACCAAAGGGTTTCAGGGGGTGCAAACGGTCGGGGGGAAGAGAATGAGAATGGGAAAGAGAATGAAAATGGGAATGAGAATGAGAAAGAAAATGGGAAAGAGAATGAGAGTAATTAGCCCTCCAGCCACTTTCTGAATTCGGAGGTTTTAGCAGCGCTGGTAATCAGGGGCTTTGGCTGCCCTGTAACAAAAATCGCCAGGCGATCATTAAAATATGGCTCTATTTTATCGATGTAATTGATATTTACCACATTGCTACGGTTGACAAGTTGGAATGTACGAGGGTCGAGCTGTTCTACAATATCCTGCAGGCTACCGGTGAGAATGAGTGATTTTCCATTCCCCTTGAAAGCGTGTAATACCCCGTTCTGCATCATCAGGCACGCGATATCTTCTGTTTTCAAAAGATAAATCCCCTGTCCGACCCTCACTGAAAAGCGTTGCTTATAGGGCTCCTGAACGGTTAGTTTCAGCTTATCCAGCAGCAGCCTTAGATCGGCCGATTGAGATGCATTGGTCAGGTTGCGGTACTTGCTGATGGCTTGTTGCAACGCTTCGGATTCAATAGGTTTCAACAGGTAGGCGATTCCGCTGGCTTCAAAAGCCTTCATGGTGAACTGGTGGTAAGCTGTAGTGAATATGACGGGAATCGTTAAATTCAACTGAAACAAGGCATTGAAGACATTTCCATCCAGAAGCTCAATGTCGGAAAAGATCAGGTCCGGCTGATTTTCGATTGATTCAAACCAGCTCAGAATTGCCGAATTGCTGTCGAGAATACCCAGAATCTGAGCCTTGGGATCATTCGATAAGATCAGCTTTTTCAACTGTTCTGCCGCCGGTATTTCGTCTTCAATGATCAATATCCTCATCCCGTAGTTGTTTAATGAGCGGTAATTTAACCTTAAAAGTCGCATTGTCAGACTCAATCACAATGGATCTTCCTGTAATCAGCTGGTATTGCTGTTTCAGGTTATTCAGACCAATCCCATCCCTGGATATATCCTTGTCCAGCTTCGGCTTTATTGGATTACTGATGACCAGGTAATCCGAATGAGCATTCAGCGAAATAATCAGGGGGTTCTCTTTATTGCCTGCATTGTGCTTGATCACATTTTCGATCAGGACCTGCAGGGACATCGGCACGACAAGGTAATCATTAGAATTCAGATCCGATAAATCACTTTCGAGGATATAGGAATTCCCAAACCGAAAGGAGAGGAGTTCCATGTAGTCCGTAAGGAATCCAAGTTCTTCCGAAAGATTACTCAGCTCTTTATCGGCATAATCGGTCGCATGCCTGAAGATTGCGGATAATTTTCTCGTGAAGCGGATTGCCTTTTCCTGATCTGAAGGGATGAGTGATGTGAGGGTATTCAGGTTGTTGAACAAGAAATGAGGATCCATTTGTTGTTGAAGGATTTTCAGGTCCTTTTCTGTTCGAACCTTTTCGAGCATCAGAATATTCTCTGTAAGCCGCTTCGAATTCCTGAAATACGAAACAGCTATGGCGGCATTACCAACGATCAGGTGAAGGAACAGGAAGATCATGGATTGATTCAGGAGGAAAACAACAGAGCCATGATATGCATCGTAATCTGCCAAAACCTGGGTTCCCATCACAATTACGATAAAGATGAAAAAGCTGAGGAAAATGTTGACCAGGTATTGATTATTCAAACGCTGAAAATTGAATTTTACCAGGATCTTTTCACTTAGCCGCACACATCCGATGGAAAGCAGGCTGATCACAAAGAGGAAAAATAGTGCTTCTCCATGGATTACCACCCGAAGATCATCCGACTTCTGTTCCACCAGGTGCTGAATGAAATAGTAATAGAAGAAATCAAATATCAGGAGGGGTAGTACCCACCAGAATCTTGATAGTCCGGATGATTTGAGTGTTTTCATTTACCGATATTGCATAATGATAAATTTATTCAAATTAATCACTATTGAGCCTGATAACCTGAGATGATTGACAGAACATCCGGTACCGCATGCGCAGCTATAACGACCAGGAGATTTCTTCCGGAGAGGACATAAAATACACCCAGGATAATACCGATTACACCGGCAGATACCATGCCCTGTACACCGGAATGCAGAACGGCAAAACATAGCGCCTGAAGGATGATAGCCATGATTGTACCCATGGTTTTGCTTCCGGCCAGCGCATTGATATTATTCAGTAAAAATCCCCTGAATAACAATTCCTCCCCGATAGCGGCGGTTCCTATGCCAATTACAATCAGACGGAAAAGCATTTCCGGAAGGGAAAGAGGCGAGCCATCCCCAATTTGATTAGCGCCATGGGGGAAGAGCGGCTGGATAACGAAGTTGAAAATTACACCAATCGTAACCACACATGCGATGAAGTATCCGATGGCCTTCCACCAGTTGGCGGGTCTTTTGAGCCCCACATCTTTCCAGCCAATACCTCTCTTGCTGAAGAACCAGGTGATCAGCACAAGGCAGATCACCTCTGCCACCTGGCTTGAATATTTAATGTAGGTAAAGAACAATTCGTTGATTGCAAAAACTAATGCAACAATCAGAATTTCAAATAGATAAGTTTGTTTACTTGTAGTGATAGTTTCAGTTACGGGTATCATTTTATAAGGCTGTTTGAGTTGAAACAGATTGATTTCTGCGATTTAAATAGGCCCTGATCCCTGCGTATGCGATGATCAGAATGTAGCAACTGATGGCAGTGATTTGAATAGCAGATGTGTTGGTAACTTCTGATATTTGAATCAGGCTGGCATCGGTCGGACTGAAAAGCTTATTGATATATACAAACAGGCAATGGAATCCAACACCCATCCATATGGATCCGGAGAATATTCGCAGGAAGATGGTAAAACATCCGAAAATAAACATCACGATCATATAACCGGCCTGGATCGAGTCGGCCCCGCCAACGTTGATCGTCATTCCTAATACATAATGCTGAATGTTTACTACGATGACCGGCCAGAGTATAAAGGCGATAACCGTCATAAGTGCAGCAGTCCATTTTCGCAGGCGTGTCCGCAGCGCTCCATAGAGCAATCCCCGTACGAGGAGTTCTTCAGGAATGGCCTCATGCAGCAGAACAGCAAAGAAACCAATGATTAATGGCTCAATGAATTTCACATTACTGTGGAAGATGATATCTGTCCATCCCATCATTTGCGAAATCGCCAATGTTATGACCAGGGGAATCACGACCAGGCCAGCTCCTTTGAGAAATTGCTTTATGGCCACTTGAATATTTGCGGTCCCCAGGTCAAATGACATTCCGCCATATTTGCGAATTAAAAATATTCCTGGAATGACCAGGCCGGTAAAGATCAGGCCCTGAAACAGGAATTGCATCTGGCCTTCGACTAACCCGGCATCGGCCAGTGACTGTCCGGCCCAGCCGGGAATGATTCCAATCAGATAGATCATGGCAATTACGCTGATCAGGGTTCTGGTAAAGGTTTTGTTGTTTGTTTTCATGACATTTTGAGTTAAGTGAATCAATGACAATGCTCAAATATGCCGGTTGGAAGGGTGGGAAGACAGGGGAAACGCCTGAACCTGGGGAAATTCCGTTTGAATCAGGGGGAAAACAGAATGAGAAGGAGAATGGAAAAGGGAATGAGAATGAGAATGAGAAAGGGAATGAGAATGAGAGAATTGATTATCAGGTGATTGAGATAAATATTTTTTGAAATACACTTGAAGAAATAAGGCTCGGTATGTAAATTATCCTGCTAATATTTAAACCGCACTACTATGAAAATAATCAGACTTTTATTGCTTCCGGCCCTGGTACTGGCTTTTTCCATGACCAATGTATATTCTCAGACCGGGGGGTTGGAAAAAAGTGAAATTCTCAATGCCATGAACAGTTTTGAAGGCCTCAATATCGGAGCCGACAAGCAGGAGAAACTAAAGGAAACGAATAAGGGTATCGTGGATGATATATTTGATATTGCCAACGGGAATGACAGCGCGGATGAGAAAATGATCAAATTTAAAAATCTCCAGAAAAAGAATTCGGGTGTATTCGAGGATATCCTTGGTGAGAATACGTTCAAGCAGTATAAAAAGAGTGTGAAAAAGAAGCTCAGACCGTTTAAACGAAAAGCAAAGCTGGTGGGATTTTTGATTTAGGATTCTTGCCTTAAACACATTATTCCCACGAGGGGCATACTTTTATAATCTTCGCTTTTGAAAGGTATTTTTACTGCTTACATTGAATGATGAAAGCAGCAGTAACTACAAGACCCGGCCGCCCCGATGTCATACAGATCAAAGAGGTGTCCAAGCCAGTTGTAAAACCAGGCTGGGTGCTTATTCAGATTAAAGCCTTCGGACTGAATCGTTCGGAATTATTTACACGCAGGGGAGATTCTCCCGGAGTGGAATTTCCCCGGATCCAGGGAATTGAATGCGCCGGCATCGTAGAAGAGGATCCTTCGGGAACCTATGATGCTGGTCAGCAGGTCGCAGCCATTATGGGCGGCATGGGCAGGTTTTTCGATGGGGGCTATGCGGAATATGCGGTGGTGCCTGTGGAAATTGTTTTTCCTTTCTCCAGCAGCCTGCCCTGGGAAATACTGGGAGCCATCCCGGAAATGTTTCAGACAGTATCCGGATCACTGAATCAGGCGCTGGAAATCCAGCCAGGGGAAACGCTGTTAATCCGGGGCGGTACCTCTTCTATCGGAATGCTGGCATGCCAGCTGGCAAAATCCAAGGGGTTAACAGTTATATCGACGACCCGGAATCCGGATAAAGAATCATCGCTCATCAGTAATGGAGCCGACCATGTCGTAATTGACGAGGGCAGGGTGGAAGGTGCCGTAAGAAACCTGTATAAGGATGGTGTGAACAAAGTCCTGGAGCTCATCGGAACCCGTACACTGAAGGACTCATTGAAATGCATCGCCCCGAAGGGCATGGTATGCATGACCGGGATACTCGGCAATGAATGGACGATGAAGGACTTTACGCCCATGGGGGACATTCCGTCACTGGGGCGGTTAACAGTTTACATGGGTGAATCAAAAAACCTGTC
Organism: Cyclobacteriaceae bacterium; assembly: GCA_050289805.1. GTDB lineage: Bacteria > Bacteroidota > Bacteroidia > Cytophagales > Cyclobacteriaceae > JAUILA01. Next base: position 22,002 of record JBNKGL010000032.1, read on the forward strand.
GAAAGAGCTCCTCCAGGAATTTATAAATGAGATTGAAAACGGCAACATCAACCTGAATATTGATCGTGTTTTCAGCCTGGACCAGGTCGCTGAAGCGCATCAGTATATGGAGGACAACAAAGCGAAGGGTAAGGTTGTGGTTCTGGTTTAACCGGTGGAATGTTAATTTTATTCCAACATTTCAATCTTTAAATCATCCGTCCAACCACTAATTATTTTTAAACAAGTTTAGAAATCTTTTAACCAATACCCTGATTATATTCAAATCTTTCCTGATGGAATCTTTTTCAAATTGACTTGTCATGCCTTTGAACTGGTTCCAGTTTGTCTTCAGGGCAGCAACATCTGATTCGATGGAATCCCTTTCAAACTGACTTACTTTCTCCTTTAGTTCCTCTATTAAGTGAGATACCTGAATATTGATCTTTTTCATCTGAGCTGAGTTTGTCCAGATTTCCTTTATTTCCTGCCATTCAAATTCTTGTCCTTTACTATCCATTTGAGCTTAATTTTGAGGTTATACATCCTGAAAGAATTTTACGTACTCTTTTCATTTTTACTGCAATATGGTTTTCTGTCAATCCGGTGATTCTGCCAATTTCTTTATAAGGCAAACCCTCCAGAACTAAAATTATGATTGCCTGATCTTTTTCATTCAGCGTTTGAATGCAACTATACAGCGCTTTAGTTTTTTCTTGTTGGGAAGAATCCGGGGCCGATTCCAAAGGTTCAAATTGTATCGATTCCAATCGAATAATTCTGACGTTGGAATTTTCCAACTTGTTTTTATATCTCATGCATACATTCAAGGCTATTCTGTATATCCAGGTAGATATGCCGGACCTGCCGTCAAATGTGGCAAGGGCCTTCCAAATATGAATGGTTACTTCCTGAAATAAGTCTTCAGGTTCAATGGGAGGGATCGCATATATCTTACAAATTCTGTAGATTTTATATTTATTGTCCTCAATGATTTGTTCGAACTCCGGTTTCACTTTATTCAGCATAAATTTTTTCCCTTCTCTATACAGTTAGTTACTCAGATTGAAAAAATATGACAACTTACCATAGTTTTTTATGATTCCGGGAAGGGTAGATCCTACAGAGGGTGTCATTTGCCATAACTAAGGTCAGGCAGAGCGGGAAATGTGGTTCCAAATAATTACTCCGAACCTTAATTCCAGCAGTGAAGGTTTGGGGAAATTTCGTCTTGGATTTGTTTGGGAAGATGGTAATTGGAAGTGGGTTTATGATGGCTTGTTGATATGATTGCTCATTGTGCCGGATTATATCGATTAAATTTGTCCGTTATATTTTGGATCAAAGTCCACCATCCATTCAATTCCGTATTTGTCTCTGAACATACCAAAAAAGGAGCCCCAGGGACTTTCCTCCATCGGCATTTCTATTTGTCCGCCTGCCGAAAGTCCGTTAAACAATCTGGCCGCCTCATCCTTGCTTTCCGCGCTGATGGCAATTTTACTTCTGTTTTCGTTTTCATTGGTCCGCCCCAAAATTTCCGGAACATCGTTGCCCATTAAAATGCTTGTTCCGATGGGCAGCGCGATGTGCATAATTTTATCTGCTTCCTTTTCGGATACCGGAAATTCCGTACCTGACAGTTCTTTAAAGCGGATTATTTTAGCGAATTCGCCGCCAAATACTGATTTGTAAAAGGTAAAAGCTTCTTCGGCATTGCCGTTGAAGTTGATGTGCGGATTGATCTGTGCCATTATTTTTATTGTTGAGATGATGCCTTGTACGGAAGTTGTCGCCGTAAGACAAATATAGCATGGCATTGGAGAGTCTGAGAATTCCGCTTAAATATTTCTTTTCGTTTGAATTTATCTCTGCATTTTAATGTATTTGCCGGGTGTTGAACCTCATGACCTCTCAAAGATGAAATGGACCGAACAGGGTTCCATATTCCCGTCGTTATTGAAGTCATATTCTCCTGTATCGACACCGCCGTTAATGGACAGTGTTGTTCCGTTATACGTATGACCGTAGGTATCCCAGTCCTCCGGATAATCATCCCATACAATTGCGAAGTAATAGTTACCCTCCCACTTCTCCCAGAACATTTCACCGCTAACCGTATAGGCATCGCGATCCACCGGATCCAGTGTGAGTGTAAAACGTCCACTGGATTGTACAGTCATCTCAGCTGATCCTCCATCTTCAACAATATCTATGGCAATGAGGTCTGCACTGAACCGGGCTTGTGTGGCATCCCAGGAACCGGCCAGCTCGCTGATGGCGAAGGGGCCGTCCTTGGTTAATTCATCTTCGTCCTCATCCGAACTGCAGGCGAACGTGAACGAAATCAGTGTGATTAATAAGAAGAAATTTATGAACCGTTTCATAACAGTAAAATTTAAAGGGACGAAACAATTCCTTTATGTAATTGTCCTTAAGAATATATTAAAACGGGGTGTCATTTGCTATGACTTTGGTCAGGACGAGTGGCAAATGTAGCTCCAAATTATAACCTGGAACCTTAATTCCAGGAGGGGAGGGTATACCAATTTTTTCTTCTTGCATCTGTTTGCGATATTGAGTCTGCTATCTTTATTCGACGCTTTTTCATTCCTGAAATTATGGTACGTTCTATTATTTGCATATTTCTTCTGGTATTCACATTGTCAAGTCAGGTTTCTGCATGGGTTTATCCTGAGCACAGGCGGATCACAGAACTCGCTATCCGGCAATTAAGCCCCGAGAAGAGAAAGATTCTCGACTACATCTGGGCGCAGGTACGAATGGGTCACGAGAACCGGCTTTCAGCTTTTCTTATAAACCCAGAACACGGCCAGAACTCACAGGTAATTGATCTGGCATCCTGGCCCGCCATTGCCGGCGACCATAGTTGTTCCCCGGAACAAATGATGGAAATCATTCTTATGAGTGACTGGATATTGAACGTGGACCATATTGCAGAAAGATTGCGTCTGGACCTTGAAAAGGCGAGACGGCCGGACCAGACGGTCAATGCGATTCGAAATTCTGACATACGACTGCAACGGGCAGATTTGGATTATGCTACACGAGCAGGGACAAACAATGTTCATTTCCTTCGTGAACGAAATTCCGTTAATGAGACCGTAAAAGATTATTTTACGCGAAGCCTGGGAGAGGGGGTTCCGCTGAATGCCTTGGGGGCGTATGCTTATTTCCATACAAAAGCATTGGAAACAGTAGCTCAGTCAAAGCGATCAGACCTCACGCAGGAACAAAAATCGGCATTTCTATTGGCGGCATTAGCCAATGAAGCCTTTGCGCTGCACTTTATACAGGACGCATTTGCTGCCGGTCATGTGGTTGGCACCTGGGGTACGCTGGCTGAACGAAAAGGTACACATGATCATTACAATGAAGCCGGATTGGAGGTTGAAACCTGGGATAATACGGGACATGTACTTACAGGAGATGCCTATATGCGTCCTGAGGATGCTAATGTGGTGGCCGCAGCAGTTCGAACCAGCCTGGAACAATTTTGCGCAGCCATGGAGAATGAAACCGGTGATGAAATACCGCTTTCAAGTGAATCGGGAATTTCTCCTGATACCTTCAATGTGTGTACGAACAATACGATGCCAAAAACCGAATTTGACGTGGAGTTACTCGACGAGGTATTGCTAAGTACACCCAAAGCCGGGTTGTCCGAAGGTCTGGGGCAGTTGGAAAGATTTCGGAGTGAGTTAGGGCCATTTATCGGCGCAGCATCATCATTGGAAACCAGTACGCTTAATGGGGGATTTGGCCCCGATCAGAATGAAAAGGCTATAATTGGAAGTATTGAGGCAAACCTGATCGTTGGACTTGGACTGGATGGCGTGATGAATAAAGCCGGAGATGGATTGGCTTTCATTCAATTTGGCTGGCGCCAGGATTCGCCGACCACCAGTCAGTTTACCGATCCCAATACATCCACCCAAAGCAGTTCGGTTACATCCACCATCCCGGGCAGGTCGGCTTACAATCTTCGCGTGCGCATGCCATTCTGGCTTATTCCCGGGGATCTGCTCCTTGTCGCACCCATTCTTTCCTGGGCCTCACCCAAAACACTTCAGCGTATGGCGGTAACCGCGGGTAATGGTGGGCTTATTCCCTGGCAATCCGGTATTTCAACCGCAATCGGACGTTTTCAATTCGTCCTGGGAAGGGAGGTGGGCGTCTCATTTTATGGAATCCGCCGTATCGACGAGTCCCTCATTATTCCCACGGATAACTTCCGAAGCGCATACTTTGTCACTTACAGATCCACGAAATGGGATTTCCCGTTTCTGGAGTATCAGCCGACACGAACGTTTTCAAATACACAAAGCGCGATTTTGAAAATGCAGTTTTCCATCGGAGTGGATGTTCCGTCAAAGGTAAAAACACTATCTCCAATAACTCCGGACGATGTTGAGCTGAAGAGTGTCTGGTATTTGAGTTTGCGGCTTGGGTTTCAGTGGAGACGTTATCTCTGATAGTCAATTTTATTGATTCGCCATATAAATTCACCGGCTGTAGTTTTTACAACCACCTCATCACCCACTTCTTTTTTTAACAGTGCCTGCGCCATGGGGGAGTCCATGGATATATAATCTTTCATGCCGATGAGTTCTTCATAGCCCACGATGCGAAGGCGTTTTTTAAGGCCCTTGTCATTTTCAATTTCCACCCAGGCGCCAAACATGACCTTACCTTCCTGGTGAGGGTGATACTCCACTACCTTGAAGTCATCGATGCATTTACGCAGGTACAGAATGCGCCTGTCAATTTCACGCAGGCGTCTTTTATTGTAGTGGTAGTCGGCATTTTCCGACCGGTCGCCCAGGCTTGCTGCCCAGGAAACCTTTTTAGTCGTTTCAACACGCTCTACCTTCCAGAGATGGTTCAATTCATCCTTCAGCTTTTGCATCCCTTCCGGGGTGATCATGGGTGTTCTCATTGTGTGAAATTCAATGCATATGGACAATAATGCAAGGGAAATGAAAATTGATGAGTTAAACAAGTTTTGGGAAGGTCAAAAATCATCATTAGAAAAGTGGCTTGTTCTCTATGATTGTTGTTTCTTATTTGCCTGACTAAAAGTATCGAATTACGATGAGGCGTTTCCCAAATTTACATATATCAAAAATTTTAAATCGATTCTCATAGAGCATAAATTCTATTAAATTAAAGGTCTTTATTAAATAGGTAATGGTTCTTTCAAACAGGAATGGAAGGCAAAAGGATTTATAAAACTTTTACTTAAATTAAGTATTCAGTCATACGCGATGCTTCAGACAAAATTAAATCGACCCAGACTCTCTTCCGATCTCCTTCAGCGACAGCATCTGATTGAACGATTGAAAAAAAGCAGTCATTTACCGCTAATATTAGTCTCGGCACCGGCTGGCTATGGTAAGAGTGTATTAATTAGTCAATGGCTGGAGCAGGAGGATGATTACGCATGGCTCTCACTCGATGAAAGCATGAATGATCCATCTACTTTCCTATCTTATTTTACTTATACGTTGAGTAAAGTAAGTGGCGCCGAATTAAAAGGGTTTAAAAATTGGGAGCGGGAGAACTATTTACTTTCATGGGAAGCTGTTATTGACAGAATAGTGAATGAGCTTAATGGGTTAACAAAACCCATTCGGCTGATTATGGATGACTATCACCTGATCAGAAATCAGGAAATCCAGACGTTGATGGATGCAATCATCAATGAAGAAATCAAGAACTTTCGTTTAGTGATCATTACGCGCAGGGATCCGCCCTTTCGATTGCGAGGTTTACGGCTCTATCATAAAATGCTTGATCTCAGAGCCCAAGACCTGAGGTTTGACCAAAATGATATTCGAAATTTTTTAATAAAGGAGCGAATCGAATCCTTTTCTGAAGACGAACTTAATGAGCTGATTTTGCGGACGGAGGGATGGATTTTGGCAATTAGGATCATACTGGCGGCCGGATCCTTTCCAAGGCTGGAAGGAAACGAGGAAAAATCCTTTACCCTGTCGACTAATTTGGATAGCCTGATGGGTCACATTAGTGATAAATTAGATCCTGTGTTTTTTAAGCAATTGCAACTCTCTTCGCTTTGCGATCAATACAGTGAGGAGCTCCTCGAATCTTTATTTTCACATGTCTTTAAAGAATCAGGGAGCGCATCTGTTTTCCTGACTAGATTGAAGGAATTAAATTTTTTTATAGTTCCGACAAGCGATGACGGAACCTGGTATCGATTCCACCACCTAATTGGTGACATATTAAAGAAGCAACTGGAAAGAAATGAACCGACTATAATCAACCCGCTTTATATTAAAATAAGTGAATGGTTTTTAAATAAGAATCTTGTTGAAGAAGCCATCCATTATGCGATCAAAGCAAAAAACTATGAATTAGCCTGCGAGCAGATCACAAAACATAGGGCTAGCATATTGGATCAGGGCCGTTGGTGGATTGTACAACGCTGGCTTGATAAGATTCCCCGGCATATTCGCAAATCTAATGTTGATATGTTGCTGACGGAATTACTGGTTTGTGAAGAGACCTGGGGCCTAGAGGATTTTTCGTCCATCCTGGAAACACTCAAGTCTGTTGGCATTGAGAATTCAACTGACGAGAACGTTTCGCAATATCTGTACCATTTAGGGTACTTTTTAACGTATGTTAAACCTGACCCAAAAAAAGCGGTAGAATCGCTGGAGCGATCTAAAGCGTTGTGCCATGATGAAAGTTACATGTTTGGCGGACGAAGGGAATTGGTATTGGCCAGTAGCAGACAGATGATTGGCTTATCCACGCTGGCATTACAGTCCCTTGAAGAGATAGAAGAAAGATTTAATCCTCTGTCAAAAATGCATTCACGCGCCATACATGGCAAAGTTCTTGTTCACTTACATTCTGGAAATTTTGAATCAGCATATAATGACTCAAGGAAGTTGCTGTTTTTTGTGCAGGACTCTGATTTGATACATGCAAAAGGATGGGGTTTGTATTTTCAGGGGAATGTTGCCTTTCAATTTTACGATGATCATGAAGCTATTCACACCTTAAAAGAAGCGCTGACATTTGAGGGTGTGTTTAATTACAGGGCTTATTTTGATGCACTGGCAGGGTTAGTTCTCATCAACTCTTTAAAAAATGATAAAAAGGCAACTGCTTCATTTCTAGAACAAATGAGCCAATTGGCTGCAAAACTGAAAGACATAAAGTTCCAAAATTACTACCAGTCAGTACAAGCAAGAGTCAACTGGCATAACGGGCTGGGGGAAAACGAATTGAGCTGGGCTAAAACCGACCGGGTGAAGCAGTATCCGTCTTCCTATTTGTTTTTGATCGATGTGCCTGAACTGACGAAGCTACGAATCCTGATAAGTCATGGTTCACATACTCAGGTTGAGGAAGCGATTTCTGTTCTCAAGGAAGTGGAAGCCATGCTGGAAAGTGTTCGTAACCACTATCAGCGGATAGACGTTGTCCTACTTAAAGCGATGGCATTTTGGCGTCTTGGAAAGAAAAAGCGTGCCGCCAAATTTTTAGAGGAAGCGTTGATGCTGGCGGATAAAAAAGGTTTGATCAGGCCGGTCATGGAAGAATACAGAGTGATGCCTGAATTATTCAATGAAATTTCACATAATGATGAGCTTAACCGTATTTTATCCAGATTTGGTATAGACTCTCCACCGCAAAAGTCAGCGTATGTTCCTGCTATGAATGATACTATGTTAACAGCGCGTGAACAAGAAGTGGTTGAACTCATTGCTAAAGGCCTTCATAATAAAGAGGTTGCTGATCAACTTAATATTTCTACTGTAACCGTCAAGAGTCACCTGACCAATATTTATAAAAAACTTGGCGTTTCCAATCGCACCTCGATGATAAGAATTTTGCAGGAACATTAAGGCTATTTTAAAACCGCACAACTTAACAAAGAGGAAATTACTTATCGCGAGCTAAAATATAAAATGCTTCTTGATTTCGCGCGAATGATATAGTAGAAGTGGTCCACCGTAGTCTTGATAATTTTGATTACTTCTGTCTGCGCAATACCCGAAGTACCTGCTTAACAATTCATTTCGGAAAACTGTATCCATAGAGAAACTTTTATTGGAACGTCCGGAGCACGCTTACAAATCCTGTGAGAGCATCTTTTCACTACGTTTTTAAAAAACACGTCACCCTGGCGATAATCAGACAACACAGGGGGTTCTATTCCTGGGAGAATCCGTTAATCAGGTTATGAATCAATCCGGATTCATGCTGTAAAAATCCGACTTATTTGCGACTTAAGTATTAGATGAAATACCATTGTATGTCCCTACCTTGTATGTAGTTATTAAGATTAATGTTCTGACGATCAGTAAGTTTAATGAATGCTAAAAATGCTGTATACCAGATCCGATTGGCGGGTAAGATTTCCCCGTTACTCATAAATTACATTGATGATATGCAGATTCGCCAGGAAATTGGGCAGGATACCATATCGCTGGTCGGGTGGCTGCCGGATCAGTCTGCTTTACTCGGATTGCTGAACGCATTAAATGATATCCACTATGAGATTCTATCGGTTAATGCGGTATACACGAATATTGGTTCCAGCCTGCACGAATGACTCTGTTGCCGGAAAAGCATTATTGAAAAAAGAATAAATTGATTGAAATAAGCCCAACCCTATAACATGAAAAAAACAATTTTATTATTTTTTGTCACGGTTCTACTTTTTAGTAGCTGCAATGAGACGACTACTATTAAAGGTCCAGATCTGAATCAGGAATTTGACATTGTCATCTTAAATGGTCGTGTCATGGATCCCGAAACCAATTTTGATGCCGTACGAAATGTGGGTATTAAAGACGGTATAATCTCATTAATTACCGAAGATGAAATTAAAGGTAAAGAAACCATTGATGCCAAAGAACATGTGGTAGCACCTGGGTTTATCGACGGGCATCAGCATTGTATAGAGCCCTATATGTATAACCTCATGCTTCGCGATGGACGAACCACCATTATGGATTTGGAGGTGGGAGCTTACGGACCCAAATTAGATGAGTGGTACAAACGCCATGAAGGGAATACTCCTTTAAATTATGGAGTTGCCGTAGCACATGAGTTGGCACGTGCTGCAGTACTTGATGGTTTCAATGAGTGGGAATTCTTATATACCATGGATGCTTTAAAAACCCGTGTAAAAGATGGTTGGTCAAAAACAAGGCCCAATCTGGAGCAAGGGAACGAAATTTTAGCACAAATGGATGAAGGTTTACGCCAGGGAGGTATTGGTATAGGCTCAACGGTGGGTTATATGCGCGAGGGGGTATCCACGCGTGAAATTTATGAATTGCAAAAATTAGCAGGTGCCTATGGTCGTCAAATAGGTATGCACTTTAGAGGTACCCCTGGCAACGATGTGGCCGAAGTAAATGGTATACAGGAAATGTTGGCCAATGCGGCTGCCTTGGGCGCACCAGCTATTGCCATCCATTTCAATAATCCCGGATACAATTTGGTACACGAATTATTGGTTAAAATGCGCGAACGAGGCTTCAATGTTTGGGGCGAAATATATCCTTATGCTGCAGGTTCAACCGCTTTAAATGCCGTTTTTCTTGAGCCCGACGTTTGGGTTAATTCTTTAGGTAACAAATACGAAGAAACTGTGCAAGATGTAGCAACTGGCGAATTCTATACACAGAAAAGCCGTGAGGAAATGTTGAAAAAAGAACCCACCAGAGCTGTTATAGTATATAAAATGCCAAAGGAAGCCATTGTTGACTGGCTAAAAATGCCAGGGGTGGCCATTGGTAGCGATGGTATGCCATTAATTCCATTTACGGGTCTGACCAGGAATACACCTTATGAAGACTTGCCAAATGTTCATCCTCGTTCGTCCGGCGCATTTGCTAAAACATTGCGTTTAGGCCAGGACAATAACATTCCATTAATGCAATTGGTGTCCATGACCTCTTACAATTATGCCAAGCCATTAGGCGACATGGGTTTAAAAGCCATGCAGGTGCGTGGTCGTATGCAGGAAGGCATGGTGGCTGACATCACCATCTTCAGTCCTGAGAATGTAAAAGACAATGCAATCTATGCGAAGGGAACCGCACCATCGTCAGGGATTCCTTATGTTTTAGTTAACGGGGTAATTGTTGTGAAAGATTCCAAAGTCATGCCCGATACTGTTAATCCTGGGCAACCCATCCGTTTCGAGCCGGTAGCAGAGAGTAAGCGTGTACCTATAGATCTAGAGAGTTGGCAAAAAGAGTTTTATGCTGTACCACATGATTTTGGTGAAGCCGGCGTAAAGTGATACGACTTTAATAATAGTGGGAGTCCAAATATCTCAAAAAACCAAATAGGTTATGGAAAGAAGAAAATTAAGTGACAATACAGCGACGGACGCTTGTCTAAAACTTGCAGGAGGTCCGGAAGCGGTAACGAAAATGATGCAAGATATTGGGATTGCAGATTTACGAGTAGATCGGTATACCAGCGAAATTTTAAGGGACTTCTATGGTTTACCGGACAAGGCTTATGCATCTGTACTTGCAGAGGCACTTGCCAAAGACCCAACGCTAGCAGCAAAGCAACCCCTTCGAAACCTTACGTTCGAACAAGAAGACCCACGCGACCAGAGCTCGCCAAATGCCATGCTGCAATTGCTGTTGTCTATCGACAGCGGAAAGGCCTTGAGTGAGAAAAGCCGCGAATTCCTGCTGGCTACAATGTCGCGCACTCGTACAGGTAACGGAAGACTAAAAGGCCTTCTGCCAAAGGGCACGCCGGTTGCCCACAAAACAGGAACGATTGGTGGTGTAGCTAATGACGTAGGGTTCATAACGCTACCCGATGGCCGACGTTTTGCGATAGTGGTATACACCAAAAGCAGTACAACTTCAGAAGCTGATCGTGATCGGGCCATTGCAGAAGTTACCCGGACTTTCTACGACTTTTATTATTTACAACCATAGACAAATTCAATTATTGATATATAAAATATAAAACCATGAAACAATACATGAAACTTTTATTTACTGTAATAATGGCTTCGTTATTTGCAGTTCAACCGGCTCTTGCTCAGAAAAAGCAACAGTCCAAAGTGACCATGACAAAGAAGGAGGGCCAGGCGGCCTTTGATGCGGTCATCGCCGAAACTGCTGAACTGATCAAAGAGTTGAACATCCCGGGGTTTGCTGTCGGTGTCATCTTTGGAGACAACTCCTACAGCGCCGGACTCGGTGTCACCAAGGTAGGTACCGACGAGGCCGTTACCCCTAATACACAATTTCAAATTGGTTCTGTGACTAAAACCTTCCTTTCGACGGTGGCCATGCAGCTGTCCGAAGAGGGCAAACTGGATTTGAACGCGCGGGTTGTAGATATCCTGCCGTGGTGGAGGGTCGCGGATCCCGAGGCGACTTCGAAAGCGCGGGTCGTTGACCTGTTCCACCATCGCGCTGGCTGGTATGGTGATCATGGGTTCCTGCCCGTTCCTCCGGGTGGATCCATATCCGAGAAGGTCATGCTCCAGGGGGCTTACATCCAGCAGATCTATCCGTTCGATCAAACCTGGATGTACAACAATACCAGTATCACCTTCGCTACCCATGTGGTGTCGCATGTCGGCGGAAAGCCGATCGAGACCCTGATCGAAGAGCACCTGTTCGCCCCGCTCGGCATGGATGCGTCGTCCTTTAATTACGACACCACCCCTCCGGCTGAAAATTATGCATGGGGTCATCCGCCGATCTACGGGGAAGGCAGCATCAGTGATCTCAAGCCGTACTACATTCCGATGATTAGAGAGTCCGCAGCCTCCGGCGGAATCCGGTCTACGGTTACCGACATGCTGAAATACGCCCGCTTTCAGCTGGACGGCAAGGACGCCTCCGGGAACCAGCTGCTGTCCGAAGAAGCACTGGACTATGTCCATGCTCCGGCAGTCGAGGCTGAGGCCGGCGACTTTACCGGGCTCACATGGTTCGTCCACGACTACAACGGGGTCACCAGCCCCAGCCATGGCGGGAATTGGCCCGGCACGCGTTCATTTCTGCAGCTGATCCCGGATCACGACTTTGCCGTGGTGGTTTTGGTCCACAGCGATCGGGGAGTCGAGGCCTACAAAAAAGTTGCGAACGCAATGGTCAAAGCATTCACGAAAATCGAGGCCAAGTCTCCGGTCGCAGCAGGCGTTGATCCGTCTGTGCTCGACCCCTTCGTTGGCGTATTCAAGGGCAATTCTCAAAACATCGAGATACGGAAAGAGGGCGACAAATATGTGTTTATCCAGTTCTCCGCATTAACCAAGGGAGCGGATCCCGCGCCTGCCAATTTGGCCAACACGGCCGAGGGCTGGTTCATCATCACCGAAGGGCCGAACAAGGGAGCCCTTGGCGAATTGCTCAAAGATCCGTCTGGAGCACTCAACTATGTGCGATTCAACCACCGTATCTTCATTCGGGGCGAAGGGGCGGTAGACGAATTCTCGCTCTCCGGATCGGTATTTGACAAATAACCGGGTAGGCAAGGGATAATGTAAAATATGATGGAACTAGCCAATTTGGTTATCTTCTGTTGTGAGAGGATGATCAAATCGTTTTATCAGGTTATATCTAATCTCAACAAACAATAATGAAAGAACTTACTTTATTCGTAGTACTTAGCACTTGCACACTATTGCCCACTTTTGCCCAACAGTGGAACCCGGGAGATACGCTTAATACGGCTAATACCGATTCGATCCGAATTAGCGACTTCAGAGATAATATGATTGATTATACCGGGCAGGATTTGGTAGATGCAACTTTCCCAAACTCATGGCCATTGTTTGGCGGTAAAGCCCGGATGGCCATTGGGGGATATGTAAAATTGGATTATATCCAGGATTTTGATGGTGGTTATGATCGATTTCAATATGAAATCCAAAATGTCCCTGTGGCTGGGGATGGACGTCCTGAGCAAAGTGGATACATGAACCTGCATGCCCGCGAATCACGCTTCAATTTTGATATTAGACGCATCTCAGAGGCTGGGCGTCCGTATCAAATATTTATTGAATTAGACTTTTACAACCTTGATCGTGGGCCGTTTAACCAAGCGCCACGCTTGCGCCACATCTATGGAGTAATGGGCCGATTACTGGTTGGCAGAACGTGGGGTACGCAATCGGATTTGTTTGCCGTACCAACTACGATTGATTTTGCCGCAGGTGATGCATTAACCGGAACGCGAAGAGCTCAGGCCCGATGGGAAGACAAACTTGGAAGCAAGTTTATGTATGCGCTGGCTTTAGAAATGCTCGAGTTTCCGGGAGTTGATGGACGGGATACTGTTGGCTTAGCCAGTCAGCAATTTCCCCTTTTGGCTGGCCGAATCACAAAAAAAACAGCTGCAGGTGGACGGTTGTTTTTAGGAGCATCGCTTTTTCAACTTCGATGGGATGGCTTGGGTGCAATGCCCAATACCAGAGCACTCGGGTGGGGCTTTAGCTTTAGCGGGCGTGAATACTTTGGTACAAATAAGCATTATTTCCGTTGGATGGCTAGCTATGGACACGGATGGGGTAGCCAAATAGTGGCTACAATTGGCACACAAGCTTCTGCCATTGTAACGCCGGAAGGCACATTAGAAACGATGCCTGCATGGAATTTGGGAGGTGGATTTGCGTTTCGTTTGTCAAACACCCTTGTTACCAATATCAATTCAAACTGGTATTCTATTGATCCTTCAGAATACAAAGAAGGGTATGATATGAAAGCCGGATTATCGGGCCACGCTAATTTGATTTGGTCTCCATTAAAGAGCTTGAACACCGGAGTAGAATTCATGATGGTACAGCGCACGAATGTAAATGATACGCAAGGTACTGGCAGACGATTGTAGTTTATGGTTAAGTACTTGTTTTAAATAAACAACATGCGGTTCTTAAGGCCCTTATCATTTTCAATTTCCACCCAGGCGCCAAACATGACCTTACCTTCCTGGTGAGGGTGATACTCCACTACCTTGAAGTCATCGATGCATTTACGCAGGTACAGAATGCGCCTGTCAATTTCACGTAGGCGTTTTTTGTTGTAGTGGTAATCGGCATTTTCCGACCGGTCGCCGAGGCTTGCTGCCCAGGAAACCTTTTTGGTGGTTTCAACCCGCTCTACTTTCCAGAGGTGGTTTATTCATCCTTCAGCTTTTGCATCCCTTCCGGGGTGATCATGGGTGTTCTCATATCTATTTATCCGGCCGAAAAATCTTTGTATTACTTAAGCCGCTCATTTGTTTAGTCATTAATCCCATTGATGGTATATTCTTTAATCTCTTTTCTCAAATGATCATTCAACTCCTTGTAATTTTTAAGATTAATAAATATAAAATTACTCTGTTTAAGAAAGTTGGTCAGAATATCAATTGCCCATTTTGATTGAACCAATTTTGCGTAATCCGACTTATACTGATCATTATTCAACGTCCAATTTGGGATCGAATTATCCCTCTTTAGCCTGATTAGTCCGTCATTTGAATGGTAAATTTCAGTCTGACTATAATCAATCGATTCAGAAATATTTCCATATATCTCTGTGGACCAGGTCAGGTAGGGGCTTTCATAATATTTAATTATTTCATTGATAAGATCCTTGTATTTGATTTTGTTAATATAACCTCCGCTTATCATCGAAAGGTAGGTACTCCTTTTACTTGAAAATTTTTTGTATTCAAGGATTGAATTGAATAGTTCTCCTAATGCATGATTTGATAGCTGGACAGACGTGTCATTATATTCAAGCAATCGTTGAATAGCATCGGTTTTATCGGCATAGAATGCATACAGGGTATCCATACGTTCCGAGTCCTGATTCAATTCGGCATAAAGGCCATTCAAATCGTTTAATACTTCAGCATTTTCATCAGTTTCGGTCTTCCAGCTGTTTAGCTGTATTGCTATCAATATCCCGATAACCACAAGAATTATTTCTCCGGAGGCATACAGAAGGTACTTGCCAATTTTGTTTTCGGAGGACAGGTTTTTCCTGATTTTCCTGAATAGATTTATCATCAGTTGAGGGTTGGTGGTTTTGAAAGATAAACAGTTCTAATCATCACTTAATGCATTCATAAGCCTAAATTTCAGCGGATAAATCAAGTATACAAGACTTTTTTTACTATTCTCCCGGAATGTAAACGGATTTTAAGATGTGATCTACATTGATTATGCAATCACCGTAGTCTGAGCGCCTTCAGGCTAATTGTACAAAGTCATGAAATTCAATTTAGTTATCTGAAACATTTTTTTAGGATAAATTAATGATTTCATTCCGATCAAAAT
>JBNKGL010000033.1:0-32516 GCA_050289805.1 Cyclobacteriaceae bacterium
TGTTTTCCTCCTCCAGGGCAGCCATGGTATCATCAAGTGACTCTCCCACCACCTGCTGACTCGGATTACCGGATCCCATCCCGTAAACGCCATTTTCCAGTTCCAGGTATACGAATGCGCTGGCTACATCATTGACTGTCTTGAATGCGATCGTATAAGGCCGCTTATTCCCGAGATCTTTCAGCCACACCTTTATTTTCCTGATTTTCATATTTCAGCGATTCTTTTGCCTTTAATTAATTCCACAATATCATCAAGGCCGTCTTCTATGGGGCATACTACCGGAATGTCCAATCCGGATGCTATCCGAGCCTTATTTTCGACAATTTCTTCCGGACTAAGCCCCCGGGTGTTAAGGGTAACCGCCCAGGTAGGAGCGCCAAGATGTTCTATTAACTTGATCTCATCTGCAGGATCTGGTATAAAAGCCGGATAATTTTCAAGATGCATGAAATGCGTGCGTGTCGGGTGATGTTGCAAAATTACTGCATCGGCTGTAGCTGAAATAATAAACTCTGAACCACACGGCCCGCCGGGGTTTCGGAGACTGGCCTGCCCCTCCATCAGTATGACTTCAGGTTTTAAATCCTCATAACAGGAAACTATGGCATGTTCGAGTTCACCCGGAATAAAATCATTCGGGGTTGCATCGAAAATAAAACCATGTTGTATTCCCTGCATCCAGCCCGTTTGTCCGGTATAGATCATCCCTGTTTTAATACCTGCTGCATTTAGCGCATTGGTGAGCAGCTTGGCAGTGGTCCTTTTGCCAAGTCCACAATCGGTCCCCAGTACTGCAATCTTCAGCGCCGGAATATCCTTTGTTTTCCCTTTCCAGAAATGCAGTTCCCGGAAAGATTTCGATTTCCGAATATCATAGATATGGACATTATTTTTTTCGGAAAGCTGCTGGAATATCTGTATTTCTGAAAGCGGCTGGTGAAGACCATTGATCACGTCAATTCCGCGCCCCAGAACTTCTTCAATGATTGGATACAGGCTTTCGGGAAGAAAACCTCCCTTGGTAGCCATGCCGATAATTGCATATTCCGGTGTTCTGCCACATTTTTCGAGCAGATGTTCCAGCGTTGCTTCTATCGGGATATTCCGGTTACGCCCATCAAGAAGTTCGCCTGCATCTTTGCCGGCTGAAACAGTATCGATCAAGCCCAGAATTTCAAATCGCTGAGAATCCCGAACAAGCCCGTGAGCGGTTTTAGCATTCAGGGTATCATAAAGATCTCCTGTGATAATACAAGCCGTTCCTTGCAGGGCTTGCATTGGAAGATATGGTTTAGTCATAGTTTCATGCATAAAGGTTATTTCAGCTGATTGTACTGCAGCCGGAATTCAGCGAGATCCGGACGGTTCGGCCGCTCCCGTTGTAATTCAAATTCATACATTAGCTTTCCCAGATTTTTCATGAATGGAAAGGCTATTTCTTCATATTCGTATTCACCATCATTGTAAATCCGGTTATCATTGGTATGTATTACTGCCGACAGCATAAATTCAACATTATTGTCGAAATCTACAATGTATGCTACATCAGTCGTATAACCATACGCCAGTCCGATCTTATTAAAGATTCGAATATTGGTTGGGATCTGAATGCTGGAATCACTGCCATACAACAGAAATTTGCTGTAAGCATCATAATATTCATCGTCAGGATAAGCTGGATATTCTGTCTCGCGAGGTAATTGTGACATGCAGGTACGAACAAATAAAAGGTCATCATTACTCAGGTTGAACCGCTGGGTTTCAGGGAATGATTCAGGGAAAATTATCCGTTGTAAAATACCTGTAAGTTCTCCAAGCGGAATAAAATTCTTGCCCCCAAATTCCATCGGCTCCATTATGACTGAATCACCCCTGAGATAACCTGCTCCTTTCGGGATTCCGGTTGAAATTCCAAGGGGTCCCTCGTAGAAAGCAGCGTCTTGTTCATAAATGACGCTGTCATTCGAAATGAACCTGATTGGATTGGTATGACGGTTTTCATCTTCAGTGAGTGCAATACTCAACCGGTGCACGATTCTGCTGTTATTAAGCCCCTTTGATTTCAGCAACTTCCTTATTTCACCAGGACCAACAAACTCGTAAAGCCTGTTAAAGGCATCATTGTCACTTACCACAAATATTTCCCGGACATACTGCGCGATCGTAGGCATACCCTTTTCCGCCGTGCTGTCATGCAAGACAGCAGATTGACCTGAATAGGCACTATCGGTAAGCATTGCCGTATTCCGGTCGAGCCCATGGACATCGAGTTCGTTTAGCTTTTCAAGAGCAAGAAATGCTATGGGCATCTTCACCGTGCTTGCAGGGTAGAAATATCGATCCGGGTCCATATTGTATTCGAAGGAAGTGAATGACGGATTATTCAGACTGTCCCTGTCAATTCGTGTATAGATTATCTGTACCTCGTATTTATTCTTATTCTTCAAAATCTCTGAAAATTCCGAGGGTCTTTCCTGCATCAGTTTCAGGAGTAAATCCGGGTCATTTTCATCAACTTCACGGGAACAGGAAATACACGCACATATAATCAGCAGAAGTAAAGCTGCTTTAACTGGAGTCATATCATTGTTCAAATAGGGAGGAGGCCGCCCTGAGGCGGCCCCGTCATTATTGTACGTCTATCGATACCTGAAGTAAGAGAGGAAACTCGAGTTCCGAACGTAATTCAGCAGTCAGGTCAATCGATTCGCCAGATGCATCTGCCGGAGCCGTATACTGAAATGAGCGATTGATCTCACCTGTTCCGGCGCTTTTTTCGTCCGAAGTTCCTACGGTCGATGTGGTCCCGCTTCTATCAGCAATGAGCGTGATCGATTGAGCCGGATCTTCTGTGTAATTCAGATACGTGACTATAACAGTGATGGTTTCGCCTGGGTCGGGTTCATCATTCGATACATCAATACTTGCCTGGGTTACATAACTTCGCCCAACAATGTCATATGAAGGTCCCGGATCATTTTCATCACAAGCGGTAAATGCCATGAGAAAAGCAAACAAACCGATATAGATATATGTTAATTTTTTCATTTTTCTTATCATTTAAATATTATTGATCCCACCAGATTCTGTCCAGCATCGTAACATCTGGCACGTTTGCGCCATTACGTTGAGTTTCTGATTCCGGGTATACGACTCTCCTGGCAAAATTTCCGCCGAGATCGGGGTTAAGATTTGCCGGAACCGTCATATCGGTGTACTGATAATTATAGCGGCGAGCGTCATTCCATGTTTCCGGATTCAGGAAAAGAGCAATATATTTCTCTTTTAGTATCAGGTCACGGGTTATATTTCCGCTTCCCACTGAGACTTCCGGGGAATTGATGTAGGCATCTATATCTGCCGCATCCACGCCTATGGTTTCCATATGTGAACGTATTCCATCAAGGTATGCCTGATATGCCTGACCTGGATTACTTCCCAGGGACGCTTCAGCCTCAATGAATTTTTGTTCATAGTATGTTATGATCTCAATTGGCGATGTTATGCTACTGTAAAACGTACCGGTAACCAGGGTAGAACGTGCGCCTTGTTCAGGGGCATCGCCACGACCAGCTCCATTTTCCGTTCCTACAAATTCGCCCTCGTCTGTAGTGCCAAACATAAAGGGCATACGTGGATCAACAACACCAAAGGTGGTTCCGTCCATGGCTTCCACCAGTTGCTCTGATATCCATCCTCCCAGAAGCAGGTTGGCATTATTGATGGCAACAAGCGCCCATGGGTTTTCCTGATTATCAAAATATTCAACAGTGGCATTGTCATCAGGTGAGGTGAACCCGGAACTCACTGCTGCCAGTACGTCGGTCGGATTGTATCCGGAAGTTTCGCTCTGGTGCAGCAGATAGCGCGCTTTTAATGCATAAGCAGCCTTGATCCAGTTTGCAACATTGCCATTATAAACAAAGTCATCATTTCCAGGCTCAAACGACGGATTACTATTGGGCTGATTAAGTAATGTAATACCGTTTTCCAGCAATCTGATCACCTCTGCATAAAGTTCTGTGTCGGAATCATATTCCGGGCGGATCGTTTGTGCGAAAAAGGCGTCGCTGTATGGGATTCGTCCCCACATATCAACCGTCAGTCCCAGGTTAACTGCTTTCAGTATACGCGCAATTCCCAGGTAGTGATTGGCATCCTGTTCTTCTGCCAGGATTTCAAGGTCACTTAGGTCTGTCATTACATCATACAGTTCAAACCATGTCTGATCGTAGGGTACCGGCTCCATCACATCTGTTGAACTCGCCGGGTTTGGAGAAGCCAGGTATTGCACATAGAACGACGTAACAGATCCAACATTCTGAATGTTGTCGCCTGTCTCAAAAGATGTTCTGGCAAGCAGGCCAGACATCGGTGCCGTTGTTGGATTATTCGGATCATCATTGATATCCAGGTAATCGTCGCAGGAAGCGAGAAAAACCAGGGATAACATAAAAAGAGATATTTTTTTCATGTATTTCATGTCTTTTTCAGTTTAGAGCGACAAGTTTAACGTAATATAATAACTGCTTACACCCGGGTATCCGAGCCCTGTAAATGCCGTGGCATTACCCCCTGCTCCGGCACTGAATGATTCAGGATCATAACTTGCCCAGGGTGTCCAAAGGATAATGTTGTTTGCAGAAACTGATAAACTCGCCCGCGTGAACGGCGTTTTACTCAGGGTAGCTGGTGATAAACTGTATTCGAGGCTTATGTTACGAAGCTTTACAAAAGAGGCATCCTGAACAAAGTTCTCTGAAGCACCCCTGTGATAATTTCGCCAGAAACCTGCGCCATAGTTTCCTCCATCCGGACCTGTTCCTTGTCCAAGCCAAACAGGAACAGTATTCTGATTTCCGTTTTCATCCACTCCATCGAAAACTACTACCGCATTTCTGTCGAGTGAATATGCCCGCTGGCCAAAAGCCGAGTAGAAGTTGTCATACTGGCTGTACTGATCGATACCAACACGGGTGTCAATCAGAAAAGAAAGACTCAGACTCTTATAGCTTAAGGTATTACGTAATCCGGCAGTCCAGTCAGGCATTGCATTACCGATAATCAGCGGATTGGTATTTCTTACCGGGAATCCATTGGAACCAATTACAATTGGGAGATCCCTGTCAAGTTCTGTAAGATTCTCAGGCTGTCCATTGGCATAGTAACGTTCGTAGCTCGTTCCGTAGAGATTGCCATAAGCCGCTCCCTCCTCCAATCGCATGGTTACGGAACTTCCTGCATATCCGAATTGACTTCCAACGACGATACTTTCCACTCCTTCTACAATATCCACCACCCGGTTCCTGTTACGTGTGAAGTTCAGTGTAGCATCCCATGTAAAATCGGGAGTCCTCACGGGTGTACCGCGCAGTACTATTTCAATCCCCTTATTTTCAAGTTCACCTGCATTCAGCACCAGTCTGGTAAAACCAGTGGCATTAGATACGGGAACCTGCAAAATCTGATCTGCTGAATTTTGCTTGTACCAGGTAAAATCCAGTCCTAAGCGATCGTCCAGAAACTTCATGTCAACACCAAATTCTATCGATTTTGTGCGTTCTGGCTTTAGATCAGGCGATCCCAAAATACTGGACCGGCTAAACCCGACCTGCCCGTTGATAGGATCAGACGTTACATAGGTTTGCTGAGTAAGGTATGGATCGGCATCCTTACCAACCTCAGCATAGGAGGCCCTGAACTTTCCATAGGATATAAAGTTGGGCATTTCCCATACATCACTGAAAACAAACCCCAGGTTGAATGAAGGGTAGAAGAATGATCGGTTTTCCTTCGGTAATGTTGATGACCAGTCATTCCGGCCGGTAATATTAAGGAACAGGAAATCACTGTAATTCAGGGTAAGGTCTCCGTAAACTCCGATTAGTCTGCGTTGAGTAATGAACTGACCCGTTGTTTGCTCGGTTACATTACTCAAATGATAATAATTCGGAATCACAAATCGGCTTCCTGTTGCTGTTAATGTATTTCTGGACCGATCAAAAATATCATTTCCAATGCGAAGGTTGGCATTTAAACGCTCGGTGATATCCTTATTAAGGTTGATCGTGAAAGTGGAGTTAATATCCCGGCTGTTGATACGCGTTTCCTGAATAAAGCCGGTTGAGCTTAACGGCACTTCATTGGCCACTCCCAGCGGTCCAGGTAAAATTTCAGTCCGCTGGTCACTGTAGTTGTCGGTACCAAGACGGTAGGCAAAGCTGATCCAGTCGGCAGGTGTATATTTGAAATTAATATTTCCGATGATCCGGTTTACTTCATCTTCATATGTCCAGAATCGGGCGGTATATAAAGGATTCGAGTTTCCATAGGTCCTTTGAGATCCATCTTCGTTGATATAATCCCGTGGGTCCTGGCTATAAGCCCAGTACTGCAGTGTTTCCATGATCCTGTCATGCGGAACGCGATCTCCACCTGAGTTGATGTAATTCATACTTCCTTCAACGCGAAATTTATTGGCGAAATCTGCTGTGGCTGAGAGCTTTGCTGATGTACGCTGCCATCCACTGAAGGGAATTACACCATCCTGGTTCAGGTGTGAAACAGATGCAAAAATGGTGGTATTCTCATTTCCTCCTGACATGCTGATATAATTGTCGAATACGCTACCCGTTTCCATCGTCTCTTTTGTCGTATTATACATGCGATATTCAGGATTGATGGTCTGTATCGCTTCTACGGGAGCCCCCCAGCTGGGCCAGAAACTTGTTTCATTCCAGGTGCCTGAGAAGCCCTGTCCGAAACGTTGCTGAAATTCCGGATAATGGTTGATTTCCTCAAATCCTAAAGAGCTTCTGAAATCAACTTTCAGTCTGCCGGACTGACCTTTTTTAGTAGTGATGATCACGGCACCATTTGCCGCGCGAACACCGTAGAGTGCGGTAGCGGCAGCACCCTTCAGAATATTGACTGATTCGATATCATTCGGGTTGATATCCGCTGCACGGTTTGACATACCTCGGGGCGTGCCCGTTGATTCAACCGTGCTGTTATCGATGGGTACACCATCAACAACAAACAATGGCTGATTATCTGCATTCGGGTTTAGTGATGTGAGGCCACGAATGATGATCCTTGAACTCATGCCCGGGGCTCCGCCCGCGCTGGTGATCTGAACCCCGGCAACCTGGCCCTGTAAGGCATTGATAAGGTTCGGTTGCTGTGTCCTGGTAATTTCTTCAGACTGAAGGTCCTGTACAGCATAGCCAAGTGCTCGTTTCTCCTGTTCAACACCGAATGCCGTAACGACTACTTCCTGCAACTGGGTGATATCTTCCGACATGACCACATTGTACTCTGTCGTTGCCCGGATGGGTATCTGCTGTGACTCATACCCGATAAATGAAAATATCAAATATTGAGCCGTACTGTTTACCTCAAGGGTAAATAATCCGTCTACGTCTGTAACAGTTCCGATATTGGAACCGTCGACAATTACGGATACTCCGGGTAAAGCATTCCCGGATTCATCAGTAACTTTTCCTCTGAGAGTGCGATCCTGTGCCTGCGCGTAACCGCTGAGCAACAAAAGGCAACTCATCATCCATAGTGTAAACTGTTTCTTCATATTGGTTAGTTTGGTTTTACATCACACCTCATATTTATAGAAGTCATAGCACGGATAAAAACTGTCAAACCAGATTCATATTAATCTGCTTTAATGAGCAGATTATGAGATTATTAATTTATTCCGGTCAAATCTTAGTCAGATTATTGGAAGTTTTTGCTAATTTGGATTTCAATTTAAGGTCAGAAAATGCTTTCAACAAGGGTCAGAAACAAGGTAGAGGCATCACCGCTGCTTACCAAAAGCATCAATTATGCCAGGCATGGTAAAGATTGGGGCAACTTTTCACGTACGGCATTTGAAGGAATTGCCCGTAAAATCAATCAGTATGTAACTCAATGTGTCCTGGAAACTCCGGAACTTGTATCAGACTATCTCATAATTGGTCAGGATGAAATTGATAGTCTGTTTTTCAGGAACAAATTGAATTCTATCGATGATTTTCTTCAATTCCTGAAGCAGCAGGCGGCCTACAGGCCATTCACCTGGATAAGTGGTAAGACATTGCAGGCCTATTGGAATAATGGGAATCCCAAAGACAAAAAATATAATGTTCTTCTGACTTTTATAGGTATTCCTGTGGAAGAATGGGAAGAATGGAAGCAGCCTGAAATGGAATTGGCAGCATTGCCATTTGACCGTACCAACATTAACCTGTTGAAACGTCATTATCTGGGCCATTATTTTCGGTACTATCAGAAATCTGATAAAAGCCCTGTACTCGTAAAGACGCCGCTTATCATTCGGGAAGACGCGAGTGGGGGAGTCGTCGTCGAGACTAAGACACTGGGTCACCGGTACCGTAGTACATACCTGGCTATGCGCGACGGAGCTTTATATATTGATTGTGAAAATATGGATTGGAATGAAAAGGAGAATCATATATATAATATAGGATTCGAGACCAACCCAGAGGTTATCATTGGTATATCGAATACCCTCAACCGAAGAAAACAGGCAATTGCAATTAAAAACGTGCTGGTCAGGCAGACGATTCCCTTTGATTATCCAACAATGGAAGGCTGTGAAATACCGTTTGATACCAAATTTGAAAATACCTGTGAAGAGGAGAAGATCATGCAATTCTTCGTGGGAAATGAGTGCAATATACTTCAGACGAGCTATTGCTATTCCCTGGAAGAATTAAGTTCCATCCACATCTAGAAGAGCGAGAAATTTTTCATTTGTTCGATAAAGATCGAAATGATCGACGGGAAAATAATGATTGTAAAGATAATCCCGAATAATGCGCCATATAAGTGTGCGTCATGATTGATATTACCGGCACCTTTTTTTCCGGAAAAGTAAGAGTACATAATGTAGACGGCAGCCCAGAGTACACCGGGAAAACAAAGAAAAGGCAGGCCATACAGGCACAATTTTTCAAGGGGCTGAAACATGATGTAACTGAATAGTACCGCCGCAACCCCACCGGATGCTCCCAATGCATTGTAGTAGGGCTGAGTTTTATGCTTAATGAATGTTGGGATATCCGAAATAATTATCCCGGCAATATATAATGTGCCAAACAACACCTCACCCCATGGCGAAGGAAATATGCTGCTGAAAATATTCTCGACAATTCCTCCAAAAAGGTAGAAGACGAACATGTTGAAGAGGAGATGCATTGTGTCCTTATGAATAAAACCGCTCGTAACGAATCGGTAATACTCTTTTCTGTTCCATGCCTGGTATGGATTGAAGATCCATTTGTCCATCAGGACAGGATTTTTCCATGCGGCGATGCTGGCTGCAACTGTAATAATTACGAATATCAGTGTTAAGGACATAAATAAAGCAGGGCCCTTTCGGGCCCCTGATTAAATGTGAAGAGGTCGGTTTTCGGTAGCCGCAAGGCATGCTTCTTTTACTGCCTCCATATAGGTTGGATGTGCATGTGACATTCTTGAAACATCTTCTGCAGATGCACGATATTCCATAGCGGTTACAGCAGCGGCTATCATGTCTGCCGCCCTGGCACCGATAATATGAACCCCAAGAATTTCATCCGTTGTTTTGTCGGCCAGGACTTTTACGACACCATCAATATCCATACTTGCTCGGGCCCTGCCCAATGCCCGGAAAGGAAAAGACCCGGTCTTGTAAGCAATTTTTTTCTCCTTCAGCTGTTCTTCCGTAGCGCCTACGCCCGCAACTTCCGGCCAGGTATACACTACATTCGGAATAAGATTATAATGAATATGAGGCTTTTGACCGGCCAGCTCTTCAGCAACAAGAATACCCTCTTCTTCGGCTTTGTGGGCAAGCATTGCGCCGCGAATTACATCTCCGATTGCATAGATATTATCAACCGATGTTTGCAACTGATCATTTACTTCAATTTGGCCGCGTTCATTGACTTTTAATCCTGCGTTTTCCAGATCCAGGCCCGCGGTGTAAGGCTTACGGCCAATAGCGACCAGGCAATAGTCGCCGTCCCATTCTACCTTATTTCCCTTTTTGTCCTCTGCCTGAACTTTCACGCCTTTGCCTGTATTTTCCACAGACGTCACCTTATGGCCAAGTGCAAATTCAATTCCCAGTTTTTTGGTAGACTTCAAAAGCTCCTTGCCCATAGTGCTGTCCATTGTTGGAATTAGCCTGTCCATGTATTCCACTACCGTTACCTTAGATCCAATACGGGCATACACCGAACCCAGTTCCATACCGATCACACCGCCTCCGATGACGATGAGATGTTTGGGCACTTCTTTCAGTTCCAATGCTTCGGTACTTGATATAATTCGCTTTTTATCGATCTTAGCAAAGGGCAGATCTGCCGGCTTGGAGCCGGTTGCAATGATTACATTTTTGGTCGTGATCTCCGTAGCCTTGCCCTTTCCGGGTGTAATTTTGATGGTATTTTTATCAACAAATGACCCCGTGCCTGTTATTACATCAACTTTATTTTTCTTCATCAGGAATTCAACACCATCGCAGGTTTGCTTCACAACTTCCGCCTTTCGTTTGATCATCTGACCAAGATCCACCTTCGGTTTATTGATCTTTATTCCGTGTTCAGCGAACGTGTGTTCTGCATTATGAAAGTGTTCACTTGAATCAAGCATCGCTTTTGAGGGTATACATCCTACATTAAGGCATGTGCCTCCCAGGGTTGAGTATTTCTCAATAAGCGCCGTTTTAAAACCAAGTTGCGCACATCGGATTGCTGCCACATATCCACCTGGTCCTGAACCAATTATTGTTACATCATATTGCATGTTAATTCATTTAGTAGGTTTTAAACGCCGATCATCAATCTGGCCGGATCTTCCAGTAATTCCTTAACCCGGTAAAGAAAACTTACCGACTCACGGCCATCAATGATCCTGTGATCATAGGAAAGTGCCAGATACATGACAGGTCTCACAACCACCTCTCCATTTTCTACTACAGCACGTTCAACAATATTGTGCATGCCAAGAATTGCCGATTGAGGTGCATTAATGATGGGTGTGGAAAGCATGCTGCCGAAAATTCCACCATTGGTGATCGTAAATGTACCACCCGTCATTTCTTCAATGGACAGCTTACCGTCCCGGGCTTTACCTGCGAGACGGATAATTTCTTTTTCTATTCCCTGGAAATCAAGATTCTCAGCATTTCGGATAACCGGTACAACCAATCCCTTCGGAGTTGACACCGCTATTGAGATATCACAATAATCGTGATATACCATTTCCTCACCGTCGATGGATGCATTCACGGCCGGCCATTCAAGCAATGCCTGGCAACAGGCTTTTGTGAAAAATGACATAAAACCGAGGCCAACGCCGTATTTTTCTTTGAATTTCTCCTTGTATTTTGATCGGAGGTCCATTACAGGCTTCATATTCACTTCATTGAATGTAGTGAGCATGGCCGTCTCATTTTTTACAGATACCAGCCTGCGGGAGATGGTTTTCCGCAATGTTGTCATCTTTTCACGGCGTTCATTTCGTTCATCAGCCTGTCTTGTCACGGGAGCTTCAGGTTTGGCTGCCTCTTTCGCCGGGGCAGTCGCCGCAGGTTTTGAAGCACCTTCAGCATCTGCTTTAGTGATTCTTCCGCCTACACCTGTTCCTTTAACGTCCGAGGTTTCAATTCCCTTTTCGCTGAGGATTTTTGCGGCAGCAGGGGATGCATGTCCGGCGGCATATCCTTCTTCCTTCGTGGGAGATGTGGATTTTGTCTTTTCTTCTGACTTGGCAGCCGGGGCAGGCGCTCCGCCTTCCATCACCTCTATCTTGCAGATTGTTGCGCCTATCTCGAGTGTGTCACCTTCCTGGGCTATGATCTGCAATTTTCCTGTAGCCTCAGCGGGTAATTCAAAAGTAGCTTTGTCTGACTCCACCTCGGCGATGATTTCATCAAGTTCCACGAAATCTCCGTCTTCCTTCAGCCATGTACTGATGGTAACTTCAGTGATAGACTCACCAACAGAGGGTACTACCATTTCTTTGACTTCACCTGTTGCTTTTGACGTATCTGATGCGGGTTGTTCACTCGAAGCCGAAGAAGTCGATTTTTCAGACGATGCTTCTTTGTTGGCCGAGTCATCAATTTCACATATAAGTGCACCAACTTCCAGGGTATCACCTTCCTGTGCTTTGATCTTTAATGTTCCGGCAGCTTCGGCGGGTAATTCGAAGGTAGCTTTATCAGATTCAAGTTCAGCGATGATCTCATCCTGTTCCACATATTCACCGTCTTCTTTCAACCATGACGCAATGGTCACTTCGGTTATGGATTCCCCGACTTCCGGGACCGTAATTTTTATACTCATTGGAAAATGGTATTTAAAGTGTTAATGCTTTTTTAATAATGTTTGCCTGGTCCTCCTTGTGTACTTTCGAATAGCCAGTGGCAGGAGATGCACTTGCTTTACGTGAAATAAGCTCAAAATGATGACCTGGCAATACACGCAGGATAAAGGTCCAGTATCCCATGTTGGCGGGTTCTTCCTGAACCCAGTATTTTTCAGCTTTGGGATACTTTTTGAGCAATGCTTCGAACTGCTTTATCGGGAATGGGGCCAATTGTTCAATACGCACGATGGCAATATCCTTAATGTTCTCTTTGGCCCGTTCTTCCTCCAGTTCATAATAAATTTTACCTGTACAGAAGATAACCCGTTTGGCGGATTTCTTCGTCACAACATTATCATCAATGATCTCCTGGAATTTTCCATCTGTAAAATCACTAAAGGGAGAAATTACTGCCGGGTGTCTCAATAGCGATTTCGGAGAGAACACTACGCAGGGTTTCCTGAAATTCCAGGTCACCTGTCTTCTCAGCAGATGGAAGAAGTTTGCCGGCGTTGTAATGTTAACCGCGATCAGGTTTTCTTCAGCAGAAAGCTGCAGAAAGCGTTCCGGGCGCGCATTCGAATGCTCCGGTCCCTGTCCTTCATAGCCATGAGGCAACAGCATCACGAGCCCGTTCATACGTTGCCATTTGGATTCAGCACTGGTGACAAACTGATCTACCATAACCTGGGCTCCATTAGCAAAATCGCCAAACTGTGCTTCCCAAAGAACAAGCGAGTTGGGAGTCGCCATGGCATATCCATATTCAAATCCCAGGACACCAAATTCTGAAAGCAGGGAATTATAGATCCTGAATGGCTCCTGTCCTTCCTGGATATGATCCAGATTGCAATAGGGCTGATTGGTATTCGCATCAAATACATAAGCGTGACGGTGTGAAAATGTACCACGCTTCACATCCTGGCCCGACATCCGAACAATTTTATTTTCAATGAGCAGTGAACCGTATGCCATCAATTCTGCGTCTGCCCAGTTCAACTCCTGTCGTTCAAAGAAGTTATTCTTGCGCTCCTTAATCAATCTTTCTATTTGCTTCAGGGGCTTGAATCCTTTGGGTAATGTGGTTAAGGCCTTCCCGATCTTTGTGATTGTATTGGTATCGATACTTGTATCGGGAGAACTGTTGAAATCGTCTGCTTTTGCCCGCGTTAATTGTTCCCATTCCTTCTCTACCTTCTGTGGTTTATAGGGCAGTGGCTTTTGTTTTACTTCATTTAAACGGTCCTGAAGCAGACTCCGGAACTCCTTGTCGAGTGCCTCAGCCTTCGTTTCATCAATATCACCGCGATCAATCAATTGGCTAACATAGATCTCCCTGGGGTTGGGATGTTTTGCGATCTTGTTGTAAAGAAGCGGCTGTGTGAATTTCGGCTCGTCACTTTCATTATGCCCGTGTCTGCGATAGCAGAGGAGGTCAATAAAAAAGTCCTTGCCAAATCGTTGATTATATTCAACCGCGAGCTTCGCACCAAATACCACCGCTTCCGGATCGTCACCATTAATATGTAATACAGGAGCATCGATAATCTTAGCAATATCGGTACAATAAATACTGGATCGGGCATCATCATAATCTGTGGTGAAACCGACCTGGTTATTGATCACAAAATGAATGGTACCCCCGGTTTGATACCCCGGCAGCTGAGACATTTGAACAATCTCATATACTAAACCCTGACCTGCAAGTGCGGCATCCCCATGAATCAAAACCGACATCGCCTTGCGAAGATCCCCATCATATTCGTCATCTATCTGTCCTCGCGTATATCCCAGCACCACGGGATCTACCGCCTCCAGGTGCGACGGGTTTGGGGTTAATTTTACGTAAATATTCTTTTCAGCAGGTGTATTGATGTGGCTGGAATATCCCAGGTGATATTTTACATCGCCATCACCCATCGTCAGGTCCGGATCCGTAGTGCCTTCAAATTCACTGAATATTTCTTCATAGGTCTTGCCCATGATATTGGCCAGGACATTCAGCCGACCCCTGTGGGCCATCCCGATCACCACTTCTTTCACATCCATCTCAGAAGCTTTAGTGATGATGGTATCAAGAGCCGGTATGGTGTTTTCACCCCCTTCGAGCGAAAATCGTTTTTGCCCTAAAAATTTGGTGTGAAGAAAATTTTCAAAAACAACCGCTTCGTTGAGTTTTTGAAGGATTCTGTTTTTCTGTTTGCGATCAGGCTCAGTATCAGCTCCGAACTTTTCACATTTTTCCTTGAACCACTGAAGAATCTCACCATCACGGATGTGCATATACTCATAACCGATATGCCCCAGGTAAACGGAATCCAGTAGTTGAATGATGTTGCGCAATTTCGTCTTACCAAGTCCGACTTCTTCGCCAACTACAAATTCTTCGTCCAGATCTGATTCTTCCAGTCCGAATGTCGCCAGATCAAGATGTATTTTATGATCCCTGCGCTGCCGTACAGGATTTGTGTCTGATTTCAGGTGTGCACGGGAGCGATATGCGTGAATGAGGTTGCGCACCGCAGTCTCCTTATTGGATAGCGTTGTGTCCACCACCACACCGTTGGTGGACTGATTTTGTGAAAACTCGAACCCTTCAAAGAATTTTCTCCAGGATTCATCTACGCTTTCCGGATCTTTACGGTAATCAGTATACAACTGATCAATGTAGCTTCCATGAGCGTTGGATATATAGGAATACGTGTCCATCTTATTTGCTCGTCACCTTTACGTTGAAAACCAAAGGTATGCAGAATTGATTGTATTAAAAAATTGTATAATCGCATAAACAAATATATACATGTAAGAAGCACCTTTGGTTTCAACACGCTTCGTCTAAAATATTTACCCCTTTAATCGTATATAATAAAAAAACTACTATCTTTGCAGTCCAAAAATTTAAACCGCGGACGTGTTCCGCATGGTATAAACTGAAAAATAAAAATGGCAGTAAAAATTCGTTTGGCCCGAAGAGGCCGGAAAAAACAAGCCATCTACGACATCGTTGTTGCAGATGCGCGCGCTCCACGAGATGGACGCTACATTGAAAAAGTAGGTCGTTATAATCCAAATACCGATCCTGCTACTATCGAACTGGCCGAAGACCGTGCCCTTGACTGGGTCATGAACGGAGCTCAGCCTACTGATACCGTTCGTGCGATTCTATCGTACCGTGGTATTCTCATGAAGAAACACCTTCAGGTAGGTGTGAATAAAGGAGCCATCACGCAGGAAGAAGCAGATAAGCGTTTCCAGGCATGGTTGGATGAGAAAGAGAATAAGATTCAGCAGAAGCGTGATCGTATTGCAAAAGAAGCAGCCGACAGTGCTAAAGCACGTAAGGAAGCTGAGGCAAAAGTGAAAGAAGCACGCGCTGCTGCACTCGCATCGAAAAATAAAGTAGAGGAGGAAGCTCCTGCAGCGGAAGCAGCTGAGGAAGCAGCTCCAGCAGTGGAAGCAACTGAAGAGGCTCCTGCAGCTGAAGAGGCTCCTGCAGCTGAAGAAGCTCCAGCAGCGGAAGAAGCTCCAGCAGCGGAAGCAACGGAAGAAGCTCCTGCAGCGGAAGCAACGGAAGAAGCTCCTGCAGCGGAAGCAGCTGAAGAAGAAGCTCCTGCAGCGGAAGCAACTGAAGAAGAAGCTCCTGCAGCGGAAGCAACTGAAGAAGCTCCTGCAGCGGAAGCAACTGAAGAGGCTCCTGCAGCGGAAGCAACTGAAGAGGCTCCAGCAGCGGAAGCAACGGAAGAAGCTCCAGCAGCGGAAGCAGCGGAAGAAGCTCCTGCAGCCGAAGCAACTGAAGAGGCTCCTGCAGCAGAAGAAGATTCAGCCGAAGAAGAAGGCGAAGAGAAAAAATAATCTGATGCGGGTCGAGGACTGTTTCCAGCTTGGGTACGTCACTAAACCGCACGGATTAAAGGGAGAAGTATCAATTTTTTTGGATACAGATGTCCCTGAATATTATCAGGAAATGGAATCAGTGTTTGTTCAGATTGAGAACAGGCTGATTCCATTTTTTATTGATGCCATTGATATCCGCAAGGATAAGGCAATTGTGAAATTTGAAGGAGTTGATACATTTGAATCCGCAGAATCCATGCGGGGCAATGGCCTGTATTTGCCTGTTGATCAACTTCCCCCAATGGATAATAAATCATTTTATTATCATGAGATCGTAGGATATTCGGCCGAGGATATACAGCATGGCGGAATTGGTGTGATCGGTGCAGTGTATACTTCTGGTCCGCAGGATTTATTTTCTATCCTTTTTAAGGAAAAGGAAGTTCTGGTGCCCGTGCACGATG
Organism: Cyclobacteriaceae bacterium; assembly: GCA_050289805.1. Lineage (GTDB taxonomy): Bacteria > Bacteroidota > Bacteroidia > Cytophagales > Cyclobacteriaceae > JAUILA01. Next base: position 16,677 of record JBNKGL010000033.1, read on the forward strand.
ATATAATTGTGAGTATTAATCGGGACGAAAAGAAAATTCTGCTGAATTTACCTGAAGGATTGCTGGATCTTTACCTTAGTGAGTAATCATGCGCATTGATATCATAACCTGTCTGCCGAAATTACTGGAAAGTCCGTTCTCAGATTCAATTCTGATGAGGGCCCAGAAAAAAGGTCTGGTTTCGATTGAGGTACATGATCTGCGGGCCTATGCAACAGATAAGCATCAGCGTGTGGATGACTATGCTTACGGTGGTGGGGCCGGGATGGTCCTTATGGTTGAGCCGATCGCAAATTGTATCCGTTCACTGCAGGCCGAACGAAATTATGATGAAATTATCTATATGAGCCCGGATGGTGAGCCTTTTGTGCAGCGTATCGCGAATGAATTATCGCTGAAAGGTAACCTGATGATACTTTGCGGGCATTATAAAGGAGTTGACGAGCGTATCCGGGAAAAGTTTATCACCCGGGAAATAAGCATTGGGGATTATGTTCTGTCGGGTGGCGAACTGGCAGCAGCCGTCGTGACGGATGCGGTTGTGAGACTTTTACCCAATGTGTTGTCCGACGAAACGTCAGCCCTCACAGATTCGTTTCAGGATGGGCTGCTCGCCCCACCTGTTTATACCCGACCTGCCGACTTCGAGGGCTTGAAAGTCCCTGAAATTCTCCTTTCCGGTCATGAACAAAAGATTGAGAACTGGAGATTTGAACAAGCCCAGAAAAGAACGCGTGAACGAAGGCCTGATCTTTTATCCGATTGAAATCCACCTCGTAAATAATTTAGAGGGAATGTATTTCATGTTAAAAAATATAACTATATTTGCAGTCCGTTTTTGAGAGAAATACAAGAATAGCTAATAAGCCATGAACGAAATAATTAAATCCCTGGAGGCAGAAGGTGCAGAAGTACGAAGTGCATTTCCTGATTTTAAAGCAGGAGATACAGTAAATGTACACGTTAGAATCACCGAAGGAAACAAGGAGCGTATCCAGCAGTTTCAGGGTACTGTGATCCAGCGACGTCATCCAAACACCAATGGAGAAACATTTACAGTACGTAAAGTTTCCAATGGTATAGGTGTTGAAAGAATTTTTCCATTGCTTTCACCAAGCATCGATAAGATCGAGATTGTACGGAAAGGTAAAGTTCGCAGAGCGCGTCTTTATTATCTCCGTGGACGTCAGGGTAAAGCGGCACGTATTAAGGAGAAACTTGCACACAAACGCGCCTAAGAAACGCCACAATATAATATTGAAAGCTGCCGATTGGCAGCTTTTTTTGTTTCCGCTCTTTTCTTGAAAAACGCAATAAAAAAAGCGGCTGATGCCGCTTTATTGATTTACCATTTGGTGAGAAATTAGTCAGCCAGTACGCCCAGTGCATTAAGATCTTCCAGCGCCTTGATCAGGCGTGCATTGAAGGATTCCTCTGCTTTTCGAAGCCATACCCTGGGATCATAATATTTTTTATTCGGTGCATCATCTGAATCAGGGTTTCCGATCTGACTTTGCAGGTACGCTGAATGCTCCAGGTAGAAGTTGCGCACACCATCCCAGAAGGCCCATTGTGTATCTGTATCTATGTTCATTTTAATCACACCATATGAAATTCCTTCCCTGATTTCCTCAACCGTGGATCCTGAGCCACCATGGAAAACAAAATCTACCGGCTGTGGACCTGTACCGAATTTTTCCTGGATGTAATCCTGGGAATTCTTCAGGATTATGGGTGTGAGTTTTACATTACCCGGTTTGTATACACCATGAACGTTACCAAAGGCGGCAGCTACCGTAAATTTATCACTTACCTTACCCAGTTCTTCATAGGCATAGGCCACTTCTTCAGGCTGAGTATAGAGTTTTGAACTGTCAATTCCTGTGTTATCAACCCCGTCTTCTTCACCTCCTGTAACACCCAATTCAATTTCAAGTGTCATATCCATTTTGCTCATTCGCTCCAGATAGCGTTTGCAGATCTCAATATTTTCTTCCAGCGGCTCTTCAGACAGGTCAATCATATGTGAGCTGAACAATGAATGACCGTGTACTTTATAAAAGTCTTCTCCGGCACTCAGCATACCATCCATCCATGGGAGTAATTTTTTTGCGCAATGATCTGTATGAAGGATTACAGTGGCACCATATTTTTCCGCCATTTGATGCACATGATGCGCACCGGAAACAGCTCCGGCGATTGCTGCTTTCTGATCAGTATTGTCCATTCCTTTTCCGGCATAAAAAATTGATCCGCCATTGGAGAACTGTATCATCGCCGGTGACTTTGTCTTGGCAGACGTTTCCAGAACGCCGTTTACTGTATTTGTTCCGGTTACATTCACCGCAGGCAAGGCAAATCCCTTTTCTTTGGCATATTTGAACATTCGCTGAACATCGGATCCCGTTAAAACACCGGGTTTAAATGCTGAAGACATAGCTTTGTAGTTAATAGTTGTAGTTGAATTTGGAAAGTAAAGATAACTATTTCAATGTCGTTTGACATTGTTCTGCCGAATTTTTGAAAGCTGGGCTATACTATGGATATTTGTATGCTAAATTTTCCATTGCTCCACTGACTATACAAACTATGAGCTGGTTTAAAAGAAAAGATAAGGGTATTCAGACTCCAACCGAAGCAAAGCGCGAAGCGCCGGATGGGTTATGGTTCAAAACGCCCAGTGGTAAGATCATTCACACGCGTGAATTGAAAAATAACGCCTACGTTAGTCCCGAAGATGGATATCATGTTCGTATCGGTTCCGCTGAATATTTCCAGATCATTTTCGATAACAATAAATTTACCGAGCTTGATGCCAAAATGGAGTCAGCGGATCCATTGAAATTTACGGATAGTAAAAAATATCCGGAACGAATCAAGGAGAGCCAGGCAAAAACAGGATTGAAGGATGCGGTTCGCGCTGCATATGGTAAAATGAACGGTCTGGATATCACGGTAGCCTGTATGGATTTTAGTTTCATTGGCGGGTCAATGGGATCTGTTGTAGGTGAAAAAATTGCACGCGCGATTGATCATTCCCTTAAGACTAAAACCCCGTTCCTCATGATTTCCAAATCCGGGGGAGCCAGAATGATGGAAGCGGGTTTATCATTGATGCAAATGGCCAAAACGTCTGCCAAGCTGGCCTTATTGAGCGAAGCCGGCATTCCTTATATTTCATTACTAACGGACCCTACTACCGGTGGTGTAACCGCTTCATATGCCATGCTTGGGGATTTTAATATTGCCGAGCCCGGGGCGCTAATCGGTTTTGCCGGTCCGCGTGTGATTCGTGAAACCATTGGCAAGGATCTTCCCAAAGGATTTCAAAGTGCGGAATTTGTCCTGGATCATGGGTTCCTGGATTTCATTGTAGATCGCAGGAATCTTAAGAGCAGGTTGACAACGCTGCTGAATATGTTGAAAAATTAACGAAGTTCGGCTGAATATTCTTTCACCACCGAAACAAAGGTTTTTACGGCTTCTGGCGTAATGTCAGGATAAACACCATGACCAAGATTGGCGATATGTCGTTTTGTGCCAAAATTAATCAGCATTCGTTTTGTTTCTTTTTCAATAACTTCGGGTGTTCCGTAGAGTACACAGGGATCAAGGTTTCCCTGTAGCACTTTACCCGGCATTTCCTTTCTGAATGCAACAGGATCCATACACCAGTCAAGGCCAATGGTTGCACAGTCAAGATCATTCAGTTTTCTGGGAGAAATACGAACATCCTTCGCGAAAACCGTTACAGGGGTTTCCCGAATAGCCGCGCATATCTGGTTTAAATAGAATAATGAAAATTCTTCATACTGTTGAGGAGGAAGAATTCCTGCCCACGAATCAAAAACCTGAATCACATCAGCACCTGCGATGGTCTGGGCCTGGAGATAGTTTATGGTGCTGTCCGTGATCATTTGAAGGAGACGATGTGACAATTCCGGCTCACGGTACAGCATTGCCCTGGCTTTTGAGAACGTCTTGCTACCTGAGCCCTCAACCATATATGCAAAAATCGTCCATGGTGCCCCGGCAAAACCAATCAGCGGCACCCGGCCGTTAAGTTCCTTTTTTGTAATCTGAATGGCATCCAGCGTATACTGAATTTCACCTGCATCAGCGACGTGAAGTTTATCGATATCCTTTTCAGAACCAACTGTATTACGGAAAAGGGGTCCTCTTTTTTCGACCATATCATAGGGCAGGCCCATCGCTTCCGGTATAACCAGTATATCACTGAAGATAATAGCGGCATCCACATCCAGGTGGTCAACCGGCTGAATCGTTACCTCGGCCGCCAGCTCAGGGGTTTCCACCAGTTCCTTAAACCCACTCAGCCTGTTCCTGAGTGCCCGGTATTCCGGAAGGATCCTGCCTGCCTGCCGCATAAGCCATACCGGTGTGCGTTCTGTTTTTTCCCCGCGAATCGTTCGCAAAAGTAGGTCGTTCCTCAATTCCATGGCGCAAAGATAATTGAATTCCTTATCTTTCACCTGTGGACCTTAAACTGATATTCACACCAGGCCAAAGCTTCTTCCGTCTATGCATTATTTCGGTATTGTTTTGCTCATCACGATGTGCCTCCCAGCCACCAGATGAGATTTATTCATCCTATGATAAGGCCGTAGTTCCCTTCGAGCTGTACAACCCCGTACATTCTTTTACATTACCTGGAAAACTGGAGGAAATCAGCGGGCTTACCTATGCCGGTGAGGGTACACTTGCAGCTGTTGAAGATGAAAATGCTGTGTTATATTTTCTTGATGCCACAGATGGTTCGGTCCGGTCGAAAATTGATTTTGGAAAAAGGGGGGATTATGAAGCCGTAGAGAACCTTGGCGGAAGGTATTATATTATGGAGAGCAACGGCGATCTCACGCATTTTATAGTGAAAAATGATGAAGCGTCTGATATTCATAAGGTAGATACTGATTTCTCTTCAAACAATGATATTGAAGGGCTTGCTGTATTTGAAGATCATTTGCTGGTTGCTTGCAAGGCGAATGGCGAGGTACGTAAGAACAATGCCGGGGGTAAGGCAATTTACCGGCTCAATACTGAACTGGAAGTGATATCAGAGCCATTCATGCTGATCGATAGAGATAAGCTCGAAGAGAGGGTGCGGCAACGTTTACCCAAGGTTCGGATTAATGATTTTGACCCGTCGGGAATTGCAACAGATCCGGTATCAGGATTCATATATGTCATTTCCGCGGACCACATTTTAAGTGTTTTCTCACCGGATTTACGCCTCGCAGAGGTTGTGTTGCTGAATAAAAAAATCTACCGGCAGCCTGAAGGTATTTGTTTCGACCCGGAGGGAAACCTGTATATTTCAAGTGAGGGAGCAGGTCGTAAAGCGATGCTTTTCGTTCTGAAAAGGTTATAAAAAAAGAAAGTGCCTGTAGCACTTTCAAACAACCGGTCAACCCATTTTTAGAGTTGGTATATTGATTTTATGGAATGCAATGCGATATTTCTGCCGCTTTTCGTGATGATTCCTTCCGGCCTGATGCCCACGATAGCATCTACGATAGTCTCTTCGCCATCTTCCTGCGCTTGTTCAATTTGTACCTGCCGATCATAAAAATTTCCCAGGATAAGCGCTCTGCGAAGACGTATCTTCCTGGGCGTCGGCGCCACTTTATTACTCATCTGTTAAGTATCTTATTACTACAAGGTTAATGGAAACTTCTTCATTTCGTGTTTCCAAATCTGCCAACAGCGGTTTTTTGACTTAAGATGAAATAAATGACGTCGAATGGTTAAAATGGTTTGGAAATTCTCCAGGCTCTGATAGCAAGCAATAAAACAAACGGAATCAGCGAATTATGGAGATTTTGAGGAAGAAATATCCAGATAATTAAAAGAATCATCAGGAAGGCAGCCGCAAACATGAAGAACCTACGGGTCCAGAGACCGCAATCCTTTTTAAGCAACCAGAAAGAAAGCGGGAAAAATGCAGGTATCGCCCATAGGAGGTTCAGGTTTTCAGCGGCAGCCTTATGATCGGTAACAAGCCAAAGTGCCGCCAGCAGCCAGCCAATCAATCCGGTAACGGTAAATAGTATAAAATCTAACCAGCGGTACCTTTTCTTTCTTGCGTAATCTTTCCAGGTGAGCCATATGCCAAGTATGAGTAAAACTGAAAAGGCGATGACAGGCGTAATGAGACTTGACTGGTCAGGTTCAGGGGTGGATTCATAGGTTATGATGGTTTCCCTGACTAACGGGATACGTTCCCCCTCCCGAAGAATATAGGCATGGTCAAAGCCCTGTTCAATATAATCGGGTAAAAACATATACATGGCAGGGGATGCAACAGTATCCATGGGCAGGCCGAGACAAAGATCAATTCCAAGATCTCCCCAGGGCTGCTCCTGCAGATAAATATCCGTCAGGTCCCTTATGGTATAATTGGTGGTTATATAACTCCCGTCAAACTGAATAGAATCACCAAAGGTACGGATGAGTGCATCCCTTACCCGTGTTGCGCAGTTGTCGTAAAAATAATCGTAATAATAAAATCTGTTTTCCTCGCGGATGTTCCATTGAAGGAAGTTGAAAAATTCCTGCTTTTCCCCTTCATTCAGGTTGAGGACTTGTTCATGAATATACCTGTTATCGCGAATGTAGGCATCGCGAAAATAAGAATACTCAGACAGGGCCAGCTGGTAGTTTAAAAATCCCCGCGCAAAGTTCAGGTAGAAATTGGGTTGGTTGAAATCAAAAACCCCATAATTGAATATATAATCAAATCCCAGTTGTGGGTCTGTTACGCGAATTGCACTGTGGCCAAATGCGGAATATAACTCGCCCTGGTAGGGGCCACAGGTGAGAATCCGGATTTCGGCATCAGGCGAAAGTCTTACCTGGGCATTTAAAGTAAACCCAAAGACCAGGAGGAGCAGACTTATCATGACAGATTTCATGCACCCGAATATACAGGATTATTTAAATTACCCCTATCCATTATTCACGTTCTAAGGTGAAAAAACACCATGCAATTCCACTTTTCAAGGAATTTCTTTATTCAATTTTTAATAAATTCATAGACAACTTTTCATGATCAATGAAAGAACCCATTAAATACCAAACGGTCGATGAGTATATTGCTTCCTGCCCGCCCGAAGTCGGCACAAGGCTTCAGCAAATAAGGTTATGCATTCAGAGTGCATCTCCACAAGCGGCCGAATGCATCAGTTATGGTATGCCGGCCTACAGGCTCGGCAAAGTCCTGGTTTATTTTGCAGCCTGTAAAAATCATATCGGTTTTTATCCCACACCCTCTGCAATCGAGGCATTCAAAAAGGAACTTGACGTATTTAAGACCTCAAAAGGAGCTGTTCAGTTTCCGTTTACGTCAGATATCCCTTGTGATCTGGTAGGTCGGATAGTGAGATTTCGTGTTGAGGAATTGGGCGGATAATTGCCAAATGCGTTTTGCTTCATGTATTTTTAGCCATGCTTTTCCGAAACGATACATGGAACCTCCTTGGGCGTCTTAGTTTACGACGATCCTGGAATGCCGTGAAGGTCGTTTCGGGCTATTGGATATCCCGAATAACACGTAACCCAAGGCAATATGGAATGCCTTTAAGTATAGCATTTGAGCCAACTACTTCGTGTAACCTCCGATGTCCGGAATGTCCTTCCGGGCTACGTTCTTTTTCCAGGCCAACTGGAATGCTGCAGGGCGAATTATTCCGAAAAATTATTGATGAGGTATACAGGGACCTGTTTTATCTCACCTTTTATTTTCAGGGGGAACCGTATTTGCATCCTGAATTTTTAGACCTGGTAAGATTTGCAGGATCGAAGAATATATATACCGCTACCTCCACCAATGCCCATTACCTTTCGGATCAGAAAGCTCGTGAAACTGTAGAATCCGGTCTTGACCGGCTGATCATCTCCATTGACGGCACTACACAGGAAACCTATGAATCCTATCGTGTCGGCGGCTCGCTTCAGAAAGTAATGGAGGGTACAGAACGACTAATTCACTGGAAGAAAAAATTGAAATCAAAAACTCCGCATGTCATATTTCAATTTCTTGTGGTAGGCCCGAATGAACATCAGATTGAAGAGGTAAAGGAACTCGGACGGCAGTTGGGGGTTGATGAAGTTAAATTTAAAACCGCTCAAATCTATGACTATAAAAACGGTTCTCCTCTGATCCCTTCAGATGACCGGTATGCCCGGTACCGGCAGCAATCAGACGGTACCTGGCAAATAAAAAACAAGCTGCTGGATCATTGCTGGAAAATGTGGCACAGTTGTGTGATTACCTGGGATGGGAAGATTGTTCCATGTTGCTTTGACAAGGATGCAAAGCATTCGCTTGGTGAAATTGGTGATCAGTCTTTTAGTGAAATTTGGCAGGGACGTTCCTATAATCAATTCCGAAAGGCTGTCCTGACTGGCCGGGATCAGATAGAAATTTGTAAAAACTGCACAGAGGGAACTGCTATTTGGGCTTAACGCGGGACAGCATTGACTGCCTTGCAGGAGAGTCACAACCACATTTTGGCCCGCACCCTTCTTTTCCAGCCTTATTCTGAAGGTATATATGGCGGCCAACATACATTATGGCGCCGATAAATAATATGATAAGAATGTATTCCTGCATTATCCTGGTAACGGCGAAGTTAAGCGATTAGTTCGTCCGATGCCAATGGCTCTGGATGATTTTCATCATGGAGCCGTGTACTGATCCCGCGGCTATAATTTCACGGCCGAATAATGCATTGTGGTCACCTGCGAAATCAGTTACAATTCCCCCTGCTTCCTCTACAAGTAAGATTCCGGCAGCTACATCCCAGGCATTCAGATTATATTCAAAGAAACCTTCGAATCTGCCACATGCAGTATAGGCAAGATCAACCGCTGCGCTACCCAGTCTTCTCAAACCATGGGTATTCTGCATAAAATCGTTGAGAATATCCAGATATACCGGCATCTGGCCAAAATCATAGTATGGGAAACCTGTTGCCAATAACGATTCGCTCAACCGGTTTATAGGTGAAACGTTGATACGGTCTCCATTGCAATAGGCACCATCCCCGCGCTTCGCATGAAAAAGCTCATCAGCACATATCTCATATACGATACCCATTATTACCTCATTCCGGTCTGTTAAGGCCAGGCTTATCGCGTATACAGGTAAGCCGTGAACAAAATTTGTGGTGCCGTCGAGCGGATCAATAATCCAGTTATACCGGTCAGACCGATGGTCTGCTGTTCCTTCCTCTGTTATAAACCCAGCCTCGGGTAAGATTTCCCTACAACCGGCTACCAATTTTAGTTCTGCTTCCTTGTCTACGTATGATACCAGGTCATTGAAACCTTTTTTTTCTATGTTGTCGACAGAAAATTCATTGGACGCTGTACGAATAAATTCCCCAACAGAACGAACCAGGTGAATTGCTTCCGTGAGTACTGCTTGTCTCATGTTGTCACTTTTCTTTTTACAAGACCATAAAGTACGATAAGAATGGTTACCCAGGCACATGTCCTGCCCATAATTTCACCAGCTTCATCGAATTTTCCTGAAGAAATAACATTTCTGAAACCATCCGAAACCATGTCGGCATTGAGTACAGTAATCGAAGGATCATAGAACCAATAGGAAAGTATACCGGGTATACTTATCAGTATTGCAGAAAGTAACAATGTACGCCACCTGAATAATCCGCGAAAAATGGCGAGATCCCTGAAAAAAATAAAATATACAGCAATATTTGCCAGCAAGATCCATGCAGAGACGCCTGTAATACCCAATTGAGGATTCCACCGCTGAATGGCAGGAAATGCGGTAATAGCATTCCCTAAAACCAGGTGGGAATAATCAGGGACAAAGATCATGGAAACATATTCCATACCCGTATAGAATATTACAATGGTAAACAGTCCAAGACGGTTTTTGGCATATTTGTCTGTCAGCCAATAGGCGAAAATTGCGAAGGACATTAAAATCCCAAAATTAACCGACAATGGAATCCCCGGATGCCCGTCAGTTTTGAGGCCTGCAATAACCGCGTAACTTATTACAAATGGAATGACCACAGACAGACCGAATGAAATAAAGGGTTTGTCATGCTCCTTGTGAAACGCATATAGCGCAAATAAAGGTGCAATTGCAATTGCGACGGTCCACGGAAATTGCGGCAGTAAATAGGCGGATACCAGAGCAATTACGGTTATCCCGCTTAGCATTGGGATGATATTTTTATCGGTTGCCATCAACGATCAATACAATTTCGCCTTTTGGAGGATGTTTCTCGTAATGCGCATGAAGGTTGGCAAGGGTATCATTTCTCGTCTCCTCATGAATTTTCGTCAGTTCCCGGCTCACCGATGCCATTCGTTCACCAAAGACCTCATTTAACTGGTATAGTGTTTTCACAAGGCGATGCGGACTTTCATAGAATATTATAGTACGCGTCTCCGTTTTCAGCTCATTTATTCTTGTTACTCGTCCTTTTTTATGGGGGAGGAACCCTTCGAAAACGAATTTATCTGCCGGAAGTCCTGATTTTACCAGTGCAGGGACAAACGCAGTGGCACCTGGCAAACACTCTACGGTAAGTCCTTCGGCAATACATTCTCTTACAAGTAAAAATCCCGGATCCGATATACCAGGCGTACCGGCATCGGTGATCAAGGCCATAATTTCACCTTCTTTCATTCTTTGAACCAGCGATGATACCGCTTTGTGTTCATTGAAAATATGATAGCTCTGGCGTGGGGTTTCGATTCCATAATGCTTCAGAAGCTTCCCCGACGTACGGGTATCCTCCGCCAGAATCATATTTACCTCTTTTAAAATACGAATAGAACGGAGGGTCATATCCTCAAGATTGCCAATGGGTGTTGGAATGAGGTATAAAGAGGTCATGCAAGCAGTTTATCAATTTCAGAGGCCAGCTTACGATCCTTGTCTGTCACAATATCTCCCGCATCGTGGGTTGACAGTGAAATATTTACCTTGTTGTATACATTATTCCAGGAGGGATGATGATTCATTTTCTCCGCAATAATCGCAACCTTCGTCATGAATCCGAAGGCCTCTATGAAATTATTAAATTCGAAAGTCTGATTTAAAGAATTATTTTCTTCTTTCCAGTTCATGCTATTGTTTTTTGGCAGTTAGAATATACTGAAATTCCAGGCTTTCCAAATCGAGTTGAATATTTTTGAACCCTGCTTCCACGAGTTCTTCACGCACAATTTCAGGATTCAGAACGGGCGTTTCATCAGAAATTACAGGAACTTCATCATTTTTATAATCTACAATACATATTGACCCTTCCCGGGAAATCCCGTCATAAACTTTTTTCAGGTACTCAACCCGATCCGGGAGGAAGGTATAGGTATTTACCAATAGAACGATATCTGCTTCGTTTGGTTCAAGTGGTGGACTATCAGGCTCAGAAAGTCGGGTTTGGATTTGTTGCTGACGGTAGGTATTCAATTGATCTTTACGATCATTGATATAGGAAAGGTAGTCCGGGTCAATATCTACGGCAATAACTCTTGCGCCGCGTTCTGCCAGCCGAAATGTGAAATATCCGGTACCGGCGCCAATATCCGCGACGGTTTTATCCTGCAGATTTCCGAGTTTGTCCAGTACCAGGTCAGGGTTTTGCCAATATTGCCGGTCCCCGGGCAGAGCAGGTGTCTGTGTATTTTCCTGCCTCCCATTTTCAGGGGTTGGTCTTATTACGGTTTCAGTATTTGTCGTATCCCATACTTGCCTCGGGGATTCATTTTGAGACCTGTTACAGCCCATGAAAAGCAATACGAGTATGGGGATGATTATCCGCATCTTAAAGTGCGATTATACCTTCAATTTCATTGGCCTTAACATATATATCGATTATCTGGTCACTCGATTCTGCCATTACCCGGCTGGTCAGGCTGATGTAGGCGCCCTTGCTGGATTCCCTTTCAGAAACATCATGTTTGGCAAAGAGCTCCCTCACGTCTTTTATTTTGTCTTTAGGGACAATAAATTTAAAAGTATACAATGCAGGCCATACATACTCTGCCTCAAGTTGACGGCGAAACGAATCGATAGAATCTTGATGCTTCATCGGCCTCTGGGTTTGGAACAGGACTTCTTGTCCTGATTCAATGTTGAAAAAAAAAGCGGGCCAGGCCCGCTTAAATTTAATAGAATTTATAACGATTATCGACAATTCCCGAATTGTCTTTGATCGCTTCGGCAATATTTTGTGCGGTTCTCTGAGCCTGTGTATTTCGTAATTGCTGAGCAAATGCGCTGTAGTCTGCAATTTCCGGGGCTATAGTGACATTTTGAGTCTCAATGATGAGAACGCCGCTCTCACCTGCAAAAGGAACTGACCGTTCACCGCTAGCCTGTGAAAAAGCTTTTCCAATTGCTGCGGGATCGAAACCGACATTGGGCAGGATGTTAGCCTCCATTCGAAGGTCACTGCTTTCATATACATTCGCACCTTCGCCATAAGTTGCTGCAATTTCTTCCAACGTTCCGGTAGGCGTTCCAAGTTTTTCAATGATCAGGGTTGCTTTTTTCTCGTTTGCAACTTTCTGCCGTACTTCTTCCCTTACCTTGTCAAGCGGAAGTGATCCTTCAGGGATTTCCTCGGTCATCACAGCAATTACATATTGCTCATTGATTTCAAGATCCTCGGAAACATCTCCAACACTTGCATCTTTGAATAGCCAGCGTACTAATTCTCTTGCATCACCCAGTCCTGGCACGCGCTGATCATTTTGACGCAGTCCGGTGACCGGCAATACAATCAGATCCTTCTCCTGTGCTGCCTGATCAAATGCGGAAATATTTGTCGCCTTGGAGGCAAACAAGTCAGCCTCACGTGCGGCGACATTTCTGGTTTCATCAGAAGCGATTACATTCCGTACAACTCGTGCAATGTCATAAAGTGTGGTATCTTCATACAGCTTACTCACTTTGTACAAGCTATAGCCACTCGGGGTAAGATATGGTCCATACACAGATCCTTGTTCCAGGCTATCGGCAAGCGGCTTCAGGTAGATCGGAAGAGTCTGAGCATTATAGGTTTGATAGAAATCTCTTCCATCACTCTGACGCTCAGCAAACACTGAATCATCCTCCACTTCACGGAAAGCCTGAACCAGCTGATCAATTTCTTCCTTTACATAAATCGAATCTTCGCTTGAAGGGATAATTGGGAAGGATACAAATTTCATGCTTCGAACGGCATCCGTTTTAAAATCTTCTTTATGAGCGTTGTAATAGGAGCTCAATTCGGCGTCTGAAACTGAAATTTCAGATTCACTTACGGAAGGATAGGGGATATAAAGATATTTTACTTCTGCAACATCATTCTGGGCGTGATATGAACGCTCAGCCTCTGCTTTGGTTACATAATTTGCATTTACCAGCATATTTTCATATTTGATACGGGTACGGCCCGGAACAAGGCTGCTTCTCACGGTGTTCCAAAGTACCTGGTATTGCTGGGGATATGTTTCCATATTCTGCAGAAAGCTGATGAGCTGGTCCCTGTCAAACTGGCCTGTTTGCGGGTTTCGGAAAATACTCTGAACCGTCGGATCGATATTCCTTCCCTGAACAAGATCCCATTCCTCATCTGCAGGAACGGTAATACCCAGTTCATCATATTGCTTTTGAAAGGCATATCGATTGATCAGAAGTTCCCAGGCCTGTTCCCGTATCGTAGCAGCCTGCTGTTGCGAAGGCTGTCTGCCGGTATAGATCGCGAAGTCCCGTTCACGCTCATCGATAGCTTCCTGGAATTCCTGAAATTGTATGGTTGTGCCTGCGATCTCACCCACCTCGTTATTACTCCCGCCAAGGAGAGTGCTGTTCGGGCCAAGAATATCGGCGGCTACAAATGACAGGATAGCTATGGCAATAACAACCACCACAAACTTTCCCATTTTATTTCTTAACGTATTTATTAATGCCATTTCGTATTAAGTGCTTACAGTTGATGCAAAGAGGCGCAAATTTAGGGAGTTAGAAAGTAATATCAAACAGAAGTTGAAGGAGATAATTATTCTTCACTGTTTTGGACGGTAATCTTAACTGTATCGATTCGAATATCATGTACATTTTGAATGGTTATGATATAGGGGTCGAGATCAAGGGTATCACCTTCCTGTGGAAGGTCTTCGGTAATGGAAAGGATTAGTCCGCCAAGAGTTTCGTAATCACCGATGGGCAGGTCCCAGGAATATTTTTCGTTGAGATAATCAATTTCCTGCCGTGCGCTGAACAAATATGTGTTTTCATCAATCATTTGTTCGGTAAGGTCCTCATCGTCATGTTCATCCTGAATTTCGCCGAATATCTCCTCAATAATGTCTTCAATGCTTACGACTCCGCTGGTACCACCGTATTCATCCACCACCAGCGCGATACTCTTTCGTTCTGAAATGAACTGGATCATAAGTTCATTGGCCAGCATTGTTTCCGGCACAATCAGGATGGGCGTAAGGATATCACCAATGGATTTCGGTTTTTTAAATAATTCAAGCGAATGGCAATAGCCGATAACGTCATCAATTGATTCACGGTAAATTAGAATTTTTGAATGGCCGCTTTCGGTAAATGCCTGCCTTAGGTCATCGATATTATCTTCAATATCCACCGCAACAATTTCTGTTCTCGGGATCATACATTCCCTGACGCGGATGGTTTTAAACTCAAGGGCATTATTGAAGATCTTCGTATCGAGCTCTACGTTGCTGTCCTCATCTGAAAGCAGCGTATTTTTAATGTAGTTATCCAGATCGGTAAGCCTGAATGCCGGCTTGTCTTCAGAATATTCGAGGCCGAGGACCCTGGTTATAACAAGCTTTGAAAAATTAACGATGATCCACACAACCGGCGTCATGATCCAGTATATCACATACATCGGATAGGCCAGTATGGATAACATCCGGTTCGGGTTAATCATGAATATGCTTTTCGGCAGAAATTCCGCCGTTATGAGGACAACGATGGTAGAAAGGATGGTTTGTACTATAAGCAATCCAATCTCATTGTTGAGGAAATCGGGAAGGTATGCCTGAATAACAGGATCCAGTAATTTAGCCATGAATACGCCATAGATGACGAGGGCAATGGTATTGCCTATCAGGGTCGTCCCGATAAATTGTGAAGGGTTTTGCATGAACCGGGTAAGAATTTTACTGGTTCCATGGCCTTTCTTACCCTGCAGCTCAATGTGAAGCTTGTCTGCAGACACAAAGGCAATTTCGATCCCCGAGAAAAATGCCGAGAAAAGCAGTGTAATAATAATGGGTAACAGTAAGTCGGGGTTGATCATGAAAGCGGGTTATCTTTTCTGCCCTTCAATAATTGATATAAAAATAGCAGTATAAGACTTAACATAAAAATCCAATATGAGGCGGAAAGGCCTACCGTCATTAATTGGTGAACTGCGATGATAAAAGCTGTAACGGCCAACGAAAAAAGAATGATCAGGATAAGTCGTTTCATTCGCTTATGCTAAAGGTTCCTTCGGGGTTGCCAAATCCATACCAGGAGAAGTCCTGTGCTGCACGCATTCCGGTTCCGGTCATTATTTCATCCCCGTCAATAATCGTTACAAATTTATCGGTATACATAATCTGTTCTGCAGGTTTCCAGAATAATTCTTCCGTATCCAGCTGCTGATTGTTTTCAAGACTCCGAATTTCGACATCCCCGCGACCGCGCCATTTATTTTCTTCCTTAAAAAAATAGGCCTCATCAGCCCGGAGCGGATTCTTTATCCATGACAGAACCCGCTCCCAAAATCATATCCGGCATCAACTCTTTACAATAGTTTTGAAGTG
>JBNKGL010000034.1:0-27875 GCA_050289805.1 Cyclobacteriaceae bacterium
AAGTGAACAAAACAGGTGTACACTTTTGAAAATGAACACGCAATTTGGAGGTATCAGCGAGGTGAATTTGGGATCAGGAGTCTGATCTTAATTTTTTTGTCAGCAGGAAGATGGCAGAAAGTACTGCAATGGATACCAAACCACCGAGTAATTCATTTTGATTAAGTCCGAAAAGGAGTACAACGACGACAATTGCTGCTGCGACAGGAACGACATATCCACCAGGAATGACAAATACCCCTTTATCTGCGGTTGTTGTTTTTCTCAAATTGAATATTGACAATACGACACCCAGGTAAAGAAGGAGGATAAACGAACTTGACATGACCGCGAGATACTTAAAGTTTCCTAAACAGGATAGAATAAATCCGGTACTGGCATATACGATGATGGCAATGAAAGGGGTTTTATATTTTGGGTGAATTTTGGCCAGGCTTTTTGGTGGAATCACGTTATCGCGTGCAGCACCATAGAGCATTCTGGGTAAGCTGAGAATTTCGCTGGACAATGTGCCGAACATGGATATAGCTGCGGCGATTGTCAGAAGCGTGAAACCCCAGGGGCCGAATATCCTGCCAGCAACTTCGGCCAGCGGACTTTCTGCGTAGTTGCCAAGGGTATCACCCAATATTCCCTGTGAAACTACCTGGATCATCACATAAATAATCAGCACGCCTAAAATGGCAACAAATATCGCTCTGGGAATGATCCTGGATGGATTTTTAACCTCTCCGCTAACGGTAAGTCCGGATTCGGCACCCTGAAAAGCAAAGAACAGCAGAAGTGAAGTCTGGAGGAGATTTGAAAACTCCGGCGTTTCTTCCCAGGCGAGATTCGCGGGGTCTACTTCTGTCCAACCCATCACAATGAGTATTAGGATCGGAATTAATTTCACCAGGGTTATAAATTTCACCAGGCCAATTCCCTGTTTTATTCCCAGCACATTTATCAATGCGAGTCCGCCAAAAATAATAAACATGAATAGCGTCCTGTAAATCTTTTGACCGAGTATCGGGAAGAAATTTTTCAAAATATCCAGAACTGCATTTGCAACGGCGCCATCAGAAAACAGTGCGGATAGTAAAAAGAAATTGGCAGCCAGGAATCCGGCATATTTTCCAAAGGCTTCCTCAATATAGGAATAGGGGCCACCTGTTTCGGTTACGCGACTTCCCGCTTCAGCAAAACAGAGCATCACCAGGCTCACCAGCAAACCACAAACGAGATATGCCAGGATACTGGCGGATCCCAATTTTGCAGCGACGAGGGCCGGCAAAACAAAGATGCCGGCACCGATCATTATGTTAACAAGATTTGAACTTAACCCCCAAAGGGTAATTTCCCGTTTGAGGTCTTCTTTTGGCTGATGGATCAAATGATATGATAGTTTTCTCA
Source organism: Cyclobacteriaceae bacterium (assembly GCA_050289805.1). Classification (GTDB taxonomy): domain Bacteria; phylum Bacteroidota; class Bacteroidia; order Cytophagales; family Cyclobacteriaceae; genus JAUILA01. The sequence continues at coordinate 1,396 of JBNKGL010000034.1, forward strand.
ATATAGAGAAAGAACACCACTTAACAAGAAGTATATGATCCTATTCGCTTCTCAATGCAGAAACGGGGTTTGCCTGGGCGGCTCTCCTGGCCTGATTGGAAACAATGAGCAATGCAAACCCGAGAGCAGCTAAACCGGCCAGCGGGAAAACCCACCAATGCAGTGCGGTGCGAATTTCATACTGCTGTAAATATTGGTCCAGAAGATACCAGGCCAACGGTGTCGCTATGCCAAAGGATATAAGCACCAACCAGGTGAAATCCTTCGACATTAATCCAACCAGGCTCGTCACCGATGCCCCAAGCACCTTCCGGATACCAATTTCTTTAGTGCGTTGTTCCGCCATAAAGGACGCTAGCCCGAATATTCCCAGACCGGTGATGATCACTGCCAGTGAGGCAAAAATGATTGCCAGTTTATGTGTAAGCTTGATATATGTGAATTTCTTTTCGTATTCAACATCCACAAACGTATAATCAAAAGGATATGCCGGATTGAGGCTTGAATATACTTCCTCCACCTGGTCTAGGGAAGTCTGTACATCCTGATTGGAGTTGAGCCGAAGGGTGATTACTCCGCCCCAGTCCTGCAGAACTATAAACATAGGCTTCACATCCCGGTAGAGTGATTCCATGAGCACATCTTCGACTACCCCGATCAATGTATACTTATCTCCCCATAAATCCAGCTCGGTGCCTATGGGATCATCGAGGTCCATAATTTCCAACGCCGCTTTATTGACAATGATGGCGGTCGTGTCGCTCTTAAAATCCTTTGAAAAATCCCGACCTTCCAGGAGTTTTATGCCCATGGTTTTGGTGTAATCATATTCGGTAGTAAGTGTGCTGAAGATAATCCGCTCTTCTTCCGGCTTACCCGGCCATCCCAGGAAATTATTTGATGTGACCTGGGTAACGGCACTGTTAGACCGTGTCATTGATTCAACCGCTCCGGAACGAAGGAGTTCATTCTTGAACACATCGTACTTTTCTCGCAGCTCATCTGTATAATCCATGGTGATCAGGTTATTCTGATCATAGCCAAGCTGGCGGCTCCGCACCGTATCGATCTGCTGGAAAATTACTACCGTACCAACGATCAGGATTATGGCAACACCAAACTGGATTACTACCAGCACCTTTCGTGGTAAGCTTGCATTCCGGCCCACTTTGATGCTTCCTTTGAGTGTGCGAACAGGATTGAATCCCGACAGGTAGAATGCAGGATAGCTTCCGGCGATGATACCGGTGATCAGTACGAGGGCAAGCGACCATAGCCAGAATTTGCCCGATGTGTAATCAATGATCAACTCTTTCTCGACAAGGGTATTGAAATAGGGTAGTACTAAAATCACAATGCCCATTGCCAGAATAAAAGCGATCATCGTAATAATGATTGATTCACCCAGAAATTGTATGACAAGTTCGGCCTTTCCTGAACCGATGCTCTTTCGTATTCCAACTTCTTTCGCGCGATTTTGAGACTTAGCCGTGGAAAGATTCATGAAATTGATACAGGCGATCACAAGGATGAATATGGCAATGATCGTAAATAAACGCACATATTCGATCAGACCTCCTGATTCTGCGCCTTCTTTGAAACTTGAATATAAACGCCATCGGGGCATCGGATAAAGAAATAGAAACCGTTCGAAATCGCCTTCTTCCATGTGCTCATTGATCAGATTGGCAATATTGGCTTCGGCAATAGAATGGCTCGAGGCTTCATCCAGTTCTACAAATACCTGGAATGAATTATTCCCCCAGTTATCCATATTATCCCGAACCCATTCACTTGCCTGCTCCCGATATGCCCAGGGAATCAGAATATCGAATTCGAAAGTTGAATTAGAGGGAACATTTTTCAGAACTGCGGTCACCTGCAGATCGGCCTCGTCGTCAAGACGAATAATTTTATTGATGGGGTCTTCATCTCCGAAAAGTGTTTTGGCCAGTGATTCTGAAATTACAATGGATGTTGGTTCATCCAGGGCCGTGGTCCTGTCTCCCTTCAGCAACGGAAATTCAAACATTTCGAGGAACTCCTCGCTTACGTAGTATCCCCGGTTTCGTATACGGGTCTCACCGACAGTTACGAGGTGATCAAATCCCCAATCCGTAACAACGGAATTAACAATGCGTACATCTGCATCCTTGATGGCCTCATAAAGTGGAAGCGGAACCGAGGTCCAGCTATTGATTGTTCCGCTATATTCGGCATTGATCCATACCTGGTTGAGTTTATCAACCTTTGGAATGAAATTGTCGTACGAGCTTTCATGATCTACCCAAAGCAGGATCAGAACGCTGCATACGATTCCAATAGTGAGACCGGTAATGTTAATGAATGAGTAAAGTCGGTTTTTTTTGAGGTTCCGGAGAGCCACCAGGATGAAATTGCGTAACATGCAGTTGTTGTTTGAGTAGTATGACCTTTGACCGCAGCAAAATGGCTGCTGTATTTATAAGACCTCTCATAACTCAAAAGGTTGCACGCGCCAACGGAATTTTTTTAAACAGAAAATTAATTAAAGTTGCTTGAACGCAGAATGGAAGAAACCTTATATCGACTTAAATCCATCGGATATGAAATGTTGGAGGATGTAAAATGATCAATTCCACTGACCAGGTATGATATATATCAGTTCCGGTTTTTTGAAGTAATTCTATATTGTCGGTCATTTCAAGAATTAAGCGAAGGGATTGCCATGAACAGGAAGACACAAATGCGGAATGTACAGTTATTATCAATCTGTATCGGTATTGTTTATTTATGGTTTGGTTTTCTGAAATTCTTTCCCGGGATAAGTCCGGCAGAAAATCTCGCCAAGAATACGATCCATGAATTAACGTTGGGATTAATACCAGACCAGGTGTCGTATATAATGCTTGCAACCTGGGAAACCGGACTTGGAATACTATTTCTTTTTAATTATCGTCGGAAATGGGTGATTTACCTCGCCCTGCTCCACATGATCTGTACGTTTACGCCCCTGATCTTTTTTCCTGAAATTTCGTTTCAATCGGGATCCCCTGCGCTCACTTTGATCGGACAGTATATCATTAAGAATGTAGTGATTATTGCTGCACTGATTGTGGTTTTTCCACCAAAGACCAGCCTTGGAGAGAAGGAGACGGTGAGTTCAGCCGATACAATCGCAGCTTAAATAAATAATGGCTAAATTGATCAGAAATGAGATTCTGTTCAATCATACTGTTGATGCTGCTGCTGACAAACTGTTCAGGGCAAAAGGAGACCTATGATCCCGACCGGGTTGAAAATGAGGTGAGCCAAATGCTGCATGATTATCATTCGGCGATGGGCGACGGCGGACTTATGGCGGAATTTGACTACCTGGATTCATCTGAAAATTTTTTCTGGGTACCACCCGGCTATTACAATGCGCTGGATTTTGATTCTGTAAAAGCCATTCTTGTTATGAACGCGCCCACGCTCGAATCCATGACGCTCGAGTGGGAGGATCTTACCGTGATAGCACTTTCGGAAGTCTCCGCCAATTTTCATGGTATTGTGCACAGCGTATCGCGGGATACCGCCGGCACCGTGTATGATGTCCGGATGATTGAATCCGGAACTGTCATCCGGCGCCCTTCTGGCTGGAGGTTACTGAACGGTCAAACGTCTATGCTGCCGTTAGAAAATAATTGAGACATGTTTTTTCTGTGTTAGCGTTATTTTTCAGGAGTTCGTAACTTCTAAAAAAAATGAAAACTTGTTTTTTTACGCTGGTTTTAATCAGTGTATTTTTTGGGCTGGAAGCCCAGGAAATAGAACAAAACCCTGGCGACAAACCCGTCCAAAGGGAAATGCGATATCGTGAACCGGTACTTGCCGGAGTCTTGTCGGGTCTGATACCTGGAACAGGGCAGCTCTATAATCAGCAAACTGTAAAAGGTGTTATTTTTTTAGGTGTATTTGTTGGTGGAAGCATCCTGGCACTCTCAGATTTGAATTCCGATTATGTGTATGAAGATTCTGGTACCAGTACGAAGGCGACTATTGGTGCTGTGATTGTGTTCGGGATCTGGCTCACTGCCATTATTGACGGGGTTATATCGGCAAAGAAAATCAATGAGAGGTACGGACTTTCAATGGATCTGCGCCAAATTCCAACATTGGAAAATGTTGGTGTGATGGGCTCGGTACCTTCACTAACCATCAGTTTTAACCTGGGTAAATAGAGCAAATTGTCCTGAAGAAGACATCATGGTTGTTAATGCTGAAATTAGCAATCGCGGGATAGCTATTTCCGTACAATCAGAAAAACGATAAGCAAAATGAAGAAATTTGGTATTGGCATTTTATTGCTGCTGTGTGTGAATATGGCATTCGCACAGGAGATATTTCAGACCAAAGCGGGGGCGATCAAAGGATACGATCCGGTCGCCTATTTTACCGAATCAAAACCTGTGAAGGGTAATGATATGTATACAACAGACTGGCACGGAGCCACCTGGTATTTCAGTTCGCAGAAGAACCTGGAAGTGTTTAAAAGCAATCCGGAGAAATATGCCCCGGCATATGGCGGATATTGTGCCTTCGGTGTTGCCAGCGGGTACAAGGTGAAGATAGAACCGGAAGCATGGGCCATTGTGGATGGCACGCTTTATCTGAATTATGACCTGGGGGTTCAGAAGGATTGGAATGCTGACAGGGCCGGATTTATTGAAAAGGCGAATAAGAACTGGTCTGAATTAAAGGATAAATAGTTTATTCACTCACAGCCCTGTAAAAGTTTTCAATATCCTTTGGTTCTCCGCTCAGATAGATGAGGTCATGTTGTTTGATTACCTCATCTGAAATGATATTGGAAATCATTTCCTCATCGCGGGATATACCCAGAATGTTGACCTTGAATTTATTTCGGATCTGTGCTGCGGCAATGGATTTTCCAACCACGGGACCATGGTCGGAGATCACCCGTACACACTCAATATTCAGCAACGCCTCAGCTGTTGAAGTCAGCTTTTCAGGTTTTTTGTGATGGGGTGATAGAAATTGATAGTTATCGTTTCTGATGCTTTCCGTAAGTATCTGAACTTCATTCATCGGCACGAGGTATTTGTGCATCACACGGGAGAATATTTCAATAGAGGTTTCAAACTCTTCTGGAATAACTTCATCAGCGCCAAGCTGCAGCAGGTCATCTATTTCGTTCACAAAACGAGTTCTGACGATCACATGGGTGGTGCGGCATATCTGACGGACATTTGAGACAATTGATTTGGTTGCCTGCGGATCTGATATGGCAATGACGATGACCCGTGCATTTTCGGCATGCAGCTCGTGCAGGATGTGTGGATGTACGGCATCTCCGAACATGATATTCTCTCCGCTCGCCCTTTCTTTTCTTACGGTGTCTGCATTCAGTTCAAGGATCATGTAAGGGATGTTCGCATGCCTGGCAGCCCGGGCGACATTCCTTCCGTTAATGCCATAGCCGATTATGATAAGATGATCTTTCTTTAATGATTCAGGCGTTTCTGAAGTAATGACAGGCCTGTTTACACGCTGTGAAATTTTGCTGCGTGTGAGCCACAGGCTTATCTTTTCTGAATAATTAATAGCGAAAGGAGTCATGGCCATCGTAAGGATAGATATGGCCAGGAAATACTGATAAGCTTCATCGCTCATCAGGTTGTTCGCAAGGCCTTCCCTTGAAAGTATAAATGCAAATTCTCCAATCTGGAACAGTGATATGCCGGCGAGAATGCAGGTGCGGAGGGGATATTTCAGCACATAGGCAGCAATGCCTGCGATCGTACCTTTCGCTGCAAATACGATCAGGGCTACGGGCAAAATGATAAATATATTCTGAATGAAAAAGCTGATATCCAGCAGCATGCCGATCGATATGAAAAATATGCTGGTAAACAATTCCCGGAAGGGAAGAATCATACCCGTTGCCTGGTGACTGTAAGGTGATTCAGATATGATCAGACCAGCAAGAAAAGCCCCCAGTGCCAATGAGAGTCCTGCTTCGGCTGTGAGAAATGCGACGGCAAAACACAGTGTAATGGTCGTAAGTAAAAATAACTCCTGGTTACGGGTTTTTACCACGAGATTGAACAGTCTGGGGATCAGAACCCTGGCAAGGAAGAGGGTGATAAGGATGACACCGGCAGATTTGGCCAGGAGCAGCAGGATGGACATCCCGATGTTCTCTGAATTTCCGGCAAGGATGGGAGTGAAGAGCATCATCGGAACCACAATCAGATCCTGAAAGATCAGGATACCGAGTGCAATCCTGCCTTGTGGTGAGAAAATTTCATTTCGATCCTGAAAAATTTTAAGTACGATGGCCGTGCTGGACAGTGAGAAGAGAAATCCAATGAACACACTGCTGTTCCATGACATGCCCAGAATCAGCAGGCATAAGGCCGTCACCAGGATTGTTAATCCCACCTGAACCGCGCCGCCCAGGATAACCGTTTTCCGGATCGCTGCCAGTTGCTTCAGCGACATTTCCATACCGATTACAAACAGGAGCAGGATTACGCCGATTTCAGACATCATTTCCACTTCTTCAGAAGCCTTTACCAGTGAAAGCGCATGGGGGCCAATGATAATGCCGGTTACGAGAAAACCGATAACAGCGGGAAGTTTAAGACGCTGAAAGATCAGTACGACAATTACCGAACTAACAAAGAGCAGAAGTAGGTCCTGAAGTAATGGAAAATGCATACGCCGTTAGTTCATCGGTTAAAGAGTTCCAGGCAGGATTCACGTTCAATTCCAGGATGAATTTCGATATCATACCAGGATGCATCGGCGACAGTACTCGATTTGATCAGGATCTGCCGGCCGTGCTGCGCGGCATCCGCGATGGAGGCTCCATAGATCAACGTACCGATACCCGCCCATATTATGGCGCTCATACACATCGGGCACGGCTCCACTGTAGAATACAGGGTAAGATCCTCCGGCACGTCATAATCGAGCTGATTCATCTTTCCAATTACATTGATCTCCGCATGTGCGACCGGTCCGTGAAGCTTTGTAGTATTGAACGATCCTACATGATTACCTTCCTCGTCAACGAGTACCGCGCCAAAGGGCGTTTTACCTTCCCTGGCCAGGTCGATGGCCATGCGCATCCAGAATCCGTTGTCGTGAGCAGGCATAGTAAACTTCGGTTTGAGTTGTTTGTTCTGGAAATATGAGACCAAAACCTGTAAAACCCAAGGCCGGACAGGAATCTGTTTGGGACTATCCGCGGCCGCCGAAACTTGAAAGAGTTCATAAGACCATTGAAATATATTTTAACGGGGAGCGTATTGCGAATTCAACTCAGGCATACCGCGTACTGGAAACAAGCCATCCGCCCGTCTATTACCTCCCAACGACCGATATTGAGATCAAATATTTGGTCCCTTCTGAGCGGACCACGTATTGCGAATGGAAAGGCAGGGGGAAGTATTATTCAATTCGGGTGGGAGAGGAGGAAGCTAGGGATGCGGCATGGTATTATTCTGATCCTATCGGGAAATTCGGTCCGATTAAAAATTATGTTGCCTTTTATGCGAATCAGATGGACAAGTGCCTTGTGGATGGGGAGACAGTTACGCCTCAGCCCGGGAACTTCTATGGAGGGTGGATCACAAAAGATATTGTGGGTCCGTTCAAAGGGGTGGAAGGAAGTTTTGGGTGGTGACTTTGTGTAGTCAGTAGTCAGTAGTCAGTAGTCAGTAGTCAGTAGTCAGTAGTCAGTAGTCAGTAGTTCGCATGCCTGATGGCAGGCAGGGATGACGAAATGAGGGAGAGTTCATGCCCCCATATCTGGTCGTAGATTCCTCCCGAAGGGTTGCCTGTGGCATATCTACGACCAGTTTAAGAGTTACCTTCCATGTTCAGGCAAAAAAAAATAAAAAATTTCGAAACTATCTCCGGTTTACTTGCGTTTATGAGTTTAAACATATATGTTTGAACATCTAAATAAGAAAACTATGGAAACTTTAACTAAAACAACCTGGACCATTGATAACATGCACAGTGAAGTGCAGTTCAAGGTAAAACACCTCGTGATTTCAACAGTGACAGGAACCTTCAAGTCTTTTGAGGGATCTATTGAAACTGAAAATGATGATTTTGATGGTGCTGCAGCATCATTCTCTCTTGAAGTAAACAGCATCGATACCAATGTTGCAGACCGTGACGCACATTTGAAAAGTGACGACTTTTTCAATGCAGAGAAATATCCAACAGTCAATTTCAACGGAACACTTAACAAAGTGGGCGATGCCTATAAGCTAACGGGTCCTCTTACGATCAGGGATATCACCAAGGAAGTAACACTGGATGTGGAATTCGGTGGAACGATGGTTGATGGATACGGCCAGACAAAAGCTGGTTTTGAAATTTCCGGTAAGGTCAACCGAAAAGAATTTGGATTGATGTGGAATATGGTGACCGAAGCAGGTGGAGTTGTAGTTGGTGATGATGTGAAGCTTGCACTGAATGTCCAGGTGACAAAAGGCTAATCAATACCCTTATATACAAACAAAAAAATCCCGGATTTACCCGGGATTTTTTATTTCACCTGTTTTAATAGGTTTCTCTGTGAGACGAACGAAGTAAATTAAATCTTGCTTCGGATCTCTTCATCATATTCCTTTACAATGGCGCGCCATTCATCCATAAAGCCGACCCAGCTTCCTGCTCCATATTCCTTTTCATACGCCTCTACTACCCCGGAATTTTCATCCCATTCGGCATAGTTGTTAAATGGCCAGACAATAGCCACATCCGGTCCGTTCTTAAAGTGAATCGCACTATTATAAATGACAAAAGGCCGTCCCATGCTCTTCTGAACCTTTGACATTTTTTCCATCAACGGAGCGAAACGATAACCTTGTCCGTCTTCAAATTCAATTGCCCAGGCACGGTATTTTGTAGCTGAATTCATCATATCTACTCCGGTAGATAGATTTGTATTCAGGCGCCAAATAGTCGTCGTGCCATATTCAGCTACATGTGATTCAACATTTTTTGCCCAGTCAGCAACATGGCCATCATCTGTTGGCCGTTTGTCGAGCGTGGCATAGGTTCCTTTGAGTATCCAGACATACCAGCCTGCTTTCTCGCCATAATCGATGTAGCGAAGTGCCGCCTCTCCATCACCGGCAGGATGATACTTTTTGTTATGGGCTGCAATACCTTCTTCAAATGCCTGGCTCTCCCCGATTTTCGGGAAAAGGTACAATGACTCCACAATATTTGACTGGGAGTACGCGATCATGCACAGGAATAACCCTGCGACAGTTAACATAAAGCTTTTCATATAGTTTGATTGATTAGGTTGTCTACTTAATATAGTATTATTTGCAGAATATTTTAAATATTGCAGTATTATATTTTGTTATTTTGATATTCTATTCATTTAATTTCAATTAATCAATAATATATTATTATATGAATAATTAAGATTCATTGATTAATTTATGTTATTCAAGTATCATTATATCCGCAAAAGACCCTTCCTATGATCAAGCCCAACAATATCCTGTTCTCTGCACTTTTACTCCTGTTATGTTTTTCCTGTTCCGAAACCACGGAAAAAGCTCCGGAGGTCTCGCCCCCGGATGCGGAGAAACAGGCGGAAGAGCTAACCAACCTGGGCGATACCAGGGTTGATGAATATTATTGGATGAAATTGTCGGAGGAGCAGCGCAATTCCGTGAACCCGGATGAACAGACGGTGAAAGTGCTGGACTATCTCAATGCCGAAAATGAATACAGAGAAAAAGTAATGGGTGAGGAGCTGGCGATGGAAGATGTCCTCTTTGATGAAATGGTTGGCAGAATTCAGCAGGACGACAGTTCAGTACCCTACTTCGAGAATGGGTACTGGTATTATACGCGCTTTGAGGAGGGAGACGACTATGCCATCTATTGCCGCAAAAAGGGCAGTCTCGACGCGGCTGAAGAAATTATGTTGAATGCCAATGAAATGGGAAAAAGCCATGAGTTTTTCAGCGTTGGTAATATGGCTGTAAGTCCGGACAACCACTGGCTGGCATTTTCGGTAGATACTGTGGGGCGTCGCAAATATGCAGGGATGTTCAGGAACCTTGAAACCGGTGAAATATTGAACGAGAAGCTTCCGCTATTCTCCAGCGGAGACTGGGCTGAAGACAGCAAAACATTTATATATACAAGGATTGACAACGAGACACTGCGGAGTTTCGAGGTTTATATGCACGAGGTAGGTACAGATGCCGCACAGGACCTGAAAAAATATACAGAAACCGATGAGACATATTCGATCTACCTGAACAAATCAAAGTCGGGGAAATACTTTTTTCTAAATGCGGGAAATACAGCCTCAGCCGATGTGAAATATCTATCGACCGCAACACCCCGGGGAGAATTTGTTGAATTTTATCCGCGTACCCGGGGAGTTGAGTATTCGCTGGATCATTATGGCAGCGATTTTTACGTATTAACCAACGAGGATGCCGTTAATTTTCAGCTATTTAAAACTCCGGTAGATCAAACCGAACCGAGAAACTGGACTACTGTTATCGGGCACAGGCCGGATGTTTTCCTTCAGAACATAGAGCTATTCAAAAATTATCTCGTTGTAAGTGAGCGAAAAGAGGGACTTGTACAGCTTCGCGTGATGAACCTGCAGGAAGGGACGGAGCACTATATCGAATTTGATGAGGAAGCATATGTCGCTTATGTTGATATTAATCCGGAATTCAATTCCCAAACCTTACGATTCCTGTATACTTCCATGACCACACCCTGGACGACGTATGATTATAATATGAAAACCGGGGAACGTAAAATCATGAAGCAGGAGAAGGTGCTTGGAGATTTTGATCCGGAAAACTATGAAACCCATCGCATCTGGGCTACCGCAAGGGATGGTGTTAGAGTGCCAATATCCATCGTGTATAGAAAAGGTATGGTACGGGACGGGAAAAACCCGCTTCTTCTGTATGGGTACGGATCCTATGGCGCCAGTATGGAACCATGGTTCGATTCCCAGAAATTAAGTTTGCTGGATCGTGGCTGGATTTGGGCAACGGCGCATATCCGGGGCGGTTCGGAGCTGGGCAGGCAATGGTATGAAGACGGGCGTATGTATAAAAAGAAAAACACTTTCACCGATTTCATTGATTGTGGCGAATTCCTGGTTTCTGAAAATTATACAAGTCCGGAACATTTATATGCCATGGGCGGAAGTGCCGGTGGCCTGCTTATGGGCGCCATTACCAACATGCGGCCGGATCTGTGGAATGGTGTGGTGGCACAGGTTCCTTTTGTAGATGTGATTACCACCATGCTCGATGAATCCATTCCGCTTACAACATTTGAATATGACGAATGGGGAAACCCGAATCTCCTCGAGCAATATGAATATATCAAAACCTATTCACCCTATGATAACGTTACGGATGCCGAATACCCGAACATGCTCGTGACCACCGGGCTACATGATTCCCAGGTACAGTACTGGGAGCCTGCCAAGTGGGTGGCAAAACTTCGAGATCATAACAAGGGTGATGGAAAAATATTCCTGTATACGGATATGGAAGCCGGCCATGGCGGAGCCAGCGGGAGACTGAACAGCCTCCGGGATGACGCCCGTGTTTTTGCCTTCCTGCTCTCAATAGAAGGCGAAAATGATATGGCTAAGGAAAATTAATTCGCATCAATGAGGTTCAGAGACCCGGAGGTATTCTGACTGATTTGAGGATTACCCTTGTAGCGAATGGTGGCTGCACCGCTTATGACGAGTGTTAGCTCTATTTCGCAACGAATTTCCATATCAGCCAGCCCCGATACTATGATATACTGCAGATTATTTTGAAGGTCGAAATTCTCAACAATAATTTCTCCGGAGACATTGAATGCCAGTTCATCCACATTGCCGGTCAGGGAAACATATGCTTCCCCGGAAGTATCAATCGTAAGTTCATCAAGGTCGATATCCCCGGTGCTGATGATTTCACTTTGTCCGGAAATCGCAACCTTCTCGAGGTCGGGCACGGTGATATCTACCCAAACGCCTACATTCGTATCAAAGCAGGTCACATTTTTGGGGTAGCGAACTTCCAGTGTTCCATTGTCCACCTCAATGATCAGAGGTTCATATAATTGGCGTTCGGCACGTATCACCACCGACTGCACGGCTCCCTGGGTAATATTTAAATTAATCGGACCGGACAGGGCGACTTCATCAAATGCGCCAACAGTCTGGACATACTCATTTACATTACCATCACCACGGAGGCAGAGGTCAACGTCGTCGTCATTACAGGATGAGTATCCAAGGACAACGACCAGCAGAAATAATGAAATTCTTTTCATGTTGTTTTTTTTTGAGTCGAATCAATATCAGAATATTATCAGGAACTTCGAATGACTGCGGGAAGAATGAAAAATGAGTTTTATCAGTAATTATTGAAATTAAAGCACCGTATTCAATAAATAAACCATCTCAGCTGTATTTCGGACATCCAGTTTTTTAAGGATGTTTTTGCGATGACTTGTTACGGTGTTGGTAGCGATATGGAGCTTTGCGGCAATTTCCTTCGAATTTTCACCGTTTCTCAAAAGCTCGGCGATCTGCAGTTCACGGGATGTAAGACTGCAAATGGCTTCAAAGGATTTGAATCGCTTCGGCTTCATCTCAATGTAAAGTGAATGGATTTTTTGCTGGAGAGCATTTGCTTTTTCAGAGATGGTCTGAAGCTGGTCTTTCGCATGGTTCATTGATATGTAAACCGTTAAAACGAAATAGGTACGGTTCGGTCCGGAATTCATGTCGAGAATTGCGGTAAAGCATTGAAGCGGTATCAATTCTCCATCCGGACGGGTGATCCCGCCGTTAATCTGCATTATGACTGGCTTTGTAAGCAGGCTCATGTCATTCTCCAGGTCGGCAATTTCTGATTTCAGCTGATTCGATATGGATTCAATGAATTCTTTCGGTGTTATCGAAAGAATGAACATGATACCCATTTTTTGAAAGTGATCAATTTCATAACCGCTGATTTTTTCCACGGATTTGCTGATCCACAGAAAATCATTGGCTGAATACCAGTTGATGGCAAAAAAAGAGTGAGGTATATTATTGAGATCTTCAAGAGCCTCGGTCAACTCATCAACTTTGTGATTCGTTTCAAGATTAAAGTGACTGATGCTCTCTTCAATTTTCATTTTCGAATATAACAACTTTAAGAAAAAGAATTGTTGTTAGTATTTATTGACGGGCAAATATCTTAAAGGGGTTGATATTGAGGAACAATTTGTAATAAATAGTAGCAGATGGGGTGAAATTTTTTTTCTGTAACTTCAATTATGATCCAGTTTGATTACGAGCACTCAACCTATTTTGGCGATCACCTGAAGGTGGTTATTGAAGATGGTGTTCTTCGTTACCGGCAGTTCACTGTAAATTTTCCAGGGAGGAGCAAGTGGATATCTCTTGAGGTGGATGAGGACAAGCTGAACGATTTTTTAGAAACTTTGCCGAACCTGGAAGGATGTATGGAGCACTACCGTATGGATAATCGCTTCAGTAAAAGGAAATACACGCTTTTCTGTCATACCGATAAGATTAAAAAAACAATTCACGGGGTTGATGATTTTCAGATCCCGGTACAGCTCTGCCTGGTGAAAATGGCAAACCTGCATCCGGAGCTGGAAGAGGTGTTCAATGGATAAGTGATACTATTGCGGTGACTTTTGGAGCGAAAATGCTTTTATGGGGTTTTCCTGAACGATTTTTAAAAAATCATCCGCTGTGAGACTATTGGCCAGCAATCGCTCCCGAAAGGATGTCAGCAACGTTGTGTATCCCCGAAAATCTCCACCATTCATTTCTCCCGGACTATACCAGCCCGCGTCGTGCGACAGGAGAAGATGATCCAGAAGATTATTTTCCTTGAGATTTTGAATCATGGCAAGGTATTCTTCCTGGTTTTTATCGTTCAATCCGTCAAGACTGATCCAGGCGCCTCTGCGGGCAGCTTCAACATGCCTGGACAGATCAGGTTCATTTTGGGCATGAACCCAGATAAACGCGCTGGCCGGAACGCCTTCTTCATTCAGGATCTCAAGTTGCTGAAATGCCGGTTCTGCAGGGCCGGTATGGGAAGCAATGGCCAATCCGGTTGACTTGTGGGTTCTTGCCGCCGCACGTATCAGCTTTCTGTGCTGGGGGGATAATCGTCCGGGATTGACCCCTATTTTTATAAATCCCGGCTTTATCCCGGAACCTTCAATGCCGTTTTCAAATTCCCGGACCCAGCGGGCGGAGAGCTCATCAGCTGTTGCATCAAACGCGTACAGGGGAAGGAATTTATTATCGACGGCTCCATATAACCCGGTGTTGGTAACAATATTCAGTCCGGTAGAATCAGCCAGCATTTTAAGCAACCTGGGATCGCGTCCAATAAAAGCGGGGGTACAATCAAAGAAGGTTACAAGGCCGGCATTTTGAGCATCACGAAGGTAGGGCAGAATCACCTGTGCTGCGACACCCTTGTCCCATCGACGGTAACCGGTACTGTCGGCCCCGATGAAATCAACGAGCACGTGTTCATGGATCAGGGATGTACCAATATCAGATGAAGATACCGGTCCGTTCACGGTCATGATGTACCTGTTATCTACATTCGAGTCACAGGCCCAGAGCAGAAATAAAATGGAGAATAGAAATCGAGGCAAAAGAATTTGAATTTTTAGATTAATAGGAAGAAGCACATGAATTGCAATTAAAATACGTGGTTTCAAGATTTCAAATTTGATCTTCTGTAGCAAGATACTCAAATGCCAGGATCTTCAGAAAAATTTCAATACAGCCATGGACCTGCCTGTTACAATCAATTATAATCTTCAAAGTAGACAAAAATACTTCCTGCATTGTGCTTGAACCTTTAATTATTCTAAACATCACCATCTTTTAAATGTTAGATGTAAATTGATAACTGCCATAAGAATAACTATATTGTATATTCACAACACCGCTGAACGCGTGAAATGAATGATCATAACCGGGTGTGCAGCGAGAACTGGAAACCACTTAAACTATTGACCACAACCTTAACCAAACCCACGTAAACTAACATGACGCGAAATTATTTATTGACAACCTTATTCATCCTGATATTTATTGGAAATGTCGTTGGCCAGGTAACTCATCACGTGAATCTTTATGTGAATACCGCTGAAATTGCAAAACCGGATGAATACAGGTTCTGTGTTTTTGAAAATCAGCCCGCCAATGTGGATGTGCGTGATTTTACCATACAGGTAAATGCAGGTGACACCGTTGTCTGGCACGGAATTTCATCTTCAACAACGAACGACAGGGTACTTATTTCACAAATCAACTATCAGGGTGGTGACAATGTGTTTAACAGCAATGTACTGAACGATACGCCAGAAAATCCGGGAGTAGTCGTAGGAGTTGTTCAGCCCGGAACTTCGGGATTCTCCATGAAATATGTAGTTAATTTTAAGGTGCTTAACAACGGTACACAACGGAATGGCATGTATCATATTGATCCGAAAATTCTTGTTGGCCCGAATTAAAGGAGCAAAAGATATTATTTGAACAGGACAGCCCCGATATTAACCCGGACCATTATATTCTGTCTGGTCTTTTCCCCAATACTCATTTTCTCACAAAGTATTCAGGAGGCAGACAGCCTGGAAGTCCGTTATCAAAATGGTAATTTCCAAGAGACGGAGCGCTTTGAAATTCTGAGAGTACTTGCCTCGAAAGGGGATGTGGATAAGATGCTCATCTACAGCAATTCGATGATTGAGGCTGCTAAGGCGGTGGATTCCCTGGATGCTTTGGGTGATGGATATGTATACCGGGGGCATGCACTGCGTCTGAAAAGTGATTATCCCGAAGCACTGAAGACCTATTTTGAGGCTACCCGTGTTGGCAGGCTGCTTGAAAATGACAGGCGTATTGCCAGATCTGAAATCAGTATTGCCGACGTTTATTCTGAGATGGGTAATCACAAGAATGCGGTAAAGTATTATCAAAGTGCTATTGGGTTACTCCGTGCTTTGCCTGATTCCATCGGGTTTTCATCTGCGCTGGAAAATCTTGGAGATGAATACCTGAATGTGGAAATGCCTGATTCTGCGCTGTTGTTCTTTGAAGAATCGGGGAAGGTTTTCAGGGCTCAAAATTATAACGAGGGACTCGCTTATAATATGGGTAATCGTGGTATTGCCTATGCGCAGCTTGGGAGGGACCAAATGGCCAAGGATACCATCAACCGCGCTATTACCATGATGGAGCTAATGAAGAACTATTATCCGATATCGGTATACCTCACCTATATGTCGGATATTTATCTCAACCAGGGAAACTGGACAGTGGCGATGAATTATGCCAGCCGAAGCCTTGAAATTGCGGAGAAGCATGGTCTGAAAGACCAGATTAGTGCCGCAAATCTGAAAATTTCCCAATTGTATGAACAAAACGGCGAATATGACCGCTCCCTGGACTTCTACAAAAAGCATATCGCTTACAGGGATAGTGTGAATAACATCGCGTCTGTCCAGGAAATGGCCAATATCCGGGCGAATTTTGAGATTGCCCAGAAGCAGATTGAAGTGGATCTGCTGAATCAGAAAAGAAGAGCACAACAGATCATTGTGGTGGCGGTGGCAATCGCGTTATTTCTGATCAGTTTACTGGCGTTGGGGCTGTTAAGGCGAAATAAGTTCATTCAAAGGACAAAGCGACTGATTGAAAAGGAAAAGGAAAGGTCGGACAACCTCCTGCTGAACATCCTTCCCGAGGAAACAGCGCAGGAATTGAAAGAAAGCGGCCGTGTCAAGGCCAAGCGTTTCGAATCGGTCACTGTACTGTTTACCGATTTCAAAGGCTTTACGTTCTATTCTGAAGACCTTACCCCGGAGCAGTTGGTAAAGAGTGTCGACTTTTACTTTTCGAAGTTTGACGAGATTATTGAAAAGTACGGACTTGAGAAGATTAAAACGATCGGTGACGCTTATATGTGTGCCGGCGGCTTGCCTTTTCCATCGGAAGATCATGCGTTGAAAGTCACGCAGGCAGCGTTTGAAATAGCAGAATTCATCGAGGAGATGAAACAAGCCGAGGAAGGCGAGATTGCCCATTTCGATGTGAGAATCGGGATAAACACAGGACCGGTAGTTGCGGGTGTTGTAGGAACCAAGAAATTCGCTTACGATATCTGGGGAGATACCGTGAACATTGCTTCGAGGATGGAATCCAATTCATTGCCGGGTCATATCAACGTTTCAGAGAATACCCATCAGCTGATAAAGGATCATTTCGATTGCATTTTCAGGGGTGAGATCCATGTCAAGAATAAGGGCATGATGAAAATGTATTTCGTCAATCGTAAGCATATCACTAACGGCAAAAGCACCACTGAACATGTTGATGAACCCTCATCGGTGCAAAACCAGGATTAAATGAACACTCATTAGTTAGCATTGATCTGAAAGCAATGGCATACCCTCAATTTAATCTGAATGGAAAAGTGGCCCTGGTTACAGGAGCGGCTCGCGGACTGGGTAAGGCATGTGCGCTTGCGCTTGCGAATGCCGGCGCAGATGTTGCCCTGGGTTTGCGTGATGTAAACAGCGGCACTGACGTAGAGGAGGAGATCCGATCGATGGGCCGCAACGTGCTGCGACTTCAAATGGATGTCGGGCAACTCGATCAGATCAACGCGGCCGTTACCCGTGCTCATCATGAATTTGGAAGGATCGATATACTCGTGAATAACGTAGGTATTGCGCCTGCGAATCCGGCTATGGATGTTACGGAATCTGATTTTGACGAGACGCTCAACCTGAATATCAAGGGTAATTTCTTTACCGCCCAGTCCGTCGGAAGGATCATGAAAGAACAAGGCGGAGGAAATATTGTCAACATGAGTTCGCAGGCGGGGTTTATTGCCCTCGATGATGAATCTATCTATTGCATGACCAAGGCTGCCATCAATCACCTGACACGAAACCTGGCTTCTGAATGGGCGAAATATAATATCCGGGTGAATGCCGTCGCACCAACATTTATAGAAACCCCGGGCACAAAGCCGTGGCTTGATGATCCTGAATTCCGAAAGAGTGTTGTTGACCGCATACCCATGGGTCGGGTTGGAAAGCCCATGGAAGTGGCCGGTGCAGTAGTCTTTCTGGCATCAGAAGCGGCTTCCCTCATTACCGGTGAGATCATGCTCATCGATGGAGGGTGGACGTTGAAGTAATCTTATCAATTTTCTAGTCCCTATTTCTATTTCTGGTCGTAGGTTCCTACCTATGACCTTCTTCAGCATTTTTTGGTCGTAGATGTCCCAAAGGGACTCCATTGGAGGGAATCTACGACCAGAATGAAGACACCCCCCTTAATCCCCCCTCAAGGGGGGACGGGGCTCTCAAAAAATTAATAATTTCCAAAAAAATAGTTTACTGCTGAACATCTGTATATCAGACTTTTCTCTATGTTTATATCATATTATATCCAATATGAAAAAGATATTCATAACTACTACAATACTACTGTTCACTGGTGTGTTCGGTGTTGTATTTTCACAGGAATTAGTGGAGAACAAAGAAGGTGCAGACTTCGGATTGGTCTATTTTCTTCGGGGGAAAGGCCATATAGGTTCGGCCACGGCGTTTAGTGCTTTCATAGATGAGGACCGTGTTTGCAATCTCAGTAACCGGAGATTTTCGGCGCATGCCGTTGAGCCCGGGGAGCATGAGTTCAGGGTTCAGTTTGATGGCGGTAAAACGAAAAAGAAGGCCGAAGTCATAAAAATTGACATTGAGGCAGGTAAGACCTACTACATCCAGATGACCATCCAAACCGGTGTGTTTGTAAATGACCTGACCCCGGTAGAAATCACCAGGAATACCGCCCTTCGCCTCGTGGAGGATGATAAGATTGAAGTGGATAAAGACTGCATTGAAGCGGCAAAGGCAGCCTGGGACGCCGTTAAGGAATAGTCAGTAGTCAGTAGTCAGTAGTCAGTAGTCAGTAGTCAGCCTGCCTGCCGGCAGGTTGTTGATAACTTACGTTAGGATGTTTTTTACCACATTTCCGTGAACATCGGTGAGGCGGAATCGTCTGCCCTGAAATTTATAGGTCAGCCGCTCATGATCCAGGCCAAGGATATGAAGGATAGTCGCGTTCAGGTCGTGTAACACCCCCCTTAATCCCCACTCAAGGGGGGACGGAGGTCAGGCCTGTTTCAACATTACTATTTTTATTTTATCTTGTTCACGCACAAAATTTTACATTCCTGAATTCAAACTATTCGAATATGAGATTATCCTTAGTTATTATTTCAATTTTTTTCATGATTGCCGGATGTGGAGACGATGATTCGCCTGAAACCTGTGAACTTGCTTCTGAAGAAATTGCGTTTGCAATAGTTGAAAATGCAGATGCCGGTACCGTTGTAGGTGACGCATCCATTGATCCTCCCTCAGGCAAGGAAGTGAGTTATTCGATTACAACAGGAAATGACGGAAATACATTCGGAATCAACAGTGCTGGTGAAATTTCAGTTCTGAACAACAACTTGCTTGACTATGAACAGCGCCAACAGTTTGAACTTACAATTTCGGTTACGGCAGAAGGGTGTACGGATGGCGTTGTAACCGCCGTAATAAACCTGCTGAATGTCAATGATGAGTTATATTCAGATCAGTTCTTCGAAAATATTTCGAAGAGTGATCTTATTTCCTATGGTCCGAATGGCGATGATCAGGTTATGTATATTTATCAGCCGGTAGGTGACGGACAGGCACCGAGACCGGTGCTTGTATTCGCAGGTGGCGGAGCATTCTTTCCCTCCAACCTGGATGTTTTGGATAACATGGCCAGGCGATTTGCAGGCGCTGGCTATGTGGTCGCGCTGATGCGATATATTTCAGATCCCAATGATGAAATGGATGGTTTTGAACGGTTTGTAACCGCGGTCCAGGATGTAAAGGCCGGTATACGGTTCTTCCGAAAAGACCAGGCCACAGATAACCTTTACAATATAGACCCAGATAATATTTTTGTCGGTGGTCACGGCACCGGTGCATTTATCGCCCTTCAGGCCGCGTATGCAGCTGAAGATGATTTCAACCAGGCGCAGCTTGATCTGATCAATTCATACGGTGGGTTTGAGGGAGAACGCGGAAACCCGGGATATTCCAGCGATGTTAATGGCATTGTCAGCATGGCAGGGGCGATTTATGATTTGAATTTTATTGATGCTGATGAACCGCCGATCTCCTGTATTCATAATGTAGGAGATACGGAAGTTAACTGTGAGGAGGGCCTGGAAGGAACGGCTATCGCATACGGGGCGTGCAGAATCATCCCCCACGCCCAGTCGATCGGTCTTGACAATCAGTTCTCCCTGCTCGCGGGAAACAGTCATGGGGAACCGGTTGCATGTTTCGATTGCCACGATAAGACGATGCGGTTCTTTTTGAATTATTTTAAGTAAAGGGGATTGCCCTTGCACACCTTCATAATATTACGGCGTACGAAGCCGGGCGGGCCTATTTACTGGTCGTAGATTCCTATCTACGACCAGATAAGAGATCCCGGACCGACTCACGGAGGGAAGGTGCGTCACCCCTCGAGGCGAAACACCCCCCTTAATCCCCCCTCAAGGGGGGATGGATTAATCTGCATAAAACTCCATCGTTCTTTTTAACGCCACATCACGATCATACTTTGGTCGATAATTGAAATCATTCATCGCTTTTTTGGAGGAGAAGGTGAAGTCGGTGCAGGTATACGCTACCGCGAAGCGGCTGAATTTTGGATTATAATGCTTTATCGGACGAAGGAGCATGGCGATCCACTCGGATACAGTTCCCATACCATAGGCGATATTCCGGGGTATCCAGGCGTTCTTCGGGAAGATCCTGTGCCCCGATCCTTCCACGATCTGGTCGAAAAACCTGAAAAAATTCTCCCCCTCACCATCGGTAATGAAATAAATCTCACCGGCAATTTTCGTGTTGCCCTTCCATAATTCCGTTGCCGCCAGCACATGCGCATACGCCATATTTCCCACATACACATGCTGGCATTTTGATTTCCCATTCCCCAACCGAACGTAAAAACCCGATTTGGCCATCTTAATCAAGGGCTCAATATGGTAGGGATCGCGCTCTCCGAATACATCGCCGGGACGTAAGATACAGGTCCGCAGTTCATCACTGTTCGCCTGTTGAACTTCTATCTCCGTCAGGTGTTTTGACTCACAATACACATTGGCATGCTTTTCCGGGTAGGGCTGTGTTTCATCAATATCGATCAGCGGCCTGCCGGAATAGACCGCATCCAGGGAGCTCGTGTAGATCAGGTACGGGACCTTGTTTTTTTTACATGCTTCAATGACATTCCGGGTTCCGCCTACATTCGCATCCAGGACCTCAGCATGCGTCTTTGTTCCCCAGTCAATGATCGCTGCACTGTGAATGACAATGTCTGCGTCCGTAGTCAGCCGCTCCATCAACGCCTGATCGCAAATGTCTCCCTGAACAAATTCAACCCTTTCATCCGGTTCACCGGTGAAGGGTTTAATGTCCATGGCAATTACTTTTTCAACGGGCAGGGGTGAGTCATCCAGAAGCAATTCATCAACAATGCGATTCCCTAAAAATCCCATCGCACCGGTAACGAGAACCCTATTTTTCTGATTGATTTTAGTACCTTGCCCCGAATCGGTCATTACAATTATATTAGCCGGATAAACTCCAGTCGGATTTGAAAAAAACAATATATATCATTCGGGGAATAAAAGGAGAAAACTATCCGGATTTTAAAGACCGGATCCTTGCGGTCGCTAAAAAGGCTTCAAAAGAATATGATCCGGCGAAATTACACGTGGTGCTTACCGAAGAGGCACCCCCAACGATATCTGTAATCCCTTTCAAACGGAAAAAAATTGCCGTTATATCCGTTAAAAATGAGTCAGAAACGGAGTATTCGCTAATTACAGATGAAACCGGATTTTGCGGCATGTATCATGTGGAGGAGGCCCTGCCTGTAGCATATGAAAAGACCTGGCCGGATGGTGAAATTACCCCCGGAGTTTGCCTTCTGACTCTTTTCAATCAAAAGAAGGGCATTCAGTATGACCAGTTCATCGACCGATGGCATAACAGCCATACACCCCTGTCCCTGAAGATCCATCCCCTCTGGCATTACAACCGGAATGTGGTTCGGAATTCCGAACCCGTAAGCACAGAAACCTGGGACGGCATCGTGGAGGAGCATGTAGTATCCCGAAATAAACTCCTGAATCCATTTTCATTTTTCGGAAATCCCACGGTGATCATTCAGCGTATGATCGCTGTGTATAAGGATACCAAAACCTTCATCGATTATCCGTCGATGGAACCCTATCTCACGCGCGAATACCACATCAAAAGCTAGTCGAGCGTATCCTTGTACATCGAATAGATCGTATTGTTTGCAATCCTGGCCGCCCATTTTCGCGGGAATATTCTTGTCAGCAGGAAATAATTGAATCGATTGGAGAATCCGGGGATATACCGGTGTGATTTGCCCAATTTCCGCAGGCTCAGTTCCGCCACCCGTTCAGATTTCATCACCGAAGGTTTCAGTATTCCATAACTGGGGCGTGTCGCCAGGTAGGTTGGTGTTTCCGTTGCTCCCGCCAGGCATGACATCACGTCAATGTTTTGATCCTTCAGCTCATGATGCAAAGCCTCAGCCAGGTTCCAGGTGAATGCCTTCGTTGCTGCGTATACAGAAACAAGCTGAACTCCGATGAGTCCGGCCAACGATGCCATCAGCAGAATCCCGCCACCCTGGTTTTTTGTGATCAGGTGAGTTGTGAACCGGTGAACCAGCAATAGCTCGGAACGGGTATTGATGGTGATAAAATTTTCAAGATCATTCTCGCTGAGGTTGGTGAAACGCCGCACTCTGCTGAATGCGGCATTGTAGATCAGCAGCCGGCAATCGACCGATTTGACCATCTCCATAATGGCATCCGGTGCGTCGGGTTCATTCAGATTGATGGTGAGGGTTTTGCATTGAATGCCAAAGTCTTTCTGAAGTTTTTCGGCCAGTAAATTCTGACTTTCATCTTCCATGTCGATCATCAGTAGGTTCATTCCACTGCGGGCCAGTACTACGGAAAATCCCTCTCCAATACCTTCCGCAGCGCCGACAACCACCGCCCAGGGGCCATACTTTTGCTGAAAAGACTTGCTATTCATCATTCCTATTTTTACCTAGGCAAAAACTAATTAAATTTCCAGCCACATGCGCGGTTTACTTTTCGCTTTTCTGAAAATATCTGAATTCTTCCGGAAATTAAGACTTTCCATCAGCGGAAAAACGGAGGATGATATCCATAATGAGCGTATCGTTTCGGGCAAGTCATGGAATGAATTCTGTGACCAGCTGAAACTTGCCGGAAATACCCTCCATTTGCCGGGCACGCCCCAGGATCCATTCAACCAGGCCGAGGGAACGCGTTATCTCACCCGCCTCACCCGTGCCGGACTGGAAGCTTTTGTGGAATATGCCGATCCGGCGTTTCCGGTATTCAAACGGATGGTCCATGAAACGGTAAAGATGGGGGCCGACAATCCTGACAATTATTATTTCAATGCCCAGATCAGCGGTGATTTTGAGTACATCATAAGGGGTAAACGCAATTCCATTCATTATATCGGGTTTTTTACACAGAATGGGAATTATGGAACGACGGGCGGACTGGCTCCATGCGGTGTGCTGGAGGGAAGTGATCTGATCGTGGATGAAGACGGATCATTCGAGATATCCGTGAGCCACGAGCGAAAGGGCAGGAACTGGCTGAAGATCGAGCCTGAAACCAGCATGATCATGGTGCGCCAAACGTTCCTGAACCGCTTTGAGGAGACACCTGCGGAGCTACATATTGAAAATACGGACGGGCGAACAGCACCATCCGCGTTGACGCCGAAGATTATCGATGAAG
The DNA here is from genome assembly GCA_050289805.1 of Cyclobacteriaceae bacterium. Lineage (GTDB taxonomy): Bacteria > Bacteroidota > Bacteroidia > Cytophagales > Cyclobacteriaceae > JAUILA01. The sequence continues at coordinate 25,407 of JBNKGL010000034.1, forward strand.
GGTTGAAAATGGCATCGATGTTCATCGCCGGAGCCCCGGTTCTATTTGCACGATGGGCGAAAGGATTTCAGAAGCATCCGAATAAGCTGCCATTGTTTGATCCGGAAGTATCGAATGCCGCGGGAGGAGATGCCAACATTATCTACTATCACAGCTACTGGAGCCTGAAGGAAGATGAAGCGCTCGTGATTACGGTGATGCCACCGGAATGTGATAGCTGGAACTTCCAGCTCAATAATTACTGGATGGAATCCCTGGATTACCGCTATTTCACGATCTGCGTGAGTAAGGGTAATGCAACCTATGAGCCGGACGGCAGCCTGAGGGTCATTGTTGCTCACCATGATCCGGGCCTTTCCAACTGGATCAATACCTGTGAGCATTCTGAAGGGACGATGTGCTGGCGCTGGTACCGGCTTAAAGACCAGAACAATGCTGTGGAGCCCCACTGTGAGGTTGTGAAATTTGATACGCTGCTGGCCTGAATGAACCCGGAAAACTCCATACGGTCGGAAGATTATAAAAAGCAGCCCCTGTGGTTCAAGGGGATTAATGCCGTTTGGGGAGCAACCTATCCACTTGGTACAAAGTCGGTGCTGAAGAAAGACAGCCTGATTAAAGCAGCCCGTAAATCAACCGGGCTGGATGATCTTGGGAGTGACTTTTGGGATGAGCCGCTGGAGCGGATGATCGATTCAATTCAGCAGGAAGCAAGGCTTCACCCGATCGGACAGTTTATCACCCGGCAGCGAATCATCAATTTATTGTCGGTGCGCCTGCGTGCCGAGGAATATTTCAAAAAACACCCGGAGATCCTGCAACAGGAGGTGTATCCGGCGATGATCATTGTAGGTTTACAGCGGACCGGCACCACGAAGCTTCAGCGGTTGCTGGCCGCAGATCCGGATAACAGGTCGATCCTGAGCTGGGAGGCTATCAATCCGGCGCCAATAAAGAATGATGTGAAGTCGGGGGAGGAGCGGATAAAAATTGCCAAAACCAGTGTGAAAGCATTGCAGCTGATGTCGCCGGGATTTTTCGCCATACACCCGGTAGAATATCAAGCGCCCGAGGAGGATGTCTTACTGCTGGATGTTTCCTTTCTGAGCACCACGGCGGAGGCAACGATGCATGTGCCATCCTATGCGTCATGGCTGGAAAAGACAGACCAGTCTCCTGCCTATGCCTACATGATCAAGCTGCTGAAGCTGTTGCAGTGGCAACGGCCGGGAAAACGCTGGGTGCTCAAGACGCCGCATCACCTTGAGTTTCTTCCGCAGATTAAAAAGCATTTCAATGATGCGCATCTGATCTGGCCGCACCGCGATGTGCATGAGTCGATACCATCATTTTTAAGCATGGTGGCCTATTCTCGAAGTTTGTTCAGCAATGTGGTGCAGCCGACAGAGGTAGCGGAGCATTGGGTAAGAAAGGCGGGGTATATGCTGGATCAGGCGCTGGCATTCCGAAAGGATGGAAATGAAGCCATGTTTACAGATGTTCAATACACGAATTTGGTGAAGGATTCGGAGGGGGTTCTGAAAAAAATATATCGGCGTCATGGATTGACGGTTTCTCCTGAACTGGAAGAGATCTTTAAAAATACAGCAAAGAAAAATCCTCCGGGAAAATATGGGAAGCACACGTATCGGCTCAGTGATTTTGGGATTCAAGATTCCGATCTGGACCGGTACACATCAGCATACCAGGAATTTCAAAAGACATTAAATGGCAGATAAGCAGCAAAAATATAACAGTCCGTTGCAGGCGACGATTAAGGGGATCACCGATTTGTTCAGGAAGCAGGAGCGGGTGGGAACATTGAGCCCGTCGGATCGCCTTGAGGGCAAGACCGTACTGATCATGGGGGCCAGTTCGGGACTGGGATTGGCGACGGCAAAGCAGATTGCAGCCCTGGGAGCGAAGGTGGTGATGGGCGTAAGGAGCGGGATTCCGGATCGGGGAGAAGAGGTAAAGGCATTTTCGGGGAATGATGATGTACATATGCTGTATGTGGATCTGGCAAGCTTTGAATCGATCGATGCATTTGTGCGTGAGCTGAAGGAAAAGATTGGCAAGATTGATATTCTGATCAGCAATGCAGCGATTGTGGTGAAGGAGGCGAGAAAAACTGACCGTGGGCTGGATGAGATGTTCATGGTAAATTATTTGTCGAAATTCTACGTGGTGAATGAGCTTCTGAAGGTTGGTGCGTTTAACACGGACGGTGATTCCCTTCCGCGGATCATCTATGTCTCTTCGGAAAGTCACCGGAACCCATCAGAGTTCGAATGGGAAACATTCGGAAAGTTTCAGGAGCATAAGATGGCGAAGACGGTGGAGCGGTACGGGTATTATAAACTATTGCTGACTACATTCGCGCGTGAACTGGAGCGTAAGCTGAATGCGGAAAAGGTTCGATATTCAGTTTTTGCCTTATGTCCGGGACCCATAAACTCCAACATAGCG
>JBNKGL010000035.1:0-27223 GCA_050289805.1 Cyclobacteriaceae bacterium
CTTCCAGGTGGGAGACAGCATCCAGGCATCAAAGGCGGCACCTATAACGGCACCACGGTCTATCAACTCCCTGAGCTGATCATCACTGAATTGACGATGATTGGGCACCAGGGCCCTGCAGTTTGAGTGGCTGGCCCATACGGGACCATTAAATATATCCATGGCCTCCCGGAAACTTTCATCACAAAGATGTGTCGCATCGAGAATGATATTCAGCTCTTCCATTCGACGTAATAACGCCCTGCCACGATCACCAATACCTCCTGTTGAATCAGTTCCATGGGCATATGTACCCGGACCATAATGCGCCGGACCTATTGCCCTCAGGCCTCCTTCGTACGCTATTTCCAGGTGATCTAGCGTAACCAGTGAATCCGCTCCTTCGAGGCTGCGGATCATCCCGATCGGGGTTTCATGGGTTCTGGAAGCCCATTCAGACAGATGTGCCACCAACCCTTCAAGGTCTGAAATCTGGCGCAGATGTCCGTCGGCCTCCATTGCCCGGTACCATGCAAGCTGACCCTGGGTATGCGCCCATGCCTGCTCCGGTGAATGCCAACTGGCACCCGGCATCACATTCGTCCGGCGTGTATACCGGGCAATTTGCGTGCCCACTACAACCGCCACGTTGCCTTCCTTTAGTGCTGAAAATGAAACCGTTCCATTTCCACGGCCCGGTTTATCCGTCATTCCCGCTTCGGAGGCCCTAATTTCTTCCACTGTCCACCGAAGGTCACGATTCCACTCCATTGCATTCATAGAGAGATCCAGATGGGCGTCAACGATTAGCTTTTTATCCATAAGGCTGTTTCAGTTCATGCCACTCACATTATTTAAGCTGAAATATGGCCTCAATTTCAACGGCGATATTTCCCGGCAACATCATTCCTACCGCACTTCTCACCCCTTTGCCAAGGTCTTCCCCCCACAATTCAACCATCAGATCGCTGAACCCGTTAATCACCGCCGGGTGATCATGAAACGAGCTCACACTGTTAACCATTCCTAATGTCTTAACAATACGGTGGATCGATGAAAGGTCTGCATGTTCACGGATCGTGGAAAGCATTGTAAGCCCCACCTGACGCGCCGTGAGATATCCTTCTTCCACATTCAGGTCCATGCCTAGCTTTCCCTTCACTAAAGAGCCATCTTTGCGGCTTGGGCCTTGCCCTGACACATAAAGCATGTTATCGACAATCAGTACCGGATGATAAACGCCGCCTGCCGCAGGCGCGGGAGGTAGTTCAAGATTCAGTTCAGCAAGGCGCTTTTCAATTGCAGACATACTATATGATTTGATTCAAAATTAAAACACAAATCAGACCGACAACTGAAACGGTAGTTTCCATCAGGGTCCATGAAAGAAGCGTTTCCTTTATACTCACATTGAAATATTCCTTATACAACCAGAATCCTCCGTCATTGATGTGGGAAAGTGTTATGCTGCCGGCACCAGTAGCCAGTACCAGGAGTTCGGGAGAAACGCCTGTCGTTCCGATCAAAGGCATCATAATCGTACCTGCGGTGAGTCCTGCTACGGTAGCAGAGCCGACACTCACACGTATCAAGGCGGCAATCACCCAGGCCATCAATAAAGGCGGCATACCCAGGTTGCTCAAAGATGCTCCCAGCTGCTCGCTGATGTCCGTATCTATCATTACCTGTTTTAATGCACCAGCTCCCGCAATGATGAGCAGGACAACCGCAATTCCGGAAACTGCCGATGCCAGTACTTTCATCACATCCTTCATTCCTCGACCTGTACGAATACCAAGAAAATAAATAGCGGCCAATACTGAAAGCAGCATTGCGATCGCAGGGTTTCCAATAATTTCTATGGCGACTGAAGGTCCGGTAATCACCTGTAATAAAGAAGCCCCTCCAATGAGCAAAACCGGAAGAAGGGCCACAAAAAATGCGGTTCGAACCGAAGGGATTTTGTAACGCTCATCAGTTTCCGCAACATACTCCTTCAGATATGCCGGCTGAATTTTTTTCATTGTTCGGGACAACAATATTTTTGCCGCCAGGATTGCAGGTACTCCGCAAATGATACCATAGATCAGCGTAAGCCCAAGATCTGCATTGTACATTTCCGCAATGGCCGTGGGTGCAGGATGTGGAGGAAGAAACCCGTGCGTTACCGAGAGGGAAGCCAGCATCGGCAACCCGACATAAAGTAGTGGAAGCTTGGTATTGGCGGCAATGGCAATGGCGAGCGGAACCAGAATCACAAACCCTACCGTATAAAACATAGGAATACCCACGATGAAGCCGGTAACAATCAGCGCAAGCTGAATATGCCGGATTCCAAATTTCTCAACCAGAAAATTGGTAATGGTATTTGCCGCCCCGCTTTCAGCAACCAGTTTTCCCAACATGGCTCCGAATCCAAGGATTATCACCAGGGACCCTAGCGTTCCTCCAATTCCTTTTTGGATTGCATCCACGGACTCCGTCACGGTCAGCCCCCCCGTTACCCCCACAAATAAACATACGAGTATGAAGGAAATGAATGTATCCAGCTTTACAACTGTAACAAGAAGAATCAGAAGTATAATGCCTAAGATCAGGGGCAGAAAAACCATGGGTCAGTCGTTTGTCAAAAGGATGTCAACAACAGCAGGTATGCATCCATACCAAATTATTGTCGGCGGAAAATACTAAAATATAACGATCAACACCGCAAGGGTTTCTGTTTTTTATGCAGACGGGATAACAGGAAGAAATTTAATTCCATTTAACCCACAGGCTACGAGGTCCTTTTAACGACTTTCTACCTTGTCCTTTGTTTTAGGGTTTTTAGCTTTCTTTTCTGATTCCAGCTCATTAATACGTTTTTGCAGTTCTGCTTCTTTTCTGGCAAGCTCCTCCTGGGTAGCTTGTAATTCTTCCATATTCTGACGCATCTCTTCCTCCTGAGCCTGCATTTCTTCGGTATTCTGTGTTGCAGTCTGTAGCAGCTGTTGCATCTTGGCCGCATTCTGGGATGTAATAACAGCCGAGGCCACAATCTCACTTATTTTTTCAAGCAATTCGAGATGTATTTTTGTAAATGGCTTCAGCGAGGCTAATTCAAGAACACCTACGGTTTCCTCATTAAAAATAAGAGGAATTAACAGAAGCGTATTCGGTACTGCTTCTCCAAGACCGGAAGTAATATTCACATAATTCTGAGGAATCTCCTTCAAGAGTATTGTCTCCCCCTCCAGGTATGCCTGTCCGAGTAATCCAATATCCACAGGAATCTTTTTTTCAACAAACTTCTTTTTATCATATGCGAAACAACTCATCAATTCAAGCATCGGCTGATCCTCATCTTCATTCAGGAAGAATAATGCTCCCTGATTGGCGTTCAGATATTTTACAAGAGTTGCCAATAATCGATCACTCATTTCATTGAGGTCATCCTGGTTCTTGCGGATAACTTCCGAGAAGGTAGATATTCCTTCCGAAACCCACATGCGGTTCCCTTCATTTTCCTTTACCTTAACCATTTGATCCCTCATGCTGATCAATTCACCCGCGATGGTCGCTTCATTCAGCTTTGCATTGGTCTTGTTCAGTCCCTGCCATTCAACATCCAGCTCACCGCGCGTGATGCTCTGAATAAACTCCGCTGCATGTCGTAAATTTTCAATTAAACGGAAGATCACCGTTTCATTGTTTTCATTCATTTCAGTCTCCCCATTATTAAAGACATACTGCTGATCACTCTCCTTGATCCGCAGGAATAAATTCTGAATCTTCCTTCTGCTTTGGGTCAGTCGGTATACAATTATACCCAGCATTGCACATCCAAGTCCGACCAGGAGCAGCTGAGCAAAAAAAGCATATTGCGTTATCCGCTGATAGCTGGAATAATTTTCTACTTCGAGTGCATCTATAAACTCACGCATAGAGATTTGCACCTTGTTGTACTTGTTCCAGAGATCATATCCAGGGTCATACTGAAATAATGCCACAGCTTCCTCCGGCTGCCCCTGTGCAATCAATTCAACGCCCTGATCTGCCAACGCGAAATATTCTTGAATCCAGCGATCAACCATATCAATGCTATCCGTATGCGCGTAACCCAGGAGCTCCATCTGAGTGGTAAGCGAATCCATATTCGCCCGGTGTTGCTCCCTCGCGATTTCCAACGGATTCTTAAAATTATCCTGTGAAACCATGTAATAGCCCCGGAAACCCAGGTCAATCAGGTTCACATTCGTACCGATCTGATCAATCTGGTTATGTACCGCCTGACGATGCTGTAGAAATGCATTTCGTTCCTTAAGTGCATCCCGACTGATCAGGGCGACCACAAAATTGTGAAGGATAAGCAGAATGATCAGGGCGATACCCGCCTGGATCATATTTTCCGATCGAAAAAGTCTCTTAAAAAATGAAAGGATCATGTGCAAAAAATTATAGGTCACTATGATTCAAGCAATTAAATGATTAATTCCAACTTATATTAATCTAATTCATCCAAAATATTCACTATGTAAGAAATAAGATAGAATGGTTAAATTAAACCGTTTGTAAAAAATACTTTCCGGGCAAAAAGTTTGCCCTTACATTTGTCTGACATGAAGTTATTGATCTTAAGCATTTTCTTTCTTTTTGCAGGTTCAACCCTTTTCGGGCAGCATTATTTCGACACCAATGGCATCCCGAATACACCTTCTCTTGTAACCGGAACACCCGAAGAGGTAGGTATCAATTCTGATTCTCTTCATGCAGGTATTGAACGAATTATTCTGGAGGCCATAGATTCGGGGGCATTTCCTGGATGCCAGGTTCTGCTCGCCAAGGACGGTATCATATTCTATGAGAGGTCATTTGGTTTCCATACCTATGATAGTATTATCCCTGTTAAAAATGATGACATCTATGACCTGGCGTCTGTTACAAAAACTACAGCAGCCACACTTGCACTGATGAAACTGGCGGATGACGGCATCTTCGATGTAAATTCAACCTTTGGAGACATATTTCCCGCCTATCGCCATTCCAACAAAAGCGATCTGCCGATGAGGGATGTTTTAGCGCATCAGGCAGGTCTGCGCGCATGGATCCCCTATTGGTCGGAATCCCAAAGGAAAAATGGAAGCTGGCGGCCACATTCGGTTTCGAATGATTCCTCAAGAAACTTTAATTACAAACTTTCAGACTCGAATCTCTTCCTGTATCGGAAATTCCGGGAAAAGAAGATCTATAAAATGATCCGGAAATCTCCGGTTAGTGATCAGAAGGAATACCTTTATTCCGGACTCACCTTCTACCTGATCCCGGATTATGTTCAACGAATGACATCTCAGCCGTTTGACGTTTTCCTGGATGTGCAATTCTACAGGCCGCTCGGGGCCGAAACACTTGTATTTAATGCAGGTGAACGTTACCCGCTGGAACGAATAGCCCCCACAGAAGTAGACACATTTTTCCGAATGGACACACTCCATGGAATCGTTCATGACGAAGGCGCTGCCATGATGAAGGGTGTTTCCGGAAATGCCGGCTTGTTTTCAAATGCACGGGATCTGGGCAAGGTATACCAGATGTTGCTGAATGGAGGCACCTATTTCCACAAGCAATTCCTCTCCGAAGAGGTTATCCATTCGTTTACCAGATGCCAGTTCTGCGAAACAGGGAACCGGCGCGGACTGGGTTTCGACAAGCCGCTGATCGAGTATGATTCACTCCGAAGCAGCGTGGCAAAAAAGGCCAGCCCTGAAAGTTTTGGGCATACCGGATATACGGGTACACTGGTTTGGGCAGACCCAAAAAATGATTTGTTATTTGTATTTATGTCCAACAGGGTCTACCCCACGCGTAATAACAGTATTATTTACCGACTTAACGTCCGACCACGCATTCATAACCTTGTATACGACCTGCTGGATTAAGCCACCTGCTACATTTCCGGCATGGGCATTGGAACAGTACTTACGGGAGCATCCCACAGCACCTTCCATTCGCCGTCAATTTTTTCCCACAAAACCACATAGTTTCCTTCGTCACTCATGGGGGGAATAGGAGCTCCTTCATTGGGCTCAAAGGTAAGTGTGTATTTTCCTCGTTCTACTGCCAGGTTACCGCTGCTTTTCACTTCCTGCACCTGAAGATCGAAGTTCCACAGACCCATTGCAGCTGATTCTTTCCATCTGGATTTATACTCCTCAATGCCCATGATTGGCGGCTGATTGGGCGGAAATTGAATGGCATTGGAGGCAAAATGCGTCGCCGCTTCATCGATATTTCCTTCCCTGTAAAGGGCTTCGATTTCCTTGTTGGTTTCATCAATGATTTTCATGATATCCTCAGGGGACTCCTCCATCACCTCCTCTACAATAACTTCTTCAGACGCTGTCTGATTATTGCATGAAAACTGTACTATCCCAATGATTATCAGCGCGAAAAGTGAGAATTTAATTTTTGACATAATGGTTGTATTAGATTGTTAATAATTTCAATATAGGATTTTTTTATGTGCATATGCAAATGGAAATCAGCTATTCAAGCATCAGCTTGATGGCCAATTCCCCATCCTGAAAAGAGACAGGAAGGACAAGTTTTCCATGTTCCGTTTTCACCGGACCTGATTTCCAGCGATCTCCACTTTCAGGCTCCACAATGAGGACTTCATAGGAGCCATCGGGAAGGGCAAGTGAAAGCGTCCCGTCTTCTATTCCCACGGCCTGCAAATAGATGGCAACCGAACTTTTATTCTCATCGGTCATTGCATAGGTCATCATCCCGGGTGCGGCCGCTATTACAGCTGGATCCGGATGCATGTCTTCGAGGGTGAAAGAATCCAGGAAATCTTTCAAAATGGCCAGCTGTGTTCGGAGTGTGGAGCTACCCCCGCCAGGCGCCTTATTTTCAGCCTTCCCATCTTCATGACCAACCGTAAACGAGTAATCAAGGTTATTGAACAAACCTCCCCCGCTTAACATAAAACGCCATGCTTGCCTCCGGTAAACGTCATCTCCGGAACCTGCAAATCCGGATTCATCAAAGCCGATTACCTTATCATAATGGTAATTCAGCAAAGCTGCCTGTGGCCAGGCATAATGAAAATTGATAATTGAAATCCGATCGCTCACGACGGGCACCGGTGCCATGAAATTGGTATAATTCTGAGCAATCAGGTGCTGTTTTGCCAATTCTGATTCCGTAGTCTGGATAAGTTCAGCCATTGATTCCTGCCATTTCATCGATTCTGAATCGGCAAAATCAGCTTTATTTGTCCAGTCATTTTCTTTCAATTCTTCCTTGTTCGCGATATTCAGAACCGGAACCGTACGATCAGACCATGGTTCATTCTGAATCTCAAAAAATATGTTATTAAATTCATTCAGTTCCCTTACAACACGTTCAACATAACGACGCTGCATCTCAAGGACCTTCCCATTGTTCAGGGTATGTACTGCCCTGCGTTCAAGTGTGAAATTGCCCGCTTTCCAGTTTTCCGGATTCTGGGGGTTTATTTCCCAGTGATCGTCATTATAAATGGACGAAAAAAGCGTAACCTCTACAATGATTTCCTTTTCGCCCGCCTTCCTGATAAAATCCCTGAGCCTGCTAAAGTATGGCTCATTCCACTCGGAAATATCATATACCCGCCGGTCATTCACCACCGAACTCTTCCAGGGAACCATGATATACTCACCTCTGGGCGCCAGTGTATTATTCTCAATACCAAAGCTTTCTCCATATATCTCAAAATAACTTCCGGCAAAAATGCGTGTATAATTCATGCCGTCGTCGGCAAGTGTATTCAGGTATTTTTCATAGTCAAATTCCGCATTCAGCACCGCACCATAATGTTCCGCCGATGTGATGAGAACGGTAGTCCTGCCGTTATAACTAAAATAATGTCCATTGCCAGGATGGAGCATAATCGGGTTTCCCTGTCCCTGACCAGAAGTAGCGTACAGCATGAGAAATGATAGTTGATAGCAAATAATCGTTAATAAACGCATGTTGTCTTATTCAAGAGTATATACAAATCGTTGATACAAATTCAGAAAAATGCATGTAACCACACAATAACCGGTCGTATTATTTCCGAATGGTTCGCAAAACGGCTACCGAATGAGGACGCGACCGATATGTCGATTTATTCAGCGGGACGAGATTCTGCAGCGGTATAATATCATGAGGCGGGTCATTTGATGTATCGATGAGCAGTCCCCAGCAAAAATGATCCATCAATGCGGGCAATTCAAAATCCAGCACTTCCCAATATTCGTTCAGGATGGCATAAAAACGTTCCTCACGACCTTCCTGGTACAGTTCCAGTGCAATGGCATGCGAAAAGTGTCCGAAATCCGGGGAATCGGTTTTAACACCATGCCAAATAACATCTGTTCCGCCCGGAGTTGACCAGAAAGACTTATCAGAGAAAATAAAACTGTTTTTTCTCTTGAACAGTAATTCCTTCACAAATCCATACATTTCATCATGACGTTCAATGGCGGTCCAGTCAAACCAGTTCTGTTTTTTATCCAGGGTGTAGGCGTTGTTATTCCCGTTTAATGTCTTCCGGATCTCATCGCCCATGGTAATCATGGGAGGTCCTTGTGATAAGAGAAGGATTGTAAAAAAATTCTTGATCTGCTGTTTTCTTATCATGGTTGTAACCGGATCATTTGCCGGTCCTTCAGTTCCATAGTTATAACTGAAATCATGATCATTTCCATCCCTGTTATCCTCGCCATTTTCATCATTATGTTTTTCGTTGTAGGAAACCAGGTCATTCATGGTGAATCCATCATGGGAAGTAATGAAGTTTATACTACGTTGGGGATCCCGCGATTCATCACCAAACAGTCGGGCACTTCCTGTAATGACATCGGTGAGATCATGTACCATGCCGTCATCACCGCGCACAAACTTCCGAACCACATCCCGATAGTGACCGTTCAAAACTGCCCAGCGGTCTCCTACAAAAGATCCCACCTGGTACAAACCTGAAGCATCCCATGCCTCCGCAATAATCTTGGTATGAACCAGCAGCGGGTCGGAATCAATCGACCATAATATCGGGGGATCCTTCATGGGGTGGCCATCCTCTCCCCTTGAAAGTACCGACGCCAGATCGAAACGAAAACCGTCAACATGCATTTCCTGCACCCAGTACCGCAAACTGTCAAGGATCATACGTCTTACAACTGAATGGTTGGCATTGATGGTATTTCCCGTTCCAGTATCATTCACGTATACGGATTGATCATCAGGATTAACGAGATAATATGTCAGGTTATCTATCCCTCGCAGGGATTGTGTTGGTCCGTAGGCATTCTCTTCGGCTGTGTGGTTAAAAACAACATCAAGGATCACTTCAATCCCCTCCCGGTGCAAAGCCTTGATCATATCCCGGAATTCATTTACCGGACCCAGTGGGTTCCGGTCTGAACTGTAGGGTCTGTGAGGAGCGAAAAAATTGATCGGTTGATAACCCCAGTAATTCACCTTCCCTTCGGGTGCAGACTGCCGGTCAAACTGGAATACCGGCATAAGTTGTACGCAGCGGATTCCAAGATCTTTCAGGTAGGGGATTTTTTCTATCAAACCGGCATAAGTCCCACGCTTTTTCACCGGTATTTTAGAACTCGGGTCCTGCGTAAATCCACGCACATGCATTTCATAGATCACAGAATCATTCAGCGGCCTGTTCAATGGCTCATCCCCTTCCCAGTCATAATCGGATGTATCCACCACAATGCTTTTCAGGCATTTGGCTAAATTATCCTTACCGTAATTCTTTGCAAGTTTCCGGTCGTAGTGATCATCGATAATTGCCCTGGCATAGGGATCGACAAGGACTTTGGAAGGATCAAAGCGATAACCTTTCTCTGGAATAAACTGGCCATGAACACGATAGCCATATAGCTGGCCGCTTCCAATACCTTCAACAAAAATATGCCAGTAATTCGTTGATTTATTTACCTCCGGATCGAATACTATAATATGAGAAGGTTCAGTATCATCCGGCTTTTTGAAAAGCAGCAGTTCAATACCTTTAGCCGTATGGGAATATATAGAAAAATTGACTCCATTTTCATAACAGGTCGCACCTATGGGCGCAGGTTTTCCTATACTGGTTTTAAGACGTTCGATTTTGGCCATTTTGCACTTTATTAGTCGTATTCCAGGCAGTTCTTGTGCTCAATTAAGTTACGATTTTTTGACCTATTGTTAATAATAGATTAAAGGTTGTTTTAATTTCTCTCATGTTCATATTATTAACTATTAGGTTCAATTTGTAACTTGAACATCAAACCAGAAGTACAATGAGAAAATCTTACTATCTACTGATTATTTTGGCATTGTTCTCATGCACCAGCATGCCGGAAGAGGATCAGGAAACAGCAGAATCCATCACCCTGGCTGACTATCACCAAATCAGAAATCCGGACCAGGTTCAAACCGGAAATATCAAAATGATCCCCATTGAAACTCCTGCTGGAAATTTCAATGTCTGGACAAAACGGGTGGGAAACAATGACGGCATCAAGTTACTTCTCCTTCATGGAGGCCCGGGCGCAACGCATGAATACTTTGAATGCGCCGATAGCTTTTTGCCATCCGAAGGCATCGAATATTATTATTACGACCAACTGGGCTCCGCCTACAGTGATCAGCCTGCAGATACCAGTTTATGGAATATCGACAGGTTTGTCGATGAGGTAGAGCAGGTGCGTATCGCGCTCGGTTTGGATAAATCAAACTTCTACGTACTTGGCCATTCATGGGGAGGGATTCTTGCGATCGAGTATGCCCTGAAATACCAGCAGAATATTAAGGGACTGATCATCAGCAATATGATGGCATCAATACCCGAGTATAATGCATATGCACAGGAAGTACTCGGCCCACAGTTACCTCAGGAGGTATTGGAAGAAATACAGGCATTTGAAGCTGCCGGTGATTATGGGAGCGAACGATACCTGGAATTGGTTACCACATATTATTATCCTGAACATGTATTAAGAATGCCACTGGAGGATTATCCGGATCCTGTCAACAGGGGTTTGGGCAATATCAATCAGCAAATATATGTATCCATGCAGGGACCAAGTGAATTCGGTATTTCCAAAGAAGCCAAATTACGCAACTGGGACCGAAAGGCAGACATTTCACAGATCAAGGTACCTACCCTGGTGATCGGTGGTGAATATGATACGATGGATCCACGCCATATGAAATGGATGGCAGAGCAGTTCCCCGATGGTGAATACCTGTACTGCCCCAATGGCTCCCACCTGAGCATGTACGATGACCAGAACACTTATTTTACAGGTTTGATCGAGTTTCTCAAAAATGTGAATGAAACAGAATAATCCAATTGCATAATCAGTCACAGATCGTAATTTCGCTATTCCAAAAAAACCAATAGATGTTCCCGAACATAGACCCCACTTCGACCAACGCCTGGAAAGCACTGCAGGATCATTACGACGGCATACGCGGCGTACACCTTCGAGAATTATTTTCCAACGATGAAGGCCGGTTCCAAAAATTCAGCGAGACCTTTGAAGATATTCTGGTTGATTATTCTAAAAACCGCATTACTTCCGAAACAAAGGCCATGCTCATGGCACTGGCGGAGGAATGCAAACTTGATGAAGCGATCGCAGCTATGTTCGCAGGGGAAAAAATCAACGGAACTGAAAATCGAAGCGTCTTACATATTGCTCTGCGAAATTTTTCCGGCAGACCCATTTTCGACGGCGACAAGGATGTTATGCCTGAGGTTCAGGGCGTACTTGAAAAGATGGAACGATTTTCTTCCCGGATCATTTCGGGTGAATGGAAGGGATTTACAGGCAAGCCAATCCGACACCTGGTCAATATAGGTATCGGAGGCTCAGACCTGGGTCCGGTGATGGTTACCGAAGCATTACGGCCTTACCGGCAGGGAAAGATGGATGTCCATTTTGTTTCAAACGTCGACGGAACCCATCTGGCCGAGACACTCAAAAAAGTGGATCCGGAAGAAACGCTTTTCATTATTGCTTCAAAAACCTTTACTACCCAGGAGACAATGACCAATGCGCATTCGGCGCGCGATTGGTTTCTTGAATCCGGGGGAACCGATATGGATGTTTCTAAGCACTTCGTGGCATTATCTACAAATCGCGATGGAGTTGTCGCTTTTGGTATCGACCCTGAAAACATGTTTGAATTCTGGGAATGGGTGGGCGGCCGGTATTCCCTGTGGTCGGCGATAGGTCTTTCCATTGCCTGTTACATTGGATTTTCCAATTATTATGAACTGCTGAGCGGCGCCCATGCGATGGATGAGCATTTCAGAACAAAACCCTTCGATCAAAACATTCCGGTGATTCTGGGCCTGCTGGGCATCTGGTATAATAATTTCTTCGGAAGTGAAACACATGCGATACTGCCCTATGACCAGTATATGCATCGTTTTGCTGCCTATTTCCAACAGGGTGATATGGAGAGCAACGGAAAATCTACCGATAGAAATGGAAATCCGGTGACATACCAGACCGGTCCGATTATCTGGGGTGAACCCGGTACAAACGGCCAGCATGCTTTTTATCAGCTTATTCACCAGGGAACGAAAATAATACCTTGCGACTTCCTTGCCCCGGCCGTTTCCCATAATCCGATCGGAGATCACCACGTTAAGTTACTGGCGAATTTCTTTGCCCAAACCGAAGCGTTGATGAACGGAAAAACAGAAGCCGAAGTGAGGGCGGAGATTGGCGACAATGAATTCCTGATACCATTCAAGGAATTTTCCGGAAACCGTCCTACTAATTCAATCTTATTCAGAAAACTCACCCCAAGAACTTTAGGCAGCCTGGTAGCCATGTATGAACATAAGATCTTCGTGCAGGGCGTCATATGGAATATCTTCAGTTTTGATCAATGGGGAGTCGAACTTGGGAAACAGCTGGCAAAAAAGATCTTACCCGAGCTTGAAAATGACGAAACGGTAAGTTCACATGACGAAAGTACCAATGGCCTGATCAATGCCTGGAAGCAGCTGAAATAAAAGCCTTACTCCACCAGTCTTTTTACCCTGGGCTCCAGATCTGTCAATGCTCCAATTCGAATAGGCTCACCCGTTTCAATACTGGTTCGGGCAGCGATCCCGATCAGGATTGACATAGCTCCATCCCGACTTCCGGCCGCCCGATCATAGGGATCCTTAACCTCCGGATGTTCGAAAATTTGTGCGTGCAAGCGTTCATCACCACCGCCATGTCCCGACTTTTCAACCGGTACCTGAACAGTTTCAAAGTCACTCCATAGTTTGTGGGTTATGATAGGTTCAGCCATTACTTCAGTTTCACCCTGCTGCATTTCACGCCGATGCATTTCTTCCTGTGAAATCTTCAATTCTCCCTGGTAGGGTATGTCCATCCAGGCTTCGATTCGTCCCTTGGTTCCGTTAAATGATACCCGCCAGCCTTCAAATGGGGAGTATGTGGTGAGTGAATAATTGACAACCGTATTATTTCGGTATTTTATCTGTGCAGACATTTTATCATAAATGTCAATTTCTTCCCGGAAAAGGCAATTATCACGGATATAACCATCGTGATGTTCATTCTTCACATAGAGGTCTGATAGAAATGTATCCTTTTTTATATCCCAGTAAAAATCACAATCCTTCTGATGAAAACAATTCCGGCAATTATCTCCCCGAAATGAATTGTTCCTGCCATATAATTCCAGGTCGCCATAGGCAAATACCTCTTGAGGATCGGAATCGATCCACCAGTTAAGCAAATCAAAATGATGTGTAGCCTTATGAATCCAGAGCGTACCTCCCTTATCACGCAGCCCATGCCATCTGCGGAAATAACTGGCACCGTGATAGGTATTCAGGTACCAGTGAAAATCAACGGAGGTCACCTTCCCTATCTCATTGTTCATCAGCAGTTCCTTAATTCTTGTACTGTAGGGACTCCACCGGTAGTTAAAGCCGACAATTAGTTTCTTAGAAGAACGCTTTTCCGCATCCAGGATTTGCTGGCATTTAAACTCATCAGTAGTCAGCGGTTTTTCCGTAAGCACATCAATACCGGCATCCAGCCCTTTAATAATAAATTCATGGTGGGTGGCATCTACAGTTGTCACAATGAGGAGATCAGGATTCGTCTCGCGGAGCATCCGATCGAAATCGGAGTATAACGGGCAGTCGGCTCCGATGTAGCTCTTTCCAAATGAAAGTCTGCCGGGATTGATATCGCTGAGACCAACAAACTCAAGAATATCAGAATATTCCTGCTGGAGTCTTTGTCCCCAAAAGGTGATGCCCCGAATACCGGTTCCGACCAGAACAATTCTTAGTTTTCGGTTTAAATTGAAATGAAACCCCGAAAGCGGAATGGCTGCAGTAGCGGCAAGCATACTTACGGATCTGAGAAATTGCCTCCTTTTGAAATTCATATGGCCAGGTTTTATATCATTCCGCTCATCGTATCATTAATGTACAACTCTCCGTTTTCCTTTACTGAAATATTGATCCGCGCCCGACGCTCGTTATCATCATTAACAATGTAAATCACATATTCTGAGGGCTCTACCCCTTCCTTCATATCGACGGCGTACCCCATATCCAGTGTGATCTTCATGGGTCCCTTAATTTTTTTTGAATTGAGGATTCGTCCTGCCCGGAAAACCTGAATTTTCTTATCGGTCTTTTCAAATGATCGAAATGTGAACTCGATTTTCACATAAGGCAGCACATCTGCCCGTGGGGATTGTTTCTCATTTATATCATAGATCTGATTTGGAGCCGGCGGTTTTTTCTTCAAAAAAAACTCGATCTCGTAGGAATATTTATCTTCTTCCAGAAATGGAATGGTTTTTTCCTGCCAGGCTGGAAGGATATATAAAATTATGGCTAAAATCAGCATACACTAAATTTAATAATTGCCAGTCGATATAAAAAGTATGAAACTGACATAAGTCATTGATGTAAATAATTGCTATCACATAATTCGTAAATTGAACCGGGTAGTTTTGGGATCGACAAAATTTTGCCGGACAACAATTGATGCAAACAACTTCTACCATACATTGTCACCATTGTGGGACTAAATGTGATACTGATGCTTTCAGGATCCAGGAAAAGACTTTCTGCTGCGCGGGTTGTAAAACGATTTATGAGCTTTTCTCGGAAAGCGGAAATGCCGAATTCTACGAAGGCCGGTCACTATCCACAGAACTCGAAAAGTATAGCTTCCTGGACAATTATGAAATTGCCCGAAATCTGATCAATTTCAGTTCGGCAGGTGTGAATCACGTGTCACTTAACCTTCCGGCGGTGCATTGCAGTTCGTGCGTTTATGTACTTGAGAATTTGCCAAAGGTGCATGAGGGTGTTATCAGACTTACCCTCAATTTCACAGAAAAGACCGCCAGCATCTATTATGATCCGGAATTAATATCACTGCGCCAGTTGGCATCACTGCTGGACAGCATAGGTTATCCTCCCAATTTTGAAAGTCAGAATTCTGAAGCCGAAAAAGATAGTTCCAGGTCGCTTATTATTAAAATTGGAATAACCGGATTTTGCTTCGGAAATATCATGTTGCTGAGTTTTCCCTCCTACCTTGGGATGGATTCTGCCGACCTGCAAATGTTCGGTACATTTTTCCAGTCAATTATGCTCATTCTTTCGGTGCCGGTTGTTTTTTATGGTGGAAGGGATTACCTCGTTCAGGCCTTCAAAAGCCTGATTTCCGGCCATATTCATATCGACGTGCCCATTGCCCTGGGAATCATTACATTATTTGCCCGCAGTGCTTATGAAATCATTTATCAGACCGGCGATGGATATCTGGACTCATTATCCGGCCTGGTGTTCTTCCTCCTGATAGGAAGATGGTTTCAACAGCGTGCATACAAACATCTTTCATTTGAACGGGATTACACCTCTTATTTTCCTCTGGCTGTCCTGAAGGAAGTTAAATCGGGTGAAACAATATCGGTACCTGTGGGTGAGATTGAAACGGATGATATTTTGATCATCCGCCATAATGAAATTATTCCTGCTGACGGGATCTTGCTTTCTGGGGAGGCACGCATAGACTACAGCTTCGTAACAGGTGAAAACAGAAGTACCGAATTAAACAAGGGAGCCTTCCTCTATGCCGGCGGCAGGCAGCTCGGCCCGTCGATTCGTATCCGCGCCACAAAGCCCTGCTCCCAAAGTTATCTTACTCAATTATGGAACAACCCGGCATTCGATACCCACAAGGATAATTACCGTAATCTGATGATCAATCAGGTGAGCCGTTATTTCACGTGGATCGTCATTTTCATCGCGGTGGGTGCTGGAATAATCTGGTATTCCATCAATGGAGAGCGGATGTGGGAAATTATTTCTGCAGTACTTATTGTGGCTTGTCCCTGCGCGCTCGCCCTTGCAACCCCCTTCACGAATGGTAATAGCCTCCGAATATTCGGAAGAAATCATTTATACCTGCGTAATTCAGACACTGCCGAACAGCTTGGGAAGATCAATGTGATAGTGTTCGATAAGACAGGGACGCTTACCTCTCCGGGTGATGGTAGAATCTCATACAACGGAAAAACACTTTCTGTGAGACAGCAATACCTGATAGGTACACTCGCTATGCAATCCACACATCCTGTAAGCCGTAAGATCGCGCAACACATGGTTAGTCCGGAATCTGATCCTGAAATTCAGTCTTTCCGGGAAATTCCGGGAAAGGGCATTGAGGGATTCATTGACGGTCTTTTGGTAAGAATTGGCTCCGAAAAATGGATTGCCGGCACACAGCAAAATGAAGGCAAGGTCTTCGTTGAGATCGACGGCGCAATTACAGGTTATTTCCAGTTCATCAGTCCGCTGCGTCCCGGGCTTCAGCAAACGCTTTCCTACCTGTCGAAACACTACCCAATCATTGTTTTATCCGGTGATAATGAACACGATAAATCCTGGTTAAGTGAAATACTCCCCGGGGATACTGAAATGCATTTTAATATGAGTCCTTTTGAAAAACTGGAATTCATCAAAAAGCTTCAGGAAGGAGGTAAAAATGTAATGATGCTCGGAGATGGCCTGAACGATGCAGGGGCGCTTCAACAGAGTAATATCGGATTCGCGGTAACTGAAGACATCAGCCAGTTCTCGCCGGCTTCCGATGGAATTATTGAAGGGAATAAACTGATTGATTTGCCGGACTTTCTCCGGTTCAGCCAATTGAGTCATGGCATCATACTTACCAGCTTCATACTTTCATTTACATACAATGCTATTGGCATTACACTGGCAGTTGGTGGATTCTTAACTCCCGTGATCGCCGCCATCCTAATGCCGGTTTCAAGCATATCTGTTGTGGCATTTACGACTATTTCCGGTAACTTTTTAGCACGTAAACTGAATATTTGAATATGTGGGTCCTGTTTATTCTGATCAGCGTTAGTCTTTTGGTAGCTTCGGCTTTCCTGATTCTCTTCATTTGGGCAGTGAAATCAGGTCAGTTTGATGATACTCAGACCCCGTCTCTCAGAATGCTTTTCGATGATAAAAGAAAAACATCCGATTCTGAGGAAAATCATAAAACCCCTTGACACCCCTCAGGCTGTGATACAAAGTGATTATACATTTTTGTATCATGCTCCATCTGATTAGAAAGTATAACAAAGCAGTTCCCCGATATACGAGCTATCCCACGGTCCCCCAATGGAGAGAGACCACAATGGATGCTGACGCCTGGAAATTATTACTCAGAAGATCCTTCGAAAAAACCAGGGAAAGCGGTATCAGTGTTTACATTCATTTACCCTTTTGTGAACAATTGTGCACCTATTGTGCCTGCAACAAGAGGATAACGATGAATCACTCGGTAGAAAGCACATATATTGCCGCTTTATTAGCAGAGCTGGATCTTTACATTGAGGTATTCGGCAACAAACCATTGATCCGTGAATTGCACCTGGGTGGTGGTACACCTACCTTCTTCAGCCCGGAAAATCTGTCTTATTTAATGGATGAGATCCGCAGCAGGTCTGTTATTCACCCTCAGGCAGAAATGTCATTTGAAGGCCATCCCAACAACACCACACATGATCACCTTGTTTGCCTGTATAACCAGGGTTTTCAAAGGGTAAGTTTTGGAATACAGGATCTGAATGAAGCTGTTCAGCAGGCGATCAATCGCATTCAGCCTTATGAAAACATTGTAAAAGTGACAAAATGGGCCAGGGAGATCGGTTATAAATCCGTGAATTTTGATTTTGTATATGGATTGCCCTTTCAGAATACAAAAAACCTGGCACTTACATTACAAACGGCACTTAAATTACGACCGGATCGCATCGCATTTTACAGTTATGCACATGTACCATGGACAAGCAGCGGCCAGCGGGCTTATGATGAAAATGATCTTCCGGGCGAACTTGAAAAAGCCAATATGTACCTGATGGGCAGGCAAATGTTCAAAATTCGTGGGTATAACGAGGTAGGAATGGATCATTTTGCCCTGCCAACGGATTCGCTGTCAAGAGCAATGGAAGAAAAGAATCTGCATAGAAATTTCATGGGGTATACCGTGGCTCCATCCGAATTATTGCTGGGTTTGGGATGTTCAGCCATAAGCGATGCCATCACAGCATACAGCCAGAATGAAAAAAAGGTCGAAGATTATGTCAGGCGCGTAAACAATGGTGAACTGGCAATTACAAAAGGCCATTTTCTATCAGTAAATGATATTTCTACACGGCGTCAAATTTTAAAAATTGCCTGTGAAAGAAAGCTGTCCTGGACTTCTATATCAGACAGACAGCAAAAAAAACTGGAGGAAATGGCAGAAGACGGGATAATTACATTATCTGAAAACGGACTGGCAGTAACAGATTTCGGCTTGCTTTTCCTGCGCAACGTGTGCGCCGTTTTCGACAGGAATATTGATACGGATCATACTGAATACACATACAGTAAAGCGGTCTAACGCTGGTAATCTTCATACCAGCATTCATCAAATGACTTGCCGGAAGGTGTGCCATCTTTCAAAATTCTGATGACCATCCAAATTGTGAAGAAATTAAGCATAAGAAAAAGCAAAAATACTATCCCGAAAACAAGATTGGTGAAGACACTGATGAGGTAAAAAATCAGTATTAGAGAAGTTGCCCCGATTGGTTTGTAAATGTTTTCCATCTACAAAAAGAACATCTCAGCAGATGCTATTGTTCGCAGGAACATACATTATTGGACAGGATAGCTCATTCAGAAGTGCTGATTGGTGTACCTCCACGGAAATGTCCATGATTTTTTCTATCTGTTCATCAACAATTAAAAGGTCAATCCCTTGGCTATTGATATTTGATCTGATCCGGTCTGCTAAAAATCCAACCTCAAGCAGAAATGTGCACTGAATAGTATCATCTCCCAGGCAATTTTGCCGGATCATTTCCATTTTCTTCCTGGCCTGCTCTTCCAGGTAACTCTTGATACTTTTTTTATCTTTTGGATGGTCTTCATTTTCAATGAGGCGGTAGGTAATTAAAATAAATAATTGGGCACCTGTCCACCTGCACAATGATATTGCATAGGGTATGCTTTTCGTAATTTCATAATTGAAATCAGTAGGCAGTAAAACCTTCTTTATCAATGCATTATCGACCATCAGATCATCCCATTTTTAAAATAAAAGTTTGATAGCTAATTTAGACAGACCATTGAATCACATTCAAGATAGGAGTCAGAATAAATAGTGATGTTAATCAGTAATTAGGGAATGGATAAGACAAGCGTGAGCGAATCAACGTATTTTACAATCTTCGAAGCCTGTCAGGAAGGTATACTTGTAGTGAATGGCAAGGGTGTGATCGAAATAACCAACAAGGCATTGCGTGAAATGTTCGGCTATGAAGAAAATGAGCTTGAAGGTAAAAAAGTAGAATCCCTAATTCCAACCAATTATCATGATAAGCACGTGGAATACCGCAAACGCTACACGCACAACCCCGTTCCACGAAAAATGGGACATGGCCGAGACCTGGTTGGCCTTCGCAGGGATAATACCATTTTTCCGGTTGAAGCCAGTTTAAGCACTGTCCAGCTCTATGGTGAGGAACATACAGTAGCGTATATCATTGATATTACGGCACGTAAAGAAATGGAAGATGCTCTTAAACGTAGTGAGGATCAGCTGGTTGCCTATGCCACCGAACTTGAAAAGCGGGTAAAGGCACGAACAGAGCAGCTGCTCAATGCGAATAAGGACCTTGAGGAAGAAATGACTGTGAGAAAACAGGCTGAATCCGATGCGAAAAAAGCACTGGAAAGAGAGCGGGAGCTGAATGAGCTGAAGTCCAGGTTCGTCTCTATGGCAAGCCATGAATTCAGAACCCCTCTCTCGACGATCAAATCATCAGCCTCCCTTATCGAAAAATACAACAATCCGGACCTCGGTGATAAACGGGAACGCCATGTGCAAAAAATAAAAAATTCCATTGATCACCTGAATGACATTTTGGATGATTTTCTCTCACTTGCACGCCTGGAAGAGGGAAAAATCAGCACCACATTCATACCGGTTAACCTGAATGTTATTCTGGAGGATATTAGTGAAGAGCTAAGCTCGATCCTGAAGAATGGCCAAAAGATTAAAATAGAAACCGATTTATCTGAGCCCGTAATTATTGATGCCAAGATTGTCAAGAATATAATGATCAACCTGCTATCCAATGCCACCAAATATTCTCCCGAAAATTCCGAGATAATCGTTAAAGCGCATCATGTGGGCAAAAATCTGGAGCTTCGGGTGAAGGATTCCGGAATGGGTATCCCAAAAGAAGATCACGCGCACTTGTTTGAACGTTTTTTTCGGGCACATAATGCGCTCAATATTCAGGGTACCGGACTTGGTCTACATATCGTAAAGAAATATGTCGATTTGTTGGGTGGTATTATTAACTTTGAAAGTATCGAAAATGGAGGTACCACCTTTATTGTAACTATACCAAAACCGATCCATGAGAAGAATTCTGATCATTGAAGATAACGCTGATATCAGGGAGAACATTTCGGAAATCCTGGAACTTGCCGGATATGAAACGCTCACGGCACCTGACGGTAAACGAGGCATAGAAATGGCCCAGCAGGAATTGCCGGATCTTATTATATGCGATATCATGATGCCTGAACTTGATGGATATGGTGTTCTTCATATTCTGAATAAACGTGAGGAAACGGCACGCATTCCGTTCATATTCCTGACGGCCAAAACCGAACGGGCAGACATGCGTAAAGGAATGGTTATGGGTGCAGATGATTATATCACCAAACCTTTCGATGATACTGAACTTATGGATGCCATCGAGGCTCGTTTGAAAAAACAGGATCTTGTAAAAAAAGAATATCAGTCCGGTGCAGAAGGGATCAAAGACTTCATCAAAGACGTGAAAGACCTTTTCCACTATATTGAGGATCAGGAACTTCACAAAGTAAGATCCTACCGGAAAAAGAACGACGTCTACCAGGCCGGTGATTATCCGCATCATCTGTACTTTGTACAGTCGGGAAAGATCAAAACTTTCAGGACTAATTTAGACGGCAAGGAACTGATTACCGGCATTTATTCAAAGGGGGATTTTCTCGGCTACGAGGCCATTCTGAAAAATGAATCTTTCTCAGATCATGCCATGGCACTGGAAGACAGTGAGCTTCTTATCATTCCGCGCGATGTATTCCAGCAGCTGGTGCTGGCAAATCGTGATATCGCCCAAAAATTCATAGAATTACTCTCCCAGAAAGTTGATCAGAAGGAGGAACAGCTTCTTCACCTTGCCTATAATACGGTAAGGCAACGAACCGCCGAGGCATTGCTTACCCTTTATAACAAAATGGACGAGCCCGATCATACGCTCAAAATATCCCGTGAAGACCTGAGCAATATGGTGGGAACGGCTACCGAATCAGTGATACGTGTGATTTCAGATTTCAAGGATGAGGGTATTCTTGATTCGCAGGGCGGAAAACTCACTATCAAGGAAAAGGAAAAGCTTGAGCAGATCATGAAATGGCATATTGCCCGCTGATCATCGGCAGATCGTCATTTCTTCCGGAATTCCGATCGCCTGCATTGCCGGACTCAGATAGGGGATATCCAGCGCCAGACCGCGCAGTATAAACAATATCCCAAATGCCACAGCCATTACAGGAATTGCCCGGGCTGCCTTTGCTCGAAATCCTGCAGGAAAAAACCCGGAGGAGGCAACTGCTGCAGACAGCCAGGGAACTGTACCAAGCCCGAATCCGAGCATAAATAAAAATGCCTTGCCGCTATTACCCAGGGCAAGCGAACCCGTCAACGCCACATAAACCAACCCACAGGGCAACAGTCCATTCAACATACCGCCGGCAAGTGACCTGAACCTGCCTGTTCGCTGAAGTAAGGATCTGAATTTCTGCATCGGCCCACTCTGTAATGAGATTTTATAGAATTTGGCCCTGGCTGCCGGCAAGATGGTTATCAGGATCATCGTTATTCCCATGGCTATGGAAAGCCATCGCTGAAAACCAAACCAGGCAAGACCATCACCCAGCGCGCCAATAAATATTCCCAATATGATGTAGACCGATAATCTGCCCGTATGATAAATTATCGTCTGAAATAAATTACGGTTTGGCTGCAGTGCAAAGACGACAGGCGTACACATGAGTATACAGTGCATCCCTCCTACTAAACCAAGGATGAAACCCGCCCCAAACATGTTCAAAGATTAATGATCTCTTCCAGGTAATATTCTGAACCAGCGACGGTCCAGCGTAATTTCACTTTCCACAATCCACTTTCCCAGCCGCTTACCGGAATACTAAGCTTTCCGGAACCCGGAAACTCCACAAGTTTATCCTTACGAGCATCAGAAGGTCGAAAAAACAATACTTCACCCGATTCGACGTCATTGTCAAAAACATCCACTGTAATGACTCCTGAACTTCGGTCAACCGCTATCCGGGGCTGGTTCTCCAGGTTTCTTGTCCTCTCCATCCGGTCAATCTGGTCCTGGTAGGCGATTTCCTGCTTATAATAATCATCGGCAACAAGGCTGACATCCTGCTTCATACTGATAACGACCATAGTAATAATGATCCCGATAAATATGATAAAACTGAAAGCAATTTTATATCCCCAATTCATAATGCGATCCTTTAGTCTGATAAATTTGCCGGCCCAAGAAATTTAACATTTTTAGTTTCAATTTCCTTACCGTTACCCGTTATGATAACCTTCAGGTCAGTTTGCATACCCTGCAAACTGGATTTTGGTATCGTAATGAAATAGACACCTTTTAAAAGCTCATTTGGCGGAACGATAATCGGCCCGCCTCCAACCTTCTGAATTTCAACACCCGGAGCACCTTCAACCGATAACCCGAGAGTCATTTCTTCACCGGTTTTATTCACAAACTGGATATTGAATAAGTTTGAAATATCGCCGTTATCCTGACGCTGGTACAGTTGTCCCGGTACCTTAAGTATTGTGGTTTCCACCTCAGATCGGGTGAAAAGAAAGAAACTCAGCACTGTTACAAGCAAGGCAAGGACCACGGTATACGCCTTCACCCGGGCCGTGAAAAGCCTGGTTTTTCCCTCGGCTATCGACTCATGAGATGCATAACGGATAAGTCCGCGGGGGCGGTTAACTTTATCCATCACCTGATCACATGCATCGATGCATGCGGTGCAGTTCACACATTCAAGCTGGGTTCCATTACGAATATCGATACCTGTGGGACAGGCATGTACACATAACTTACAATCGATACAGTCCCCCTGCTGGCTGCCCTGCACTTCTTTCCTTTTTTCAATTTTACCCCTGGGTTCTCCACGGATCCAGTCGTATGCGATCACAATTGATTTTGTATCGAGCAAAACTCCCTGGAGACGGCCGTAAGGACAAACAGCCACGCAGGCCTGCTCCCTGAAATAAGCAAACACCCAATAAAATATTCCGGTAAATGCCATCAACCCGATGAAACCCGTCAAATGCGCTGAAGGAGGCTGGGATATGATTTCCTTCACCTCCCCGATGCCAATGAGGTATGCCATGACTGTATGAGAAATGAGCAGCGCTATTGTCAGAAAAATCACGTGCTTCAGAGTCTTTTTCCATATTTTCTCAGTGGTCCAGGGGCCCTTGTCCAATTTTCGCTGTTGGTTTGCATCGCCTTCAATCCAGTATTCAATCCTTCTGAATACCATTTCCATAAACAAGGTTTGCGGACAGGCCCAGCCACACCAAATCCTGCCAAAGGTGACGGTGAAAAGGATAATAAAAACAAAGAATGTAATTAAAAGAAGTGCCAGAAGAAAGAAATCCTGAGGCCAGAAAATCTGCCCGAATATCACAAATTTTCGTTCGAAGAAGTTCAGCATCAACAATGGCTCTCCTCCGATCGTAATGAATGGCCCGGCAAACAGAATTCCCAGCAACACGACGGTTACCAGGACTCTGTAATTATAGAATCGCCCGGAAGGTTTTTTCGGATATACCCAAACCCTTTTTCCTTCGGCATCTACGGTGGCGATGGTATCCCTGAACTCCTCATCGAACTGGTATAGTTCTTCCGTTCCCTGATTTTGCATTTCCCTAACGAATGGCTACCGTCTGTAAGCTGTCAGGCTCCGCTTCCTGTGCCGGCTGCCCTTCCTGGTATACTTCACCCTGCGGGGCCTTAGGATTTGGAGGATTTGATCCTACTAAACTCATCACATAGGAAGCTACATTCTGCATTTGCTCCGGAGACAATAATGGCTCCCATGAGATCATCCCCTTTGCAGGAACACCCACTTTTATCGTTGTAAATATATCCTGTATAGATCCGCCATGGAGCCAGTATTCATCGGTCAGGTTGGGTCCAATGCCTCCTCCGCCATCAGCACGGTGGCATTGGGCGCAGTTATTATTATACACCTGCTTTCCGCTTGCCAGTGCTGCAGCATCCTCCACATACACAACGGTCGATTCATCAATGGTTCCGGACGGGTTATTGGCCATCATTTCAGCTCGCCTGGCGTCTGCAGCAGCCACATCCGCTTCATACGCTTCTGTCTGGAGCGGAAGCAAATTAAAAACATGATATACAAACAGGTATACAACACCAAAAACGATGGTCAGATAGAACAGCCATTTCCACCACGGTGGCAGGTGATTGTCAAGTTCCTGAATGCCGTCATAATTATGATCCAGAAGAACTGTTTCTTCCTCTTCAATCGGAACGGCGTCGTTTGCTTTTTTCATGAAACGGCTCCAGAAAGAAACCGGTTCAGGAAGTTCCACACCCTGTGCTTCGGCCTTCTTCTCAGCCTCCTGCCGAACAATTGCCCGCAAAACCTGCAGAACAATAACGGCAACCACCAAAACGAGGACGGCAACCACCAGCACAAACCCAGCCATGAAATAAATGGCAGTATCGGTTGAAAAAGCTGCATTCTGGGCCATCAATGCTCCCGGAGAAAGTATACCCAGGGTCAGCAGCAGTCGTTTAACTGTGTTTCTCATGTGTTTTCAGGGTTTTGAGTGTCAATAAGTCCATCATCCAGGGGCAATTGCCGCATTTCCCGTATGTAATTTTTATCTGCGGTAAAAACCCAGATAATAAGTCCGACAAAGAAAATGAAGAAGATGGTCAACGATATTACAGGCCATATTTCGACCTTATCTATTTGTTCAAAATAATGCTTAAACATGGCTTATTTATTTGAGTTTGCTTGAGTGGTGGCATCTTCCGTTTTCAACGTAATATCCGTACCGAGCCGTTGAAGATATGCAATGAGCGCAATGATTTCCTTCTGCTCATTGGGTATTACTACCAGCTCCCCGTCATCCGTTGCGAGGGTCACCTGGTCAATGTCTTCCTTCAGATTGGCTACAATTAATTGGGCCTGCTCCTGTAGTACAGTGTTGGCAATTTCTTCATAACCTTCCTCATACGGCACCCCTAATTTTCGCAGTGCTGTAATTTTTCCGGCCGTCGCATCCATGTCGATATCATCGGTATACAACCATTGATATGTAGGCATGATTGACCCTTCAGATGTAAGCGATGGCTGCCACATATGCCTGAAATGCCATGAATTAAGATATTTCCCGCCTACCCGATGCAAATCAGGGCCTGTACGCTTTGAGCCCCACAGGAATGGATGGTCATATACATACTCACCTGCTTTCGAATACTCCCCATAGCGTTCCGTTTCAGACCTGAAAGGTCGAACCATCTGAGAATGACAACCTACACACCCCTCACGAATATAAATATCCCTTCCATGTAATTCGAGCGGTGAATACGGCTTTACGCTTGAAATCGTAGGCACGTTCGATTCTATCAGGAAAGTAGGAACCATTTCTATAATTCCACCGATCAGGATAGCAACAAGGGTAAGGACTGTAAATAAAACCGGCTTGCGTTCCAGCTTATTATGCCAGTGACCATCCTGATGTTTTGGCGCATGTTCAAGTGCCGGTGCTTCTGCAGCTTCATTCGGAATGAATGTTCCCTGGACCGCTGTTTTGATCAGGTTATAGGTCATCAGGATCGCCCCTGTCAGATATAAAGCTCCGCCAATTGCGCGCATGATATACATCGGAATGATTTGTTCCACTGTTTCAAGAAAGTTACCATACTCAAGGAATCCTTCCGTATTGAATTCTTTCCACATCAGGGATTGCGTAACGCCTGCCACATACAATGGCAGCGCATAAAATATGATCCCCAGTGTACCTATCCAGAAATGAACATTGGCCAGGCGGGTTGAATACAGCTTCGTGCCCCACATTTTCGGGATCAGCCAGTAGAGCATTCCGAAAGTGAGAAAACCATTCCATCCCAGACCACCAATGTGAACGTGTGCGATAATCCAGTCGGTAAAGTGAGCAATGGCATTCACATTTTTAAGTGAAAGCATCGGTCCTTCAAACGTCGACATACCGTAGGCCGTGACGGCAACTACCATGAATTTCAAAACAGGGTCTTCCCGAACACGGTCCCAGGCACCACGCAGTGTCAAGAGTCCGTTAAGCATACCTCCCCATGAAGGAGCGATCAACATTACTGAGAAAACTACCCCAAGACTTTGCGCCCAATCAGGAAGGGAAGTATAAAGTAAATGGTGAGGTCCTGCCCAGATGTAGATAAATATCAGTGCCCAGAAGTGGATTATTGATAGTCTGTATGAATATACCGGACGATTCGCTGCTTTCGGTAC
>JBNKGL010000036.1:0-25936 GCA_050289805.1 Cyclobacteriaceae bacterium
AAAGACCACTCCCAGTGACTGTGCCCAATCAGGAAGTGAAGTGTAAAGCAAGTGATGCGGACCAGCCCAGATATAAATGAAAATAAGAGACCAGAAATGTATTATGGATAATTTATATGAATATACCGGACGATTTGCAGCCTTCGGCAGGTAATAATACATCAGCCCAAGAAAAGGTGTTGTAAGGAAAAAGGCCACCGCATTATGCCCGTACCACCATTGTACAAGCGCATCCTGAACGCCGGCAAATGCCGAATAACTCTTGAATAACGTTACCGGCATCTCAAAAGAGTTTACGATATGAAGTACAGCAACCGTGACAAACGTGGCGATATAAAACCAAATAGCTACATACATGTGCTTTTCACGGCGCTTAATTATGGTCCCGATCATATTGATACCAAATACGACCCATATAAGGGCAATGGCTATGTCAATGGGCCATTCAAGTTCAGCGTATTCCTTGGAAGTTGTGATACCCAGTGGAAGTGTAATCGCTGCCGCAACGATGATCAGCTGCCAGCCCCAGAAATTTATCCAGCTTAATACATCACTGAACATCCTGGTTTTAAGCAACCGTTGCATGGAATAATAAACCCCCGCAAACATGGCATTACCAACGAAAGCGAAAATGATCGCATTCGTATGCAGTGGTCTTATCCTCCCAAAACTCACATAGGATGTATCGAAATTGAAGACGGGGTAGAAAAGCTGAATGGCGGCGGTTAATCCCACCAACATTCCAACCAGACCAAAAATCACCGTGGCAACGATGAAGTATTTAACGATCTTGTTATCGTAGCTGAACTGCTCTACTTTCATAATGAATTTTTTAGAATATAATAGGTACGAAGGTATAAATCCAGCCTCGCTCATGCTGATGATCGAGGTTAGCGTGAAATATGATTTAAATCATAGAGTAAGTTTGTAAATTTTTTGACCTTTCACAAACCCAGAAATTTCATGCTCGGAAAACTGAATTCCTTTCAATGTGAGCGGCTTTTGCTTACCCAGACCTATGGGAGATTAGGTTGTCATGCCGATGAGCAGACCTATGTCGTTCCGATTTCCTATGTATTTGAGGATGGAAAAATTTTCGGATATACGGTGGAGGGCATGAAAATCAGAATGATGCGGAAAAATCCGAAGGTTTGTGTACAGGTAGACCTGATAGAGGACCTTGCACACTGGCAAAGTGTGATTGCCTGGGGTGAATTCAGGGAATTAAAAGGCAGGGAAGCCGATGATGCCCTTCAACTGCTGACCAGCAGACTGCATCCATTCAGGAATTCAGCCACCTCGAGGCCAAAACACAGTCTTGATCAGGTTCAGGAAGCCTATGGTCCGAAAAGTCAGATGATCACTTATGAAATTAAGATCCGGGAAATGTCAGGCCGGTTTGAAAAAACCTCGTGATCAGATTTTCACCTCCAGAAGTTCAGCATCGCCATCCGGGATCAGCTGAATCTCTCTCATAGAAGCAGGAATAAGAATCACATCACCGAGACGGGCAGACATCTCATCATCCTGCCAGTTCAACCTCAGGGATCCACGCAGAATAATGAGGATGCGAAAAGTCTGTCGGTTAACCTCCAGGTTAAAAGGCTTGTCAATCCAAAGCTTTATAGTCTGAAAATACTGGCTGTCCACGATGGTATTCTCTTCATTCCGAAGATTAACGTATCGGGTTTTGTATTGGTCATAAACTGTATAATCCAGCGCATCCAGCGAATCTTCGATATGCAATTCACGCTTATTACCCTGATCATCGGTCCTGTCAAAATCATAAATCCGATAGGTTACATCGGAGGTTTGCTGTATCTCGGTAAGAAGGATTCCTTTCCCTATTGTATGAATTCTGCCGGCAGGAATATAAAAAACATCACCCGGTTCAGCAGTCTCACGGTTTAGTATCTCCTCAATCCTGCCGGTTTCCAGCATTTCG
Source organism: Cyclobacteriaceae bacterium (assembly GCA_050289805.1). Classification (GTDB taxonomy): domain Bacteria; phylum Bacteroidota; class Bacteroidia; order Cytophagales; family Cyclobacteriaceae; genus JAUILA01. Next base: position 1,946 of record JBNKGL010000036.1, read on the forward strand.
CGGAACTTTTCAGGCTTAAGCGGTTGATTGAAACCAGTAATGAGGGTTGATCCCGGGTCTGATTGCAGGATATACCACATTTCTGTTTTTCCCATTTGCTGATGACGTTCCCACGCAAGATCATCATTCGGATGAACCTGGATGGAGAGGTCTTCCTGGGCATCCAGAAATTTGATGAGCAGCGGAAATGTATCCTTATATTGAGAATAGACCTGCTTGCCAAGTAGAGCAGAACGATATTCATGAATAAGATGGTCCAGACGCTTTCCCTTAAGGGGACCTTCAGCCACAACAGAAACATTGTCATCAACGGTTGAAATTTCCCATGACTCGCCGCATTTCGCTATTTCACCGCATTTTTTTTGCAGCACATCATGCAATTTGCGTCCACCCCAGATCTTTTCCTTGAAAATTGGGTTAAAACGTAAAGGATATAAAGGTATCACAACAATAAAGCCGTTCTCTTAAAAAACAGTTAACCAAGACACAAGACCGTCCTAAATGGTTAATTTTGTGCCATGAAAATAGCTAAACTTTCGGGAAATGCCGAAATATTTCATACCATCCAGGGAGAAGGTAAATCCTCAGGTCTTCCCTGTATATTTCTCAGACTGAGTCTTTGTAACCTCCATTGCCGTTGGTGTGACACAGATTATACCTGGAATTGGGAAGGAACGCCATTTTCCCATGAAAGAGATTCAGAGCCCGGATATCAGAAATATTCGAAAGATGAACAAATACTGGAAGCCGGACCTGATTTTATAATCGACGAGATCAGGAAGTTCCCCTGCTCTAATCTTGTGATTACAGGCGGCGAACCTCTTATGCAACAAAAGGAACTGGCACCGGTCCTTGAACTCCTCAGGTCTGAAACCGATATTCAGCACATCGAAATCGAAACCAACGGAACAATTATACCGCTGAAAGAACTGGATCAGTTTACAGATCAGTATAATGTTTCACCTAAACTCAGGAATTCAGGAAATCCAGATAAAATAAGAATCCGGCCTGAAGTAATTCAGTGGTTTGCACATTCCCCCAAGTCAAACTTCAAATTTGTTATCGCAAATGCTGCCGACCTGGAAGAAGTGCAGTCCCTCGCCGCTGATATGGAAATACCCGCGGGAAAAATAATTCTGATGCCTCTCGGAACTTCAGTGAAAATGCTGGATGAAAGGGAAGCCTGGCTCACGGAAATTTGCAAGAATGAAGGATATCGCTTTAGTGACCGGATGCATATCCGGCTTTTTGGTAATAAACGGGGCGTCTGAGATTAACGAAAAGATCCTTTGAATTCTATCTTGATCTTAAGCTGAAATTTCTCAATTACCTTGAAAACCTCCTTAAGTGTGACTTGCTCAATTTTGGTAAGGCTTTTAGGCTCAATTAAATTGTTCGGTTCACCCATCTTTCTGATGACATTTTTTGCCTGTCTCTTCAGGCGCATGGCCATCATGTAATAATACGCCTGCATGAGTTCGAAATGCTCCGTTTTGGTGATGACATCCTGCTCATACAACTCCACCAGGCGCTCACCTGTATTGGTCTGATAAATCCGATGCTTCAGGGCATAGAGGCGAACAAGGTCAACAATGGGTGTCATCGCCTTTTTTATATTGAGCACTTCCTGCTCCCCCTGTGAAAAAGTGCGGAAATTATTAAAAAAGGTAAGCGGCGGCTCATACTGCAATGCATTATTGGCCAGTTGATAAAAGAAAAGGGATGATGGATTTTCAAGGTGCTCGTGGATGCATTCCCGAAGTGAGGCCATCAGGCCGGCATCGCCATAAATGGCGCGGCAATCAAAGAAAGTGGAAAAATTCATCACCGATTCAGGCTGGGGTTCCCCTATCCACTTCTCGTAATTTGATTTCCAAACAGATAAAGACTGGTTCCATTTAGGGTTCTTTGCCATAAATCCACCGGTACAGAAATTAAACCCGACATAATTCAGATCCTCACTTACCCGCTCCGCAAACTGCATAAAATAGGCGCGAACCTTCTCCTCATTCTCAGGCGAAGTGTCCTCGTATATAATCGCATTATCCTGGTCGGTCTTTAATGTTTGCTCCTTTCTTCCCTCACTTCCAAGTGCCATGAATACAAAGTTCACCGGGGGTTCTCCTAATTCATGCAATGCCTCCTCAATGATCTTCTGGGTTATTGAATCTGAAACGGCAGTGATTACCTGGTTTACGATTTCGGCGCGAACACCCCTGGACAGCAATTGATAAACTATATCAGGTACACGGTTCCATTTTCTTTTTAATTCATCCAGGGAAACTGCCAGCTTGACCGACTGAATAAAAACGAACGGAGATGTGGCATAATCGGTGAGTAACTTATTACGGCTCACGACGCCTTTATACCCCTTATCATTTGTAACCAGTAAATAGCGGATCTTTGACCGGAACATGAGTAAGATTGCCTCATAAATAAGGGCATCTTCAGAAATTTCAATGATCGGATTTTCCATGATCTCTGTCACGGGATGGGATATGTCGATACCGGCGGCAATAACATGTTCGCGCAACGTGATATCTGTGATGTATCCCAGAAGCTCATTGCCGGATTCAACAAACAAATAACTTGATTTTTCTTCCGTCATGATCCTGGCGGCATCCTGAATGCGGGTTTCTGCCGAACAGGTAAGAAGTCTCTTTACCGGTATGCTCTTCAGGGACTTCGAAAAGAAATGATCCGAAGCAATATAATTCGCGACTTCATTACTCTTGATCCGTAAAAATCCGGCATATTCCTCATTGAGCATGTTACGTCCGAAATCTGTCGAGAACCAGCGTGCAAAATCCTCATATTTAACTGTAAGATCCTTGAAAAGATTGCGATCCAGCGTGTAGACAGTGGTATCAGGCTGAACCGTTACTGTTCTGATACTACGCTTTCTATTAAAAAGCACAGAAATTCCGCCGTATACAGATCCCGGACCAATACGTTCCGTAACGCGTTTATTTCGTTCGGAATCATAAAAATATAAATCATAGGACCCTTCAGCGATCAGGTCCACACTTTTCAATTTGGTATAGTCCTGATGATAAATAACCTTTTCCTTCTCAAAATGATGCTTCTCCAGCCTGGTTGCAAGAAACGCAATCTCGTCATCGGGCAACATATCAAAGGGGATAGTTTTTCGAAGTACTTCTTCGGCGGTTAGAACAGTACCCATAGTTGAATTAGTGTAAAGATGAGTAAAATAAAAACAAGCCCGCATCCCTTATGTTTCTTCCCTGGTGCGGTCGCCTGACGCTGCCGATCAATAATTTCATCATTTACCTCACCGCGTCTCAACAATTCAAAAAACACTTCTGCCGTAGCGCGAACATCCACCAGTGCATCATGCGCACCCACGAGTTTCTTCTTGAAAAGCATCTGGTAAATTTCACCCAATTGGGGATAATGCCGGTTTGGAAGATGCATATATTCCGATGTACCCCTCATGGTGCAAAATGTTTTATAACCCGCCAGGATATTTTTCATGCCTGCACGCCTGAGACCCATCTGCACCATGCGCAGATCCAACTCAATGAAATGTCCCACAATCAGCGGCTTGTAATGACGCAGGTCTGTTGTCAGAAGCCTGAGCGCCTCCTTCCTTGAAATCCCTTCCCTGTTGGCAAGATCTTCGGTGATGCCATGAATATGTTCCGCCTGTTGGTTAATTTGATAGTCATCGGCACGTATGAACACATTTCGCTCTGAAAGCTTATTGCCCTGCATGTCATAAACAGACCAGGCCGCCTGAACAATATAGGGCCACATCCGTTCATCTTTCGACTCCCAGTTTTTTGGTTTATCGGAAGTTTCGGTATCCAGGAACAGTACATATTGATGCGACAGCATGCCCAAAGATACACCATCACGGGAGTCTGAAACAAAAGATTAATATTGATTACCTTTGTATTATGTTCGACCGGATAGATGATGCCTCCAATATCGTAATTGACAAACTGCTTTCCTGGCGTGATACCATTGTGAGCATGTTTCCCAATTTTGTCATTGCGGTTCTTGTAATCGTGTTGTTTTATGCCATTTCCCGGGGGGTAAGAAAAATACTGCAGCGTATTTTACACCGTTTCGTTGCCAATAAATCGGCCATCGATCTGTTCCTTGCTATTTCATCCATTGTGATCATGTTGATTGGTTTGATGATCGCGCTGAGTGTAATGGACTTAAGCAAAACGGTCACAAGCGTTCTTGCAGGTATTGGTGTACTTGGCCTTGCATTGGGTCTTGCCTTCCAGGATGCTGCATCAAACCTGATCAGTGGAATCTTTATGGCGTTTCAAAGCCCGATTAATGTTGGGGATATCATCGAAACCAATGATACAATGGGTACGGTCAAACAAATTCACCTCCGTTCCACGACGATATACGATCCGCGCGGCCAGGATGTGATTGTTCCCAACAGAACTATTTTCCAAAGCATGTACCGCCATTATACGATCAACCGTGTTCGCAGGATCGACCTGGAATGTGGAATCAGTTATGGCGACAATTTGAGAAAGGTTCGTGAAGTGACCATTGAAGCCATTAAAAAAGTCCCGACAATCAAAAAGGACAGGGAGGTTGAATTCTTCTTTACAGGGTTCGGAGACAGCTCCATCAATTTCGTGGTTCGCTATTGGGTTGATTTCAGTCGTATACCAGATTTTTTAACAGCTCAAAGCGAAGGTGTAATCCTGCTCAAGGAAGCCTTTGATAATAATGGCATAACCATTCCATTCCCGATTCGAACACTGGACTTTGGGATCAAGGGCGGGCAGACGCTGTCCAATATGCTTTCAGATAAAAAATAGGCGGTATAGAATTCAAACCCCGCCTATTTATTTACTGATTCAAGATGTATGTTGATCTCGGGTATCCTTTAAAAGATTGCTTTTACTCCGAGCATAAAGCTTCTTGGCAAACCGGGGCGTAACCCTGCAGGTCTCCTGGCAACCAGGTATACTTCATCGGTTATATTGCGAATTGATCCAAAAATTGAAATATTCTTATTGATGAAATAATTGGAGGATAAATCCACGATGAACTGAGCTCCAATCAGCTGATTCGATGGTATCTCATTCTGCCCGGCCACAGTTCGCATATCACTCACATATTTGGAACTCAGATTAACATTGAAACGTGTACTTTCAAGTGTTATGTTTAATGCCAGCTGATGTGGGGCCAGGTATGGCAGCTTGTCACCCTCCTCCACGTTACCCCATGGTTCAAATTCACTTTCAAAAGAGTTCCTGAATTCGCCATCTGTATAGGTATATACAATCTGTATTGGCAAAGCCAATTTTGAATTCGGCGAAAGAAGATTATACATAACATCCAGTTCCACACCCTTAACCATGGCTTGCCCGCCATTGAACTGATCGGGAGTACCCGCTCCACCGGAAGCCGCGAGGTCACTACCCAGCAAATTACTGTAATCGTTCAGAAAGAAGACTCCGTTAACCTGTAAACCCGGGAGTACATATCGTCCGCCTATTTCATAATTAATACTTTCCTCAGGATTTGTACCCTCCTTGGAACCAGGAGGTGAAAACCCCTTGTGAACGCCTATAAAGGTATTGAGTTTCGTATTGAATTTGTAATCAACAGAGATCCCCGGGATGAAGACATCTACTTTATTCTCGCGCATTCTCAGGTCAATACCCGTACGTTCCGGATCACTGGAACCATAATCCATCCGCGTCATTTTGATACTTTCAAAGCGAAGCCCGGGTGTAAATGTCACTCGACCATTGCTCAGCGTATATTGTGCAAATGCAGCGGTTGCGCTGGCCGATTCTATACGGTTACTCTCAGATCCCGGTTCCCCGGAATCAATTAATTCCATGGTTCCGGTATCCATAATATATTCGTCTACCCACTGGTAGCGGTCCATTTCATCCCTATGAATACGAATTCCGGCTTCAATATCGTGCGACCACTTGGGTGATTGATATTGAAGGCCAATGATCGACTGAAGGCCCTTGGCATAATAGGAACGATTATTTGCTTTGACTAATAAAGTGTCTGCTCCGTCACCCCGGATAGTTGACATGGCACTGGTATAATTCTGAGGATCATCCAGCAAAGATGTGATGCCAACGGATGTTGATCGGTTTGACTGATCTGAAAAACGAATCTTATCCAGCTTGTACCAATTACGGTCAAATTCTGTTCGGTATGCAGTGGTAGTGATATCAATATGATTATTCGGACTAATCACATGTTGCAAACTATATTGACGATGGCGTGTATCCATTAAATCCTTTTGGGATCCCGAATATCGACGATAGGGTGTCTCATCAAAGTCTTCCTCTGTTAATCCAAGATAGGTCTCATTGGACTCGCCGATCGTCTGACCAATTTTGAATGTCAGCGCCTGGTATACCGGTGCATCCGGATTCGTATTTACCCTAAACTTTGCCAGGTAATCCTGTGAATCAAAACCAGTGTCTCCTCCATTATCCAGCTCCTTGAAACCATCTGCCGACATCTGGTAAGTTTCGAGCATAAATCCTCCATTCCGGAATGAGGTTCCTACATTGGCATGTACGGTACGCTGACCGAAATTCCCCCCCATCAGATTTATCCGCCCTTCCAACTCATTCGGAATCTGTGTGGAGATAAGATTCAGAGCACCGCCGGTTGTATAGGGTCCATATTTAATCTGACTTGATCCTTTTCTAACTTCTATTCCCTGCATCCTTCCGACGGTAGGAAAGTAATAAGCCGATGGCGCTGCATAAGGGGCGGGTGCAATCAAAATTCCATCTTCCATCAGTGTTATCTTTGAACTTCGTTCCACGCCTGTACCGCGCATACCGATATTAGGACGGAGACCGAATCCCTCTTCTTCCTGTATATTTACCCCGGGTATACTTCTGAGAATCCGGTTGATATCATTATAGCTAAACTTTTCAAGTTCTTTAGGTGAAATATACTGGGCTGAACCAGGAATAGAATTTACTCCTGAAGATCCGCCTGTCATGCTTGTTCCGCGGATGACAACACCTGAGATCTCTGTAAAATTCTCAGACATCTTGAAATCAACAGTCAAATCACTCTGACTGTCGATTGTAATGGTGAACTTTTTAACTTCAAAACCAAGTAATCTGGAGACAAGCACATAGTTTCCTGCAGGGATATTATTTAGCACATAATTCCCGGAAGCTGAAGTGGCAGTGCCCAGGTTTGTGCCCTCCAGGAATACGGCTACACCCTGGAGCGGTTCATTACTACCTTTCTCATGAATAGTTCCACGGATTGTTGCGCTCTGTCCGATTGCACCATGTGCAAATAAAACCATCAAAAGTATCCATAGTAAATTTCTCTGCATCTTCCCTTTATTTAGACTTATTAAAAATAACAAGGCAAATATATAGGCGTGCGGATCAATTCTTCAAGTTTATCCCGAATTATTTTAACTGGAAATGACAAAAACTGATGAAGATCATACCTGATCCGGAAAGTGATCCTGGTAATCTGCCTGGCTCATTCGAATTACTTCCTTTGCTTCCTCCAGTCCGTAAACATGCGTAATCTCAATATGCTTCGCTGAATTGTCACCCGGGATCTGCTTATAGGTTAGAAAATAGTGTCGAAGCCGATCAATGAGTGAATCAGGGCAATCATCCAGTGAACGCCAGGAACCATAAACCTCATCGCCCTTCAGGATTGCAATAATCTTATCATCGGCTTCTCCCCCGTCGAGCATTCGCAGCCCGCCAATGGGTATGGCCGGAACCAGGATATAGCCGCTTGAAATATTTCGTTCCGTAAGTACACAGATATCCAGCGGGTCACCATCCCCTACAATCCCTGATTTCCCGGATTTATTCATACAGTAGTCCGCCACATTTTCGGCACAATATGTTTGGGGAATAAACCCGTACAATGCCGGCACAATGTTTGAAAACTTTTGAGGCCTGTCGACCTTCAGAAAACCGCTTTCCTTATCAATCTCATATTTTACCGAATCTACCGGCGTCATCTCTATAAATGCATTCACAATTTCAGGTGCATTCGGGCCGGCCTCTATCCCGTGCCAGGGATGAGCCATACTCATATGTTTATTCATGATCATGGAAATCTGGTTAATAAAATTAATTTTTGCCAGACCCGGAGAGAAACCCTGGCATGAAATCCGGCAATTGATTTTTGTAAATTACTGAAATATAGTATATTCGTTAGGTTATCTGACCATTTTTTAATTTAACGAGTTATATACCCGAATAACGAAAATAAGTTTGTTTGGTAACTAAAAGGGTGACCTTCTCCCATTAGTTACCTAGATTTGCAGTTATGAGGATTTTTTAACCTAATAAACCCATGAGAACGACCATACTAACACTATCTGCTCTCGTCTTATTTGCATTAGGAGCTCAAGCTCAAACGCTGAATGAGCAATTCCAGGACATGAAGAAGAAAGCGTACACCTATAAGGAGTACAAAAACGTGAAGGAAGTTGACCTGAATTCCTTTTGGAATGTGGTACAGGATTCACTAAAAACAAAAGACCAGGCATATGCAACTGCACAGGGTACGATCAAAGAGCAGAATCAGAAAATCAACGAGCTCAATTCCACCATTTCTACCCAGAAGGCAACAATAGATGAAAAGGAATTTGACACTCAGCACATTTCAGTATTAGGAATGGATATGGGTAAAGAGACTTACAAATTATTCAATACGGTTACCATCATTGCATTGCTGTTTCTCCTGGGCGTATTATTCTACCAGTTTAAAAGCAGCCAGAAAATTGCCGTAAGCAAAAAGAAAGATTACGATAAGCTGTCTGAGGAGTTTGAGGAATACAAGCGAAACGCGCTTGAAAAACAAATGAAACTTAGAAGAGAACTTCAGACAGAGCGCAACAGGATCGACGATATCCGCAGCGCATAAACAGCATCAAAAAGAACATACAGGCATAAAAAAAGGAGCGAATTCGCTCCTTTTTTATTTAACTGTCTATATCCGTTAACCCAGGTAAGGGATCAACAATTCGTTCTTTGGATTTCTTGATAGCTTACGAAGTGCCTTTTCCTTGATCTGCCGTACACGCTCACGGGTCAATCCAAGATTTTCCCCGATATCTTCCAACGACAGGCTTGGCTGTTCATCCAAACCAAAATACTGATTGATCACTATTCGCTCCCGCTCTGTTAGCGTCGACAACAACCTGCTAACTTCGCGTTTCAGTGAATCATTATATACGAGTGTATCAACCTCATTGCTGTCTTCGTCTTCCATAACATCCAGAAGTGTACTTCCTTCGTCATCCGAAAATGGCTTGTCAATTGAAACCTGCTTTGTTTGTGAACGAACGGTAGTACGTACTTCATCTACGGTCATATCAAGTAGCTCTGCCAGTTCTTCATCGGTTGGCTCACGTTCAAACTGCTGCTCAAGTATAGAGCTGGCCTGATCAATTTTTGAAAGAGCTCCAATTTTATTGCTGGGTATCCTTACGATACGTGAGTGTTCTGCTAATGCCTGGATAATGGACTGGCGAATCCACCAAACGGCATATGATATAAATTTAAAACCCCTCTTCTCGTCAAACCGTTTCGCGGCTTTCACTAATCCCAGGTTTCCTTCGTTGATAAGATCATTCAAAGGAATCTTATTGGAATAATGATATTGCTTTGCTACTGAAACCACAAATCTTAAATTCGCCTTAACCAGCTTTTCAAGAGCAGCCTCATCTCCTTCACGGATACGCTGCGCTAAATCCACCTCCTCTTCCGGCGTTAACAGCTCATCCTTAGAGATTTCATTAAAATACTTCTCTAAAGTACGACTGTCCCTGTTAGTAATGGATTGTGTGATTTTTAGTTGTCTCATTCTCCTTTGTTTATTGAATAATTATGATGTGAATATATAATGCCAGTACTAAGAACATTTATTTAAGAAAAATGTTCCCGAACTATTGGAAAAAAGAATCTTTATTGGAAATTTTGTTGGTTTATACAAATTTATCCTCCCCAAAGGTCCATTTCTGAAAACTTCGCAATGTAGTAATTTTATCTGAAAAGGAAAGTAACAAAAGTTACAAACATTCAAAATATACGTTCGAACTGTTAATATTCAACAAGAACGGTAATTTGGTTGAAAAAATTGCTACGGATTGGAAATATAAAAATGAACATTCTTTAGTTTTGGAATTAGTGCTTTGCCGAAACGTATATCAATGAAAAGAATTCTGGTTCTATTATTTTTCTTTCTTCCATTAACAATGGCGAGTGCACAGCAATCTGCGGATCAGCTATTTGAAAGAGGGTACAATTATTTAACTGCCGACAGGGTAATGGCAATTTCATTGCTCAGCGAATGTATCCGACAGGACCCGGAATATGAAAAAGCCTACTACCACCGGGGCATTGCTTATTTTAAGAACGGCGACTATGACAAAGCGCTGGCTGATTTTAACAAAGCCCAGGAACTAAGCCCGCAACTCTCCATACTCTGGATGTACAAGGGCTTCACCTACAGGAACATGGGCAAGCTGGATGAAGCTGTCAATAGTTTTTCCAACTACATCTCAAAAAATCCAACAGATACAAGTGCGTATTCCTACATCCTTCGTGGAAGAATGAAATATGAGCTGGGTGATTTCCAGGGGGCTGTAAAAGATTATGATCTTGCCATCCGGCTTCGACCTTTCGAAGAAAAATATCAGTATTACCGGTTTGTGGCACTGTTTGATGACGGTCAATACAAGGAAGCGCTGGAAGCAGTCCGAAGATTAACAGTCCTGAATCAGGACTTTTACGGATACTATTATTATAAAGGCAATGTATTCCAAAAGCTGAATCAATATGATTCGGCGGTTTTTATGTATAACATTGCAATACTTAAAAATTCGCGGAATGCGGATTCATTCTTTGGCCGGGCTAAGTCCTACCTTGAACTTTACCGGCCCGACCGTGCAGAGGAAGACCTGACAACCGCGATAGAACTGGACCCTCAGGAAGCTTCCTATTATGCTGAAAGGGGGAATGTCAGGTATGAAATGGATAACCTGGAAGGGGCTTGCGCCGACTGGAACAAGGCCAATAGCATGGGGTATTACAAGGATTATTCCGCCTTCAGTGCGCGATGTGAGTAAGAGCGGCATAACGAATATGCCAGGATAAAAATCAGAATTAATTATGGAAAATAAGCGAACAATAATTGTTGCCATCATTGGCGTTGTAGGACTCTTCATACTGATAGGGTTATCATCGAGTATATTTTATACCATCAAGGCCGGTGAGAAAGGAGTCATATTTAAAAAATTCGGTGGCGGTCTTGACAAGGAACATGTGATCAGCCAGGGATTCAACTTCAAAGCCCCCTGGAATACGCTGTATGTATATGATGTAAAGGAAAATTCAATTGAAGAATCAATGGATGTGCTGGACAAGAACGGACTTTCCATTAACGTGGATGTGACGCTTCGTTTTCACCCGATCTACAGCCGTATCGGATTTCTGCATGAAAATTTTGGAATCGGGTATGTTGACAACCTGGTCATTCCTGAAGTGCGCTCCTCGGTTCGGCAGGTGATGGGACGATTTACCGCAGAAGAAATCTATTCAACTAAGCGGGCTGAAGTGGAAGGAGCGATCAAGGAAGAAACTGCGGTAAGCCTTGGGGCGAATAATATTGAAATGAAGACCCTCCTCATCCGCTCCATCAACCTGCCGGAACAGATCAAGCTGGCCATTGAAAACAAATTAACCCAGGAACAGGAAGCACTTGCCTACCAGTTCAGGCTTCAGAAGGAAACAAGTGAGGCCGAGCGTAAACGAATTGCCGCTGAAGGTGAGGCGGCCGCAAACAACATTGTGAATTCAAGTTTGACGGACAAGCTTCTTCGAATGAGAGGCATCGAAGCGACCCTGGATCTTTCGAAATCACCGAATACCAAAGTAATTATTGTTGGAAGCGGCGAAGACGGATTGCCGATCATCCTTGGGAATAATTAGAAGTGTGAACAAGTTTTTATTAAAAGCGTTTTTTAAGTAATTTCACGGACGGCGAAATTAAACACGTTTTTCAGAAAAACTTAACAAAATATATGGCAGAACATGCTGAACTAAAATTTGGAGATGACACCTACAAACTTCCCATTGTAGAAGGAACGGAGAACGAACTGGGGATTGATATTGGTAAGCTCCGGGCTGAATCCGGACTGATCACACTGGATCCGGGATTCAAGAATACCGGATCAACTAAAAGTGCAATCACGTTCCTGGATGGTGAAAAGGGAATCCTTCGTTACCGGGGATATTCAATCGAAGAACTGGCAGAAAAATCCAGCTTTATTGAGGTGGCCTATCTGTTAATCTACGGAGCGCTCCCTTCAGTGGATGAGCTTACAACCTTTCAAAATGAAATAAAGTATCATACCCTCGTTCATGAGGATATCAAAAAAATTCTGGAAGGTTTCCCTTCAAATGCCCATCCGATGGGTGTATTATCTTCACTGGTGACGGCGCTGACGGCATTTTATCCGGAATCACTCGATCCAAACCGCTCAGGGGATGCAGTAAATCTGAGCATAATTCGCATCCTCGCAAAAATGCCGACTTTTGCTGCCTGGGCTTATAAGAATGAAGTGGGCCACCCTGTTAATTATCCTGACAACCGGCTGGATTATTGTTCTAACTTCCTGAAAATGATGTTTGCTCTTCCGGCAGCAGAATATGAAGTGGATCCGGTGGTTGCCAACGCACTCGATAAGCTTTTGATCCTGCATGCAGATCATGAACAAAATTGTTCAACAAGTACGGTAAGAATCGTTGGTTCTTCACAGGCAAGCCTCTATGCCTCCATTTCTGCCGGCATCAATGCGCTTTGGGGACCTCTTCACGGAGGTGCAAACTCCGCTGTGATCAACATGCTTGAAAATATTCGCAAAGACGGGGGTGATACAAAGAAATGGATGGCGAAAGCGAAAGATAAGGATGATCCTTTCCGCCTGATGGGCTTCGGTCACCGGGTTTACAAGAACTTTGACCCGCGTGCGAAGATCATCAAAAAAGCTGCAGATGATGTTCTTGACAAACTTGGTGTAAATGATCCGATTCTTGAAATCGCCAAAGGTCTGGAGCGTGAGGCGCTGGAAGACGAATACTTCGTGGAACGCAAACTTTATCCTAACGTAGATTTCTACTCGGGTATTATTTACCGTGCTCTCGGCATACCGGTGGATATGTTCACCGTAATGTTTGCCCTGGGACGTCTCCCGGGATGGATCGCTCAGTGGAAAGAAATGAGGGAGAATCATGAGCCCATTGGACGACCAAGGCAGATCTATACAGGTGAAAACCTGCGGCCATACGTTGACATGAAAAACCGATAAAAGTTAAAGGCTGAAATTCATTTCAGCCTTTTTTAATGAAAACACTATGAATGAAGCTTTTGAAAAAGCCGCTGAAATGGCTCAGGCGCTTCCCCAGCGGCCTTCAAATGAAGAATTGCTCCGGTTGTACGCCCTGTACAAACAGGCCACAGAAGGAGATGTCACAGGCGATCGGCCGGGTGGGTTCGATTTTAAGGGAGCTGCCAAATATGATGCCTGGACTGAACTGAAAGGGACCGGCAAGGAACAGGCGCAGGAAGCCTACATTGCGTTTGTTGGTTCCCTCCGGGAAAAATATAGCTAGCGTATGTCGGTGTTCTTCTATCAGCCCAATGTCCCTGATGGAGACCACTTCCTGGAAGAAGAGGAAGCCAATCATTGCGCCCGCGTTCTCCGTCATAAGGCCGGAGACGTTATTGAAGTTATGGATGGCAGGGGCACTCATTATACCGTTCAGCTAACAACCGCTTCTGCGCGTCGATGCGACTTCACAATTCTTGAAACGCGTAAATATCGGCAGGATCCTTACATGGTTCATTTGGCCATCTCTCCTACCAAAAATGCCGACCGCACTGAGTGGATGGCAGAAAAGTGTGTGGAGCTCGGCATACATCGGTTAACGCTTCTTACATGTGATCATTCTGAACGTACGCGGGTAAGAACAGACCGGGTTCAGAAAAAAATGATCGCCGCGATGAAACAAAGCATGCAGGCCTATGCCCCTGTTCTGGATAATGAAATTATGTCAATGGACGAATTCATCCTGAAAATGAAAGGAAAAATTCGCTTATACATCGCGTACGTGGACCTGAATGACCCCGCCGGACACTTGAAAGATATCGAAATGAACCAGGACACCTGTATTTTGATTGGACCTGAAGGAGATTTTTCCTTACGCGAATTGGAAATGGCCCGCGACCATCAAATCCCTGCGGTAAGCCTGGGACCGCACCGCCTCCGAACCGAAACTGCGGGAATAGCCGCCGTCCATATCCTTCAACTGCTTCAGCAATAAACTTTTAGTTTTCAATATTTTATCACATATCGTTGCAGGAATGCTCAAAAACCGGCTTATTGCATACAATCGATTTTTTTAACTTTAGGGAGAATTCCCATTTTTAACCTTTGTCCACCTTGGCATTGAACTACATCTGGTTCGCATTTTTTATCATCGCCTTTGCGGTAGCACTGGTAAAGCTGATCGTATTCCAGGATATGGAGATCTTCCCGGCAATGGTCAACAGTACGTTTGATATGGCTAAAACCGGATTTGAAATATCCATATACCTTACCGGGGTAATGGCACTCTGGCTGGGCCTGATGAAAATTGGTGAGGAAGGCGGCATGGTAAAAGTACTCTCAAGGCTGGTAGGACCATTCTTTAGCAGACTGTTCCCCGGAATCCCGAAAGATCATCCGGCAAACGGGGCGATCATCATGAATTTTTCCGCAAACCTGCTGGGACTTGACAATGCGGCAACCCCGCTCGGATTGAAAGCCATGCAGGAAATGCAGTCGATCAATACCCAAAAAGACACGGCCTCCAACGCCATGATTATGTTCCTGGTACTGAATACCTCCGGGCTTTCAATTATACCCCTTACGATCATGGTGGATCGTTCTGTTGTGGGCGCGACAAATCCTACCGATGTATTCCTGCCCATTTTACTGGCTACTTTCTTTTCAACTATTGTGGGACTCATCGTCGTAGCAATTTATCAGCGTATCAACCTCTTCGACAAAGTCATTATAGCTTACCTGGGAACATTGACTCTCTTCATTGCGGGCTTACTGTATTATTTTTCAACGATTCCGCAGGAGCAGGTAAATCTTATTTCGTCCGTTGCAGGCAATTTGATCATCTTTTCAATTATCATCTCTTTCCTGGTACTTGGATTCAGAAAAAAGATCAATTTGTACGAAACTTTTATCGAAGGTGCCAAGGATGGTTTTAAGATCTCTGTAAAAATTATTCCTTACCTGGTCGGAATACTGGTGGCAATCGGGGTATTCAGAACAAGCGGAGCCATGGATTACCTGGTTCAGGGTTTGGGCTGGATTATCGGGGGCCTGGGGTTTGATACCGATTTCGTCGAAGCCCTGCCTGTTGCCATCATGAAACCGCTTAGTGGAGGCAGCGCCCGCGGTATGATGCTTGAAATTATGGAAACAAACGGCCCGGATAGTTTCGTCGGTCGAATGTCCAGCATTTTCAGGGGGGCGACAGAAACAACATTTTACATCATTGCAGTATATTTTGGATCCGTGAGCATTCGAAAGACGCGGTATGCGGTTACAGCAGGTCTCCTGGCAGATCTTGCCGGAATACTGGCCGGATTGTTTATAGGATATTTATTTTTTCATTAATGAATTTTTTCACCTTAACATTAAATGTATGAGTCTGGATAAACGTGCTGACATACAAAAAACGATTTACGATAATGCCAAATCTCATTTTTTAGGCAACTTCCCTGAAAACCTGCCCATTGAACAGGCCTATGTTCATATCGGGATTTACCTGGGATGGATTATCGACAATGAATTGTATTCTGAATATTTCGAGGAAGAAGCAGAGGTACAGATTCTGCGATTTAAACGCCGGGAAATTTCCTGTACAATTCTGAGTGAACTTTGGGATGGGTACCTGGGATATGAGCTTTTCAATAAACAGGGAAATATGTTTTCCTATTATTACTACGGCGGCGGATTATATCGCCGTGATTATGATCTTGTTCTGGTAAAGGAACTGCCCTCCATTTACCATGTGAAGGATTCCTGGGAAAACTACGAAGCGATGAGCTCCCGTATTGATGTACGGTTCTCAGATTGGAAAAAGATGATCAGCTAGGGTTTCCCCTTTAAAAAAGGGGAATTTACTTACCAAATTTATTCCGGAGCGCATTCAGTTTATCGTGCATGTCTCCACCTGCACGGGATTCTTTCTTTTTTGAACTTTTTACCGCTTTGCCCGCAGACTTTTTCTCACCAAATGGTTCACTCTTCATGGACAGGGAAATACGTTTTCGGGCAATATCCACTTCCAATACTGTTACTGTAACCGGTTGCTGAACATTGACAATATCTGCTGGGTTCGATACAAACTTATCCGATAAGTGACTGATATGTACCAACCCATCCTGGTGTACGCCGATGTCAACAAATGCACCGAAATTCGTTACGTTCGTCACAATTCCCGGAAGGACCATGCCCGTACGAAGATCTTCCATTTCATGAACGGAATCATCGAAATTAAAACTTTCAAACTCTTCCCGCGGATCTCGCCCAGGCCTCATAAGTTCCTGAAGGATATCCTCCAGGGTAGGTAGTCCAACCTCTTCGGAAATATATTTTTTCAGGTCAATTTTCTTCCGAAGTGTCTCGTCCTGCATGAGGTCTGATACTTCACATCCAAGATCTTTTGCCATCTCCTGAACGATGTGATAGCTTTCAGGATGCACTGCAGAATTATCCAGGGGGTTTTCAGACGATTTAATTCGCAGGAAACCCGCAGCCTGTTCAAAGGACTTCTCCCCCATCCTTGCAACCTTTAAGATTTCTGCCCGGCTGCTGAAGGCACCATGCTCATTCCGATAGCTTACCATGTTGGCTGCAAGCTGCGGCCCCAGTCCGGAAACATAACTCAATAACTCCTTGCTGGCCGTATTCAACTCAACACCAACAGAATTCACGCAACTCATTACGACGTCATCAAGGCTCTTTTTTAACGCGTTCTGGTCCACATCATGCTGATACTGGCCAACCCCGATTGATTTTGGGTCGATCTTCACGAGTTCTGCCAGGGGGTCCATCAGTCTTCTCCCAATGGAAACCGCGCCCCGTACGGTAACATCATGATCAGGAAACTCTTCTCGCGCCACTTCAGAAGCAGAATATATAGAAGCTCCGCTCTCATTCACCATGAGGATAAGTACTCCCTTAGGAAGCCCGATCTTTTTCACAAAAGCCTCCGTTTCACGGCTGGCTGTTCCGTTGCCGATGGCTACAGCGTCGATATTGAATTTATTTACCAGTTCGAGAATCATTGCGCCCGCTGCCGCAGTTTGATTCTGAGGTGCATTCGGGTAAATGGTTGCATTATGCAGCAATTTGCCCTGCTTATCAAGAACTACCAGCTTACATCCCGTTCGAAACCCCGGATCAAGCGCCAGCACATTATGCTGTCCGAATGGCGCTGCGAGCAGCAATTGCCTCAGATTATCTGCAAAAACATGAATTGCATCCTCATCTGCCTTGTTTTTTGATGCCAGCCTGATCTCTGTCTCCAGTGACGGATGCATTAAACGCTTATAGCCGTCTGCAATGGCCATCTTTACCTGTTCTGAGCTTGGGCACTGGCTCTTAATAAAATGTCGTTCAAGTTTCTCTATAGCTTCCGATTCGTCCGGACCAATCTCGAGCGACAGGATCATCTCCTTCTCCCCTCTTCTCATGGCCAAAAGCCTGTGTGAAGGAACGTTATTAATCCTTTCACTCCAGTCGAAATAATCACGATATTTCGCTCCCTCCTCTTCCTTTCCGCTCAGCACTTTTGAAGTGATCACTCCCTGCTTTTCAAAAAGTGACCTCATGAATTTTCTGGCGTCGGCATCTTCATTGATACGTTCGGCGATGATATCCCGCGCACCCTGTAATGCCTCTTCCACAGTTTTCAGACCCAGATCATCATTAAGGTATTCTGCAGCTTCCTTTTCAGGGTCGGTTGACGAATTTTGATTAAATATCAATTCGGCCAATGGTTCAAGACCTTTTTCGCGCGCCTGGGAAGCCCGTGTTTTTCTCTTGGGTTTGTACGGAAGGTATATATCCTCGACTTCTGCAAGGGTCTTCGCATCACGAATGGCCGTTTCCAGCTCAGGGGTTAGCTTTTCCTGTTTTTCAATGGACTTGATGACCGCTTCCTTTCTGCTTTCAAGTTCCTGCAACTGTTCATAACGGTCACGGACTTTCGCGATATCCACTTCATCCATACTTCCTGTTCTTTCCTTACGGTAGCGGGCCATGAAAGGTATTGTCGCCCCTTCATCAAGCATTGTAATCACTGCGGAAACAAATTTGTCCTGTAAGGAAAGTTCACTGGCAATCTGTGCTGAAAAATTCATAGTTCTGTGTAAAAATCGATCGCAAATATATGGAATACTCCAGCCTCAACTAAAGAAAATGATGGTTGATTACGCATTGTGGGCAGATTTCATTTCACAGATTCTATTTTCGCAGAAATGCCACTCAACTTTTAAGGGAGGCTGTGAAACCGAAATTATTGATTGTCAAGAAGTAATAGCATTTCATCCTGGTGAGCCCTGATCCGATTCAGGGCCCCGATAATGATTCGAAGTCTGGCGGTCCGTTGTGAAAGCAGATTCTGAAGTTCCAGTGAGTTTTGGACAATTACCGGTTTGCCTTCGATAACGAATTTAATTCCCGCTCCTTCCCGAACCCACGAGTTTTTGCTGAATGAGGTAAGATCGATACTCCTCCTGAGGAAAGGAAACATCTGATCTTCCACAAATCTGAATCCTGCCTCCTCATCTTCCGACGCATCCTCCTTCATCCTGTTCCAGCTTGTTAATGACTTGATAAGATCATTGTTATCTATCAGGTCAAGTTGTCCGGAATTCAGAATTGAATTAATATTTCCTTCTGCAGGGTCAAATGTGGCGCAGATAAGCATGGCATGGATTACTGTGTCCGGTATTGCCACCTCACCCTTACCTTCCTGAAACAGCGAATCTAAAATTTGCAAGGTATTTTGATTTGCAATCTGATGAATGACGATCGTTTCCGACAATTCTTTCTGATTCAAGAGTATTTCGTCCTGTAAATTTTGCCTGATCATCGTAAGCGTTCTGTGTTCACGCATATTCTGCCACCAGGAATTAAGGCTAAAGGCTATCAGAATACCTATGATTACAATAAAAATTTCCCGGAGAAAATACCTCCATCTCTCCGGGAAATTGCCCTTCATAATTTTCATCTGGTTTCTGCTGATGGCCGCTTCGGATTTTTGAATGAACTATTGCTGTTCAGTCGTTTCATAACCTCGGTAATCGCAGCTTCCAGCTGGGCATCTGTCCCATCCGCAAGCTTCTGGAAATCCTCCACAACTTCAATATCCGGATCAACACCATGACCTTCCTTAAACCATTCTCCATCAGGATCATACATCCTGAATGTAGGAACTGTAACAGAACCGTTGTCAATCAGGGACGGAACACCGGAAATACCAATAAGACCACCCCATGTTCTCGTGCCAATCAACGGGCCTAACCCGGCTTTTCTGAAATAATCCGGAAATGCGTCACCGCCGGATCCACTGAATCCATTGATGAGCATTACTTTCGGACCAAAATTAGCCACAGGAGGCCACGACCAGTCTTTTCCATCACGAACTGCCCAGAATGCAAGGGGCTTGCGATTCAGCATTTCGATAAAGCGGTCAGGTATTTGTCCCCCGCTGTTAAAGCGCTCGTCGATGATCATCCCTGCTTTATCAATCTGTCCGTAGTACTGGCGAATCAGTTCATTCTGTCCGTCAAAGCCTGTACTCCTGACATATACATAACCGATTTGGCCATCGGTCGCTTCTTCCACACGTTTCCGATTCGACTCGATCCAGGCCAGGTGCCGTAATCTTGTTTCGCTACCAAGTGGCTCCACGAGTACTTTACGAGCATCTGACATATTACCTGATTTACTAACCGTCAACTCTACTGTACTATTTGCCATACCCTGGAACCAGGCATAGATTGGTTTATCTGTAGTAACCTGATCTCCATTTACAGCCAGGATATAATCCCCCTCCGCTACATCAGTACCAGGTTTATTCAACGGCGACATTACTTCAGCATCCCATGATGCTCCTTTTACGATGTGCTCAATCCGGTACAAATTATTTTCGACAACAAAGTCAGCCCCAAGATAACCGACGTTCACACGTTTGGAATCTTCCAGGTCTCCTCCACCTTTATAGGTGTGCGAGGCGTTCAGTTCACCAATTAATTCTCCCAGAATAAAATTCACGTCCGTCCTTGTATTTGCCTGTTCAATAAGCGCCCCGTACCGTGTTTTCATTTCATCCCAGTCTACACCATGCATATTTGGATCATAAAAATAATCACGTTCCAATCTCCAGGCATCATTGAATATTTGACGCCATTCTTCTCTTGGGGTGATCATCATTGCCATTTCCTTGGTCGGAACCGTTTTATCCATTTTTGCACCTTCAGAAAGAGGAATGACAGCCAGCGAGCCATTTTTCATGACAAGTAAATGCTCACCATTTGCGGCAAGCTGATAATTGCCAACACCGTCTATGATCGTTTTCACTTCACGCTTCTTAATGTCATAAAATTTTAGCGCAGACTGTGAGCCATCGGGAGCTCCTGTATTGGGATAATGCACAAAAACCAGCTTGTCACCGGCAGCTGCCAGGTCACCATAGTTACCCGCCGGTATGTCCAGAATTTCTACTCTTCCCTCAAATCCCGCCAGGGTTATATTCACCGCTTCAGATTCTGATGATGGCTCTTCTTCCTTGGCTGATTTTGATGATTTGCCCTTCTTTTCCTCTGCTTTTGGTGCTTCCTTTTTAATTTCTACAGCGTCATTCTTTACGGAAAGAATAGAAGGGGTTCCGACTTCCAGCGGAACGACTGCAAGCTGCGTCGAATTGGCATAAATGAACGTATTATCCATGTCAGAATAACTCGGGCTAAAATTTCTCGAGGTAGCAAAGAAAATATATTTGCCATCAGTGCTGAAAACCGGCGACTGATCATTGTAATATCCGGATGTAACTTGCGTTGCCACACCGCTTTTCATGTTATAGACAAAAATTGCGTGAGTTACACGGGTCATATCGCGGGCATAGGTAATCCACTGACTGTCAGGCGACCAGCTAACACTAAAACCCTGTAGGGGACCTTCAAACATGTAAAAACCCTTATCAATGGTTTTTACCGATCCTGTGGCAATATCCATCACCTGTATTTCCATCGCCTGGTTTACATAGGCCACATGTTTACTGTCGGGCGACCAGTAGATCGCATACCTGAATCCATCATTGAATGCGCTTACAGTCCGCGGCGAGTTGTTGCCTTCCATGTCATAAAGGGTAAGCTGGTATTCTCCTCGGGCATCACTCCAGCAGGCTACATATCGTCCATCAGGGGACCACGAAGGGTTCCTTTCAGCCGAACCGGAGGTTTGAGACAGGTTAGCCACAAAACCTTCAGTGGCAGGCAGTGAAAAGAGCTCTCCACGCGCCTGAACAACAACTCTTTTTCCATCAGGTGAAACAGCCGCCGCCTGCATCATCGATGCAACATTTTTCTGAACCGGCATCAAGGCCATCTGATCTGTAATAACATTCACATCCACAGGAGAATATTGTCCGGAAGCTAGTGAAAGCAGATAAAGCTGATCTCCTGCCTGAAAAACAACTTCACCAGGACCTATTGCCGGAAAATGAATGTCAAAGTCCGCAAAATCCGTCAGCTGTGTTGCTGTTCCGCTTCCCGTACTGTATTTCCAGATATTAGCCCGTTGTTCAGGCCCCTGATCAGAAAGAAAATAGATATCATCACCATTCCACATGGGCAATTCATCATTTGCATCATTCGTGGTGATATTGGTAGTGCTGTGATCTGCAAGATTGAAAATGTGAATATCCGGTGCAGTTCCACCCCTGTATCTTTTCCATGTCCGTTGAACACGGGAGCGGTCTGTATAAGCCAGTTTTTGTCCATCCGGGGAAAAACTCGCATTTTCTCCATAAGGTACGGCAAGTTTTTCCGGTGCTCCCCCCTCTTTGGATATAGTATAGAACTGGCTGTACCGTTGCCTTCCGCTTTCACGCGAAGATGCGAACAGAATATGTTCGCCATCGGGATGCCAGCCGAGAACCCGGTCTGTCATACCATGATAGGTAAGACGCTTGGGTATACCCCCTTGAACACTCATCACATAGACATCATTATTGCCATCATAATTGGCAGTATACGCAATCAGGCTTCCGTCGGGCGAAAACCTGGGAAACATTTCCTCCCCGGCAGGAGAACTTAATTTAACGGCGGTTCCACCTGATTTTTCCACGAGCCAGATGTCATCGCCGTAGACAAAGGTGATATGAGTTGATGAAACATCAGGATAGCGCATTAATCGCGCATCTATTTGTGCAGATACATACAAGGCTATCAGAACGAAAGCCAGGGAAAGAAAAGTCTTTTTCATAATAATTCGGTTGGGTTGTTTGGGACAGAAAAGTTAACCAATCTGTTTGAAACAATCACTCTTTCGTTAAATTCTCCCATATCGAAAGTCTCTAATGTTACATAGGGTTACCGTTGTTAGTCATATTTTTGCACCATGAATAAAAATCTGAATAAATTCCTGAAAGAATGGGGTATTCCTCTTGGCATCTTTCTGGTCCTTTACTTTACCGGTTGGTATAAACCTGTGGTGGCATTCGGCCAGCGCATGATACTTTCGACCGGGATCATTAAACCGGATACTTCAATTGAGGAAACTGAAACTTATGCCATAACTGATTACCAATGGACGCTTCAAACACTGGACGGACGTCCGGTTCCATTTGATCAATTCAGGGGCAAAGTAGTATTTCTGAATTTCTTTGCCACCTGGTGTCCCCCCTGCATTGCTGAAATGCCGGGTATTCAGGAATTATATGAATCAGAAGCATCCGAAGACGTTGTCTTCATAATACTTTCCCGCGATGACTCGCGCGAAAAACCACGTAAATTCATGGCTGATAAAGGCTATACGCTGCCGGTGTATATGGCTGTGGGCCCGACTCCTGCTGTTTTCCATGGAAACGTTCTTCCAACCACTTATATAATTTCACCCCGGGGAGAAATCATATCCAGGCATTCAGGAATGGCCGATTACAACAATAAAAAAGTAAAAGATCTGCTGCATCAGCTGAAAGGGCGGTTATAACTCCCTCAGCATCCTCCGCACTTTTTCAAGTCCCGTTGTCGCCGGTTCTTCCACCAGATGTAATCCCCTGATGGGTCTGACATCGGGCAAGGAGGGATCCACGATGAATTTAGGAATATCAGCACCAGCAAATTCGATAAGCCCTGCAGCCGGATAAACCAGCAGGGATGTACCCACCACCATGAAAATATCAGCTGAATGGGTGATCCTGATCGCTTCTTCCATCGCAGGTACCATTTCACCAAACCATACGATATCCGGCCTTAACTGGGAGCCCAGCTCACAGGTATCGCCGAGGTTAATTTCTTCTATTTCATAGATCAGGGAGGGATCCATGGTACTTCGCGCCTGGTTTAAACGACCGTGCAGGTGAAGTACATTTTTGCTGCCGGCACGTTCATGAAGATCATCAATATTCTGGGTGATGATATTTACCTCATACTCGGATTCAAGTTCAGCAAGGATCTGATGCCCCCGGTTGGGAAGTGCACTTCGTGCAATGCGTCGGCGCTGATTATAAAAATCAAGAACCAGGCCCGGGTCCCGGGCCCATCCTTCCGGCGATGCGACATCCACCACATTGTGACCTTCCCACAATCCATCGGCTCCCCTGAAGGTGGGTATACCGCTTTCCGCACTTATTCCCGCACCCGTGAGTACGACAATTT
>JBNKGL010000037.1:0-24776 GCA_050289805.1 Cyclobacteriaceae bacterium
GTTGAATTTTATTGAAGAGCCTAATTCATTCGCCGGACCTGATCAGGAAATTTGTGGTCTTGATGTAACGATGGCAGCAGTACCTTCAACGGGTAACGGATTATGGACTATGGTCAGCGGCCCTGGTACGCCAAGCTATGGTGATCCGACGAGTAACGGCACAACTATTAGCGTGAGTGATTATGGCACCTACATTTTTGAATGGACAGAAGATAATGCTGGTTGTGTTGATACTGACCAGGTAACTCTACGATTCTACGAAGCTCCGACGATTGTAAGTGTCGATAATGACGGAACTTTATATTGTGAACCGGCAAGTATACTTATTACAGGAACTATTGGGGGAGGAGCAACTCAGGCAAACTGGTCAATTGTAAGCGGCGGTACAGGAACACTGTCTGCCAGCAGTATTACCGGAAATGTTGTGAGTGCAACTTATTTCCCTACCACAGACGAGTTCGGTACAGTGACATTCCAGCTGACAACCAACGATCCTGACGGTACCGGACCTTGTGTAGCAGATTCTCAATTATTGAATCTGATAATTACCGAGGCGCCGGAAGTTAATGCCGGATTGGATGTTGAAGTTTGTGAAGATCAGGGCTATGTTGATCTGTCGGGAACGATTGGCGGATCAGGAACGGTAGCTCAATGGTCTGGTGGACTGGGATCTTTTGATGATGCCTCGAACCCTGTGACCAGGTATAATTTTGACCTGTCGGAGATTGGATCAACTATCATCCTTACCTTAACGGTATTTGATCCCGATGGATCGGGACCATGTATTGCCGTATCCGATAATGTGGCAGTTACGATCAATCCGTTACCTATTGTTAACTTCTTTAATCTTCCTGCGGTTACGGATGAAGGAAAACCTCCGATAGATATTGTTGGAAACAATGCTGGTGGAACCTTTACGATTACACCCGGATCAGGGCTGAGCAATCCAAGGATTGAGAACGGTCAGGATGTGGTGACATTCGATCCCGGAGCAGCGGTCGTTTCTGCAGCCAATTTTATTACATATACCTATACAGATCTAAACGGTTGTACCAACAGCATCACAAAATCGGTATTTGTAAATGAGGTAACGGCTATTGATTTTGAACTACAGGATTCTGAGCCGATCAGTATTGATGAAGAGCAGATTTGTCAGAATGTTGGGTTGGTGCGATTGATAGGAACACCTTCAGCTCAATCAGGGCAGCCAGGCACAGAATTTACGAGTGCGATACCCGGGTTGGTAACATTGGGTGCGGATTCTGAATGGTATTTTGATACGAATATTGTTACTCCAGGCTTGTACACTGTTCAATATACATATGTGAATAGTGTAGGTGCCACATCCGTAAGAATTAAGGATGTGCGCGTTGTAGGCACTCCAGTACCGGCGTTTGAGCAATTAACATTCTGCGAATCGGGTGAAATCCAATTCAATGATCTGTCAACGATCGATGATACTCCTTATGCAACCACAATTGTGGGCTGGGAATGGGACTTTGGAGATGGAACAAGTGTAAGCACACTCCAAAACCCCACGCATCAGTATGCTTCAGCAGGATTTTACGATATTACCCTGACCGTCACATCGGATCTGGGATGTTCATCTACTATTGTTCAGAATATCCGGGTTGGTGCTGTGCCTGAGGTGGCATTTGACTGGGTAGGTTCATGCGGTAATGACCCGATTGCCTTTGAAAATGTGACCGCGACCAATAGTCTGGTTGTTCCAAATACCATCACCTGGGATTTCGGTGACGGTGATGTTTTAACACTTACCGCAGGCGCGACAATTCCTCCAGGTACGCACGGCGGAAGAACATTTGGCACGATAGATATGCCAATGCATTTGTATCAAACAAGTGGTTATTATGATGTTACGCTCACGGTCCTAACAGATTCTGATTGTCAGAATTCTTCAGTACAGACTGTGCGAGCCAGCAATCTCATAGAAATAACCACGACAACTGATACGCTGTATTATGAAGACTTCTCTGCCGGTGGGGCTGATTGGGGTATTCCTCCAAATGAGGACCCGGCAGCCAATAGCTGGAGATGGTCTTCAACTGGAGGCGGACTTGGTTCGGGTGTCTGGTATACCGGAGCAAACGGTGGATTGTCTTATCCTAATGAGAATTCTACAATAGAAGGCCCGTGCTTCAACCTGCTAGGTCTTGACAGACCCATGATTGCAATGGATATCTACTTCAACACAGAAGAATCCATTGACGGGGCAGTGATGCAGTACAGCACAGATGGGGGATCCAGCTGGGTGAACCTGGGTAGAGTAGGGGAAGGAATCGCATGGTACAACCAAAGTGGGATTGTGAGTCGTCCGGGTGATGATCCCGGGAACTTTAATTCCGGTTCGCAAGGATGGTCTGGTGCGGCAGATACCCTTCATACTGTTCGTTTCAGTCTTGATGAAATTCCTGTTGCAGAACGATCTTTTGTGAGATTCAGGGTTGCATTCGGTGCCAGGTCTCTGGATAATACTTCCGATTCCTACTTTGCAATTGACAACATATTCATCGGAAATAAGCAGCGCCGTGCATTATTGGAAAATTTTGCAGACTATAATCGTGTTGCCAGTACCACCGCGAATACCAATATTGAGCAAATCAGACAGGTACAACTGTCAACACAGGGTTACAGTGACTTCACACTCCTGGAATACCACATTAATGATTCAGGAACAGATTCGCTGTATCTTTCGAATACGTCTGATGCGAATGCAAGGAGCCTGTATTATGGTGTGAATCAGGCGCCATCTGTATTCCTGGATGGCCTTAAGTTTCAGACGCCTCCTGATCCGGGTAAGCCGGCAGATTTGATTCGTCTTGACCGACAGTCTTTGCTTGATCCTGCATTTAGCATACAAATAGATACATTAGTCAGTCCGAATGATGTAATTCGCGTAGCCGTTACCGTGACAGCGCTTCAGGATGTGAGTGCATCCCTGTCACTGCACGTAGCCGTTGTTGAAACGAAAAATGAGCCCAGTGCGGTGCTGAATCAAATCATGCGTAAACTAATTTTTGGTGGCGGCGGTCAAACACTGCCCATTGCGTGGACGACTGGTCAGACCCAGGTATATACCGGTGAGTGGGAAATCGATATTCCTATTCCGAATAATGACAAAATGGATATTATCGCTTTTGTCCAGGATAATGGAAGCCGGGAGATTTACCAGTCTGAGATCGTGGAAGCTCCGCTTAAGGATACAGGCAGCAACCTTGTAACCGGACTGGAAGATGACATAGAGACTATCGCAGGATCCGTAGATGTATATCCGAATCCGGCCAATGGTTATTTCAGGATACGTCTGCCTCAAGATCTTACAGGTACCTATGATTATTCACTGATAGATTTGCGAGGTATTACAATCCGTTCAGGAAAAATTGACAGAACGTATGATACATTTACGATTTCTACGGACAGTATTACCAATGGTATGTATTACCTGATCATTTCAGCGAATGGTGAGCCACTGATGCAGCGCAAAATAGCCATCATCAACCGATAGATATTAAGATTCCGTATAGTAGTAGGCACGGCATGGGAGAAATTCTATGCCGTGTTTATTTTATATATAAAACGATAAAGCAGCATTGAGAGGGCATAAAAAAACCGGCATTCAGGGGAATGCCGGCGAATACTTAAACTGTCGAATAAATATATTAATCAGGAATAATTGAATAGGTATTAAGCTCTTCACATGCCGACGCCATCTTTTCGATTACCTCGTCAATGAGTGATGGTAATTCATTCTCATACTTCTCATAATCAAGAATTTTAGGAATAATTGTCTTGAGTGCGCTTATTCCCATAAAAGTAACGGAAGGCTTCATTTTATGGACAAGTTTGGCTGCATTTACCCAGTTGCCATCATTTCTTGCTTCTTTAAGGGCATCTACCTGACCGGGGGTATTCTTCAGAAAAGTTTCCACCATATCCTGGATAAACTTTGTGTCATTTGAACTGATTTCCCGAAGGTGATCAAGGTTTGTAAGTGTGCCTGTCCCATTTGAATCACTTTTTGCCGCAACTACTTTTGACGGCGTCTTCTTTTTTCTCAGGCGCTTTACCGGGGCAAATTTCACGAGTGTCTTGTACAGATCTTCAGGTTGAAACGGCTTGGGGAGATAGTCATTCATGCCTGCCTGCAGACATTTTTCATTATCCCCTTTAATGGCATTGGCCGTTAAAGCAATAATCGGAATGGTCGTCAGTCCGTCCTTTCTGATATGACGTGTTGCTTCATATCCATCCATGATAGGCATTTGAACATCCATCAGTACAATATCGTAAGACGCGGCTTTCAATTTTTCTACCGCGATGTATCCATTCTCGGCACACTCAACGATACAATCCCATTTTTTCAGCATATTCAATGCATAGAGTCTGTTGATATCATTGTCTTCTACCAATAGTACCCTCAGTCCGTTCAATGGTTCAGCAGGGGAGTGGTCTACTACCTTTCCTGGGTGTACCAGGTCGCTGAGTTCACCAACCGCATAGGGTATATGAAGGTAGAAAGTCGTGCCTGAATCTACCACACTTTCCACGCTGATGTCACCATCCTGGATTTCAATAAGTTGTTTTACAATGGATAACCCAAGCCCGGTTCCTCCGTATCTCCGGGTCACTGTTTCATCGGCCTGGGTGAAACTGTCAAATATTAATGGCAGCTTTTCATCCGGAATGCCTACTCCGCTATCAGAAACGGTGAATTTAATGTAATGAATATTATCTTCGGTTCGGTCGCATGTGGCATGGATCTTAATGAATCCTTTGTTGGTGAATTTAAGGCTATTGCCTACCAGGTTGATCATGATCTGGTTTAAACGGACCGGGTCACCTATGTAAACTCCATTGGCTGAATCATCGATAGAGTAACTCAATTCAATGCCCTTATTCCTGGCTTCCATCAGGAAGTTTTCAACCACCGCACTGAGCTGGTATCGAATATTGAATCCAATCTTTTCCAGTTTAAGCTTTCCTGATTCAATGACGGAGAGGTCCAGTATATCACTGATAATTACTTTCAGGTTTTCCGTGGAATTACGAATGGCATTCAGGTATCGCTGCCGATCCTCCTCGGAGGTAGCTTCTGAAAGCAGATTGACCATTCCCGCGATACCGTTAATGGGAGTTCGTATTTCATGGCTCATATTGGCCAGAAACTGTTCCTTCGTTTTTTGTGCGCGCAGCAGTTCCGCTGCATCCCGCTTCCGCTGTGATATGTCACGACAGTCGAGTATCAGACCATCCAATCCTTCTTTATGATTGAGGTTGATGGAATTGAATTCGAAAAATTTGTAAGTATTGTCGGCGCAGAGGAAGCGAAATTCAACACTTTCATTGTAGGGTTTACGGATACTCTTTTTGAAAGCCGTTTTAAATTCATCAACAGTATCGCTGTCAATAAAGTCAAAAAAGCACTTCCCATTCAAATATTGATCCTGATACCCCAGTAATTCCGATACAGAATGGTTATTGTAGAGAATATTACCGTTATAATCAACAATAAATACAATATCAGAGCCATCTTCAACTACGGTTTTAAAGAAAGCGCCTTGTTTGATATAATCAACTAGTGAAGACTTTTCTTTCATACGATATTCTCTTCTTCCATTTCTTTCAGGTACCTGTAAATTGTTGATTTACCTATATCCAGGACATCTGCCACTTTCAGGACATTATTTTCATATTTGTCGAGGTAGTATTGAATGATTTTGAATGTATAGGATTTAAGGGACATCTCTTCATTGACGAGCATATTGTCTTTTCCCACCTGGTTAAAGGATATATCGTTATCTGAGATTTCGTCGTCATCTGCCATTACTACTGCCAGCTCGATGATGCTTCGAAGTTCCCGAACGTTCCCCGGGAAATTGTACTTCAATAGTTTGTCAATAGCATCCACCGTAAGACGGGGAGCATGGATCTGGTTTGCTTTGGAAAATTCCTCGATGAAAAATTTGGCGAGTCGCACAATGTCATTGCCACGATCGCGAAGCGGTGGCAGAATTACAGGCAGGCCTAATAATCGATAGTACAGGTCTTCACGGAAGTTCCCTTTTTCTACCTCTTCCGCTAAATTTCTGTGCGTGGCTACAATCAGTCTGAAATCAAGCGGAATAATTTCATTTCCACCAATTCGAGTGAGCTCTCTTTCCTGGAGGACACGTAACAGCTTGGCCTGGAGGTTCAGATCCATTTCACCAATCTCGTCAAGAAAGAGGGTGCCTCCCTGTGCCTCCTCAAATTTTCCAATCCGACGGGTACTCGCCCCGGTAAAGGCTCCCTTTTCATGACCGAATAACTCACTTTCCATGAGTTCGGAAGGAATGGCGGCAATGTTTACTGCCACCAGTGGTTTCTTCTTCAATTTAGAGCTGTAGTGAATGGCCTTCGCCACAAGTTCCTTTCCTGTTCCAGTCTCACCTGTTATTGAGACTGTGATATTGGTACTTACCGCCTTCTCAAGTCTTTTGAAGACTTTCTGTATTGCCGGACTCTCACCGATGATCGATTTATTGAATTCATATTTTTCGGTAATTTCATCTTTTAACGAGTCAATCTGACGGGTAAGTGAAATATTATTACGTGCATTATTGATGGTATTCAACAACCGGTTTTTAGTATCCTCATCCTTGGTGATATAATCAAATGCACCAAGCTTGAGGAGTTCCACAGCGGTTCCGATCTTTTCCTGTGCTGAGATTACCACCACCTGGATGGATGTATCATATTCCTTGATGGCACGAAGGACTTGCTCACCGGCCATATCAGGCAAACTGTAATCAAGTGTGATCAAATCCGGCTTCTGATAAAGTTCCTGCAGGCATTCTTTAGCTGAGCTGAAACATGTGACTTCAAAATCCGGATTTAAATCAAGCACATACTGTAAAAATCGCGTGTAAGCCGGGTCATCTTCAACCACAAAAATTTTAACTGGACTGGTATCCGACATAGTTCAAAAAATTTAATATGGTGAAAAGTACAATGAATGCGCTTAACTTACTTTCAAGAAACACCTGCCTTCTTTTTCGTGTAAGAAAGTGAGTAACATCTCACAAAAAATCTGCTGGTCAACAAGACTATTTTTCTGAAATTATTTCAATAACTTACCCTCGAAAACAAAGAAGAATTCTATGAACGTATTTCCATCGCACCTGACAGCGGATGAAAAAGAGACGTTGTTTAACATGCCGATTTATGTAACGCTTTTAATAGCCGGTGCGGATAACAAAATTGATAATGCAGAAATCTCGAAGGCCATTGAACTCGCGAGGTTAAATAAAAAGTTTTCCAGACAGGAACTGACAGACTACTACAATATTGCCTCTGAGGATTTCGCTGACAAGCTTAAATCCGTTATGGATGAATTGCCTCAATCCAACGAATCCCGGTCAAATTACCTTGTGAGTGAACTTAAAAAGCTGAATGATATTTTGCCCAAGCTTGACCGACGGTTTGCGATTGATTTTTATGAAAGTGCCAAGGCTCTTGCTGAAAAAATTGCAAAATCTTCCGGAGGAATTCTGGGATACTGGACAGTAGGTTATGAAGAATCTCAATTAATTGGCCTGGATATGATCAATGACCCATCAGATTATTGATCTATGGGGGAATCAGACCGGTCCATAATCGGGAGCAGTATAGTTCCGTTTCGTTTAGTTTTTCTGATGTGGTTATCTTACTTTCTGACGAATGTATACCACATCGGACTTAATTTGCCTGGGATTTATCCGCGCACGCTGAAAGGGATACTTGGAATATTGTCGAGCCCGCTTGTTCATGCAAACTACGTGCATCTCCTGTCAAACACTATTCCGGTGTTGTTCCTGGGCGCTATGTTGTTTTTCTATTATCCACGAATAGCCCAATGGGTGTTTCTGCGAAGCTATTTTGTTACGAATGTGCTTGTTTGGCTTCTGGGCCGCAGCAATACCTCCCATATCGGGGCCAGTGGCATCGTTTATGGACTGGCATTTTTCCTTATATTTTTTGGGATATTCAGGCGGGACCGGCTGTCAATAATCATATCGATTGTTGTACTTTTGTTTTACGGCACGATGTTCTGGGGACTGTTGCCGAATGACTCCCGTATTTCATGGGAATCTCATTTATTCGGCGCGATGGTAGGAGCGTGGACAGCCCGGGACTTCAGAAAAGCACGAATTGAGTAGAACGAACTGCGAGTTATGAATGAGGCCACACAAATTCTGAATGAACTGAAAAAGGGTTCCTATGCTCCTGTATACTTTTTGCAGGGAGATGAATCCTATTTTATCGATCTCATTAGCCGTTATATCGAGGTTAATGTAATACCGAAAGAACAGCAAGGGTTTAACCTTACCATTCTATATGGTAACGATGTTACCGTAAGTGATGTACTCAATAATGCCAGGCGGTACCCGATGATGGCAGAGCGCCAGGTAGTTCTCGTTAAAGAAGCACAGAATATTTCGGATCTGAACCGCGAAAATGGCCAGGAACAGATGATACATTATCTAGAACACCCTGTGCCCAGCACGGTACTCGTATTCTGTCATAAAAACAAGACGCTGGATGGAAGAAAGGCGCTGGCTAAAATCATGAAGAAAAAGGCGGTGTTTCTCGACAGCAAGAAAATTTATGATAATCAGGTGCCCGCATGGATTGAACAATATGTCCAGCAGCGCGGCTTCAAAGTATCGCCAGCCGCCAGGATGATGCTTTCAGAATCCATCGGAAATAATCTTGAACGGCTGACAAACGAAATTGAAAAAATTCTGATCAACTATATCGACCCGGTAGAAATTGATGCGGATATGGTCGATAAATATGTCGGTATCAGTAAAGAATATAATTCTTTTGCACTTCAGGATGCCATCCTGAAAAAGGATATCGTCAAGGCATTTAAAATTGTCGCATATTTTGCCGCAAATACGAGGCAAAATCCGGTGATACCTACTATTGCGGTATTATACAGCCTGTTTTCAAAGCTGCTCGTGGTTCATGCGCAAATGCGAAGAAAGGAAAAAGTGGATTTGGGTTCTTTTGGCGTCAGGGGCTATTTTGTGCGTGATTATCAGGAAGCTGCCCAGCGTTATTCGCTGAATCATGTGGTGCGGAATCTCCACTATATTCGGATGGCGGATCTTCATTGCAAGGGTGTGGGAAGCCAGACAAATGATGGTGAGGAATTGAAGGAGCTTGTAGCCAAACTTTTATACTGATTTCTCTGCACGGAAAAGTGTTTTTTTTATTGTATTTTTGATAGTAGTGATTTTTTATATGCCGGCTTTATAAGATTTGGCGATTTGAACGTTTATATACCAGTATTATTTTTAACGGAATCTTCTCTATGCGATTTGTTCATTTTTTGATCATTACGCTGTTATGCGCAGTTACTTCCTTACATGGCCAAACATCCTTTTACCATACGGATGAAGATGTTCTGTACAGAAAGGGACTGGACCTTTTAGAAAAATCAGATTATGCCGCGGCTCGTGAGACATTCGAAAGATATGTAAGGCAATCCAATGATGGGATGAAGAAAGCGGATGCCGAATACTACATAGCGTTTTCAGCACTCAGTCTCTTTCACCAGGATGGAGAAAAACTAATAGAGAATTTCATACGCGATAATGAAAGTCATCCAAAAGCAAGCCTGGCGTACTTTGAACTCGGTGATTTCTATTTCAAACAGAAATCTTACAATAAAGCCATTGAATACCTCGCAAAAGTGAATTATTCGGCGTTGTCAAATGAGGAACGAAACACGGCGCAGTTCCAGCTGGCGTATTCCTATTTTGCTTTAAGAAAATTTGATGATGCCCTACCGCAATTTGATGCGTTAAAAAGAAGGAAATCAGCCTACCAGGCACCTGCAAGCTATTACGCAGGTTATATCAATTACGAAAATGGATCCTATGATGAAGCTGTTGAAGACCTCAAGCGGGCTGGTGAAAATGACTCGTACGTTTCGGTCGTACCCGGGATGATTGCCAGTATATATTATAATCAGAGGCGCTATGATGAATTGATAAAATACTCCGAAGAAGTTCTTTCCGGCTCCAAACGCGTTAATGAACGTGAGTTTTATCTGCTTACAGCCGACGCATATCTCTACAAGCAAAATTTTGAGAAGGCTTCACAGTATTATGAACTGTACGAAGAAAATGTTAAAAACCCGGGCAGAGATGTACGTTACCGTATAGGTTATGTGGCGTATCGTGCCGGAAATACAGAGAAGGCGGTAGATGAATTCAAACGAGCGGCGAGTGACAAGGATAGTGTTGGTATTTATGCTTCCTACTATCTTGGAATTTTGTACCTGAAACAGGGGAATAAGCTCTATGCGCAAAATGCGTTTGATAATGCCCGCAAGAGCGGAATAACGCCTGAACTTGTGGAAGAAAGTTCCTACCAGTACGCCAAGGTAACCTATGACCTGGAACAGACTGAACTGGCAATTAATGCTATGAATGCCTTTGCCGAAGAATATCCCGACAGTGAACATATTGAAGAGATCAATGATCTGCTCTCCGAGGCATATTTGAATACGAACAATTATAACCTTGCAATAAGCCATGTCGAAAAGGCAGGGACCGTCAACAGAAACCTGCAGGGTATCTACCAGAAGGCAACTTTTTTGAAGGGAGCCGAATATTTCAATAATGAGGATTATGCCGAAGCCATTGGAATGTTCAGTAAATCATTGAAATATCCTATTGATCCTGAATATCAGCAACTGGCCAATGTTTGGATGGGAGAGGCCTATTCTGTTCAGCGTGATTTTGAAAAGTCGATCCCATATTACCAGGCAGCATTGTCACGTTCAGAGGATCGGGTAAAAGCGAACGGTTTGAAAGCCCGGTACGGATTGGGATATGCATTTTACAATACAAAGCAATATGATAAGGCGCTCATTCACTTTAAGGAATTTGTAGATAACTCCAAAACCGCTGGTAATTCAGGATATTATGAGGATGGAGTGTTGCGTCTGGCTGATTGCTACTATGTGGAGAAACGGTATAGCGATGCCCTTCGCTATTATCGGCAGGCAATCCAGAATAATAAGGTCGATAATGACTATGCACATCTGCAGGCAGGTGTGGTCAATGGTATTAATGGGGATATGGCAGGTGCAAACAGGGAATATGATTATATCATAGAAAATTATCCGACCTCAAGATATTACGATGATGCATTGTTTCAAAAAGCGCAACTGAACTTTGAAAACGGCAATTATGAGGCGGCCGTCGAAGGTTTCAGCAAACTGATCAGGCAGAAACCAAGCTCACAATATGTGCCCTATGCGTATCTCAGGAGGGCAACGGCAAACTATAACCTTCAGAAATACGATAACTCAATTGCCGACTACCAGGTGATACTGAGCGATTATTCGACCCATTCGGTTGCATCAGAGGCGTTGCTGCCATTACAGGAAGTGCTGAATGTACAAGGGCGTTCCGCTGAATTTTCGACCTACCTGAATCAATTCAAGGCGGCTAATCCGGAGTCTCAGAATGTGGAAAGCCTGGAATTTGAGACCGCGAAGAATTTTTATTACAACCTGGAATACAATAAGACCATCGATGCTTTCCGGGGCTATATATCTGCCTATCCGGAGAATCCGAAAGTACCCGAAGCCCGGTATTATATGGCAGAATCGTATTATCGGCTGAATGAATACGAGCCGGCAAAGCAGCTTTATCAAAGCCTGGCCGAAATGAAAAACCTCGAGCAATATAATCGTGTGATCGCCCGGCTTGCAGATATCCAGACCATTACCGGAAATCGTGAGGCTGCGCTGAGCCGGTATTATCAATTGGCATCTGTGGCACATAATAAAAAAGAACAGTACAACGCATGGTCTGGGCTGATGGAAAATTATTATGAACTCAGGAAGTATGATTCGGCCACGCACTATGCGAGGCTGATACTTGAGCGTGCAAATGTGAACGTCGCCTCACAGAATAAGGCTAGTCTTTATATTGGAAAATCGGCTTATGCGCAAGGAGATTACAATACCGCGAGGGATGAGTTTTTAGCAACACTGAATACCGCAAGAGATCAATATGGTGCCGAAGCGCAATACCTCCTGGGGGATATCTTTTACCGTGATGGAAAATATCAGCAGTCGATCGAAACATTGATTTCACTCAATAAGAATTTCGAAATGTACGAACAATGGGTAGGGGAGTCTTACCTCCTTCTGGCGGATAATTATATCGCAATGGATGATATCTTCCAGGCGAAGGGAACCCTTAAATCAATCATAGATAACTTTCCGGATGCGGGAATTAAGGATCGTGCACAGACAAAACTTAGTGAAATTCAGGCCAGGGAAGAAGTTGAGGAGACCGAGGTAATTATAGAGAGTGATACTTTAAATTAAGTGATATAAATATTTGATTGACAGAGGTTAATTTTTGATGATAGATAAAATCTATGAAGAATAAAATCATTTTTTCAGTGTTATTTTTGATGTTCACCGTGCTTGGGGCAAGGGCACAAAACCCTGATGCTGAATTGAAGGATGTGGAGATTGAAATCGTAAAGGACCGTGAGATAGTACTTCCGAAAGCCAGTCGGAATTTTGAAAAGGTACCTCCTTCGTCAGTCGAACGCAGGGCTGACGATCTTGAATATTTCTTCAACAGCATTCACTTTCAGCTTCCGCTTCTTGACATCAAAATGCGTCCTCTGAGAATTCGTGATCCGCGTCTTGAGAAAACCTATGGCAACTACGTTCGTGCCGGACTTGGTAATTATGGAGCAACATACCTTGAAGGGTACCTGAACAGTAAGCGGAACAAGGATTACAGTTATGGCGCCCACGTGAATTTTGAGAATTATGCCAAAGGTCCGGTGGAGGGTAAGAATTCATCATCCGGGGATTTTGAGCTTGATCTCTTCGGAAAGTATTTTACACCCTCGGTCACTTTCGGGGGAGAAATAGGGTATGATCAGCGGGGGAGAAAATATTACGGGGCCACCGATGTTACAGAAGGAATGGCCATTGCAGAGAAGCAATCCTGGAAGACTTTCCATTTGCGGGGTACCGCTGAGAATACGGATAAGGAGAGTGTGGTTGATTACCTGCTGGATATGTCTTTCAGCAATCTCACTGATAAATATGATGCCAGCGAATCGGAGTTTGCAATAAATGCAAAGACCGGATTTAAGATTACGGAAGCATTTGATGTACGGATCAACGGGGACTTATACCTGATTGGCAGAAAGGATAGTGAAATTGACAAGCTGTCACGGAATCTGTTCAGGATTAATCCTACGGTAGGTTTTGAGTACGAGGGGTTCAGGATCCGCGCGGGCTTCAGGGGGGTTTTTGAAAATGACACAATTGCCGGATTCAATAAGTTTCATATCTATCCGGATGCTGTTGCCTCCTATACCTTTAATGAAAAAATCGATCTTTACGCCGGAATTGGAGGTGATATAGAAAAGAATACATTGCACCGTTTCGCCTCCGAGAATCCTTTTATCGCGGCCAATGTTCCGATCTTCCATGGTAATAAGACATTTGAGTTGTATGGCGGGTTAAAAGGGAGGCTGAGTCCGAAGCTTGGATTTGAAGCAGGTTTTAGTGCGAGTAATGTGAAGAACCTCTATTTCTATCTCAACGACACAACGGCCCAGGAAAAGTTTAATGTGATTTATGATAATGGGAATACGGCAGTGGTCAATCTTTTTGGATCACTCGCATTTATTCAGGAGCAGCAGTGGCGTATCAATGTGCGTGGTGATTACTGGGGATATGGAACCTCCGATATCCGGGAGGCATGGCATCGTCCCAATTACAAGCTAACCGGGGCGGTTTATTATAATTTGTTCGATAAAATCAATTTAAATGCTGAGGTATATACCATGGGCGGCATTAAGGCATATGATTTTACCAACAATGAAACTGTGAATTTAAAGGCTATTTTTGATTTGAATTTTATGGCGGAATACCTGGTATCAGAACGGTTTTCCGCATTTGTGGAATTGAACAACATATTCTCCAAAAATTATGAGCAACTGTACAGGTATCCTGTACGTGGCTTCCAGTTTATGGTGGGTGCGAGTTATACTTTTTAAACGTTTTTAGACCATTTTTAACGAATACATTGCATGACTACCAGTGAGATTTGGCACACTTAAAAATTAGATTATTTTTGTGAAGTGTCGAAGAAACGGGCGATTGCATAAAACTTAACCATCAGATTATGGCAAAGAAAGAAAATGACAATGAATTTGAAGATCTAAATGATAACACCGGCGACATCAATGAAGCCGATGATAGTTTTGGTCTTCCGGACATCAATTATGAACCCATTGATCGCTCTGAAGAAGCTGAGGAAAGCAAGCCTGCAGAAGAAGAAGTTGTAGAAGAAGAGGCGGCAGAAGATCAGGCATTCATGTATGCCCAGCGCTCCGAAGAGGAGTCTGGCGACACAGATGAATCATCATCAGAAAGTTCAGAGGAAAACATATTCGGCACTGTGGAAGAGAATGAGGTTGTGGAAGAGGTGACCGAGGTAGATGTAACCTCTGAAACGGAATCTGAGGAAAAAGCCTATGTTCCCGGCTCTTATACACCGAAGGAAAGCAATAGTTCAAATGTGGGTGCCATTATCGCCATTATACTGGTGATAATTCTGGCGGGCGTTGGAATATGGTATTTCATGTATGAGCGACCCCGACAAGCGGAAATTGCCCAGCAGGAGCAGGCCGAGAAAGACCGTATCGCTGCGGAGCAACGTGAAGAAGCGGCTCGTGAAGCTGCCGAGAGGGAGCGACAGGCGCAGGAAGAAGCTGCACGTCTCGCTGAAGAACAGCGTTTGGCAGAGGAAGCTCAAAATGCAGGAGATGGTACCATCGAAACAATTTCTGCCCGTACCGGACGTTACTATGTCATTGTCGCCAGTGCTATCGACGGTGATCTGGCCATGGATTATGCCACGAAATTGGCAGCAGAAGGTAACAGCGTGAAGATAATACAGCCATATGGTAAGGTTTTATACCATCGGGTTGCAGTATCAAATATGGAATCGCTGGCTGAGGCTGAGTCCAGGGCGAATGAGCTGAAAGAAGCGTATGGTGAGGGTGTATGGGTAATGAAATATTAAGATGATATTAACACAAATAAGTACTGCACAGGACACAGTTGCAACATCTATCGAATCTGCTAATTCCGTAAGGATCATAGACCTCCTCTTCCAGGGAGGTTTTATGATGATACCCATTTTAATTTTATCGGTGATGGCAGTTTATATTTTTGTCGAACGGGTCCTTACCATCAATAAAGCTGCCAAGACGCCAGAGCAATTTATTGCCCGTATTCGGGAGTTGGTTGAGAAAGGCGATATTTCCGCGGCCAAAATGATGTGCCAGCAAAATGATTCACCTGTTGCACGGATGATTGAAAAGGGCATTTCAAGGATCGGCAGTCCGCTAAAGAATATTGAAGTATCGATCGAAAATGTTGGAAAGATTGAGATTTTTAAGCTCGAGAAAAATCTTTCCCTCCTGGCAACCATTTCAGGATCAGCGCCGATGCTTGGTTTTCTCGGAACTGTGATTGGTATGATCCAGGCATTCATTGCGATTGCACAGGAAGAAGGCTCGGTTAGTCCGAAGCTGTTATCCGAAGGGATATACACCGCAATGGTAACCACAGCTGCCGGACTGTTTGTTGGAATCCTGGCATACCTGGGATATAACTACCTGGTAACACGTGTTCAGAAAGTGGTGCACAAGATGGAGTACAGCAGTGTCGAGTTTATCGATCTCCTGCAGGAACCACGTTAGAATTTTTTTGACCAAGAACTTGTTGATAACGTAATTATGGCATTAAAGTCAAAGCATAACGTAGAACCGATGTTCAGCATGTCGTCAATGACGGATATTATATTTCTGTTGTTGATCTTTTTTATGCTGACCTCTTCGTTTATAACGCCATCCGGATTGCCGGTGAATCTCCCCACCAGCAGGGCTTCAACGGTTGAAATGCAGAAGGTTTCTGTAACCATTACAGAAAACATGGATTACTATGTAGGAGATAAAAAGGTGTCAAAGAATATGCTGGAAGCCGAACTCAGGAGCCGTCTGACTGAAGGTCAGGGGGCCGTAGTGCTTCACATTGATAAAAGCGTGCCTACTGAACAATTTGTATATGTGGCCGGGATAGCGACCGCACTTGAGGCGAAGGTTTCAATTGCCACACTACCGGAATAAACAACATGGAAGAAGAACAGAAAGAAAGGAAAAACAGGATTACAGGGATTGCGGTTTCAGTCGCAATGCATGTACTTCTATTAGTCCTTTTCATGTTCATACTGGCCTGGCGCGAACCCGATCCGCCACTTCCGGAGTACGGTATTGAATTAAATTTTGGAATGGAAGAACAGGGATCAGGAGAAGTTCAGCCTGAAACGCCGGTAACTGAAGAGTCTACGGAGGAAGAAGCACAACCCGATGAAGCAAATGTGGAGGAGGTTCCGGAGGAAATAATAGAGGAAGCGGTAGAGGCCATTGAACCCGTAGAAGAGGTGGTGGAAGAAGTCGTGGAACAACCGGTACCCAATAAACAGGAAAGTCCCGAAGTCATCAAGGAGGTGAAGGAGACTCCAAAGGAGGAGGTAAAGCCCAAGCCTGTTGAGAAAAAGGAAGAAAAGAAGCCTGAGCCTGTGAAAACAGAGCCGGTAAAAACGGAACAAACAACCGGGGCAAAGGAAGAGGGCAAAGCCGATACACCAGCGAAAAAAAGCGAAGGAGATGATGCTCAGGCTGTGGGTGATAAGGGTGAACCGGAAGGAGAACTTAATGCCGATGCTATTTATAAAGGCA
Organism: Cyclobacteriaceae bacterium; assembly: GCA_050289805.1. Classification (GTDB taxonomy): domain Bacteria; phylum Bacteroidota; class Bacteroidia; order Cytophagales; family Cyclobacteriaceae; genus JAUILA01. The sequence goes on from JBNKGL010000037.1 coordinate 16,852, forward strand.
AGCCCGGTGGTGGCAGCGACGGACCGGCACTGAATATTGTTGGCTGGATATGGGACGAGGTGCCCAGAAAGAAGGACGCTTCAAGTGAGAATGGTACAATCACATTCGAGTTTACGATTGATGAAGACGGGTATGTAATTGCTGTCCGTACTTTGCAGCGAAGTGTAAGCCCCTCTGTGGCGAAGTTTTATGAGGAACAACTACAAAAAACAACATTTAGCAGAACGGGAACCGGTGCCATCAAACCAGGTAATACAAAAGGAACCGTTACCTTCAATATTGTTTCCAGATAAGATTTATGATACAGGATCAACAGGGATACTCCGTTCAGGAATATCAGGAGGTGCTTGATTATCTATACAACAGTCTTCCTATGTTTCAGCGGGTAGGGGGCTCCGCCTACAAAAAAGACCTCAGCAACACAATCCGGTTATGCAATGCCCTGGGAAACCCTGAACATAAATTTAAATCTGTTCACATTGCAGGAACAAATGGCAAGGGAAGCTCATCCCACTACATTGCGGCGATCCTGCAGTCGGCAGGGTATAAAACCGGGCTGTATACATCGCCCCACCTGAAATCCTTTACTGAACGGATCAGACTTGATGGGATCGAAGTGGATCCTGCGTACGTTATTGATTTTGTGCGAAAGCATAAAGATCTTATCGAAGAGGTAAAGCCAAGCTTTTTTGAGATTACCGTAGCCATGGCCTTCTGTTACTTTGCTGATCAGCAGGTAGATATAGCCGTCATAGAGGTAGGTATGGGTGGCCGGCTGGATTCAACCAATGTGATTTTACCGGAGGTAAGCCTCATCACAAATATCAGCTTTGATCATCAGCAATGGCTGGGCAATACATTGACTGAGATTGCCGGAGAAAAGGCGGGGATTATTAAAGACCATATTCCGGTCGTGATTACTGAAAATCAGCCGGAGGTCGCAGATGTATTCCGCAATGCCGCGGCAGCACACAATGCGAAGATCATTTTTGCCGGTGAGCAATACACGGTCATACCTTCAGGCGAAGTTTACAGGGCACAATTCCCTGATGGTCAAAGCATTGATTTCAGGGATCCGGCATTGCCGGGGTATCAGCTGATCAATATACGGGGCGTTCTTGCCGTTTGCGACATTTTGAATGACCGGGGGTTTACGATTGCACTGAAAGATATTAGAGCAGGTCTGGAGCAAATGAAATTACTCACGGGCCTGAAGGGGAGATGGCAGCAGCTTGGGAGTGAGCCTGATGTTTTTTGTGATGTTGGGCACAATCAATCCGGAATCATGTTCCTTCTCGAACTCATCAGGGAACGACCTCATAAAAACCTCTTTTTTGTATGGGGAATGGTTCGGGATAAGGATGTAATGCCGGTCCTTTCCTTATTACCAGCAGATGCTGCCTACTTTTTCTGTGAAGCGAAAATACCCCGTGCTTTGCCGGCGGAAGAGTTGAAAGAAAAGGCCCTGGCGGCCGGTTTACGTGGAAAAAGCATTCCCGATGTGAACGAAGCACTGGAAGCAGCACTAAAAATCGCAGATAAAGATGACCTCATTGTAATTGGAGGGAGTAACTTTGTGGTTGCAGAACTTAATAACCTCTGATTCCATGAGTAGAAGCAAACTCGCCAGGTTTGAAGCGAACAAACACAGACATAATATCATTGAGCCGGGAAAGCCCCTGTATGAGAAGATCAAAGGAGCCTGGAATAAAGATTATTTCGGGAATGACAACCCCATAACCGTAGAACTTGCCTGTGGCAGAGGGGAGTATACAGTCGGTCTGGCCCGACTGTTCAGTAACCGAAATTTTATTGGGGTTGACGTGAAAGGTGACCGAATCTGGAAAGGCAGCGGTTGGGCGCTTGAGGAAAAGCTGACAAATGTGGCTTTCCTGCGCACTCAAATACAATTTCTGGAGGAATATTTTGAACCGGGTGAGATCCATACTTTCTGGATCACATTTCCTGATCCACGCCCGAAGGATCGTGATGAAAAACGGCGCATTACCAATAGCAAATACCTCGACCTGTACAAAAGTCTTCTGGCCACTGATGGGTGGGTCAATTTTAAGACTGATAATTCGGGCCTGTTTGAATATACACTGGAGGTGATTGAAGGCCGGAATGATATTCGTGATTTTGAATATACCCGCGATTTATATCATTCGGAGCTAAAACCTCTTTGTCATGATATCCGCACCCGCTATGAAGAAAAATTTAGCGCACAAGGGCATGATATCAAATATCTTCGTTTTCGCTTCACCGAATAATAATCCATATTTTTTACGGTTCTCTATTTATTAGGTACCTTTGATAAACCTACGGGATCCGACAAAGTCCTTAAACCTAACAAGTACAATAATACCGGGTGAAACTCACTGCCAAAGCCAGGCCTCATCCGACTTGTTCGGACCTCGCCGCAAGGCAGGTTAACAGTGGAAGGCTGACGTGGATGGGTAGCCCAAATCCTGTCAATTCGGGGTTTAAGACTTACTTCGTGATCCTGTAGGTTTTTTTATTCCCTCCTTCGTAATTATTATCACTGATCAGAAAACTATTCCGTTGAGGTTATGTTACCTTAGTATTAATTTCTCTTTATGTAATACATGGATTTGTGATGCATGCAGAGTATATTAGTGGAAAATAAATCAACAATTAATTAATTTTTTATGAGAAACCTAGAAATTTCGAACTGGATGACGCGTCTGTTGGCTTTGACGATGCTTGCAGGGATGTTCCTGATGGCAGGATGCGGTGATGACGATGGGGACGGACCAGCCGTTACTCAAAATGTGTGGGAAGTGATCAATTCAGACAGCCGTCTGAGTTTAGTCGCAGCTGAGCTTGAGGCAGCCGGATTGGATGGAGCTTTAGCTACTACTGCGAATATTACGGTATTTGCTCCTTCGAACGCTGCTTTGCAAACGTTGCTCACCCAACTTGGATTGCCTGATTTTTCACCTATCCGTGATGAATTGGCCCAGGCGGTACTTACCTATCACGTAGCTACCAGCATATTAATGGCGTCAGACTTAACCGTAGGTCGTGAAATTACCACGCTCTTACCAGGTGAAACCATTGAAGTGGCTAGCGGACCTGTGCTGGTTTCTGGAGCAACGTTTGATGCAGGTTTCATCGAAACTAACATCGAGGCTACCAACGGTGTAGTTCATGTAATCGATGTAGTGTTAGTTCCTGTTGGCTTAGGTGATCAGATTGCTGGAATATTGGGAACTGTAGCACAGCCGATCCTTCTCGCCGAAGATTTTTCTATTCTGGCTTCAGCCATATTGAAGGCGGATGCAGGCAAACCTGTTGAGGAGACTATCGTAGGAGCAATGGTAGGTCTGGATGATATTACTGTTTTTGCCCCAGTGGATGCTTTCCTGAATGCTGCAGGCATTACTGTAGATACCTATACTGCTGAGGAGTGGGACGCGATTATTCGTGGACACGCGGTACCGGCAACGTTGTCGCCTTTGACCGATGCGTCAGGTATTGCAACGGTAAATCCGGGTGTGACCCTTACGACGACTGCACCTGATGGTGATCTTGGTACTGTACAGGGATCAGGTAATGGTGCTGCGATTTCAGTGGCAGCAGAAGGGATACCCGCAGGTAATGGTATAACTTATCCGATTGCCGGCGTTATTCTCTAATAAAAAGAATATAAAAATTAGGAGGCCTGAAGAAATTCAGGCCTTTTTTTTGCTTGAAGAAGCAAATTCATATGGCCTTCCATTCAAAAGTGCGACCGCCCGCTTCGCAGGGGTCGGATTATTTTACTGTTCCATAGCTCACTAATGCGACCCTCGCTTTGCAAGGGTCGTTTGTCATATTGACATTTGCTTTGTAATAACAAATCGGCATAAACAACCGGAATTTTCGAGCCTTTTAAATCTGGATACCTGTTATGACCCCTGCTTATGCGGGGTCAAATATGTGAGCCTGAAAGTATTGTTAAAACCGACCTTTGCTTCGTTTGTCATCCATAAAGTCTCTAGTGGGCATAAACAACCGGGATTTTAGAGCCTTTTAAATCAGGATATCTGTTATGTCCCCTGCCTAAGCGGGGGTCAAATATGTGAGCCTGAAAGTATTTTTACAACCGACCTTTGCTTCGTTTGTCATCCATAAAGTCTAGTGGGCATAAACAACCGGGATTTTAGAGCCTTTTAAATCAGGATATCTGTAATGACCCCTGCCTAAGCGGGGGTCAAATATGTGAGCCTGATAGTATTTTTACAACCGACCCCTGCGGAGCGGGCGGTCGAATATATCTTACGGCACCAAAGATTTATTCTCTTTTATCAAGGACTGGAAGGATTCTCCTCACCAGTACGGATGATCTCGATTTCCGTCCTGCGGTTGATTTCCCTGCCGTCCACTTCATCATCATTGGATACAAGGGGTCTTTCCTCACCAAAGCCCTTGGCCGACAACCGGGCTGCAGATATTCCATTATTAATAAGAAATTGAACCACCGCATCGGCACGTTTTTTTGAAAGGATCTTGTTGGCAATTGAATTCCCCACATTATCCGTATGTCCATTGATCTGCACTACCAGTCCAGGATTATCTTCCAGTAGTTCGCGGATACGATCCAGTTCACCCAGTGATTCGGTACGAAGTTCAGATTTTCCGAAATCAAAGAAAATATTCTTCAATACCACTTTGGAACCTGTTTCTGCCTTGCGCATTAATATATGTGTATCCACTTCCTGGGGTTCAGTAAAATCCGGCAGGTTGAAGTTGAGGGAATTAAAGAGATACCCGTCTTTACGTGTGGAGACACCATAATTACCTCCTTCGGGAATGATCAGTTCAAAGTCTCCGGATGATGGATCCGACTGTACGCGGCTAAGAACTGTGTTCGAGGTATTATCAACAAGTTTAACTTCGGCAAAGAGCGGTTCACCGCTTTTGGAATCAATAACTTTTCCCTTCAGCACCGTTACAATGGCCGGAACAGTTTTCTTAATTTCAACGACTGGTTCTTTTATCCTTTCTTTGACTGGTTCTTCCGTGGCTTGCTTAGGGGAATCAGTTGAGGGTTTATTCGCCGCGATTAACGGCTTATTGCTTTCCGGAACCTTTTCAAAGGATACATGAAAAATATCAGCCATCCCTTTCCCCCCGGGACGCATTGAAGCGAGGTATCCGGATTTTCCATCTGCCAGGGGTACAAAGTAATTATCCAGGTATATGCTATTCACCGGGTAACCCAGATTGACCGGTGGTTGGGGTTCACCATTGATGATGTCGCTATAAAATATATCTTCTGCACCCATTCCCGGATGACCTGCCGAACCAAAGTATAACCTTGATCCATCAGGGGTAATATAGGGTGCATCCTCATTGTACCTCGTATTGATTGTCTTTCCCAGGTTTACAGGCTTGCTCCATTGTCCATTATCACCCAATTGGGTGCGATATATGTCCAGTCCGCCAACCCCGTCGGGACGCTCGCTTGCAAAGTAAATTGTATTTCCATCAGCGGTAATGGTAGCACTTGTTTCCCAGAATATAGTATTTATTGATTCATCGAGTGGGGTAGGTTGGCCCCATGTTCCCTTCTCGTTTTTTGAAACGTAAATATTTCCTCCATCATATTCATAATACACAAAGAGGCTTTTCTCATCGGGTGATATTGTACCCGCGGCATCATGATATGTGTCGTTGATCGCCGGGCCCATACGCTCAATGTCTGTCCATTCTCCGTTTTCATAAGTGGCCCAGTAAATATCTTCATAGTAGGTTCCGTCTCTGCTGCGTTTACCACCCGGACGATTTGATGTAAAAATCATTTTGGTTCCCTGAGCATAAACAAGGGGCGTATAATCATGAAATTTCGAATTCAATGCATCCACCGGTGATACCACTGCCGCAACCGCATGACGTTTCAGCGAATCGGCCGAAATACATTGCTGGATTCGTTCATCGACATTCGATTTTTTTGATTGCGGACTGTTTTTGTAGGATTCAAAGAAACGGAGTGCATCATTAAAATTTTCATGATAGATATAAGCCAGTCCCAGCTGATATTCAATGTGTTTATCAATTTTCGGAGAAAGTGCGTAGACTTTTGATATTTGTTCGAGTGCGGGCAGTTTCTCTGAACTGTACAGGTAGGACAGGCCTAGTTGATAGGTAGCCTTCGTGTTTCCTTTTCGAAGTTTTAAGGCCTTTTTATAATAATTGATGGCGCTTTCATAATCCTCAATACGATAAGCGCGATCACCCTTATGCATCCATTTTTTGTAGGTCTGCGAAAAGCTTTCGGCCCCGGTGAGCATCAATAAAAAAATCAGTGCAGCTAAAAAAAATCTCATTATTAAAAAATAGCACGTATTGAATAATTGAACCTATTAATTAATCCCATGCCGTCCAAATCACGTCTTTTTTGGACATGTAGGTTTTTTTAATGATAAGCGATAATTTGATCTATCATATTGAGGATAGGTATGATACAACTCAAAAAAATTATATCAGGCGGACAAACAGGTGTAGATCAGGCAGCATTAGAAGCTGCCCAGAAGTGTGGATTGTTGACCGGAGGATGGTGTCCGCCGGGTTCTACCTGTGAAGCCGGACTCATCCCGGATTTTTATAATTTAAAGGAAACCCCTTTAGAGAGACTTGAGGGATTTCCGGACATTCCCAGGTCTATGCGAACAGCCTGGAATGTACGAGATTCGGACGCAACCATGGTTTTATTCACTAATTCTGGTCTGGACAGGGGTTCTGAATTTACGCTCAGATGTGCCGAGATGTATCGGAAAGAAATATTTTTAATTGACTTGACCGATCCTGTTTTAACCAACGAGATATTGATTTGGCTGATAAATAATAGTGTGGAAATACTCAATATTGCGGGCCCGTCCCAATCATCCCAGCCGGGAATTCACCAGAAGTCACATGCATTTCTAACCGAATTATTTGAGAATCTATAATACGTAAGATTACCTATAAAAAAAGGCGTCCCCTAGAGGACGCCTTTGGCTATTAAGAGAATCTTAAATTAGTTCATCAACTCATCAAATGTGATGGATACATAGTAGATGGCGCCGATGTTCGGGCCGCCAAGACTCTGAATGTAGTACTTGTTCAGGATGTTTGATCCACCCACTTTCAGCATTGACTTAAGGCCTTTCAGCTTGAAGCTAACCTGCGCATCAAGTGTTCCATATGCAGGCACCGGTCCGCGCGCGAATGATGATTCCCACACAAAATCCGTTTGCCAGCGATAGGTAAGATTGAAACCAAGAATATCAGTCAGTTTACGGTTTGCAAAGCTGATATTGTATTTGTGCTCCGGTGTATTGTACTCAGAAAGTCCGCCAACAATCTCATCATTCAGCACGTTCCAGCTGTAATTTCCAGAGAGTGTAAAGCTTCGGGGGAGGTTGTAGGTTAAACCTACGACAGCACCCTGGGAGCTGATTTCCTGGTCATAATTTGTATAGATCTGTGCGGTGTTTCCGGAGATCGTTCCATCGCTTTCCACCGTTAACGCTGAACCACTCAGCAGGGAAGCGGCAGCAGGAACGAGCACGTTAGGATCTGCGGTAGGAGGGTTGAGCAGATCGATCGGTGCTTTTCTGAATTGTACCTGCGTTATGAAATCACGGTAACGGTTGTGGTAATAAGCAACATCAATCAACAGCTTATTTCCAATCAGACCCTTGTAACCTATTTCGAAAGAATTTACCCGCTCGGGTTTAACAGGATCATAAACAAATGGCTGCAATTTATCCAGGTTACCTAGAATAGCCTGCGGAGTTGCCCCGGCGTCGAATACTGCCTGGCTATATGCTGCTACTGATTCCCTGGTGTAGGTATTGGTTTCTACTTCATACTTTTCATAGATTTCAGGAAGACCACCCAGCAATCGTGCCGTAATAATATCCAGGTCAATGAACTGT
>JBNKGL010000038.1:0-24481 GCA_050289805.1 Cyclobacteriaceae bacterium
TATAGTGAGGCACCAACGAAGTATAGTGACTACCTTATCCATCATCTGGCCTTTCGGCATTAACAAATAAAGGATTAACGACGGACATAGATCCCGGTCCGACTCCCTGACTGTCCTATTCAGGACCTCAGGGAGTTCCGCAGGGATGACGGTTTTGTGAGGGTCGTTCTAGTTCCTTTACCAAGATATGAGGTTCCTACATAACTGTCACTCTGAAAAATCAATCCTCATCCCGAGGTAATAAATGAACTTTTGTGTTTATTGTGTCCTGATTACCACTTATGAAAAACTTCCCCTCCGCACAGACCATCCTCCTTATCATTTCCGCTTTTGTAGCACTCCTTACCTGGGTCATTCCAGCCGGCCAGTATGCCTCCCTCTCCTATGATGAAACTGAAAATGTTTTCCAGAAGACCGTCGAAGGCGCGACCGAAAAGCTGCCGGCCAAGCGGGAAACACTTGATCAGCTGAACGTACAGATACCGCTCGAAAATTTCACTTCCGGCGCGATCTATAAGCCCATCGGCATTCCGGGAACATACCAGCGCCTCGGGTCAAACCCCCAGGGATTTTTCGAACTCGTGCAGGCACCCGTAAAAGGCATTATTGAAACGGCCGATATCATTTTCCTGGTCCTCATCATTGGCGGACTGGTGGGCATTGTGGAGAAATCAGGCGCGTTCAGCGCGGGTATCGCCTGGCTCACTGAATTCTTAAAAGGAAAGGAATACGTTCTGATCATAATTACAGCCCTTCTGATTGGTCTGGGGGGAACTACTTTCGGGTTTGGCGAAGAAACCATCGCCTTTCTGCCGATCCTGATCCCGGTATTTCTCGCGGCCAGGTATGACGCCATGGTCGCCATCGCAACCGTATTCTTAGGGTCACAGGTTGGGGTTCTGGCGGCTACCACCAATCCGTTTTCCACCATCATCGCTTCAGACTCCGCCGGGATCACCTGGACAACCGGACTGGACGGCCGCATTCTGATGTTTGTGATTTGCATGAGCGTGACGATTTTATTTCTTCTCCACTACGCAAAAAAGGTCAGGTCAGACCCATCCAAATCGGTCATATATGATCAGAAGGCGCAAATGGAAAAGACTTTCGGATTTACCCGACAGGGAGATGTTCCAGCACTTACCATCCGATTTAAACTGATACTGCTGATTTTCATCCTCTCCTTTATCGTGATGGTTACCGGGGTTGTGATGCTCGACTGGTGGTTTGTCGAGATGACATCGGTATTTGTGGTTGCTGCCATCCTAATTGGACTGGTGAGTAAAATGAAGGAAAAGGATTTCGTTCATTCCTTCACCAAAGGTGCAGGTGAACTGCTGGGTGTAACCTTCATCATAGGAATCGCACGCGGCATTTCCATCCTGATGACAGACGGACTCATCACGGATACTATCCTTTTTTATGCCAGCAGCTTTACCGAAGGCATGAACAAGGGACTGTTCATCAATGCCCTTTTTGGTGTTTATAATGTGCTGGCGTTCTTTGTTTCTTCCACATCCGGAACGGCAGTGCTCACCATGCCTATTATGGCCCCGCTGGCAGATACGGTAGACATCGGACGGGAGAGCGTCGTGAATGCATATCAATTCGGTAATGGCATTTTCAACCTTGTAAACCCCACCTCCCTGGTCCTTGCCTTCCTGGGTGTAGCGGAAATAGGCTATGACCGGTTCCTGAAATTCGTCTGGCCATTGATCGTGATCCTGACCGTGGTCTGCATGATATTCCTAACCATTTCTATTTACTGAAGATTGCTCTGAATTCGCCTTAATTGGTGGCCGTTGCTGTATGTACAAATGGGCCCGGGTGCCATGCGGCATACCACATCCGAAATTCATTATGATATTCCAAAACCTTCGGGAAGTACAGGGCATCACTTGCCAGGGACTTGTCGATTATGGGATTATTTCCATACTTCTCCCAGGTAATTCCATCAACAGAAAATGCCATGGCTATTTTTGAAATTGAATAATTGGTAACCTTCCTTGAGGCTGAGTAATACATTACGTATGATGTATCGGCATTGATCACTGTTCCTGCCAGAGCCTGATTATAATCGATCTGTCCGGTGGTTCCGTGACTGATAACCGGATCTTCAGCAACGGTCCATTCAATTCCATCCGAAGATGTCGCATATCCAATACTCCAGAATGTATCCTCAGTAGGTAATCCTACATGTCCCTGTCCGCCAGAGAACCACATTTTGTAGACACCTTCCTCATTCAGTACGGGGCCCGGTAAAACACCGCCGGGATTCCAATATTGACCGGAATTAATGACCTTTCCTTTCTTATCCCAGTGCACACCATCCACGGAAGTTGCATATCCTATTGCCATACCCACTGTAGTATATGTACCACCCCCATACCACATGCGCAGAGTATCGCCATCGACGTAAACTGAAGGGGCCGCCAGGTGGGGATAGTCCCATTCTCCTGGCATTGCCTCGATTACCGGTTGATCCTGCAACGTCCAATTATTTCCATCCAGTGACCAGGCATATCCAAGGTGGATGGGTTGATCAAAGATGCCGGTTGAGCCTTCATACCACATGCGAAGCGTATCATTAAATATTACCACCGCTGTGGCACTTACATATTCACCATCCCAAAAACCAGTCCTGGAAGTGAGAACCGGGTTGTCTTTTGAGGAATCCCAGACAGAATGGGGAACATTGGTAACAGGGGGATTAGGGGTTGGGTCGGTATCGATATTCCCATCGTCATCCCCACAACCGGTGATAAATTGGGAGATGAATAAAACAGAGATCATAGAAAATAAAAAATGCGACTTCATAGGTTTGGAAGAGTTAGGTTGAAAATGTCTTGTATACAAATCGACAAAAAGGACAAATCTCAATTTATAGGGAATCGGGTCACGTGGTTGTGCTGAGAAGTCAATTAAGTATACTCCCGGGACAGAGAATTTTTAAATCGTAAATAAAAATTTCAATTTTATCAATTGAGCATTGAAACTGGTTAATTGATTATATTATGAGTAACCAGGTGCTGAATTTTTTCGTACCAAATGTAAACCTGTTCTTTTTCCTTCTTCAACCTGCATTGCTCCATGCTGAAAAATATCATTAAGCTCACCCTGCGAAATCTTCTGAAAAACTCATTATACACTTCGATCAATATTCTCGGTCTTACAATTGGTATAACTGTCTTTCTAAGCATTCTAACGCTGGTAAATTTTGAGAACAGCTACAACAAGAAAATTCCGGGCTCTGATCATATTTATCGAATTTACACCAGGTACAGTGGTGTATTCAGCGGCCAAAACCGGGGTATCAGCAATGGCATTCCATCCTATTTGAAAGAGAACTTCACGGGTATCAATGAAGTGGCTCAAATTCATACGTGGTCAGCGAATGTGACAATTCCGCAAAATGACGGATCCATGAAAGAATTGGACCGGCAGTCAGATCTTGTAATAGCCTCCCCATCACTCTTTCGGCTGATCAAAATATGGCAATGGGAAGCAGGCGACATAAAATCGATGGAAGATCCCAATTCGGTTACGCTTCTAAGATCAAGGGCTGAACAATATTTTGGGATTCTGCCTTCTTCGGAATACCTGGGACGTCAAATCATTTACCGGGATTCGCTACCGTTGCAGGTTGTAGGGATCGTAAGTGATCCGGACGGAAGAACCGATTTTTCATTTACAGATTTCATTTCGGCAGCTACCATAGAGTCGTCCTTCCTTAAGGAGAATTATGATTTTACCGATTGGGGCTCGACCAGTTCAAGCAACCAGCTATTTATCGGGCTGAATGAAAATGCGGGTCTGCAGGAACTCGATTTTGCTATTGACGGTCTGAATGAAGAAAAGAAAATGAAATCGGAAGACGACTCCTGGGAAACTACGTATCATTACCAACCACTGGCGGATCTCCATTATGACGCGGAGCTAGGGGTGTTCGATAATACATCCCATGCGGCCAATACGGAGGTACTACGTAATCTGATGTTCATCGCACTTGCTATTCTACTGATTGCCATTATTAATTTTATCAATCTTGAGACTGCCATTGGCGGAAAGCGGGGCCGCGAGATCGGTATACGTAAAGTTATGGGCAGCAGCCGAAAGACAGTGATACTCCAATTCCTGGTGCAAAGCACATTGATGACCTTGCTGGCGGTAATACTGGCTGTTCCTTTAACGCAGCTAAGTCTTCAACTTTTTGAAAGTTTTCTCCCCCAGGGTGTAGTTTTCGAACCATTCGAATACACAAATCTCCTGATGCTCCTGGCAATTGTGCTGATTGTCGGGGTTTTATCCGGATTTTATCCGGCACTTGTCATGTCGGCATTTAGCCCCGTAAAAGTCCTGAAAAGCAATACTCCTACAGGCCAGGGGTCAAAATCTGCAATTTTTCTGCGGAAAGGACTTACGATTTTCCAGTTCGCTTTTTCCCAGGTCTTACTCATTGTAACGTTCATCATATTTAACCAGATCGATTTCGTTATCAATAAAGATCTGGGCTTTGAAACTGATAATATTCTCTATTTCAGCACCCCATATTACCAAAGTGATTCGAAGCGTGAGGTTCTGGAGAATGAGTTGAACAGAATTTCGGGGATTGATAAGGTTTTACGATATCAAAGTGCTCCTTTGGAGAATGGTTATAGCTCCAATTTATTCGGATTTACGCGGGAAGATGGGACTGAAATAGAAACAGAGGTATTCATGAAGTCGGGGGATTCCACATTCATCGAATTCTTTGGAATCGAACAGTTGAGCGGAAGGAAATTACGGCGTGAAAAAGAAGTTCTGATCAATGAAACCTATATGCGTGAGCTGGGATTCAATAACCCCGACCGTGTTGTAGGTGTGATGATTGACCCGGAGGACGATTCACTGATCGTTGCAGGGGTTATCAAGGATTTTCATATTCGTTCGCTGCATAATGAGATAAAACCCATGGTTTTTTATCTGGACAAGGGTTCTCAATTCGCCTTAAAGTTCTCGGATCCATCCAATAATGAAAGCACGATTGCCTCGATAGAAAAAGCCTATTCCGAAGTATACCCGGATGACCCGTTCGAAAGCAGGTTTTTTCAGGATTCCCTCAAAAAGGTTTACCAGTCGGAAGAACGAACATCCAGGCTGCTTACTTCTGCAGCTGTGCTGGCCCTGTTGATTTCCTGCCTGGGATTATTTGGATTATCATCTTTTATGGCCATCCAGAGAACCAAAGAGATCGGAATCCGAAAGGTGAATGGCGCATCCATTAAAAATATTTTCAGGTTGTTGACGACAGACTTCCTGATTTTGGTGGTCAGTGCCATAGTTCTCGCGGTACCCGTTGCCTGGTGGCTTGGCGAGACCTGGCTGGAAAGTTTCGCATATCGGGCGCCGTTCAATATCTGGATCTTTCTGTCCTCCGGGATAATTGCCATCATGATTGCCTTTCTTACGGTAAGCTACCATGCCATCTCGGCGGCGAATGTAAATCCGGTGACCAGTTTGCGGGCGGAGTAGAACTTTTTTTCCATGCCTTATGGAAAAAGGTGCTTCATGGCATCATGGAATAAAACCATGATATGAAACAACTCTACCCTGCCGGAACATTCATATTTCTAATTCTGCTTTTCTTTAAAGGGATAATCTATGCACAGGATTTGGTTTCCAGCCGACAATCCAGTGCTGTGACATTTATCTATAAAATAACTAATGAAGAGGCAGAGAATATCTATTCATCGGGTTACACGGTAACGGATACATCCTATTTCCATACGCTGGTAGATACCTACCCAACGGATAGCATTTATACCAAAGACCTTCCGCAGGGGCATTATCTCAGAAGGTATGCCTTCAGAAATAAGGAAATACTTGAAATTTCCACGGTCCAGGAAATTGATGTATTCGTTTTAAATAACAATTCTGATTTAAGAATTCGTATATATGACCGGGAAGGCAGAATTATTGATAATGCCGAGGTCTTTATTGGAAAGAAAAAACTAAAATTTTATCCCGCCGCCCAGACTTATTCCCATAAAAAATCAAATCGGAATGGATTACTAAAAGTTAGCAGAAATGGGCTCACCACATTCTATGAGCTCAACCGGGAATATAATAATTCAGGTATCAAGCGCGCCGGACGAAAGGTACTTTATGGCACACCTCTGAAGTATATATGGCGACCGGTTTCATTCGTCATCGATATCCCAATAGACGGTGTTAAATCCATAAGAAGACATTATGTCACCGGAAGTATCGCCAAACTGCGTTATTTCTTTGTTAATTCTTACGAACGGGTTGCGTGTATTTTCGACAGGTACTATTGTAATGACAACAATGAATACAAGTTCGAACAAAACCATAACGGATACCTTGTTTTCAATAAGCCAAAATTCAGACCCGGCGATACTGTAAAGATTAAAGCATTTATACTGAAGAAAGGCAGGAAGCCGGTTAACGACCCGGCAGAAGTTTCAATCTACAATCATGGCAAATCCATAATTCTTGGCAAAACAACACCGTATGCGCCCGGAGGGCATACATTTGAATTTGTTTTGCATGATTCCCTGGATCTTGAATTGGATCGGTATTTAACAGTTACACTTAGCAATAGAAAAAATTTGGATTACATACGTAATTCATTCCAATACGAAGACTATGAATTGAAGAGTATAAAATTGTCTGTCCGAACATCAAGCAAAAACCATTACAGAAATGATTCTCTAACCTTCTTTATTAAAGCTACCGATGATAATGACTTAAATCTGTTGGATGGACGAGTACGGGTTATTGCAACCGCCAAACAATTGCATAAAGTTTATACTGACCGGGACTTTATACCGGATACCCTGATGTATGAAGAGCGAAACCTCGAACCACGGGGAGAAACACGCTTCACCATTTCTGACAATGGTTTTCCAACCGCGGATTTCGACTATGATATAGCAGCCCTTCTGCTTACATCCGACAATGAAAATGTTTCCGCTTCGGAGTCTGTTAATTACTCATATAATTCGAACGATATCACTGTTGAGTTAAATAATGATTCTGTGTCATTCAGGTATTTGACTGGGAAAAATGCGAATCCAAATGAAGATGTTGTCATTTTTGGAGAGGATAGGTTCGGAAACAAAACCCATTTATATAATGGCTCGCTTCCGGTATCAAAAAAAGTGAACCCTTATTTCGTACGTTATTCAGCAGAAACCCCAGAACATTCAAAAAGTATTGAAATTGCAGATCATCCTTCATTGTTAAAGAGCTTATCCAAACGGACTGCAGATTCGGTTCTGATTGTCATTGAAAATCCAAGAAAAATCCCCTTTACCTACAACCTATACCGGAAAAACCGCGAACTCCTGGAAGGATATACTGATTCACTCAGTGTTTCAAAAAAAGTAAAAAGCAATAAGACTTTTTTCCTCTCATTACGATATCTGTGGGCCGGTGAAATCATTGAAGAGGATTATGGAATCCCATTATTTGATAAAAAATTGGAAATTGATGTAGTACATCCCCAACTTGTCTATCCAGGTCAAACGACTACGATTGATATTACTGTCACTGATATCAATGGAAAGCCTGTAAAGGACGTTGACCTAACGGCTTATGGAATCACGAGTAAATTTGGGCACGAACCCGAAGTGTTGCCCTATCTTGGAAAGGACCGGGGTGGCAAAGGCGTCATCAACAATTTTGAAATTGATGACATATCACTTTCTGAATTCAACGGTTTAAACCTAAACTATGACACCTGGAAAATTATTTCCGGAGTAGACTCTATCGCATACTATAACTTCATTTATCCGGATTCCGGAAGATATGAGTACCGGTATGCTTCACCCGACAGTATAAGCCAATTCGCACCATTTGCTGTTTATGAAGGAGAGATACTTCCAATACATGTGATATATCTCGATAATGAACCAATATATTTCAGCTGGTCAACCAATTTACAGCCATATTCTTTCCGGGCAAGTCCGGGATACCATCAAATCCGGTTGCGGACAACCGAACACGAAATTTCAATTGATAGCGTGTTGGTTGAGCCAAATGAGCGATTAATTTTTTCCATTGACATCCATAAACCGCAGCCACAAATTCGGATACGAAAATTAGGATCATCCCTTTCATATCAGGAAAAGAACAGACTTTATCCCTATATATTCCCCTACAAAAACAATTTCGGGAACAGGTATGCATACCTGGAGAATTCTAAAAGCATCACTTTTTTAAAGTCGGCAAGCACCGGAAATTCACTTAAATTGGCAGGCCCCGTTGCAGGCGCACCCACGTTTCATCTCCTGGACAGCTTTAAAATTGAGTTTGATCACGAGCCATTTATGGAATACGAATTTCTTCCTGCACTCCTGAAAATGAGAAATATTGATAAGGATCTGCTTCCGGACAAATTAACGTATCGGGCTAACGCCAATTTAGGCGACCTGGTGGTTACGGAGAAATGGCTTCGGCAAAGCTGGAAATACTTTACGGAACGTCAGCGGCGCAGTGAGGCAAGATATCATTTTCCTGCTTCCACAGGTCCTGATGCAGGAAGGATATTGATTTATCAGGATTCTGAACATAAAATACCGCTGAATATGCTGGTATTTAAGGAAGAGGCGATTGATTTCATACGGGTATATCCTGGAAATGCTGTATGGATTCATGATCTGGAGCCCGGGAGTTACAGGCTGGTGTTCTTTTATCCAGATTCTTACTATCACATCGAAGATTCAATTTTCGTGAAATCCAATGGCATTACAGCACTTAATTTCAAGGAACCTGATATTCTGAAGAAGGACTCATTCAGCATTGTCGTTAACAACATCATTGAAAAGGAAATTTATTCCAAAGGATATCGAGTGAGAACAAAAGACCCCGCACTACGACGCATTCAGAGCCTTTACCTCAATGAAATCATCTTCTCGGGAATGGGAGATATCGTAAGTGGAGTTGTAACCAGTTCAGAGGAAGGATCAGCATTGCCCGGTGTAAATGTAGTTGTCAAAGGCACCGCAATTGGAACTGTTACAGATTTAAATGGCAGATATTCCCTGAAAGTACCCTATGGATATCCGGAGCTGGTATTCAGTTTCGTTGGGCTGGTTTCACAGGAAATCACATTAAGAGGACAGCAACACATCAATGTGAGTTTGGACTCGGATGTCACGCAATTATCAGAAGTTGTGATCACCGGCTATGCAGCACAACGAAAATCAAATATGACAGAATCTATAGCAACTGTGTTAAGTCACGATTTCGAGTTGAGGGAAATTGATTTCAGCTTTAACGAAACACTACAGGGGAAGGCAGCCGGAGTTCAAATTGTCTCAAGTGAAAGTAACGGTCCTGTTTCAATTCAAATACGTGGTGCAAGTACGATAAATTTTGATCGCCAGCCTTTATATGTAATCGACGGCATAATTTATACAGGAAATTTCAATGAACTGGACCCGATGATTATTGAACGCATTGAAATACTAAAAGATGCAAAAGCTACCGCTATGTATGGGGCACAGGCCATCAATGGAGTTGTAATCATTAAAACTAAGGAAGGCTCATTTGATACTACCGAAATACTTAATGCGCTTAGGAATGATGAGAATAATGAGTCCCTGGAATTTGAATTACAACAATCTTCGATCCGGCAGAATTTCTCCGATTATGCTTTCTGGAATCCGACTTTACGCACTGATAAAAATGGTAAGGTCAAATTTGAGGTTACTTTTCCGGATGATGTAACCAGCTGGCAAACTATTTTTCTCGCAATGAATGATTCAAGGAAAAGCGGTCAGACCGAAGGTAAAATTAAATCCTACAAACAACTTATGGGAAGGCTGGCGACCCCGCGTTTTATGGTGGAAGGCGACAGCATTACAGCCATCGGCAAGGCATTCAATTATACGGCTACGCCGGCAGATATCGTCACCAAATTTGAGATCAACGGAAACTTGATACGAAGTGACTCGTTGCACATTACGGATGCACACATAGATTCACTTGAACTGACCGCCGATGGAGATTCCCTTCTGGTGATGTACTCCATAAATCGAGCCGATGGGTATTTTGACGGGGAAATCAGGGATATCCCCGTTTACAAAAAGGGTCTGGAAAGGACGAAGGGGTATTTCCATATTCTTGAAGGTGATACATCCCTGAACCTTTCTTTTGATCCTTCATTCGGGGAAGTCAGATTATATGCAAATGCTGATATGCTCGACGTAATAGAAGAAGAAATAAGGCACTTGCGTGACTATCGATACTTCTGTAACGAACAAATAGCATCAAAACTCTATGGTCTTTTAGCCAACAGGGTAATTGAACTATATCGTGGAGTTGCGAAAGGAAAAGACAAGGATATTGAAAAGCTCATCCGGATGGTCGAAAAAAACCAACAGGATGCCGGACTCTGGGGCTGGTGGAAAGAATCACAGGAAAATTACTGGATCAGCCTGCATATCCTTGAGTCGCTGAGCATGGCCGAAAGTATGGGATTTAACACCTCAATCAATAAAAGCACTTTACTAGACAGGCTATTGTGGAACCTGCAATCAGAAAAAAAACCATCGGTTAAACTGGAAATACTGGAAATGCTGAATACACTGGATGTGCAGGTTGACTTTCTTACCTATTTGAATGATATCCAGATTCATGATAAGCTTAACTTCAATCAACAACTTCGAATCTTACTTTTAAAAGCCGAAAACAACCTGCCTCTTTCACTGGATGTACTCGATAAGAATCAAAAAACTTCTGTCTTCGGAAATTTCTATTTTCCGGATACTACCAGTATTTCATCCATCACAAACAACACAATTGAAAATACGATTCTTGCATATAAAATCCTGAAGAAAGCAGATAGCAGTAATCACTCACGAACTAAAAAAATATGGAATTATTTGCTCGAAAAGAGACATAATGGATCGTGGCAAAATACATATGAATCGTCACGGATCATCAGCACTGTCATCCCTGATCTGCTACGGACCAATGACGGACAGGAAACAATGCTAATGATCGGGACCGGTGGTATTAAAGAAAGTATTGACTCTTTTCCTTTCGAAAAAGTGTTAAGCCCTGTTGATGAATTAAAAATTAAAAAAACAGGTGATTTACCGCTGTATATCACAGCCTATCAAAGATATTGGGATACAGATGCAGCAAATCAGACGGATCATTTCAAGATCTCGTCACATTTTGAAAATAATTCTAATGAACTACAGGCGGGAAATGAAGTTAAACTCATTGTCGATGTAGAAATCAGGGAAGATTTGAATTATGTTTTTATTAATGTCCCTATTCCGGGTGGTTGTTCTTACGCAAGCAAGCCTAATTACTTCAGTAATGAATCGCACAGGGAATACTTTGCACATGAAACAAATATTTTCATTGAGCATTTGAAAGCCGGAAAACACAGATTTGAAATTTCATTAATCCCAAGATATAGCGGCATCTTTACGTTGAATCCGGCAAAAATTGAATTGATGTATTATCCAACCTTTATGGCAAATACAGAAATCAAACGATTGACAATTTCTCAATAATTAATCCCAGATATTCCCTGGATGAGAACCGTTAGTTTTCATTTACAGAATATTGTATTTTGGCCTGTTGTAATTTCCCAACTGCTATGCCAAGATTCAATTTTCTGTTATTACTCCTGTGCTGGATTTCCATGCCATCACTTTATTCACAGGTAGTTTACGAGCGCAATGAAGGCTCCGATGTTACGAAATACACCTTCCGCCTTTCACTGAATGATTCGAGCAACGTGATTTCTGGAGAGGCTACGATTGATGTTGCTTTCTCGGAGACCCCGAAAGAATTCAGACTCGATCTGATCGGATATAACGGGGAATACGGGATGAAAATCAATGAAGTGAGGGAAGGAGATTCTGATGCCAACTGGACATTTGAGGAAAATCAGCTGGTCATATATCCTGCCGAAGGTGCATCTGCCGCATCATTCACGATCAGCTATTCCGGAATTCCGGAACGCGGTCTCGTCATCGATAAAACGAGATTCGGCAAGCGCTCTTTCTTCGGCGACAACTGGCCCACACTGGCCAGGTACTGGCTTCCCTGTGTGGATCATCCCTATGACAAAGCCGCGGTGGAGTTTCAGATACAGGCGCCGGCGCATTACGATGTGGTTGCCACCGGAAAAAAAATTGAAGAAAGCTACATTGCCCCCGGCTATAAAATTACCCGATACTACGAGCCGGCCCCGGTAGCTACCAAGGTAATGACCATCGGCGTATGTGAATTTGCTTCTGAAGTTCTTGGCTATGTTGGCAATATTGAAATATCTGCGTGGGTGTATCCCGAGAACAGACTGGAAGGCTTTAATGATTATGCAGTGGCTGTGAATGTCATGGACTATTTCATTTCTGAAATCGGTCCCTATTCCTATGCCAAACTGGCTAACATGCAGGCCAAGACCCAATGGGGCGGACTGGAAAATGCCGGAACGATTGCCTACAGGGAAAGTTCAGTGACAGGAAAGAATGAGGTGGAAGGTTTGATAGCACATGAAATTGCGCATCAATGGTTTGGGAATTCCGCTTCGGAGGACAGCTGGAACCACGTATGGCTGAGCGAAGGATTTGCCACCTATTTTACGATCCTGTACCTGGAAAATAAATATGGCAATGAAAGCAGAAAGCAGGAGCTGGTCAGGGATCGGAGGGAGATCATTGAGTACTATCGGAAAAATCCTTCACCGGTCGTTGATTATACCATCACGAATGCCATGAATGTATTAAGCACCAATACATATCAGAAAGGCGGATGGGTGTTGAATATGCTGCGTCACAAGCTCGGGGATGATGTGTTCTGGACGGGCATCCGGCGTTATTATGCAACGTACAGGAATGGAAATGCCCTGACGGAAGATTTTCAGAAAATCATGGAACAGGTTTCCGGTGAATCCCTCGGAGACTTTTTTGAGCAATGGATCTATACCAGCGGTTATCCTGAGATCAGATTTGACTGGTCCTATAAAAAAGGAAAGGCCATGATAAAACTGGAACAGGTTCAAAAACAATTTACATTCAATTTCCCAATTGAGGTAGGAATATTAAATGGTGACGAGATTGAAATTGAAGTTCTTGAAATGACCTCCGATTCCCAGACATTTGAATTGCCAATGGCTGCCAAACCGGATAATATAATCCTGGACCCGGAAGTATGGCTGTTGTTTCAGCATGTGAAATAGGTGTAACAATCGCTTGTAAATCAACCAGATCCATCAAAAGATACCCATTTCCGGTGATTGAATTATAATTGCAATTTTTGTAGATTGGGTTGCAATTTCCGCTTACGCCATGACCCTTCCAACTCTATCAAAGCCTGCAAAGTTTGCAATCATTATTTTCATTTTACTCTTTGGTATTTTAAGATCCTGGTATGGAACACGCCTGGATTCATTTGCCAATGATGAACCATTCCATATTATATCGGCTGCATATTATGTAGCCGAAGGAGATTATCGGCTGAATCCCGAACACCCTCCCCTCTCAAAAGACTGGGTTGGCCTGTTCAATCAGCACCTTAAACTTCGCCCCATGGAAGTGCTCAACGACAAGGACCACGAAAGAGAGTGGCTTCAGGAGATCATGTATTTCGAAAATGAAGCACGTCTGTCTCAGAAGCGTTCGAGAATCGCGATGTATAGTTTTCACTTTATTCTCGCATTGGGAATAGGACTTTTGCTCTGGCGTATTTTCGGATTCGGCTGGGCGGTGGTGAGCCTGGTCTGGCTTGCCCTTGAACCTGCCATCGGAGCTCACCAGCCCGTCGTTCTTACAGATCTTCCGTTATCCTTAACGCTCATTCTGGCAGCCCTCACCGGAGGTATGTTCTGTTACAGCTGGAAATGGAAATGGGCCATCGCTTTTGGCATCACGCTGGGGATGGCCTTCGCTGTGAAGCATTCGGCATTACCCGGTTTGGCGATGATGATTGGGGTTAGCGCTTTGGTCTCCATTGTTCCAATCTTTAAGAAAAACTGGGGTGATGCCGGAAAAAGACTATTGAAGTGGGCTGCTGCCTGCCTTGTGATGCTGCTCACCCTGTGGGCGGCCTATGGATTCAATGCACATTCTTCGGAGGGAGGACAGGATCTGTTCAACAGAAGTCTTGAGCAAAAAATTTCAGACCTGAATACCGAGCGCTGGCGCATTTTATTAACGATCATGGATAAATCCCAGCTCCTGCCAAAGGCCTATATATGGGGGCTTGCAGATACAATCAGGGCCGGAATTGAAGGGCGGGGTGACGATGAACATTTTTTCTTCGGGGAAATGGTTTATGGAAGAGCTCCGGCATTGTATTTTCCCAGTGTGGTACTTGCCAAAATCCCGCTGGCATTGCAACTCATCTATTTGATGGCGATCGCAGGATTTATCCTGTCATTTGTCCTTCCAAAATCTGCACAAATTAAAGCGCCCAGCCGAAAACAGTGGACGGTAATCATCGCGCTTATACTGGTCATGCTGGCACACACGATTGCTTTGATGTCCGGGCGCACCTCCTATGGTGGAATTCGTCATGCATTGCCTATTGTTGCATTTATGGGAATACTTTCCGGGGGTATAATGCTCTGGCAATTTCCGAAGCTCACAAGTCTGCGGCTCCTCATTCCTGGTGCTCTTCTTACGATCGCCTTATTCATGACAATCGGTGAACCCAGAATCTGGGAGTATTACAATGAGATCGTCGGCGGAACAGAAAATGCTTATAAATATTTCTGTAATGAGGGCAATTATCTTGGACAGCGGTTCTACGAAACCGAGGAGTTTTTCGACGATCCGGAGGTGGATACCACCGAACCCATCCATACGTGGGGTTGGTATATGGAGGAGGAGAAGGAAGCTTCAAATCTCAATTTCAAGGATGGTGTTGAAGATATCAATGACACCACCTCTTTTGGCAAAATTGACGGATACTTTCTCATTGAAATGTGCAACTACAACAAATCCCCTGACTGGGATCCCGAAAGAATTTCCAGCCTCGAAAAGGTGAAGCGCATCGGACATATCATGATTGCCCATGGAGAGTTGCAGGATACTCTTTCCTGGGCTACATCAATGAACTTTAAGATATTTGAATATCTCTCAAAACAGAAAGAGAAAACCGACTGGCCGCTGGTCGTACGTCGCCTCGAACAAACGACACAATACACAGGGCATCATTCCAACCCATTCCTGATACTCGGAAATGCGTATGTAATGACCGGTGACCGTGATAAGGCGATTGCTGCGTACCAAAAGTCAGCTGAGAATATACACGGCGAAGATCCCAATAAACTGGCCATACTTGAGCAAATTGAGAAAGTCAGAAATGCTGACGACATTGCTGCTGTTGGTATGCTGAGACCCTATTTCCTGGAATAATGTTCAACCCGTTGACCATACCGCAGGAAGAAGATCAAATTATACGTTTGTGTATCATTATACCCTGCTATAATGAAGCCACCAAACTCAAATCCTCACATTTTACGGAATATCTCAGGAATCATCCGCGTGTAAAGCTGGCATTTGTCAACGACGGCTCGAAAGATAGGACCCTTGATATTCTTACGAGAATCCAGCATGAGCTCCCTGATCAAATCAGCATCGTAAACCTGAAGAATAATGTAGGGAAAGGAGAGGCCGTTCGTGCCGGCGTGAACTATGTTCTTGAGACAGATATATGTGAAGCGATCGGTTATCTTGACGCTGATCTGGCCGTGACCCTGGAAGAATGTGATACGCTTTCCGGAGCACTCAACGACGACATCAGCTTTTGTTTCGGCTCGCGTATACTACGAATTGGTTCTGTTATTGAAAGGAAGGCTTCCCGCTTCATAATCGGGCGTGCAGTTGCTACGTTGATATCCCAAATACTTCAGCTTAAAGTTTATGATACGCAGTGCGGCTGTAAACTATTCCGCCGTGACCTGGCGAAGCAGGTCTTTCAGGAGCCATTCATTTCGAGATGGCTTTTTGATGTCGAAATATTTTTCAGAATTCTACAGCTACATGGCCGGGAGGACGGGATCAGGAAAATGCTGGAAATTCCTTTGAATCAATGGATAGACCAGGGCGATTCGAAGGTCAAACCCACCTATTTCTTCAGAATGATGGTCGACCTGGTAAAAATCAGGAATAAATATTCGCCGGGTACACAAGCTTCCTGAACGGGATAAAGAATGACTTGAATAGACTGAATATGGTATGAAAGCACCTGTATGACGTGCGTCATAGGAAAAACGACACGGGTATTTTACATTATTCTAAAACTTTACTCAGAGAACCATGAAAGATGTTAAAATCCACTTCGAAAGTGTGGCCCGACGGTCCGCCTTTCTTCTTGCACTGGCGCTGATAGCATACTTCCTGATCATCCGGTTTCTGGGACTTGCTGAAAATCAGACTTTGCGCCTGGTCAACTTTGCGATTCTTGCCGTAGGCGTTTTCCTCTCGGTACGCCGTTTCCGGGATAAATCAGATGACCATTTTACCTACATACGCGGATTGCTGGCGGGGACCTTCACGGCGGTGTTGGGCTCAGCCCTGTTTGGCATATTTATCTGGGCCTATCTATTGTTCCTAGATCCGGGTTTCATGGAAGACCTTAAGGCAAATGCCCCGTTCGGCCCGTACCTGAACCCCTACATTATTGCTGCCACACTTTGGATTGAGGGAATTTTCTCCGGCATGGTATTCTCCTTCCTGTCCATGATGATGCTCAGCAATAATGAAGAAAATATTTGAAGGCATTCCGGTCTTGTGCGCTCCTTAACGGACAATCCACCCCAATCCCCCTATCCGTTGGGGAAAAAAGAATTCCGTGCGGACAAATCAAAATCCTGGCGCAGAAGCTTTGAGACCAGTGATAACGGGAATCCTGGTAAAATCAATTAGTTACTGATCCTATTGCCATTGGCCACACGCAGATTAATCTTGCCGCCGGGGGGCGGGTTTGATGTAAGTGTTTCAAACTCATGTTCTGTTATCTGAGACGGGTTCGCAACAATTGCTGGCATTAGTACCCCGGGACTTACTTATTAAAAAATGGTACCGGTCACCTGGTTCTTTGTTCAACAGAATAAAAAGAGCCCCATACGGAACGTAATTGGCAGAAAACAAAATTTTTTGCCGACTACGAGTACTAGTTTTTTATAAGTAACAGAATTCCAGAACATAATCTCCGGAACTTTTAGTCTCCTGTAAGTTTCATCAGATTTATTGGTGTTTTGAGCTTTTACATTACCGCTGAACTTAGTAAGTTAGGGTATGACCAGAATGGAAGAATTTAATACGTTATCCTTTCGCGATAAAATTCGCCGCCTCTATGAGGAGGGAACGTTTATTGTTTCCATCCGATATTATGGTTATAAGATCAACCTCTACCTGTACGACGAAAGTTATGTTGAGGTGTTCTATAACCACAAGCTGGATCTGATCGAACGGATTGAGCCCCTCCAGGGGAATCCAACCCGAATGAAGTTCTATTCCGATCAGATAAAGCTTCCCGCAGACTTCGCGGTTTAATCAATCCGGATGGCCCTGTACCTCCGCTTCCGCGGATCAGGCCCCGCTGTCTCTAAATTTTTAATCATTTATCTTATCCAAACGCTTTGCTGCAACTGCATGCCAGGAGGCAGGAATTCCCTGGTTGGTTAAGATTCCTTCCTACCGGATTTCCTCCCGGAGCGAAGTGTAGGCAGGCAGGCTGAACGAAGTGTTCCACCAAAAAAAGCCCCAACCTTTCGGCAGGGGCTTTTTAGCAGAATATTTTATTTCAGCTTAAGCGGTGGCAGGAGTTGATTTTTCGACTCCGGAATTTACCGGGTTGCTCAGCGTAGCGATATGATAGCTCTTGCGAGCCTTATATCCACAATACTGGCATTCGAAATGCTTGATCAGCTCTCCTTCATCCGCAACTGTAGGCTGACGAACGATCTCCTCACGGTTCACTTTAAATGTCTGGTAGTTACACTCAGGACACTGAAGCGCGTGCAGGTGACCTGCATATTTTTCAATTTTTGTGTATCCGGTTTCCTCATCCACCCATACGTCGTAATCAACAGAGTAGATCTCTTCTTCAGCCTGCATACCTTCATCAAGGTAAACGTCTTCCTCGTCTTCACTTAGAAGCTTCATAGGCTTTCCGGTCTTCGGAGAAATCCTTGGCTTGAATCGAAGCGTTCTCAAACGCTTTTCAATATAGAAAGGATAGTAAAACTTCAACAGGTTGTGAATGATCACACCCATGATAAGTCCCATCATGATCGTTACGAAAACACGCACGAATACCATGAGGACGGTAAGTTCTACAATGTTAGAGTTAAAATAAAATCCGCCTGCAATAATGAGTACGATGCCGGCAGATAATAATACACTGATTTCACTGCGGTTAATGTAGTCGTACTTCTGCTTGGCATCACTGGTTGCACCTAATTTGAGAATGTGGCCTAATACTATTAATCCTGCCAATGCCGAAAATGCCATTGCGATGTACTGTGCCCAGGTGTTCCAGGTCTCAAATGATTGTACTGAGAGTTCTTCCATGGCCTGAATCTTTAAATAAAAAAGTTAGTTAGTTTAAAAAAATGCTCTTTCGCACGAATAATTTACAATTCATTGTCCAATTTTAATATTTTTTTTAACTAAAAAAGGAACTAATTGCCCGCAAATCATACATGTGCCATGTTAATACGGCGTAAACGAAAAAGGGAACCACCCTGGCTCCCTTTTTTTTTAAAAAAATTTCAACTTTTTTATCAAAGCGTCCGTTTGGTCTCCCGCTCTTCATAACTTTCAATTACATCACCTTCTTTGATATCATTGAAATTCTTGATTGAAATACCACATTCATAGCCGTTTTTAACCTCGGCAACATCATCTTTGAATCGTTTAAGCTGACCGAGATCTCCGGAATAAACAACAATACCATCCCGGATCAATCGAATTGGATTGTTTCGTTTGATAGATCCATCCGTCACCATACAACCAGCAACCGTTCCAACTTTAGAGATTTTGAACACTTCTCTTACTTCAACATTACCTACGATCACCTCTTCAACCTTCGGATCAAGCATACCTTCCATGGCATCTTTCACATCATTGATGGCATCATAGATCACAGAATAGAGCCTGATTTCGATTTCCTCGTTCTCGGCAATTTTCTTTGCAGAGTTGGACGGACGTACCTGGAATCCAACGATTACGGCATCCGATGCAGAAGCAAGCAGCACATCAGATTCAGAGATCTGGCCCACTCCTTTGTGAATGATATTCACCTGGATTTCCTCGGTGCTAAGCTTCAGTAATGAGTCAGACAGTGCTTCCACAGATCCATCCACATCACCCTTAACGATTACATTAAGTTCCTTGAAGTTACCGATAGCCAGTCGGCGACCGATTTCATCCAGTGTAATGTGTTTCTTGGTTCGTATACTCTGTTCGCGAAGGATCTGCTCACGTTTGGTGGCGATTTCGCGCGCCTCCCGATCAGATTCCATCACATTGAATTTATCACCTGCCTGCGGCGCACCATCCAGTCCCAGCATCAACACCGGTGTGGATGGTCCGGCTTCTTTCATTTGCTTTCCGGTATGGTCAAACATGGCTTTCACGCGACCGTAGTAGGCACCCGCTAAAACCACATCTCCTACATGCATCGTTCCATTCTGAACCAGCATGGTAGCCACATAACCACGTCCTTTATCAAGGCTCGCTTCAATTACAGTACCATTGGCAGCCTTGTCAGGGTTAGATTTGAGTTCCAGTAATTCTGCTTCAAGCAATACCTTCTCCAAAAGATCATCAATACCCTGACCGGTCTTGGCCGAAATTTCAGCACACTGATATTTACCCCCCCAATCTTCAACCAGGATATTAATATTGGCCAGTGACTCTTTTACCTTATCCGGATTCGCATTCGGCTTGTCAATCTTGTTGATTGCAATGATAATGGGAACACCAGCAACCTGTGCGTGATTGATCGCTTCCTTGGTCTGGGGCATCACATCATCATCCGCTGCCACCACGATAATCACAATATCCGTCACCTTTGCACCACGTGCACGCATGGCCGTAAAGGCCTCGTGACCCGGTGTATCCAGGAATGCGATCTTTTCACCTTTATCGGTACGTACATCATATGCACCGATGTGCTGTGTGATACCTCCGGCTTCACCCGCGGTAACTTTTGAACTACGGATATAATCCAGTAAGGATGTTTTACCATGATCAACGTGACCCATGATCGTTACAATCGGTGCGCGTCCTTTAAGATCTTCCGGATCATCCGCCTCCACTTCAATCTCCATCTCATCATCAGCGGTGGTGAATTCAACATTGTAGCCAAATTCATCCGCAATGATCGTGATGGATTCTGCATCAAGGCGCTGGTTGATCGATACGAACATACCAAGACCCATACATGTGGAAATTACATCGTTCACTGAAACATCCATCAGGGATGCAAGGTCGTTCGCCGAAATAAATTCGGTGACCTTTAGTGTTTTTGATTCCTCCTGCTCCTGAAGCATTTGCTCTTCCTTGGCTTCCGCCATGGCCGAACGCTTCTCACGCCGATATTTGGATCCGGTACTTTTCTTACCCCCGCCGCTCAGCTTCGCAAGTGTTGCCTTAATTTGATCCTGAATTTCTTTATCTGATGGTTCTTCCTTATCTACACGACCTCTTCTCCTGCTGTCTTTAGAATCATCCCGGGCAATTCTCTTGCGGGGACGTTTCTTTTTCTTCCGCTCCTTCTGATCGTCTGATGACGCGACAGGTTTAGATTTCTTATCCTTTTTCTCAGGAAGATCGATCTTACCAACAACTTTCAGACCCTGTAATTTATCTGCCCTCGCTTCAATCACGTCATTCTGTGGTTTGGCTTGCTTAACCTCTTCCTTTTCGGGCGCTTTTTCTGCCGGCTTTTCCTCTTTCTTCTCTGCTACAGGAGCTTCTTCCTTCTTCGGTTCTTCCTTCTTCGCCTCCTCTTTCTTAGGTTCTTCTTTTTTAGGCTCCTCTTTCTTCTTATCAAGATCGATTTTGCCCAGAACCTTTATCCCTTTGAGTTTATTAGGGTCTTCTTCGGATTTCTCAACCTTTGCCGGCTCTTCTTCCTTCTTTACTTCCTCAGGCTTATCTTCTACCTTTTCAGGTTTCTTTTCAACTACTTTCTCTTCTTTTTCCGCTTTTTCAGCTACCGGCTCTTCTTCCTTTTTACCGGGTTTGGTAGAAAGATTCTTGATCAGGACACTTTCCTCATCATCAGCTTTAGTCTGGACATCCGAATCAGAATCGATAACCACATTTTCTGTATGCTTGGTACCGATCGTCATACTGGATGCTTCTTCCTTTTCATGTGCTGAAGCGGCAAACTCCTTGGAAAGCATGGCATATTGCTCAGCAGTGATCTTTGAATTCGGACTGCTATCCACCTCGAACCCCTTGTCCGTAAGGTATTCCAGGATGGTATGCCTTCCCACATTCAGTTTTCTCGCTACCTGACTAAGCCTCATGGTTTGTTCGTCTGCCATACTCAAATATCTCCTTTTTATTTTATTTAATGAAAAATCTGATTATTCGAACTCCTGACGAAGGATCTTTAAAACATTCTGGATCGTTTCCTCCTCCAGGTCTGTTCTTCTCTCCAATTCATCCTTGGTAAGGGTAAGCACACTCTTTGCTGTATCCAATCCAATTCTTTTGAGTTCATCAATCACCCAATCTTCAATTTCATCGCTGAATTCGTCAAGATCCACATCCTCCTCTTCAAGTTCATCCAACTCACGGAATACGTCAATCTCCAATCCAACTAATCTGCTGGCCAGTTTAATATTTTGTCCGCCCTTACCAATAGCCAGCGAAACCTGGTCGGGTTTTAAGAATACCGCAACACGGCCTTCATCCTGGTTGATCTTCATACTGCCGATCTTCGCAGGGCTCAGCGCGCGGCTGATATACAGGTCCATGTTCTCGGTATAATTGATCACATCAATGTTTTCATTCTGCAATTCGCGAACGATACTATGAATACGCGATCCTTTCATACCTACGCAGGCTCCTACCGGATCAATACGGTCATCGTAGGATTCAACGGCCACCTTGGCACGTTCACCTGGTTCGCGAACAACCTTTTTGATAGTAATCAGACCATCATATACTTCCGGAACTTCGCTTTCAAACAAACGCTCCAGGAATACCGGGCTGGTTCTTGAAAGTATGATCTTGGGATTACCATTCACCATTTCAACACGGTCCACAATGGCGCGCACCTGGTCTCCCTTACGGAAACGGTCCTTAGGGATCTGCTCGTTCTTGGGTATTGAAATTTCATTACCTTCAGCGTCAATCAGAAGAACCTCACGGCTCAGGATCTGATAAACCTCACCACTGATGATCTCACCCACAAGATCCTTATACTTCTGAAAAAGGATGTCCTTCTCAAGATCCTTCACTTTCTGAATCAAAGTCTGACGCGCTGTCATAACAGCACGGCGTCCAAAATCCTCCAGCGTGATCTCCTCGGCAACCTCTTCACCAATTTCAAAGTCAGGCTCTATCTTACGTGCTTCGGTAAGACTGATCTTGTCATGATCCCAGATATCCTCCGAGTTGTCATCAACAATTTCCCTGAACCGCCAGATCTCAAGGTCACCCTTGTCGGCATTGATAATAACATCGAAGTTTTCGTCTGTCTCAAACTTCTTTCGAATCATTGTCTTGAAAACATCCTCCAGGATCCTGATCATGGTCGGACGGTCAATGTTCTTCTGCCGCGCAAAATCCGCAAATGATTCAATTAATACTGACGCATTCATCTTCTACTTTTATTTAAATGAAATCTGAACAATCGCTTTTTCTATTTCGTTGTACGGAATTTCTTCCTGTACCTCTTTTTTATCTTTTCCTTTACCACTGGTATAGGATATTTCAATGCCGTTCTTACCGGCTGAAATCAGTTTGCCTTTGATCTCCCTGGAATCCGCTCTCCTGATCTTCAGGTCACGGCCGATGTTTTTACGGTACTGACGCTCAGATCCAAGCGGATAATCCACACCCGGTGAGGAAACTTCAAGTGTATAAGCGCCCTCGAAAACCTCCTGCTCCTCCAGTAAAGCACCCAATTGCCTGCTTAGAGAAGCACAATCATCGATGGTCACACCGCTGTCCCCATCCAGTAAGACCTTCACCTTGGAACGGCTTCCCGAACTGCTCACGTCTACATCCACAATGAAATGGCTTGCATCTGTTAACAGACTTTCACACAACTCCCTGATTTTCTGGTCTACTGACATCATTCCACGATATAAAAAGAGGGGACTGCTAGTCCCCTCAAACTAATTTCGTATTTTCGGAGGCAAAGTTAAACCAATTTCATTTGCTTTACAAATACCGATCACTAAAATGATTGGAACGATTTCTGCTCCCAAGTGAAAAAAACTGCTTTATGAACAAACATATTTTTTTCGTGCCGGCACTGGCCCTGATTTTTACCTTTGCAGGCTGTAATAACAACAGCGGAAGCAAAGAAGTTTCCGTTACTGAAGAACCTTCCGCTGCACCATTAAATATTCCGGATTTTAATTCCGACAGCGCATATCATTACGTTGAAACACAGGTAAATATGGGCCCCCGCGTTCCGAACACCGAAAGTCATCAACGGACAGCCGAATATTTAATTACGAAATTAAAATCATACGGTGCCAAAGTAACGGAGCAGGACTTTGTGGCTACCACTTTTGATGAAAAGCAGGTAAACCTCAAAAATATAATTGCAGCCTTCAGGCCCGAAAATAAGCGTCGAATATTGCTGGCGGCACACTGGGATACCCGTCCGTTCGCCGACAAAGACAGTGAACGCCAGAATGAGCCTATCGATGGAGCCAATGACGGCGCCAGCGGTGTAGGGGTATTGCTGGAGATCGCGCGCATCCTCTCCACTGAGGATCCGGGAGTGGGCGTGGATATCATTTTATTCGACGGCGAAGACTGGGGTAATGATACCGGGACACAAAGGTCGGTTCCATTGCCGGAGGGACTTGACAGCTGGTGGTGCCTGGGATCCCAATACTGGGCGAAGAATCCCCACCAGCCTAATTACTCTGCATATTTCGGCATTCTTCTGGATATGGTGGGTGGTGAAAACGCGACATTTTACCGCGAAGGATATTCCATGGAAGTAGCCCCTCTGATTGTAGACAAGGTATGGAAGGCGGCTTCAAAACTGGGCTATGGGAATCATTTCATTCCACGGAACAGCGGCCCGATTACAGATGACCACGTTTTCGTGAATATCTACAGGAATATACCCATGATTGATATTATTCCTACGGATGTGAATGACAATTCCTTCGGTGACTTTCACCATACCCATAAGGATACCATGGAAATTATAAGCCGCGAAACGCTGGATGCGGTTGGTGAAACAGTCTTACAGGTGTTGTATGAGACCGGGGTATAGGATATCTTCTGAAATA
>JBNKGL010000039.1:0-24062 GCA_050289805.1 Cyclobacteriaceae bacterium
AACATGTGGGAGAGTAGGTCGTTGCCAGATTTTATCAAAACCCTGTGAGGTATTCCTTGCAGGGTTTTTTTATGCCCGGCTTAACACACCCTTCTCTTCTATTCCATCGATTTTTGTTACAAATACTGGCGTTACACTAGCTGTAATCCCGCCATGTCACCACTGGTGTAATTTTACCCAGATTGCCACCGACAAACCATTAATTTACGGTTCAAAAGAAAAACAAAATACACCATGAGAAAACTCTGTACCCTCCTATTCCTGTTTGCTGTTTGGATCCCCGTCCAGGCTCAGAATCCTGTAGTTGAGTCCATCGTAAAGGAAGCCAATGAAAATTCGCAACTTGAACGGCTCGCACATGAACTGCTGGATGTCATCGGACCCAGGCTGGTAGGAACCCCCGAAATGAAAAATGCCCACGACTGGGCTGTAAGTCAATATGGAAAATGGGGCATCTCCGCCGAAAATGAGCAATGGGGTACCTGGAGAGGCTGGCAGCGCGGTATTACGCATATCGATCTTGTAAGTCCGCGGCGCAGTTCACTCACAGGAACCATGCTGGCATGGAGTCCTTCGACCGGTAAAAAGGGAGTTACAGGTGAAGTTATTGTGCTTCCGGACCTGGCAGATTCCACAGCCTATGCCAACTGGCTCCCCAATGTGAAAGGTAAATTTGTCATGATATCGATGAATCAACCCACAGGCCGCCCCGACTACAACTGGGAAGAGTTTGCTACCGAAGAGTCTTTTGCCAAAATGAAAGAAGAACGTGAAGCCGCTGATCAAAACTGGCGCTCCAGAATGGAAAAAACAGGTTATGACCGTCGTTCGCTTCCGAAGGCCCTGGAAAATGCAGGCGCTGTTGGCATATTGATGAGTAACTGGTCACGCGGATTTGGAGTAAATAAAATATTTGGTGCCTATACCGAGAAAGTGCCTACACTCGACCTCGAACTTGAAGATTACGGAATGCTCTATCGGATGGCTGAATACGGCGATAAACCAACGATTCATGTACTGGCAGAATCAGAAGACCTGGGAGAAGTGCCAACCTTCAATACGATCGCTACAATTCCCGGTTCGGAAAAGCCCAATGAATACATTATCCTTTCGGCACACTTTGATTCCTGGGATGGTGGAACCGGTGCCACAGATAACGGTACTGGTACACTTGTGATGATGGAGGCTATGCGTTTGCTTAAGGCGGCGTATCCAAATCCGAAGCGAACTATCATTGCCGGCCACTGGGGAAGTGAAGAGCAGGGATTGAACGGATCCCGTTCCTTTGTCGAAGATCATCCTGAAATTGTAGAAAACCTTCAGGCATTGTTTAACCAGGATAATGGTACCGGAAGGGTTGTTAATTTATCGGGTCAGGGTTTCCTTCATTCCTATGAATACCTCGGTCGATGGCTAAATGCCGTGCCCCGTGATATCACCCGTCACATTGAAACCAATTTTCCGGGAGTTCCGGGAGGGGGGGGATCTGATTATGCCTCCTTTGTTGCTGCAGGAGCCCCTGCATTTTCGCTAAGTTCATTGAGCTGGTCTTACTGGAATTATACCTGGCATACCAACAGGGATACATATGATAAAATCGTGTTTGATGATGTGCGAAACAACGCCATCCTCACAGCGATTCTGGCCTACATGGCCAGTGAGGATCCTGAAAGAACATCCCGTGAGAAAAGTGTACTTCCAGTGAATCCACGTACAGGAGAACAAAGGGAATGGCCGTCGCAAAGGAAAGCTACCCGTAGAGGCGGACTTCCGGATGAAGATTAGTTGAAAATTGTTCCTTTAAAGGCCGGTTGAACTTCAGCCGGCTTTTTTTATATCCTGAGTGAAATGATAGAATCTGAACTCCGAAATCTCAATTAGTACAGAATCCACATTCATCCGTCCGAAATCAGACATTCATGTTCAGTAGCGGACAAAAATTATTCTGATT
Source organism: Cyclobacteriaceae bacterium (assembly GCA_050289805.1). Classification (GTDB taxonomy): domain Bacteria; phylum Bacteroidota; class Bacteroidia; order Cytophagales; family Cyclobacteriaceae; genus JAUILA01. The sequence goes on from JBNKGL010000039.1 coordinate 1,952, forward strand.
CATAATTTAAAATTCTGTTAATCAATTAGTTATATACTTTGGCACTTGAATTGGAATTACTGGATTAAAATCCCGCCCTTATGCTGAAGAACTACATCAAAATCGCGCTACGGAACATTTCAAGATCCAGGATTTACTCCTTCATTAATATACTCGGACTTTCAATTTGCCTTGTAATTGGTGTGTTAATTTTGCTTTTCATAACGGATGAAACAGGCTTTGATCGATTTCATACGAATGGAGACCGGATCTATAAAATTGTTACACCCACTTCAGCAAACGGTGGTATGGAGACAAATTCATGGCCTGTTGCCTATAAATTAAAATCGGAATTCCCTGAAGTGGAAGAGGTTGTGTATTCAAGACAGGCTTTTTCGTCGATGCTGGTCAATCACGAGGGAAAGCGATTTGAGCATAATCTATATTTTGCAGACAATGCATTTTTCAATATGTTCTCTTTTGAATTTATTGAGGGAACTCCGCAAAGGGCATTATCTGAACCCTATTCCATTGTGATGACCCGCTCAATGCGGGATCGATATTTTGGCGGTTCAGGCGCATTGGGCCAAATTTTGACCCTGCGTGATTCAATGGAATTCAAGGTTACCGGCGTGGTAGAAGATATTCCAAAACAATCGCATATTCAGTTTGATGCGCTAATTTCATTTGCAACCTATGAACAGCTGGACACTGATTTCAATTACAGTGACGGATGGGGAAATTTTAATGTAAGGAATTACCTTATGTTGCAGGAGGGAGCTGATATCAATGAATTTTCGGCCAAGGCTGAAAATCTATATCGTGAAAATATCGGTGAAATGATGGATAACCTCGGGGTTGAACTGTCGCTGGCTTTCATTCCGCTGGAAAAAATATATCTCAATGAAACCTATTATAACGGGTTCGGACCAAACGGATCCATGGATCAGGTGTATCTTGTTGGCGCGATTGCACTGTTCGTGATCCTTTTGGGATGTATCAATTATATAAATCTATCCACAGCAAGATCCGTTTATCGTGCACGTGAGGTAGGTCTCCGTAAAATTGCCGGCTCGTCGCGCGCCACGATATTCTGGCAATTCCAGGTGGAAGTTTTTATGATTACACTGCTTTCCTTCCTGTTATCAGGACTTCTGCTGGAGTTCGCGCTGCCTTTTTTCAATGATCTTATGGGTAAATCCTATACTCTTTCGTCTTTACTGGAGCCAAAAATCATTGCGGGTGCTTGCATATTGATCTTGTTCATCACATTTCTGGCCGGATTTTATCCTTCGAGGATACTTTCATCTTATCAGCCGTCAGATGTATTTAAAGTTCAGATGGGAAGAGACCGGAAAGGTGTCAGCCTTCGGCGCATACTGGTGATAGTCCAGTTTTCCATATCCGGAATGCTGGTTTTAGGTACTTTCATTGTACTGGGACAACTAAATTTCATGAGAAATCAGGACCTGGGATTTGACAAGGAACAGATTCTGGTTTTGGATGTAACACGGGTTCCGAAAACATCATCACTTAATGTTTTACAGAATAATCTGAAAGAGCTTGCCGGTGTGGAACAGGTGTCATTCACCAATGCCCTTCCTGGCCGTCCCGGCTGGCAAGGGCAGTGGGCATATCCCGAAGGAGCTGAAGAAGCCGAAGGGAATCAGGTGGACACCGAATACATGGCGATTGACGAAAATTATATAGCCACGCTTGGCCTGGAATTATTGGCAGGGGAAAATTTTGATCAGAAAAATCCTGCAGCATTGGAGGAAGGTTTGATTATCAATGAAACAACCGTAAAAGAGATGGGGTGGGAAACACCCGGAAATGCAATCGGAAGGCGGATCGTTTCTCCCTCAGGAATGCCGGCGGGCCTTGTGATCGGTGTGGTAAAGGACTATCATGGAGTCGGTTTGCAGGGGCCTATCTGGCCAAAGGCAATGGATTATACGAGCAGTAAATATGGCCGCTATTTTGCCATTCGCTTTCTTACCGGCAATACATCCAATCTGATCAGCGATGTTCAGAAGGCATGGCAGGAAAACCTGGGTGACTATACATTTGAATTCTTTTTCCTGGACCAGGAATTTGATAAGCAATATCGTTCCGAAGATCGACTGATGAAGGTATTTACGCTCTTTGCAGTACTAACGCTTGTGTTATCTGCCATCGGTCTGTTGGGCCTGGTATCTTTCATGATCATTTCCCGGACCCGTGAAATCGGAATTCGGAAGGTTCTAGGGGCAAACACCATGGGCCTGGTTACACTCCTTTCAAAGGAATTCATCTTCCTGGTATTTGTAGCAAATATCCTGATTATTCCAGTTGTCTGGTGGGGAGCAAATCTTTGGCTCAACAATTTTGCCTATCGTATGGAAGTGAGCCCTTGGATTTTTGCCGTCAGTATTGGTGCAATGGTCCTGCTTGCTATGGCAATAGTGTTTGTTCAGACTTTCACCGCTTCGAGACAAAACCCGATTGATACGATTCGCGTGGAATAGTTACCAACCGGTTCTGTATTCCCGTTTTACAAAGGCGTTGGCAGGCTCGAAATTAGTGATCTTCATGTTCGGGCCATCCCACAGGAGGGTTATATTCCGTCCGGGATATTCAATATTATTACCTTTCTTTTCCTGGTAATCATAGCTCCGAAGCGCAAGGTTGCCCATGAGTACGCTTTCCGTGAGCGGTCCTGCGATATCAAAATCGGAGCTGCACTCTTTTTTGCCATAACCTGCCATACAGGCGTTTACCCACTGCAGGTAATGTCCTTCGGGAACGCGAGGAATCTCTTCCGGCACGTTGATCTGTTCATTTCTGGAAAGCGGGATAAGACGCGGGTTTGCCCCGTACGTGCTGCACATCATTTTTCCTTCGGTACCGATCATCAATACACCGTTACCTCCGTCACCCATGATTTCATTGGCTTCAAGCTCAGGCGGCCTTGCAGGCTGAATTCCCCCATCCATCCAGTGCATTGAAACCCCGGGTTCATCTCCGCGTTCCGGGAATTCGAGTATGATATGTGAAGATGGCGGACAGCTATCGGGATAATATGCCCGTTGAAATGGTCCGGTATAAACACTGCCCACACTGCATTGAACACTTGTTGGATATCCCAGTTTCAACGTTTTGAAAGCAGGTTCGATCAGGTGACATGCCATATCACCCAGCGCTCCGGTTCCGTAATCCCACCATCCTCTCCAGTTAAATGGGACAACGTTATCTACATATTCTTTGTAAGGCGCAGTACCCAGCCAGAGATCCCACTTCAATTCTGCGGGCACATCGGCAGTTTTGTCGGGCCACGCAATTCCTTGCGGCCATACAGGACGGTTTGTCCACACATAGACGGTATGTACTTTTCCAATCAGGCCTGCCCGGTACCATTCCTGCATCTGTCGTACCCCATCCCCTGAAGCACCCTGATTTCCCATTTGCGTAACAACTTTATACCGATGTGCTGCTTCTGTTAACTGTCGGGCTTCATAAATGTCATGTGTGAGCGGTTTTTGGACATAGACATGTTTACCCATTTCCATGGCAGCCAATGTCTGGATGGCATGCATATGGTCAGGCGTAGATATGGAAACAGCATCAATTGAATCACCTTCTTTCTCAAGCATTATGCGGTAATCATGATAATAGCTGGCATCCTTATGATCTTTTATGGATCTCTCAGCCCTGCGATCATCCACATCACAGAGGGCGGCGATTTTTACGTTCTTGCTTTTTGCAAATTCAGCGAGATCAGAAAAGCCCTTACCCCCAACACCTATGCCGGCAATCCTCAGGGTGTCTGAAGGGGCAACAAATCCCGAACCTCCAAGTACATGACGGGGAACAATACTGAATGTGAGGCTGGTTGCGGCCAGTGTTTTGATAAACTTTCTTCGTGTACTCCGGGATTCCTGTTTCTTCATCTTGCCAAATGTGTTAATTACTTCCATGGAATATACCCCGAATTTTTTAAATCATCCAAATTTTCGATCGCCCGAACGGCCCCGTTATGACACAAAAATACACGGTCGGAAATATCTGTAACTGTACGGTATTGATGATCGGTGATCAGGATCGCTTTTTCATTCTTTATCTCAAGCAGCTGCTCGCAGATGAGCTCCACCTTTACAGGTGCGATGTGGGAGAAGGGCTCATCGAGCAGGCTGAATTTGGTTGGCGCAAACAGACACAGTGTGACTTCTGCCAGGCGCCGTTGTCCACCAGACAATTCATCAAGTCGTTTCGATGGATTGATCTCGCTGATCTCCGTGACCTTATTTCTTGCCATTTCGTCAATTTTATATAGATCAAAACAATCCGTTGTGGTAAGATAGCCCGGCAGGTGGTAATTCTGTGGAAGATAGTTGATGAGCCAGGCTATCCTTCGGGTATTTTTGATGTACTGATTGTTATACCGGATTACCTGGTATGAAGCTTTCATTGACCCGGACAGGATTTTCAACAGGGAGGATTTGCCGCTGCCGTTTCTCCCGGCAAGGCCTGTGATAATTCCCGGTTCGAGATATAAATAAACGTCGGAAAGAACAGATCTTTCGCCAAAGGTTAAGTGAACACTATCGATCTCAAGCTTTGACATATACCAGGTAACAAAGAATCAAAATGACTGTAAGGACCATCAGATCAAAGAGTACGGACAGCAGAATGATTTTCCTGAGTCGAAAACCGGCATTCCTGATGCCTGTGGCATAATTTGCCCTGAAATACATGAAGTATCCAATAATGCCGGCCCATGATATTGCTTTTATGCCGATTATGGAAATGATGGCCCGATGGCCCGAAGCCAGGTAAAGGATTATACATAACACACTGGCCCCCAGACTAATATTCAGAAATTCCCGGAAGGCAATTTTTCGAATAACCGATTGCTGCGACATAGACTATTTTCATTCAATTATCATACCGAATAAAGACGTGCAACGGATTTGCATTCAAAGGTGTCTTTAAACAACAGGGAGTAGTTTCGCGAGGTGACTGTCCATGGGTGCTTCAGGTAGTCCCGAATATGCCGGAATGCTTCCTGTGTTTATATAAATACAAAGTCGATTTATTCTTAATCCTCCGTCATTTTAGCTTAATTTGTGCTAAAATTCGGAACCGGGGTGAAGAAAAGTGCATTATTGATAACCTTACTGTTGGTGGCGGTAGCATCAGCCTATCTCCTGTATGATAAATATTATCAGCAGGAACCAACATCCCTTTGGCAACTTGTGCCGGCAAACGCCATTTCGGTTTATGAATCTTCACGAACAGCATCATCCTGGGAACGGCTGCATGAAACGGTAATGTGGCCAACGCTCGAATCGCTGGACATTATTTCAGAACTGGATGAACAGTTACAGTCGATCGACACGATCACGGGAACTCCCGGAGGCCTGGAAAAATTACTCGGAAGTTCGTTTCTGATCACTACCCATGTGGTGAAGAAAAATGCATTTGACCATTTGTTTCTTGTTGACCTGAGCAATATTGAATCCCAGCAGATCATCTCCAGTCTTCTTTCAAAGTATGAAAAGGACAGCCTGGTAAAACGCCGAACCCGAACGTACCAGGAAAAGCAGATCAATGAACTACAGAAAGGAGAATCCGTATTTTCATACCTCATTCATGACAATAAACTCATAGCAAGCTATACACCCTTCCTGGTGGAAGATGTAATACGAAGGATTGCCGAGCCTGAGATTGAGGGGTTTGCGGGAGAAAATGCCGACATTCTTTCCATGCCTAAACTCGCGCAGGATGATGGGAACTTGTACATCAATGTGAATAACATGGGTGAATTCATGGCGGCGTTCGCAAGTCCTGATCATGTGATGGAAGCCCGGGAAATCAGTCGCTTCGCACGCAATACTTTTCTGGATATTAAGATTGAGAACAACCGCGTTTTTTTCAATGGATTCACCAACAGCGGGGGAGACCGGAAGTTTCTGCATACGCTCACCGACCAGGTACCCGTTAAAGTCGATTTCAAATTCAGGGTACCTGTAAATACCGCGCTTTTTTTCCACTTTTCTTTTTCAGATGCCAGTGCCTGGCACACGCGCGCCCAAACGTTCTGGCAAGTAGAGGAACGTTCATATATCAATGAAAGAACAGAGAAATTTGAATTGCTGAATTTCGATGTTGATAATTTTTATAACGGGATCGGAAGTTCGCTATCCCTTATGAAGCTGGAGGTGCCGGGTTCGATAGATTATATCCCTGTAGCCATGGCCGAAACAATGGATACCAATGGTGTTATGAGCATGCTGAACAGGCTGGGAGAATCTATCGCACGTGCTGAAGGTGATTCTACCTATGTGGAACGCTATGATACCTTTGAAATCCGCGAATTGATTGTGGATGAATTTCCGCGCCAACTGTTTGGGCCGATGTTTACCGGGTTTGACCGTACCTATTATGCTTTCGATGATAATGTACTTTATTTCGCTCCTGATCTTGTAACGCTGAAAGAAGTGTTGTCTTCTGTGCAGTCTGAAAATACGTGGGGAAGATCTGTGCTGTATAATCAGTTTATTGATGATTTGTTGAAAGAGGCAAACCTGACCATAGTGGTAAACAACAGGAAGGCCTGGGAAAACATGCTTTCCAAAAGTGATCCTAAATGGGGGCAGTTTGCACGGGATAATGCTGGAATGCTCAAGAATTTTGGGCTGATGGCATTTCAATTCAGCAAACTTGATGATTATTTCTATACGAGTATTTCACTTCTCCATGATGGAAAACATGTTGAAGTGGCGCGTCAGCCGCAGGTGAATGTGCAAATGCGCGCTGCCACAACGTATCCTATCGTAACAAAGCCATATGTAGTAAGGAATCATACGAATAACAGGCTCGAGACGGTTGTACAGGATTCGGCGAATTATTTTCATCTGATAGGTTCTGATGGAGAAATCATATGGTCAAAACTTCTGAATGGAAGGATTACTTCAGAAATTTCACAGATTGATTTTTACCAGAATGGCAAGCTTCAGTATTTCTTTACTACTGAAAATTCGATTCATATTATTGACCGGCTGGGTAATTATGTGGAAGGATACCCCGTAAGCCTTACGCACAAGGCCCGGCGTGCAACCGTGATAGATTACGACAATAGCCGGAGATACAGGTGGCTCATTGCCGATGAATTCGGAAATCTGAATCTCTACAACAAGACCGGGGTAGTTCTTGAAGGATGGTCGCCACGTGCCATCGGTGGAAGATTGTCATCTGATCCCTTCCATATTCGGGTTCGTGGTCGTGACTGTTTAGTCGCCATTGAGGGAAGCGGGAAAATCCATGTCATGAACCGCAGGGGTGAATATTATCCTGGTTTTCCGCTGGACCTGGGAGTGCGCATAGAAACCAGGCCTTTCATTCGTCCGGGGGCGAATTTCAGCGAAACGCAGATTACAGTGATCGATAAGGATGGCAAGCTTGTGATTGTGAATCTCGCGGCAAAAGTGATTAAGTCTGAACAGCTGTATAAGCCAACAACGGACACAGAGTTTAGTCTTGTTCCTGATGTGCTTGGCAAAACATATATTATTGCACGCTTCGATCGCAGGCGCCTTGTGCTTCTCAACAGGGATCAGGAAGAATTGATGGCAAAAGATTACCTGGAAGGTGATGTGCTCGATGTTCAATACTATGATTTCGGCAGTGATGTCCAGGTATATGCAGTGGCCGATGCAGCCCAGGGATTCACATTCCTGTATGGCAACGAAGGCAAGATGCTCGGTGCCCGTCCGCTGGACAGTGGAAAAGAAATTGCATTATTATACTCAGAACTGAATAAGGTATTTACCATATATTATGTTTCCGGAAAACAAGTCATTGTACAAGCTTTCTAAGAGTTTATTGACCGTTTTATTATTCCTGGCACCCTGGATATCCATGGCGCAGGATGCAGATTCGATCAATCTTACTTCCCCCTATTTTACTGTGTATACTCATCTGGAGTATTTACAGGAAGATCATTATATACCCGAAGTATCCGCGATGACAATTCATCCCGATGTGAAGAACAACAGGGAAGAACTGGCCATAAAGCTTAAGCAGGTACTGGATGGCAGCGGTATCATGATCGATATGGATCAATTGCCGCGCGAACAGGACTTTTATGATTCAGCGACAAATAAATACCGGTATTACCTGACCGACAGATATCCGAACCTGTATCTCGAGAAAGCGGGAAATAAATGGTATTACAGTGAGAAGTCTGTACGAAATATAAACACCTGGCATAAGGAAGTATATCCTTTCGGCTTAGACCGTCTACTCAACGTGCTTCCCAAGATGGGGACTCAAAAATTTCTTGGCCTGCATATCTGGCAACTTGTTGGAATACTCCTTCTCATTACCGCTGCATTTATCCTCCACCTCGTTTTTTCCTTTGTTTTCGAACGGCTCATCTATCAATTGATGATTCGTTTTGGTTACAAGGAATTAGCGCACAGTGTGTTGATGCCTGTCGCGAAGCCGATCAGTTTTCTGGTGATATTTCCATTGCTGATTTTATTTGTTCCGGTGCTTCAATTGCCGGTGCTTCTAAGTAAATATGTGATCATAGCACTGCGTGCAATCTGGCCCGTTTTTGCCATTGTATTTTTCTATCGGCTTGTAGATATCATTAGCATGTATCTATCAAAGATGGCCGAGAGAACAGAAAGCACACTGGATGATCAGCTTGTGCCGCTTCTGAGGAAAATCCTGAAAACCTTTGTGGTCATCGTTGGCGGTATTTTCATCCTGGATAATCTGGAGTTTGATATTACAGGACTTCTGGCAGGAATTTCCATTGGTGGATTGGCGTTTGCACTGGCTGCGCAAGATACGATCAAGAACTTCTTTGGTTCACTGATGATATTTGTTGACAGGCCGTTCCAGGTCGGTGACTGGATCACTTCAGGAGACGTTGATGGCACTGTTGAGGAGGTGGGTTTTCGCTCAACACGTATCAGAACATTCAGGGACTCTCTCATGTATATTCCCAACGGACTGATCACAAATCAAACGATCGACAATCATGGCCTTCGGAAATATCGACGTTTTATGACGAAAATTGCGGTAACCTATGATACCCCGCCAGACCTGATTGAAGTATTTGTAGAGGGTCTGAAGGAACTTGTCAACCATCATCCGAACACCAGGAAGGACTATTATCAAATCCATTTCAATGATATGGGTGCTTCCTCACTGGATATTCTCTTCTATATTTTCTTCGATGTGCCTACATGGACAGATGAGCTCCAGGCCAGGCACGAGATGCTATTATCCATTGTCAGGCTTGCCGAGGAACTTGGAGTGAACTTTGCCTTCCCGACTCAAACCTTGCATGTTGAGACTTTTCCTGAAAAAATTGGAAACTCGCCCAGGTACGGAACCGGAAAGGCAGAACTCCGCAAAAAGATGGATGATTTTATTCGGAAATCATCAGAGGGATAGATATTCCTCGATCGCTGTATATACGCGCAGCAAATCTTCCGATGGGGTGACATAGGGGGGAAGCACATAAATGAGATTACCGAGGGGCCTCAGAAGAATATTTCTTTCAAGAAAGAACGGGTAGAGGGAATTGCGCATTTCACTGATATAGGAGCTGTCCTGGTCGGTATAAAATTCCAGGGCCAGTATGGTTCCGAATGATCGGATGTCCTTTAAACGTTCATTGCCGAAATGCTTTTTCACAAAATCATGATGTAATTGACTGATCCGCTCAATATCCTTGCTGCATTGGTCCTGAAGCAATAATTCCATACTCGCATTGGCAGCAGCGCATGCCATGGGATTCGCTGTATATGAATGGCCGTGCAGAAAGGCCTGACGCAGATCCGGGGTAAGGTACGGTTTCATGATTTTGGCATTGCATGCCGTGGCACCCAGGGGAAGCGCTCCTCCGGTGAGTCCTTTTGATAAACAAATGAGATCCGGTGCCTGGCGTAAATAATCACTTGCGAAAAGACGGCCGGTCCGCCCGAATCCGGTCATAACCTCATCGGCTATACAGATAATTTCGTGTTCTTTTGCAATATTGAGAAGGCGGTCCAGCAATTCTGCCGAATAAATCCGCATACCTGCGGCCCCCTGTACCAACGGCTCAAAAATAAAGGATGCAACCGAGCCATCTGCAGCAAGTTTTTCAAATTCAGAAATGACTTCGTTGTCATTAGAACCATCAGGAAAAGGAATAAAATCCACTTCAAAGAGATAGGGAAAGAAAGGTTTTGTGAATACACTTCGCTCACCGACCGACATGGCGCCGAACGTATCACCATGATAGGCTCCATCGAGAGCTATTACCCGGTTCCTTTTTTCTCCCCGGTTTTCCCAATATTGAAAAGCCAGTTTCAACGCTACCTCAACAGCGGTACTTCCATTGTCGGAATAAAATATTCGCTCGAAATTTCCGGGAAGGATTTTCAAAAGGGATTCGGCTAACGTAATGGCAGGCTGGTGTGTAAACCCGGCAAAAATAACATGCTCCAATTCGGAAGCCTGATGGGCGATCGCCTTTTGTATATGGGGATGTGAATGACCGTGCAGGTTCACCCACCACGACGAAATCGCATCCAGAATTTTACGGCCGTCGTCAGTGTATAAATAGGGTCCTTCGGCTTTTTGTACCATTAATGGATCTGAGACCCCCATTAATGGTGTAAACGGGTGCCATATTGAATTTTTATCCCTTTCTTGCCATTCACTCATAGGATCACGAAATTAAGGTATGTGTATCGTAAAAGAAAAACACCCATCGTAATTTAAATAGCGTGATTATTCGTTTATTTATATATTAATTATTATATAATTCCATGAAAACCTTTATCCTGATCTTTTCAATATTTCTTGGGGCATCATCTCTCTATGCACAGGACTTCACCATTACATATGAACATAATGCCTTACTGGTCAAAGACGTGATCAAGTCAGCCGCATTTTACAGGGAGATCATGGGGCTGAAATCCATACCGGTGCCGGACGCTCCCGAAGTCAGGCAATGGTTTTCAATCGGGAATGGCCTTCAGCTTCATCTCATCCAGGGTGACAATTCAAGTATGGTACCCAATAAATCAATACATATTGCATACCGTACTTCAGATCTTGATGCACTCATTGCAGTTTTGAAAGAACATTCCCATACATTTTACAGCTGGCAGGGTGATAAGAATGTCTTTAATGTACGGGCAGATGGTATTCGTCAAATTTATCTTCAGGACCCGGATGGATATTGGATTGAAATCAATGATACTCCAAAATAAACAGATGCTATGATACTACCTGCTCTCCTGGCCTACGCCCATTACCTTTCCTTTTTGCTGGTAATTTCCTCCCTTGTCGTGGAGGCCTTTGTATTTGACAGGGAACTGGGTTACCGCGAGATGAAGATCTTGCAGCGGGCAGATGCCCTCTACGGTATCGCAGCCCTACTGGTCCTCATCACGGGATTTTTACGTATCTATAACTTTGGCAAAGGACCTGATTATTATTTCAGCAATGCTGTATTCCTGACCAAGCTGGGACTTTTTATTATTGTGGGCCTGTTATCTATTTATCCGACTATCTCGTTTCTTAAATGGCGCAAGATTGAAAATGCTGAGGAAGGTATTTCATTACCGGATAAGGAATACAGAAAAATCAGGCATTTTATTTACCTTGAAGTAATTCTTGTATTTATACTGCCTTTACTTGCGGCGCTTATGGCACGTGGCATTGGCTAGGCCCAAAATAAGATCTGATGTATGAGTATTAAGAAAGAAATTTCAGAACTCGTCAGCAATGGAATAATCAGGCAGGAAGATGCGGAGCGTATTCGTGCATATTATAATTCCAGATCTTCGACGCAATCACAGAACAGGCTTTTCCTGATTTTTGGAATTTTTGGCGGTTTACTGGTAGGGCTCGGCATTATCCTGATCATTGCCCACAACTGGGATAACTTCAGTAAGACAATCAAAACAGGTCTGGCTTTTTTTCCGCTGATCGCTGGTCAGGCGCTTTGCTTATTTTCACTGTTGCGGCGTTCCAATAGTGTTGCCTGGCGTGAAACAAGTTCGGTGATATTGTTTTTCGCTGTGGGTGCCAGTATTTCTCTCATTAGCCAGATCTATAATATTCCCGGGAACCTGACAAACTATCTAATGGTGTGGATGCTTTTGGTTCTTCCGCTGATCTATATTATGAGGTCTTCAGCAACCTCACTTCTTTCATTGATTGGGATAACTACATTTGCCGTCCAAAGCGGCTTTGGTCCCGGATTTACAGAAAAAAGTTATTTGTACTGGCTCTTTCTGGCATTCATTGTTCCCTTTTACGCGCGACAGATCGAACAGGTTCCACGTTCCAATTTTACACAGTTTCTTCACTGGTTTGTAGCATTATCTTTAACCATATCTTTAGGCGCATTTGCCCGAAGTCATGAAGAAATGTTGTGGATGGATTATCTGTTTCTGATGGGTATTCTCCAGGCTTTCGGGTATTGGCTCCATCATCACAGAAATGTGCCTGAATTCAACGGCATGCGAATCATAGGGTCCATTGGAACCGTAATCGTACTTGTAATTCTAAGTTTTGATGGAGTATGGGATGAGATGAAGATGAGCGGATGGACCTTGTCATCGACGGTTCTTTCTCCCGAATTTTTAATTTTCATATTCGCAGCATTGCTTCTGGGCATTCTGTACTTTAAAATCCGGAAAGATGGATTCCCTGACAAGACAGCAATACCCTTTTGGGTGTACATTGTTTCAATACTGATATTTCTAAGTTACTTCTTTTGGAACTACGCTGCCGTTCTCATCAATATCCTTGTCTTAATTATTGGGATACTTAAAATCAAGGAGGGAGCGGATCGTGATCATCTGATTGTCCTGAATTTCGGAATGCTGATCATCGCAATTCTAATTGCATGTCGTTTTTTTGATACGGATTTGAGTTTTGTACTTCGGGGGATCCTGTTTGTGATCGTTGGAGCCGCTTTCTTTGCAGCAAACTATATTATTTTGAAAAGGAGGAAGCATGTCGACCAATAAAATTTATATCGGACTTTTACTTTTGCTGGCCCTTGCACAACTCTATGCTGCCGGTGGAATGATCATCCATCACGATAAAGTCCTTAGCGACGGACAGGAGCACAGGTTCCTGATTGAACCAATCGATCCTTCCGATCCGTTTCGTGGAAAATACCTGATACTCGGCTTTGAGGCTGATGATGTAATGGTAAGTGAACCTTCAGATTATGAAGATATGATGGACGTTTATGGTATCCTCAAACGTGATAAAAATGGCTATACCTACATATCATCAATCCAGGATGAAATGCCGCAGGAAGAATTCCTAAAGCTCTCGATTGATTACGTCGCCTCACGAAATGATACATTAAGCAGGGTGATTCTGAAGTTTCCATTTGACCGGTTTTACCTGTCGGAGACAAAAGCGTTGCCAGCGGAGGAAATTCTGCAAAAAGCTTTAAATGACGGGGAGAACGTAAAGCCCTATGCTGTGGTGAAAATTCTGGAAGGAGATGCAGTGCTCGAAGATTTAGTCCTCAACGGGCGTTCCATAAATCAGATCCTCCGGGAAATTGAACCCTAGAAACATTTACTTGCCTGGAAGCACAAGGTATCCCCGCCCTGCGGAATATGACCTCTTTTATCCAGCATTCCATCGAGGCGAAGATTTACAATCGCCGGTTCTTCATTGGTCATGGTGATATACATGATATGGTCGAATGCAGCCTGATCATTCGCCCCCTGACTCCCGCCTGTGGTACCGAGGATGATGTGATCCCTGTTATTTTTTGTAGTATGGGCATAGGAGTGAAAATGCCCGTTAATAACAGTGTACGGACGGCCCTGGAGTTTATTTTCGATCGTCTTCCAACCATCAGCATTTTCGCGGGACCATACCGGCTTATGCATGAATACGAACGTCCATCGAACGTCAGGAAACCGGTCAAGAACATCGGTAAAATAGGAAGCCTGCGCATCCCGGATTTCACCGGTTTTACGTTCCTCCATATTCCAGTATTCAGTATTCACCACCTGTTCGGGCGTATCACTATCGAGAACTTCAATTGACTTGAGTCTTGCCAGGTGAATTTGCTGCATGCGCTCGGGGTTGAAATCCTCGCTGTCCATGACGAGGAACAATACATTCTTGTAGAGAAAATGATAATAGCGTACGCCATACCGGTCTTCCCAAAAATTCCTCATTGTGACGTTGGTGAGGTCGTGGTTTCCCCCGGTGTAGAATAGTGGAGCTTTTAATTTCTGTGCCCTTTCATCAAAATGATCCCATTCCCTTGCCAGTGTTACGGTATCTTCGGTTCCGCCATCAATAAGATCTCCCACAGTGAGAATGAATTCCGGGTGGAGGAGGTTTACCTGGTCGACAGCTGTTTGGAAAATTCCCGGACGCTCACCGCCGTATAGGTCTGAAATGACGGCAAAACTAAACTGTTCTGGTTGATTATCGAAGTTCAGATGGGTCCATGGTTTTTTATCTGCTGCAATATCATGCTGAAATGCACTTTTTGATTCAGGCTTATTGCATGCTGTAAAACCTGTCGCAACCGCAACCATGATTAAAATTCGTAGGTTCACCATAATGATAAAAGCTTGAACAGGTGGGTATTACCCGTTTCACATATTTTCATAAAATTCAATTGCCATTGATGATGGCATTCAGTTTTTTCCGAGCCTTATTGAATTGCTCAAGGTTGTTTTCAACTGAATTATTGCCATATCGACTTTTAAGGGTTTCTTCCGCCACGTCCATAGCTTTGAGCAATTTCATGGCTGAATTTCGGGCAGCCTGCGGGTCAGTATTTTCCGGAGATGAAATCCATATCGGACTTGATTCGGCAAAAGGATAGCTATCCATGACAGGCCAGGCAGATTCACCTCCGTAGACTCTTGCTGAGATCCACCCATTTTCCGGAATGGTAACTTTTCCCTTGTAGGCATATGAGCCTTCCTTATCAAAACCTTTCTTGGAATCGACCACTTCTCCATTCACGAGTATTTCAATTTTCTCACACGCGACCGGTGAATGAACATTGAGTGACCAGGAGGCTTTTTTGCCGACGGTACCCATCTGATCCCCGGGTTTCAAACCTTCCACTTCAAATTCGATCATCGGCCCGTTACTAAGGAAACTTCTGCCTTCCTTCAGGGCTTTCAGGTAGGATTGTTTTGTAAGGCTTCCTTCAGGTCGTACATACACTCTTGTTGCTCCCACGGCCATGGTATGGTAATAATCTGTCATAACATCACTTCCGGCGGATGCCGCCATGGGGATACCGATATTGAGGAACTGATGCCACAATGATCCGGTTCCAATTTCGTCGGTCCAAAGACAGGCAACTTCGAGCCAGTCCGCTTCCCCTAACACACCATCGGCTACCAGGCTTACCGGAATTCCTCCCATGTTTTCGGCGGTAAACGGATCAGTACTTGCGACGGGGTGTACATAACCTGCCAGTCCGCCCTTTTCTTGTGCAAAACGCAATGCTTCGGCATTCAGCCTGTCGTCCGTACCATACACCTGGTAGCCAGGACCCCAGATCCATGGCCAGAACAGTTCGTTTGTTCCAATCAGGCCCAGGTGACCCAGGAAATGCGAACGAACTTCCTGTCCGAAAAATATCATTGGTCCCTTTGTGTATTGCTCGCCCCAAAGGTTTTGCTGCAGGAAACGATTGTGAAGATTGGCAAGCAAAGGGAATCCCACATCAAGATTTTCGCCCTTCATCGGGACCACAAGGTCTTCAGGATCCAGTTGATACGTTCCTCCGTAGTTGAGATGGAAATGATTGTCACCAGAATACCATCCGTTTGCTGAAGCGCTCCAGATGCGTTCAAGATTCATGGAGATGCTGGTGTTTTCTCCTGCTTCCACGTTGAAAGTTTTTGTTTGCGGACTGGTTTCAAAACCCTGAACAATGGTGACGGTACCTGTTCCGGCGGGCATTTCCAGCGTGATCTCTCTATCGGCATAAAAGAATGCGACTCCATTCTGCCCGTCGAACCGTACCGCGCTTTGATCCGGTATGATCGGGTGACCTTCAGAATCTGAAACACTCATCCGTACGGCTGCAGGACTTCCGTCAACACTGGTTTGAATGGTTAGTGTACCCGTCGGGGAATTCCAGTCCCATGCAGACGGCACTATTAATTCCGGGTTTCCTCCGTTTACGGATACGCGTTTCATCCCGATCTTTTCATCTGAATCGGTTTCAGAATAATAAATCCATTGTCCGTCATTGCTGAATGAAGGCGCCATCGGCAACCCATTGCTTTTAGTAAGCAGTACATTGGACGAAGGTACCCCGATGTCCATCAGTCTAAGCTCGTAGCCGTCATCCTGTGGCCAGGTGTAGGCGATATAGTGTTCATTCGGAG
This sequence comes from Cyclobacteriaceae bacterium, assembly GCA_050289805.1. GTDB lineage: Bacteria > Bacteroidota > Bacteroidia > Cytophagales > Cyclobacteriaceae > JAUILA01. The sequence goes on from JBNKGL010000039.1 coordinate 18,334, forward strand.
AAACGGAAAAGTCGGCCTGGGAGGTGATCCAGTCCTCGGCAAGAATAACTATTTCCCCGGATTTCATTTCCCGCACGATCCTGTTGGATCCGCTTTTTGAAAGATACACGATCGAACCGTCGCTCAGTTCATGAGCCCTGCGCTGAATACCTCTATCGGTAGTAACGGGCTGAACATCGCCATTCTTCGAATATTTCCATATGTTTAATGGTCCATTCCTGGCAGACGTAAAGAATATTTCCCCTGAATCTGTGAAGATCGGGTCAAGTTCTATCACTTCTTCATCGATAACTTTCAATTCCTCAAGGGTTCCGGGATTGATTTGGTAAATCCCGGTATCATTCCCGTTGTCGCGGATAAATACGATGAACTCGCCGTTTGCCGACCACTGCGGCCGGGAATCCATACCGCCTGAAGAGGTTATTCGCTTTGCAGTTTTTGTCTCCATATCCATCAGCCAGAGCCATCCTTTCGCTGAAAAAACAATGGCCGAACCGTCAGGTGAAACAGCGGGATAATTAGGGCCGGAATTTAATACCGGCAATTCAAATCCTTCAAGGTATACATGGTGGCGAAAGCCCTCGACTTTAGGATAATGATTAGTCCATTGGGCAAAACATTGTAAAGTCCCGGCAAGGATTGCCATCAGCAATATACTTTTTTTCATTCTTTGGTGATTTTTGTAATGGGTTCAGTAAGAATGGACATGATTGTTTGAATTCCCTCACGGTAATTTCCAAGACGCAAATTCTCATTCGGACTATGTTGATTATTATCCGGGTTTACGGTAGGTACGAGTACTGCCGGTACCTCAAGGGTATTGATAAATGGAGCGATGGGTACGGACCCGCCAGCCATGCGAATAATGACCGGATCCTCATCAAATGCCCGTTTCATAGCGCTTCTTAACCAGAGTCCCGTTGAGCTATTTGGATCTGTACGGAATGCCTGGTATGATATTGTATAGTTGAACCGGGCAACTTTTTCATGTTCAATCTTTTCCTCCGCGGTAGGATCATGGTCAACAATGAAATATCCCATTTGCCGGATGTGATCTTCCACGAGTCCTACAAGCTTTTCAGGATCTGATTCCGGGACGAGGCGAATATCAATTTCAGCACGGGCCCATGCCGGAACAATTGTTCGAACTTCTTCATCGATCCATCCTGATTGCATTCCGCGAATATTGAGCGATGGATACTGGATTGACTCCTGGTAGTAGGAGCCCACCTTATCCGTTGTTCCGAGTGCCATTTTTTCCAATACAGCTGCCTCGTCATCCGGCACAGAGCGAAGAATTTTCTCAGTTTCAGCATCAATGACCACACCGTCATAATATCCGGGCAACGTAACGCGGCCATTATCATCTTTCATCGTAGCCAGAATCTTTGCAAGCCTGAAAGCCGGATTCGGGGCATAATTACCATAATGGCCGCTATGCTGAGGCTTATTGGGTCCATAGGTAGTTATGGTGACAGTGGCAATTCCCCGGGCCCCAAAGCTCAAACTGGGTTTATTGCTTGAGTGCCTTGGCCCGTCAAGGATTAACAAACGGTCACACTTCAACAGAGCTGCATTTCTTTTTACAGCGGCCTCCAGGTTCGGTGATCCGGCTTCTTCTTCAAAATCAATGATTATTTTAATATTAAACTGCGGAATGATTCCATTATCATTGAGTGCATCCAGGGCTGCCAAAAGCATCACGGCGGGGCTTTTGTCATCGGACGTTGAACGGCCGAAAATGCGCCACTCATCCTGGTATGAATTAATTTCATTCCAGGGAAGTGCTTCCCAATTGTCTTCTCCGGATTCCTTTTTCAAAACCGGAATGTAAGGGCTTTCCTGGTTCCATTTAGATGAATCTACCGGCTGTCCGTCAAGGTGAAAATAAAACAGGACTGTCTCTCCGGCACCCGGGTTTGTTTTGGATGCAAGTAATAACGGAACAGTAGGTGTCCTGAGGCGGCTTGTTTCAAATCCTCGTTTTTGAAATGCTGCTTCTGCCCACCGAACATTCTTTTCAATCTGAGCGGGATAAAATGCATCATTTGGGAGGCTAAGCAATTCCTTCAGTTCCGGAAAGGATCGGATCGTATAATCTGCAGCCATTTCACTGAGTACTTTGGAAGATGGTTGGCTGTATGAAATTACCGGGATAAAAAGTGCGAGGAGGAATATTCTCATGTTAATTTAAATTACCTCTTAATATACACTTTTCAACCAGATTTTTCAGGTCTGATTTTTCTGACTTGCCATGTGCTTGTTGATTCTGCGGGTAAGGCTTCTGGGTGAGAATCTGGGCGTCTGTGCTAGAATTTTATTCATGAAACCGGGAATAATAATGTCCTTGCCCTTATTCATTCCATCAATACCCTGCTTCGCCACTTCGGAAGCATCCATTTGTTTCAGACCCTGGTATGAATTGGTGTTGAGCATTTCCCCTGTTGTAAATTCTGTATCGGTAGGTCCCGGGCATAGCGCTGAAACGGTAATGCCGGTTGAGGATAATTCAGAACGTAAGGATTCGGTAAAGGAGAGTACAAATGCCTTGGTCGCGGCATAAACCGCATAATTCGGAAATGGGAAAAACGAAAGAATTGATGCTACGTTTAGAATTTTACCTTTGTTCCGCGGAACGGCATGTTCAAGGTAAAGTCTTGAAAGCGCAACCAACGATGAGATATTTACTGATATCATATCCATTGATACGGCAAGTGAGGAATCCTTGAAATTACCGTAGTCACCAAACCCTGCATTGTTGATAAGCGCAGAGACCAGTAATCCATCCTTTCGGATTTCTTCATACAAACTGACCGCAATGGCCGGGTCTGAAAGATCCCGGTCGTAAATGACCACATCCACGTTAAAGGATTCCGTAAGTTCTTCCCGGAGCTTTTCCAGCTTCTCTCTTCTTCGCGCAACCAAAATTACATTGTTGCCACCCGAAGCGAGGTGCCTGGCCATTTCAAGACCAATACCGGATGAAGCACCTGTGATTAACGTGTACTCTTTCATTTTTATCAAAACTGTCCAGACCGCATATATGAAAAACTTCGATATCCGGGGTGGTCGGTCATTTCCCCCTGACTATTTTTTCATACAACAAGGTGCCGGATAAAAGGTTGGAATAATGAACGTTTATAAATGGTAAGCGTATATTCTCATAAACACCATAATATCGCCATCACCGATGAAGAAAACGATCCTCCTTATGCTGTCAATAATGTCATTTGGGCTATTATGTGCCCAGGAGGTAAAAGTATTTTCCGATCATTTCACAACTCTGAAATTCTATCCGAACGGAAAGTTTCAACTGGAAACAACGGATATTCTATTTCCCGGCAAGGGTGAAACGCACGCCAATGAAGGTATATGGACAGATACCCCTGAGGGTATCCGTTTAAATCCGCATATGCCGGAGCGAACACAGTATGTAGAATTTAATCCGATTGATTCTGCAGTATCAGATACCCTGGAACTTCTCATAGATTATTCAAGAACAGTCTACAGGGATAATCAGGAAATACGCAAGGATAAGGATGACTTTGAAATAATCACTTTCTTCATCAATGGAAAACCTTATAACCTGGTAAGATCACCTGTAATTCAGCATTGTGCATTTGCTCCAGGGATAAAGAATCAATTGATTGTTGATGAATCCAATTCTGTTCGGATCCCGGTGAAGCGAATTAAAAAAATGAAGGTAATGACTACTGGCTTTGATAAACCCAGAAGTATTGAGTTGACAGCAAATCAATTTTCGCGTGCGGTGATTTCGATTGATATACATGTGGATGATGAGCAGACTCCAAGGAACCGTTTGGTTTTGGTTAAAGGTAAGAATGCATACTTTTACCAAATGGGCGGGAAGCCTTCTGTTTTTTTAACACCACTTCAAAAAATTAAGTAATGCGCAGCTGTGTGTTTATCCTGATGTATTGTTTTCTTCAGCCGGTCTTTGCCCAGACATGGGATGGGGAGGTATATCATGCCGGTGCGCTAAGAAAGACCATGCAGCAGGGTTTTACGGGTTCCGCGGCTTGCCTTGATTCTTTGGCTGGCCGGGAAGGATTGTATGGATTAGGTGCGGTGGCTGGCCTCAAAGGAGAGTTCATCATCGTGAACGGGAAGGTCGTCAGAAGTCATGTTTCTAACGGAAGTATCAGTACTGATCCATCGTATACAGGGGGCGCCACCTTGCTGGTATATGCACATGTTGAGGAATGGAAGGCTAGCCCGGTTAGCATTCGGATCGAAGACATGGGTGATCTCCAATCGTTTATAAAAAAGACGGCTTCAGACAGAGGAGTTGACACAACCAAACCATTTCCATTTATACTTGAGGGACGGTTTGCATCACTCAAGTGGCACATTATCGACTGGCCTGAAGATGATGCGGTACATACCCATGAAAAGCATAAGTCTTCCGGTCTGAATGGGAAATTGACCGATGAGCCGGCAAGAATACTGGGATTTTATTCTGAAAGTCATCAGGGTATTTTCACACACCATACATCCTTCCTCCACCTCCATGCATTATCAGATTCCATGAGTGCTGCAGCTCATGTTGATGATATTAAGGCAGACGAACGGGTGATGCTTTTTCTTCCCACTCAGTGATTCAGCCTACGCATATACTTGGGCCCATACCATAACCAGAATCCTGTAATGGTAAATGTGAGAAGTGCTATGCCTGTGAGAGAAGTATAAAATAATTTAAAGTAGCCGCCTGGAATCAGCCCGATGTTATCAATTACCGATCCGTCGTGCAAACTTTCGATAAAGTCGGATCTCCGCTGCTCAACGGTCAATAATTTACCGGTAGCGCCGTCAATCTGGACACCCCAGTAATGATCCTTAAACCGGACTTTAACTGTTCCCTTATCGGGTCTCACATCCATCCGATCTATTTCTGGTGAAAGGTCCGGGTCAACCTCCTGATGCAAATAAAATATTGCCTGGTTTTTGAGTGAGTCGAACGAAACCCATTGTTGCAAGTCTGGAGTCGTACCAATTTCAGTATCAGCCAGAATGTACCCGCCACTGTTTTTTTTCCAGCCAAGCAAAAGACCGGATATGGAGATCAGGAAAAAGAGCAAGAATAATGCAGCGCCGGTCCACCGGTGAACCTTTCTGAATGTCCTTAGAACTTTGGCTTGTTTCTGGCGATTCGTTGACATATCCCAAAGGTATCAATCCATTTTGGTTCAATTGAATCCGCTCATCAAATTACGATCGTAAATATTCTGGCTAACCATTTATTAATGTCCGCAACAATTCACTTTTTACCCCCAACGATGGGGATTGGGGTGGAGTGTTTCAATAAATACGGAATTCCGGCGAAAATATGTAAGCTAAGTTTAATCCAGATCAGCCCTGTTTGTCCAAATTTCATACAATGGATCGCCTTTGCTGCTGAAACCGCTGTGATGCCATTCGCCGTCTTTGATATCGTAGTCGAATTGAAGCGTGGCGCCCACCCTGGAATTATCTCTCGAGAAGAATTCGATATTCTCTGTATATTTTCCGTTTTCAGTCGTATACGTACCACCTCCTGTTCCGAAGAATTCGCCGGTTTCCGTGTTGTAGGCAATCCACTGAAACCGTGTTCCGGAGAGGATTTTCATGGTTTTACGAACACCGGGAGTGCTCCGTGAAATTTCACCGTTTCGCTGTCTGCCAGTAATCAGCCATGCACCATATAGGTCACCAGGAGATCCATCATCGAT
>JBNKGL010000040.1:0-23999 GCA_050289805.1 Cyclobacteriaceae bacterium
CTACAACGGCGAGGTTAAATGAGTCTGATCCGGCCAATAAAACTTTTTTTCGTAGATGTCATCACCAACGAATGATCGAATGTATTTGCTTGTATTGACTTTAATAAATTACCGGGATCAGAATCAGACTTTAAAGTAAATTTATCATTGCTCAGACGAATCATTAAAATCTAAGATAGTACAAATTTTAAATTGTGATGATTGCAGGGTTTAAAATGTAAGCATCACGTGATTTGCTTTAACATAAAATCATAGCCGTTATCGTACTGTCGCCCGATAACTGATTTTATATTAAATGCTCCGCATACGCAAATCACTCATGTTGTTATATAATTTATATTATGTTAAATAGAAATATTAAATACCTCCCTACTAACCAATGTACTGGAATACCCTTCCCTTGTCACTGTTGAGGAATACGAGACAATTTTCTATAAACTGGGTGAGCCAATGAAGGAACTACGACTCACAGAAGATACCTATGCTGTGCTTTATGATACAAGATTGAACCCCCATCTCATCTTTCGTTATCACTACTATTTCCGCCGGATAGCTGGAGTTTGTTAAACTTTGTTAAAAATATCACCGCTTTTGTGACTTATTGTGAAGCCGGCTTATCATTGGCATCAAATTGGCATCGAAAAACTAATACACAGTTAATAACTGAATAAATAAAAGCTCAACAATTCGCAATGAAGAATTTATTCCTAATCCTTTACATTTTTCTGATCACGCCCGCATTTTCACAAAATAGCCAGCAACCGGCAGAATTGATACTGAGGAGAGTTTCCGACAAGCTCAACAGCCTGGAAACGTTTCAATATGATATCACCAGGGAGCTTAATTATGCATCCGAAGACTATCATGTCATATCCAACTGGACGTGTTATTTCGACTTCTCATTATCGGGCAAGCCAATTGAATTTGCATTCCAGATTGAAGATCCGAAATTCAAGATGTTTTATAACGGAACAGAAAAATTTGAATTGAATAAATCGGAGAAGACCATTCAGGTAAAGGCGAATCCTGGAAAGGAAGAATTTGAGGGTCTCTCCTTCCTGTACAATTCGATTATTACTTTGAGAAACGCTCTGCCATTGATAATTGCCGATCATAGTTCGAAGAAATCCATCGAGGATGTGGTTATCAATGGTCATGACTATAAATTAATCACAGTCAATATTGGCAAACGCCGTATCCAGAACCTGGGTGAAGAGTTCGATAACATGCAAACGCAGTACAACTTCATTTATGAAATAATGGTTGATCCGGATACGTATCTTCCGGTTGAGATACTTCAAAGAAATGACCTGGATAAGGATTTTATCAGGACGAATTTTGCCAACATCAATCTGAATCCAGCCGTACCCAATATAAATTCATGGTATTATTCCACCTATACCAACGAATTTAAACCTGCCGAAAGCAAAGCCCGGCCTAAGCAATTATCCCGGGGCTCCCTCGCCCCTGAATGGAAGTTAAAAAGTTACGATGATGGCATGGAAGTCTCCCTCAGTGATCTGAAAGGCAAGGTGGTTGTGATCGATTTCTGGATCAGGAACTGCGGACCCTGCATATCGAGCGTTCCTTATTTGAATGAACTGCGCGATAAATACAGGAATGAGGATTTTGAATTATTGAGTCTGAATTCTTACGATTCAAAAGAAGAAATCGAAAAATTTGTTAAAAAACACAACGTCAAATATCCTGTATTGCTGAATGCAGGGAAAATAACTGAGGAATATGGTGCGGATAGCTACCCCACCCTTTTCATTATCGACAGATCCGGAAAGGTGATTTATTCACACTCAGGTTTTAATAAATCTTTAGTCTCAGAAATTGAGAAAACCATTAAAAATGCGCTTTAACCTGATCCCTGTTACTCTGACAAGTGGGAAGTTAACCTGATGTAACCAGTCAGTAAATCGGTTTTAAGCAACTTCTGATGAGAAAGTAGAAATACATTTACATTTAAATCATTAAATTGTATATCATCAGTCCCATGCTTGTCAAGGCTCATGAAATACGTAATTCAAATATTTCTTGTAACCCTGGTACTCGGATGTGCTTCAAGGTCGGAAAAACAGGATGTCATCCCCCCTGTTGAAATCATCGATCTCGGGGCACTTGTAACCGAGGATCTCCCCGAACGCGTATGGGGAGGACTTATGGAGCTTTATGGTTTTGAGGAATCCAACTCTTTTAAAGTAATTCAACAGGAATCGGAATTTGCCGACGGGAAGTTAATATCGTACAATTCCTATCTCACAATCTTCAATCATGGCGGACCCCATGTTGATGTGCCCAGGCATGTGAATTTTGCGGAAGGAATCAATAGTTATTCAGCTGATGATTTTATTGGCCCCCTGAAAGTAATTGACGCGAGCCACTTAGCATTCGGAAGGACTGTCTCATTATCCGAGATCAAAAAATATGATATTCAACCAGGAGATATCGTTTTAATATATACCAACTACACCTTACCGGCGAAGAATGAAATACCCCGTCGGATAGCATTAACACAGGAAGCTGCAGAATATTTGGCTCAACTCCCTGTTAATGCTTTTGGGACAGATTCATTTAATGTCGACAGTGATGATAACCCAACTGAAGTCAATTCAGCATCAGCGCTTCAACGAATAGCGCCTGTCCATTTTGAATTCTTAAGCCGGGGTATTCCGGTGTATGAACAACTTTTCAATGTCGGCCAGCTCCTGCAAAAGGAGAAAATGCTCTTCATAGGCCAGCCCCTTAACATTGAGAACGGCGATGGCATGATCGTGAGACCAGTGGTTTTTGTATATAAATAATAAATTTGGTGGGACATACAGTTACAATCACCTTTTCAATCGGACCCTCTAAAGTCGGGAAGAATTGAGGGTTTTGACGTCCTTTCTCCAAAGCATCACTCACCCCTCTTCTTTCTCCAATTATAAAATATCACATAAATCTGCTCGAATTTTAACTTGCGGAAGCCTGACCAGAATGACTCAAACTACAGATTCATTATGCGATTTATTCCCTTCTCAATGAATGGAATATCGCCCGACAGGTTTCAGTTGAGAAGATTTCTTGTAAATTGAATACTTATCACTATTTATGAGACAGCTTACTTCAGCCCGTATACAAAAAGTTCTTATTGTCCTTCTATTTATACTTGTCTCATCATGTGGAGAAAAAGAAATTATCATCGTACAAGTTGGACCTGAAATTTTGCTTTTGGAAGGATCTAGAATTTCAAAAAATCAATTTGAGACAGAACTGAGGGTAATTATTGATCAAAAGCTTCAAAATCAAATGCAAAAATCAGATCTTTTGGTTGAAGTCCATGCGGACAGCTTAACAACCAAATACGACATGAGTGAAATTGAGAAAGCAATTAGACGCATCGGAATCAGCAGAGAATACATCTGGGAATAAAGCGCTTATGTGCGCCGAAAGTAGATTGTAGGTTATTGATATCAGCAGTGGATTTTTATCAGTTGAACTGAAAGCACATTCAGTTATACAAACTCAACATTTAAATCGCGATTCACAAAGCAGATTTTTCAAGTAAATTAAATTTTTCACTCCTGGTCAGAAAGTATCGGATATTATCAATTCATATCAGAATTCAATGATGAAAAAACACCAATCAAAATTCTTGTATTATACTGGAGTGGCATCCATTTTATTTGTTATCCTGGCTTTTGGAATCGTCGCATTTGTGCAGCCTGCAAGACTGGAGCGATATTATAAGCCCTATGTAATTATACATATAATAACGACACTGGGTTGGCTACTTCTATTCACCTGGCAGTCGAAGCTAATTCTCAACAACAAATTAAACCGGCATAAGCAAAATGTGAAGATTGCTCATGTCCTGGTCGTAGTTGCCACCATTGTTGGAATTTACATAACATACCTGTGGGGAGACCCCAGGAGATTAATCGGTGAGTCCAGGGACGTTCTCGTCTTTGCCGGCTTGTATTTTGCAAGTATCATGCTCATAAATAAAGGAAAATCCCAGGCACATAAACGATTGATGCTGGTAGCCCTGGTAAACCTCGTCTCTCCTGCCTGGACCAGGGTTGGATCTATTTTTGATTGGTCAACACCTGTAGTGGTTCTCGCTATGATTCTAACGTGGATTATTGTTCCGCTGGCGTATGACATTTTTACAATTCGAAAGATTCATCGGGCGACTATAGCAGGTATACTCGTGACGATCATATCATTTGCCCTGATGATTGCAATTGTAATCTCGCCATGGTTTGATAAGATTGATGCTTTTCTCTATCCTAAATGACAAAATAAATAAAGGCGTCAGTAGATCGGCTCATATTCTTCCGGACAGGATTTTTTTGATCTGAAACCGAAATTTAGGCCTGCGCCGTTCTTGACAAAAGAATTATTGTAAATTGTGAAGCGCAATACTGAAAAAACTATACAGAACAATAACAAAAGTCGGAACTAATTGACTCCCCCCTTGACCGATTCCTATGATCAAATTCTTTAGAAAGATTCGCCAAAAACTACTCTCAGAAAATAAATTCATCAGGTACCTGATTTATGCGATTGGCGAAATAGTACTGGTCGTAATCGGGATCCTGATTGCCCTGCAAGTCAATAATCAGAATGAACTTTCAAAACAAAACAGACAGCGAATAACGTATGAGCAAAGTTTAATAACAGAACTCAAGGTTGATTTATATGCCCTCAATATGCAGGATAGTGTATCTAATGCTCAATTAGAATCTATCGAAAATTATATATCATATTTCCAAAGCCCCAATAAGGAACTTGATGTAGTCATTCGGAAGATGGACAGTATCAGGTTTAGTAGCACAGTATTCTACAGTACGGCTTTTACCCTTGACGAAATAATAAGCACGGGCAATCTTTCTTTATTTAGCCAGGATAAAAAAGAAGCCATCCTGAGATTAAAAAGCCAGTACAAATACATTGAAAAATATAAGGAAGAAGTCGATCAAAAAAGGCTCTTAAGCAACCTTGTGTTCGAAAACGCAGTCGATATGTTTTCGATGTACCAAATTCCTGCCCCTGATACCGAATACAGCACCAGCTGGAAACAGAATTTAGCAGGTGAACAATACCGCTTGTTTAATAATAAACTACTGGCTGAACGCGACGTTTATAAATACAATAAGTGGGCTTCTGATCAAATAAGATATGACACAGAAGCACTTCTGAACTTATTAATGGACCAGTAAGAGATACTGTGAATTATCGATATTCTAAGGGCAAATGAATAATCACTATTTGAGCTTTCTTTTATTGCTATTCCTGTACAGCTGTAATCCTGAAAAAGGACATCACACTATGGATCTTATAAACCAGGAATTACCGGGCACTGTACCTGTGGCATTTATGCCGGATTTAGTACCCGATGGTAAAATCATTCATAAAGGCATACTGAGTCAGGACATGCAGGAATACTACTACACCCTCTCCGACCCAGGTTTTGAAAATTTTGATGTGTACGTAGTTCGGAAAGAAAATGAACAATGGACCGAACCAGAAACCGCGTTTTTCAACAGCAAGTATGACGAACATGGCATGAGCTTTTCCCCGGACGGCAACTCCGTCTATTTCAGCTCGACCCGACCTGTTGATCGCATCGATGTTCAACCCACATGGCACATTTGGAAATCAGATAAGGTTGATGGCTCATGGACTGAGCCTGTTTTTGTGGATATTCCGAATATGAGGGATAAATTGGTTTCCCATCCTGTAATTGCTAGTTCCGGCACCCTGTATTTTCATTCAAGTAATCTGGATTATAGTGATATGGACTTATATCATTCGAAGCAGGTTGACGGCAAGTTCCGGAACGCCGAAAAACTGTCGATATCACTGAATGCCGGGAAATGCACCCCCTACGTTTCACCTGACGAGAAATTCCTTGTTTTTGCAACCATCGGGGATCAACTTGAATTATATGTGAGCTTCAACGATGGTCAGGGTAACTGGACAAGAACGAAAAGATTAAATGATCAAATAAATAATGGCGGACAAGGGAATCCGTATGTAACACCTGACAATCAATATCTCTTTTTCACAACAGCTAATCAGGATGGAAAATGGCAGATAAAATGGGTAAATATTGAGTCTGAATTGAATTCAAATTAATTCCTTCAGCAATTTGGATTAATTCTCTGGACTTACCCCAGAATAGCCAGCACCACCAGGTAAAATACGCTCGGACAAAGTAAAACCCCAACTCCTGTATAGAACGTCGAAGTCATGGCCCCATATGGGACGAGCTTCGGATCCGTAGCTGCCAGTCCGGCGGCCACACCACTCGTGGTTCCGATCATACCTCCGAAAATCATAGCTGTCGTGGGATTATCCAAACCCATGCGTTTGGCTACTATGGGGGTAATAATGGTCACAAAAACCGTTTTCATCACTCCTGCGGCAATGCTGATCGCAATCAGTTCTGAAGAAGCGCCAATGGCAGCTCCGGTGATCGGCCCGACAATATACGTGCATGCACCGGCGCCGATGGTTGTAAAGCTAACGGCATCGGTATAACCCATGGCATAGCCAATCGATCCGCCAATAAAAAAGGTGATGGTCACCCCTATCAACAATGATAATACACCTGCAAGACCGGTTGCACGGAGCTCTGAAAAGTGGACGCCCATGGCAGTCGAGACGATGGTAAAGTCCCTGAACATAGACCCTCCCAGTATTGCAAGGCCGGCAAATGCCGGATAGCTCGCAACCCCCTTATCCCCACCAAAATATGCCAGGACCAACGCGGCGAAAATGGCAATAGCAACGCCCGGGATTTTGCTGAATATCACTTTTTTTGAAAACCAGTTGGCAATAAACAGGGCTATCCCCGTAAATAAGAAGGCCAGGACGAGTCCATTTTTAGCAAGAAATTGTTCCAGGATCTCCATCATGGGTTGTTTTTAGCGCTGGCCATCCTTGAAATAAACGGAACAAAGAAATAGCATGCCGAGGTCGCAATAATTCCCGCAAGTACCGCGACCCACCCTCCTGATACCGCTGCCCTTACATTCAGGGTTGCTGCCATGGCAATCACCACCGGAATGTACATGGCGCTCCAAAAGTAAATTCCGTCTTTCGTGTCTTTCACTTTCGGCATGGAGTCCTTCATCTTGCCATTCATAAATATCAACAGCAACATTCCAAAACCCACACCTCCCACGTTACCGCCAATTCCCAGCCAATGGCCTAAATATAGTCCGACAAGCTGCCCGACCAGATAACACGCTGCTAATATGGCCACACCATAGATTCTCATTCGTTCATACGATTCGTAAAGAGTTGTTTCAGTTCCTTTTTGGTCACTTTTCCCATCGCATTTCTGGGGAGATCTTCCAGGAAGATGTACTTCCGGGGGATTTTATATGGAGGTAACTTGGTCCGGATCCACTGATCAATTTCATCCGCGTGAAATTCGCCTCCCTCACCAGCCAGGACTACGGCCGCACATACCAGTTCACCCCACTCGTCATCAGCAACACCCACCACCCCACAGTCCTTAATTTCCTCTCTAAGGCGTAAAATCTCTTCTATTTCCAGTGCTGATATTTTATACCCACCTGATTTTATTATATCTATAGAACTTCGCCCAATTATTTTATAACTACCTGTATCATAGATTGCTATATCACCTGTCTTAAACCAACCATCTATAGTAAATGCATCTGCTGTTTCCTTCGGCCGCTCCCAATATTCCAAAAATACATTCGCCCCTTTCACCAGGATTTCTCCGGGGTCGCCCTCCGGCACTTCTTCGAACTCGCCATCCACCAGCTTAACCGATACACCGGGCAGCGGTTGCCCTATATGCCCCGGTCGTCTTTCACCATGATACGGATTACTGATGGCCATTCCAATCTCGGTCATCCCGTATCGTTCCAGCAGTATATGTCCGCTTATTTCTTTCCATTTTTCCATCACCGATACAGGCAGCGCGGCAGAACCGGAAACCATCAGTCTCAGTTTGCTGAGATTCTGGTAAATGTCGGATCTCTCTCCGGCCGGCAATGTTTCCCAATGGGCGATGAGTTTATGATAGATGGTTGGGACGGCCATGAAAAGTGTCACATCCCCCCTTGTGAGCACGTCAAACACAGATTTCGCATCAAATTTTGGAAGGAATTCACAAGTGGCCCCGGCCCATAGCGCACAGCTCAGCACATTGATTATACCATGTACATGATGCATGGGCAGGATATTCAGGATATGGTCTTCCCTACTCCACTCCCATGCGTCAACAAGGCTTTTGATCTGGGCCTCGATGGTTGCATGCGTGCTTACTACTCCCTTGGGCGATCCGGTTGTGCCACTCGTATAAAGGATCATCGCCCGTCGGTTCGAATCAATTTCCGGCAGGACCCTATCGTCATCCGGAAATTCATCATTGGCAATTAGCCGGATACCGCTGGAACCGGTATATTTTTCAAATTCTGCGAGGTATTCCTTTTCTGCCACGAGGAATTCGGCCTTTGTGTCCTCCAGGATATATTGTATGGCATCAGGCGGACTGCCATGATGTAAAGGAACGGCAACGCCGCCGGCTCGCCAAATGCCCCATTGGATCTTCACATAATCAAAGCCTGGCTTGATTATAAAAGCTACTCTTGCCTCCTGCAGATCTGTTTTGTCGTCTAACAGTTGACGGGCTGCGGCGTGAGAAGACCTCAGCAATTCCTTGTACGTGTAGGACTTGCCATTTGCTATAATGGCGGTGCTTTCCGGAGTAGAAAAAGCCCGATGAATAATATTCATAGGTAAAACATGATAGTACGGATCATTCAAGATAAAGATTCTTACAACAAATGTCCGTATTATCTGCCCTGAATAAAGATCAAATTATTTCGGAGCCTTCCCGAAAACTACAGACGGTCAGGCCTCCCTGTGCAACCTGCCCTGCATTTCAATTCCAGGTAAATTCCATACTCCTGCAATCATTTGTGTGTTTGGTTGAGTTAGGGTTGAAGAAATCAAATGTTAGTTTTTAAATAAAAAAACCAATCCATTGGGATTGGTTAATATTAAATGTTTAATAGGAAACTTTCCTTATGCGCCGGGGTTTATTGAGAAACTCCCGTCACCGACAAAATCGGTTAATGTGATGGTTATTGTCCAGTCACCTGGCGTTCCTTCTGTTGAAACTCCATATTTTGAATCATCCCCTACACCCCTGGTAAGGGTATAATCTGAAACCACATTCCCATCAGCATCTTCCATAACGAGTCTGAAAGAACCACCCTTTGCAGCTGTTATATCCATATTATACTCCGCACGCGCCTGTGGATTATTCCAGGAATAGCTTCTTATAATACTTCCGCCATCACCTGTTACATCACCTCCGAGATCACTTTGAACCGCATTAATTGAAATATTTGCAGTCGGTTCGTCATCGTTACAAGATGCGACAAAGGCGACCAGCGACAAACACATAAAAATTAAACGTAATCGTTTCATAACTAAATAAATAATTGATTTTTTACAGGAATAAATACCGTTGTGAATTAATCGGTAACCCCTACGGAATGATTTTTATAAGCTTATTCGTAGACATATCTCCCGCCAGTTTATAAATCATTCAAGTTACAAATACGATTATCCTGAAGAACCCCGCTGGTGTAACAAAAAACTATGTCGGTCGTCCTTTATTTAAAGGACCCGATATGATCAATTTATTTAAAATCCGGAAAGCATTGATAACTCTCTTGTGCATCGCCGGCTTCAATGTTTTTGCCACCTCTCCAAAGGTGAATGTCGCTTTCAAAGAAGACGTTATAAAATTTACGACGGAAGAGAAATCCATAATAATCCAGATGATCGATGACCTTGATTTGGAGGTTCGTAAATTGCTTCCAAACCTGCCGGACAACATAGAAGTGATGGTTGAAGGTACGGACCGGAATATTGATATTGTCCATGGTGTCGTCGGTCGAACGGACAGGAATTCTCCGGCTTTGATCACTATTCAGGTATCAAAAAGCTATCAGGGAGGCAATGTTGAGGCCCTGGGAAAAGGCTTGCGAACAACCATCTTCCATGAATACCATCATTTATCACGGGGTTGGGCCATTCAGGATAATCATTTCGGTCCGGGTATTCCAAATGCCATGGTCAATGAAGGTCTTGCCGTGGTTTTTGCAGAAATCTACACGGGAGATATCAACCAGGTAAATGCCTATCCCGATGAGGCCGGTACATGGGTAAAGGAAATCCTGGCCTTGCCACTGGACGCCAGCTATTCCGATTGGGTTATGGGAGAACATCCGGACGGCAGAACATCGATCGGATATCGGGCCGGAAACTTCCTGGTAAGACAGGCAATGGATAAAAGTGGTAAGAATATTTTGGAGCTAAGCAGGCTAAATCCCGATGAAATTATAGCATTAGCAGGGTATTAATAATACTACAAATCAGTTGGCTCATGTTTAAATTTATTAAATTGATAGTATGCTCATTGGTTTACACGAACGCTTGTGAAGTCTCCCAATAACCGGCTGAAATTTCAGCTTCACCAGGTACTCCTGATCACCCTGTCCTGGATGATCATTTCGGCATTTGAATTCCTGATTCAGTATTCGGTTATTATTTTCCTGGATTTGAATTTCAGCAGCGAGATGGCCGTCCCCTACCTGTTGATAAATATTGTTGTCGGAATGGTTGCCGGACTTATCGGTGGAAGTATTCTGGTATTTGTCTGGAACCGTTGGCTCCGGTCGATCAGTTATGGCCGTGCGCTAATCAGTATTTTTATTACTTTTTCGCTGATTTATTTTTGTGTTTACCTGATCATTAATGCAATCTCCGTCCAATTCAGCATCTTCCCTCCCGCTCCGGATCTTACAGTAACCCGTCATGCCTTGCCCATACTGATCCAGTATGTGAATTGGCTTGTGATCGGTCTTGGCACATTGTTTTTTCTTCAGGTCAATGACAAATACGGTCCCGGGGTACTGAGCAAATTTCTCATGGGCAAATACTTCCACCCAAGGCCGGAAGAACGGATCTTCATGTTCCTTGATCTGAAATCATCAACTACGATTGCTGAAAAACTGGGCAATGAACAGTATTTCCAGTTCCTCAAGGACGCATACACCACCATGACCCCATCAATACTCAAGCACAACGGGGAAATTTACCAGTATGTGGGTGATGAAATAGTGGTGAGCTGGAATATGAAACATCCAAAAAGCTTTCAGAGATCCATAATGTGTTTTTTTGATATATCAGATTCTATATCGGGAGATGAAAATTTCCAAAAATGTTACCAGGTACAGCCGGAATTTAAAGCCGGGATCCATGGTGGTGAAGTTATTGCCGGTGAGATCGGAATCATCAAACGTGAAATTGCCTATTCCGGCGATGTGCTCAATACAACATCACGTATTCAGGAAACATGCAACAGGTATAACAGTAAATTGCTCATTTCAGATTATATCCATGACAAGGTAGCCGGTCTGTTTTCTGCCCTTGACTTTGAACATATTGGAAATATTCAACTCAGGGGAAAAACAGAACCTTTACAGTTATTTGATGTTCGAAAGAAAGCCGCAGACTGACCTCGTCTGATTCCCCTGTTTTAAAAACAGATTAGTTTGTGAAACCGGAATAAATCATTGTTCTTGTTTTCGAAGTTAAGTTTAAAAAACGTTAGAGATGGTTATCCGCATAGTCAAGATTATAGGTATCCTGCTCATTCTCATTCTTCTGCTGGTACTGTATGTCTTTATCACCACCGGGTTTTTCCGAACCGTAGAGAATCATTCTGAACTTGATGTGGCCGGGATGATGATCCTCCCGGGCTCTGAGGATATGGCCATAAGCCGTTCCGACAGCTTCCTGATCATCTCCGCGACTGACCGCAAATTCTATGATCCCACCGATGACTTTGTGAACGGGTTATACCTGGTCGACCTGAAGCAGCCGGAATGGAAGCCTGTGCTCCTCTCCTCTTCTTTTCAAGGTGAATTTAACCCGCACGGAATCTCAATGATCCAGACCGGCGAAATCTACCAGGTCGTCGCCATTAACCACACTTCGGAATACCATTCGGTAGAAGTCTTCACCTTCGACGGATCAGTACTGTCGCATGAGGAGACCATAACAGATCCTGCCCTGGTGAGTCCGAATGATCTCGTACACACAGCCCCCGATAAATTCTACATCACCAACGATCATGGTTATATACGGGGCTTTATGAGGCTCCTGGAAGATTATGGAGGAATTGCCTTCTCCAATGTGCTGTATTATGATGGAGAATCCTTTACAGAAGCGGCAGAAAACATTGCCTATGCCAATGGGATCAATTACGATCGTGACAGGTCACTTCTGTATGTGGCTTCTCCGAGGCGTTTTACGATCAAGGTATATCATGAAGCAGCGGCTGGATCAATTGATTTTATAGGCAACATAAAGTGCGGCACCGGTGCGGATAATATTGAGCTGGATGAATCCGGAGTCCTGTATACTGCCGGACATCCCAACCTGCTGAAATTTACATCCTATGCGACGGGAAAATCAGAATTTGCTCCATCGGAAGTTTTAAAAATCACCTATTCCGATAAGGATGACTACGATATTGAAAGGCTGTACCTGGATACTGGCGAGAAGCTGTCTGCGTCATCTGTTGCCTGTCAGTACGGCGAATTCATTTTCATAGGAACGGTAATGGACGAAGAAGTTCTTATTCTTCAAAGCCCCGGTAACTGATTGTATTTTAGATGATTTGATGGAAATAATCAGTGTTTTTTCTATATTCTGAAAAAATCTCCTCCAAATGAAAAGAAGTAAATTCCTCGCATCCGTCGGTCTTGGCTTCATGGCCGTGCCATTTGCCATTACTGTTTCTAAAAATGATTCAACTGACGCCTGTACGCCAACAGCCCGCGATACACCGGGTCCTTTCACCACGCATGAACCGGATACGCTTATCAGGAAAGATATCCGGGCAGACCGCACAGGGATTCCTTTGGATATGGAGCTGACCATCCTGGATCGGAATAACGGATGTCAGCCAATGGCTGGTGTCATCGTCGATGTCTGGCATTGTGACAAGGACGGTCTGTACTCAGAATATGGAGAACACAGGCTTCAGAAAACCGATATGCGGGAGGAGCATTTCCTGAGGGGGCGTCAGACCACTGATTCCAATGGCAAGGTTGCCTTTACCTCCATCTTCCCGGGCTGGTACACCAGCCGTTCCACGCATATTCATTATGAGGTTAAGTCGGCCGATGGAAAATCGTTAATGATATCCCAAATCGCTTTTCCTGAGGGAAAGGACAGCGCAGTTGCCCAGGTAAATTCCGCCAGTGATAAAGGTTATACCAAGGGGATGTCGGGCTATGTTGTCAACAGTAAAGACGGCGTGTTTCGGGATGGCGTGGAAACGCAACTGGGCCATATCTCCGGCAGCGTGGAAAAGGGCTTCGGATTGACGCATACCATCATCGTGTAAAATACAGTCCACCCCAAGCCCCTTATTGTGGGGAAGAACCTAATTCTGGCGGACAACCCCAAATCACTTTTAAATTTTATGATATCCAAAAAAGAAAGGCGGCCTGAAACCAGACCGCCTCTACTAACTATTCAAAACCTGATCGAATTATTTCAAATCGAAACGGTCAAGGTTCATAACTTTCGTCCATGCGGCTACAAAATCCTTCAGGAATTTCTCCTGGGAATCTCCACAGCCATAAACCTCTGCCAGTGCACGGAGTTCAGAATTTGATCCGAAGATCAGATCCACCCGTGTTCCGGTCCATTTCACATCTCCAGTCTTACGGTCGCGTCCTTCAAAAACTTCCTGTGAATCGGATGTGGCTTCCCATTTGGTGCCCATATCCAGTAGGTTCACGAAGTAATCGTTGGTAAGTGCTTCCGGACGATCCGTGAATACACCATGCTTCGACTTATCATAGTTGGTGTTCAGCACGCGCATTCCACCGACAAGAACAGTCATCTCCGGAGGAGTCAACGTCATCAATTGTGCTTTATCGACAAGCATCTCCTCTGTGGACGCTGAAATTCTTGCGTCATTTGCCTTGTAGTTTCTGAAACCATCCGCAGTCGGTTCGAGAACGGCAAATGCTTCCGCATCTGTCTGCTCTTCCGATGCATCTGCACGTCCGGGCGTAAATGGAACAGAAATATTATGGCCGGCATTCTTCGCAGCTTTTTCAATTCCCGCGCATCCTGCAAGAACAATCAGGTCTGCAAGAGAAACCATTTTGTTGCCTGACTGAGCGTCATTGAAGTCCCCCTGGATTCCTTCCAGTACATCCAGTACTTTCGACAATTGAGCCGGATTGTTCACAGCCCAGTTTTTCTGAGGTGCGAAACGAATTCGTGCGCCATTAGCACCGCCACGCTTGTCAGATCCACGGAAAGTAGATGCAGAAGCCCAGGCAGTTGAAACCAGTTCCGAAACGCTAAGTCCTGAAGCGAGGATCTTGTCTTTCAGTCCAGCAATATCCTGATCATTGATCAATTCGTGTGTTACTTCCGGAATCGGATCCTGCCAGATCAGGTCTTCAGCAGGTACTTCCGGACCGAGGTAACGGGACTTAGGTCCCATGTCACGGTGCGTAAGTTTGAACCAGGCACGAGCGAATGCATCGGCGAACTCATCTGGGTTCTCGTAGAAACGACGTGAGATCTTTTCGTATTCAGGATCCACGCGCAGGGCAAGGTCTGTAGTCAGCATGAATGGCGCATGACTCTTGGCAGGGTCATGAGCATCAGGTACAGTTCCTTCTCCAGCTCCATCCTTTGGCTTCCACTGGTAAGCGCCGGCAGGGCTCTTGGTCAGTTCCCATTCGAAACCAAACAGGTTCTCGAAGTAATTGTTGCTCCACTTGGTTGGTGTGGTAGTCCATGCGCCTTCCAGTCCGCTGGTAATTGTATCTCCTGCATTTCCTGTACCGAAGTTGTTCTTCCAGCCCAGTCCCTGCATTTCAATACCGGCTCCTTCCGGTTCAGCTTCCACATATTTTGAAGGATCTGCCGCACCGTGTGTTTTTCCGAATGTATGTCCGCCAGCAATCAACGCAACCGTTTCTTCGTCATTCATTGCCATACGGCCGAATGTTTCACGGATGTCCTTTGCTGCAGCCATTGGATCAGGCTTACCGTTAGGTCCTTCAGGGTTCACGTAGATCAGTCCCATCTGCACTGCTCCAAGCGGATTTTCAAGTTCACGATCTCCGGTGTATCGCTTATCGCCTAACCATTCGCCTTCTGCTCCCCAATAGATATCATCTTCAGGCTCCCATACATCGGCACGTCCGCCGCCGAAGCCAAAGGTTTCAAATCCCATAGACTCTAATGCGCAGTTTCCTGCAAGGATCATCAGATCCGCCCATGAAAGTTTTCTTCCATATTTCTGTTTGATTGGCCATAGGAGTAAACGAGCCTTGTCAAGGTTCGCGTTATCTGGCCAGCTGTTAAGGGGTGCGAAACGCTGTGTTCCTGCTCCACCTCCGCCACGACCGTCGGCAATACGATAGGTTCCTGCGCTGTGCCATGCCATACGAATGAAGAACGGTCCGTAGTGGCCATAATCTGCGGGCCACCAATCCTGGGAATTCGTCATTACGTCGTAAAGATCCTTCTTTACTTCTGCCAGATCGAGTGTCTTAAATTCCGCTGCGTAATCGAAATCCTCTCCCATTGGGTCCGACAGGTTTGAATGCTGACGAAGAATGTGCAGATTCAACTGATTCGGCCACCAGTCACGGTTTGAAGTACCAGTTCCTGCTGTGTACTTCAGCGGTCCACCCATGAACGGGCATTTGCTTGAATCGTTCACATTGAAGCTAGTGTCACTTGCTGATGTGTGGTTATGTTCCATTTTACTTTATTGATTTAGATTGTTCGTGTTCAAAGATGCGATAATCTTTATTTATAAATTTTATCTGCCTATCAGATTAACTTATAACTCTGAGTAATGTTCAGGCTCTTATAATTTACAGAAATTAAGGGCCAATTAAAAGCTAAATTGATAATGTGAGAAGTGATTTCCAGTATTGGATTTCATCGGATTATTAGGGCTACTTCGGAAATTCATTTTGGATGAACATGGCTCAATTTACCTTGTATTTTTATTGCAAGAAATAACATATTGTAATTTTCCGACAACTTATAAAATGTTGATTGATCCCCTTCGGATTGTCCGCAGGGAGTCATATTTTTCCCCCATAAAGTGGGGTGGGCTCGGCCTGTCAAACAGAACCTTGCCCATGCCTGAGTTTGGTAGACCAGCAATTCAGCTTCGCTTCCGGATATTCAGAATTCTTTGTGGTTGCTGCACGGGCCCGAGTTCGGGCATTCCTTCAATAAGCTCGCGCACGATACGTTCCGATTCTGCCCGCTCACGGCGGTTTAGTTCCGTTTTGGAGGTTGTCTCCTCGTCATAATAAACAAGTGCAATCAGGATGAAATGTGTGATCACCGGAAGAAAAGTGCTGATTGTAAACCATAGCCAGAACGATCTTCCATATGAATAGGCAAAATACCCTGCAACCAGGGGTATCATCATGTAGAAGGCGACAATGGCAAGAACAATATCAACGAGCATGGTGAGTATTTATTTGCTATAAATGAACACCATCGATTCGAACTTTGTTCGCATCTGGATATATTTTTAAAGATCAGATGACGCGTTCCTCGATCTTGCCGGTTTCCTTGTGCTTGATGATCACCTTTCGGTCGCCATAATGCGTTTGCTCCTCCTTGATCAGGTAATAGTCATCATCATAATCCGTCAGGTGGCTGTCCTTGCTGAGGCCTGTTAATCCACGCCATTCCTTCAGCTCCACAGGTTCCCACTTTTTGGATTCCACTGATTTATAGGCTGCGTCCATCACGGCATTCACAATGTATCCGTCATAGAATGTTTCCCGCGGCTGATCTTCATTTTCCATGGCATCAAACATATCCTTGAACATGTGATAGTATCCAAGCTCATTCAGTTCATCTCCCACAGGGAATAACCATCCGCTGTCGCTTTCCGCTTTTTCAGCCACATACGCACCGCTTTTTCCGGAGGTGAATATCTCCAGCCCGGTACGCATAAACCCGTTGCTCCAAATAGTTCCTTCCTCTCCCATTACTTCATCCCGCAAATCCAGGCCGCCACGAAATGTCCAGCTTACCTCAAACTGTCCGATCGCACCGTTCTCATATTTCACCAGTCCGATCGCGTGATCCTCGGCATCGATAGGTTTCACCTGTGTATCGGCCCAGCACATTACCTCTACCGGCAGGATATCCTTCCCGATGAACGTTCGCGCAATTTCTATGCAGTGGCATCCCAGGTCAAGAATGGCGCCGCCTCCGGCCATTTCCTTGTCCCAGAACCAGTCGCTGTGCGGACCGGGATGCGTCTCCCTGGATTTTGCCCAGAGAACTCTGCCAATGGCTCCATTTCGAACCGCTTCCCAGGATTTGATAAATTTTGGCGTATATACGAGATCTTCCAGGTACCCGTTAAAGATTCCTGCCTTCTCTACCGCCTGCATCATGCGAAATGCCTCTTCGGAATTCCTTCCCAGTGGCTTTGTGCAGATAACCGCTTTCTTATGCTTCACACAGAGCATGACGGCTTCTTCGTGAAGATGATTCGGAAGGGAGATACAGACGACATCCACATCATCCCGATTGATGGCGTCTTCCATGCTGGTGGTATAAAAGTCCACCCCGTAATCATCGGCAAATTTTTTTCCTTTTTCTGAAGTTCTTGAATAAACGCTCACTACCTTATCACGGCTTCGGTTGCCCAGTAAAGCGTCTGTATAAAACCGACCGATAAATCCGGTCCCTAACATTGCAATCTTCATGATTTGACTCTTTTTTCTCTAAATGATACAGCAAATAATAATAAAACAGCCGCAGCGATTCCGGCAGGATACATCCATATCTGATGCCAGTCATGCCCGACTTCAAGGTTATATTTTTCAGTGATCTGTCCGGCCACTATGAAACCAATATACATCCCAACTCCATAGGTGGCAAGTGTTATCAGGCCCTGTGCCGATGACTTGATATTTTCTCCTGCGCGCTGCTCAGTATAAATCTGGCCTGTTACAAAAAAGAAATCATAGCAGATTCCATGGAGTATGATTCCCAGGTAAATAAAGCCCATGAGGTCTTCCGCATTTCCATACCCAAAGAAAATATAACGTAAGGTCCATGCGCCCATTCCGATCAGTAACATGACCTTGACTCCAAATCTCCGGAAGAAAAACGGGATCAGCAGCATAAAGACAATCTCCGATACCTGGCCCAGTGCCATTTTTCCTGCCGCCTGCTCCACGCCTATTTCATTCATGAATTTATTGGCTTCCTGGTAATAGAATGCGAGAGGGATACAGATGAGAATGGAGGCAATGAAAAAGATCAGGTAATTCTTATCCTTGAGTAATTTCAGGGCATCAGTACCGATAATATCCGCAATACTCACATCCTTTCCTTTGCTGCCGGGAGGTGTTTCGGGGAGGAAAAAACTAAAGATTCCAAGGATTGCCGAAGCTACCGCTGCCAGCCGGAATGTGTTAACCAGCAAGCCCTGGCTTTCCCAGGTAAACCATCCGATCACGAAGCCTGCTACAATCCATCCAATAGTTCCCCATACACGGATTCGGGCAAAATCCTTTTCCGGATCTGCGAGCTGACGGAAAGCTACCGAGTTCACAAGTGCCAACGTAGGCATGTAAAGGATCATATAAATCAGGATCAACGGATAGAAGCTGCTGAAATCTTCCTGAAAAGTGATCCAGAACAATGTTGCCGCACCCAGCAGATGAAGCGCACCCAGGATACGCTGTGCTGCAAAATACCGGTCGGCGATAAGCCCAATGATGAACGGCGCCAGGATAGCACCCAACGATTGAGTACCATATGCCTGGGCATTCTGTACGTCGGATGCCGCAATCGTCTGACTCAAATAGGTGCCCATGGTAACGAACCAGGCGCCCCAGATGAAGAACTCCAGGAACATCATAAAGGAAAGGCGAATCGTGAGTGATGTTTTCATATCAATGTTGGTTAGTAGAAAACCCTTCCTGTAAGGTATGAAAATTTCTTTGCCTCTATTTAAAATTTATATCAGCGGGGTTATACGGCCGGATTTGGTTACTCAAGATTCACATCAACCGCCACAACCTTGTATTCAGGGCAGTTCGCCACTTCATCATAAACATCACTGGTT
Source organism: Cyclobacteriaceae bacterium (assembly GCA_050289805.1). Lineage (GTDB taxonomy): Bacteria > Bacteroidota > Bacteroidia > Cytophagales > Cyclobacteriaceae > JAUILA01. Next base: position 19,220 of record JBNKGL010000040.1, read on the forward strand.
ACAGTATTCAGCATGATTTCCGGAAAATGAAATGTGGAACTTACCACGCCGGGTTTAACTTCATCAGTCACATGAACACGAATGTTGATCTCACCGCGAGCTGACTTCATACGCACCACATCTTCATCCTGAATGCCTTTTCTCACGGCATCATAGGGGTTCATGAGCAACACATCTTCAGGAACAATTTCCCGATTCGGGGTACGCCTTGTCATGGTTCCGCAATTGTAATGTTCGAGCTCCCGGTTTGTGGTAAGTATCAACGGATAGGCCATACCATAATTTTCGATTTCCGGACTTTCCGTAAACTCAGTATGTACAAACAGCCCCTTGCCCCTTCCGAATGTCTCCGTATGCAAAATTTCAGTATCCTCCCCGTCCTCCTTCACCGGCCATTGTTTGCCGTTCTCTCCTAGTTCTTCCCATTTAACGCCTTTGAAAAATGGAACTATACCGGAAATTTCCCTGAGAACTGACGCCGCATCATAGGGAGGCTGTTCATAGCCCATTCTGTTCATTATCTCGGTCACAATTTGTCCGTCGGGTTTACTATTATGAAGTGGCTGTACAACCGCATTCACCCGCTGGATCCTTCGCTCACCATTGGTGAAAGTGCCGCTCTTTTCAAAGAAGGACGATCCTGGTAAGATTACGGTGGCCAGCTTAGCGGTTTCGGACATGAATATTTCCTGCATCACCAATAGATCCAGGTTTTGCAGCGCCTTACGGACTTTATCTGTATTTGGTTCCGTCTGAACCACATCTTCACCCATGATCCACAGTGCCTTGAGCTCGCCTGTGTGGGCTGCATCGATCATTTCCGGAATCGTATAACCGATCTTATCAGGAAGTGGTACGCCATAGTGCTTTTCGTATTTAAGTCGGTTTTCGGGAATGCTTACATCCATATATCCGGCACCCTGGTTAGGCTGAACCCCCATATCTGCCGAACCCTGTACATTGTTTTGTCCGCGTAGCGGATTCACTCCAACGCCCGGACGGCCGATATTACCCGTGATCATGGCTAGATCAGCGACCAGCGTCACCCCATAGGTGCCCTGATGATGCTCAGTTACCCCAAGTCCATGGAAAGACATGGCATTGTTGGCTTTGGCATAAACAAGCGCAGCCATTTTCGCCATTTCACGGGGTACCCCTGTAACCTCTTCTGCTTCATTGAGATCCACATTCAATATCTCCTGTTGAAATTCCTCAAAGCCCTCCGTACGGGAATCAACGAAATCATGATCAACATAACCTTCTGAGATTATGTAATAGAGCATCATATTCAGCAGGGCCACATTTGTGCCCGGTCTCAACTGCAGGTGGATATCCGCATATTTGGCAAGCGTGGTCTCCCTGGGATCTATCACGATCAATGTCGTCCCCTTCATTGCAGCCTGCTTTATTTTTGCCCCGGTTACAGGATGCGCTTCGGTTGGATTTGCGCCGATCACCAGGATACAATCGGTATGTTCAAGGTCTTTGATGGAATTGGTGGCCGCCCCGGTTCCGAAGGTCTTCTGCATTCCTGCAGCGGTTGGCGCGTGACAGATGCGGGCACAACCATCTATATTATTGGTTCCGATGACAGCACGTATAAACTTCTGCATCAGGTAGTTCTCTTCGTTTGTACATCGGGAAGATGAGATTCCTGCAATATGATCCGGACCATATTCTGCTTTGATCTTCTCGAGTTTCTCCGCGATAAAATCATAGGCTTCCTCCCAGCTTACTTCTTTGAATTTACCGTTCTCACGGAGCATCGGTGACCGGAGCCGATCCGGGTGATTGTAAAATCCAAAGGCATATCGTCCCTTCAGACACAGATGACCCTTGTTTACCTCGGCATCTGCCGAGGCTCGTACCTTTGTGATTTTTCCATCCTGTTGAATGACCTCAAGATTACAGCCTACGCCGCAATAGGTGCAAACGGTTCTGGTAATCTGTTCATCCGGGGTATGGATATTCGACTTAAAAATATCGGTAATGGCACCTGTCGGACAGGTCTGAACACATGCACCGCAGGAAACACAATCAGAATCAAGGAAGGTTTCATTAGCCCCCTTGATAATATGGCTGTCATATCCCCTGCCAAACATACTCAATACGAATTCACCCTGGATCTCATCGCAGGCAGCGATGCAACGATTGCAGTTGATGCATTTCGACAGGTCGGAGATCATGTATGGATGACTGTGATCTGGTTCGAATCTTCTGCCTTGATCTTTTCTCCCATAGGCGGAAGGTTGAACATTCAATCTTTTCAATAGTCTTGAAAACTCGGTTTCTTCCCCATCGACGAGGGTTTCAGATGGGTAGTCGGCGGCAACCAGGCCAAGAATGTTCTTACGTATCCGTTTTATTTTCTCAGTATGGGGGTAAACATATAATCCCGGCTGAACAGGTGTATGACAGGATGCAACAACCTTTCGGTCCTGATCCGGACCGGGGCTGATTTCCACCGTACACAGCCGGCATGCACCAACGGGGTTTAGGTTCGGGTCATAACATAAAGTAGGAATGTCGCCCTTTCCCAGGTGGCGTTCCAGGAACGTGATGAGCATTTCACCTTCCGTATAATCAAAAGGCTTCTCATCAATGAATGCGATATGGTTTTCCGGCTCAATCATAATTGAAATAAGGTTCAATTTCAGACCTGAAATGCTGTAGTATATTTCGAGCCGGAGTTGTGAGTCCACTGCCAAGTCCGCATAATGAACCATCCTTCAGCGCTTCCAGTAAACCTGAAAACTCATTTGAATCAATTTTCCTGCCCTGGATAGCATTCTGCAATAATTCCAGTCCGCGCCTCGACCCAAGCCGGCATGGAAAGCATTTACCACAGGACTCGTGGGAGACAAAGTCGAAAAGATGAATGAGATAATCCATCATTGGGAATGATTCCGGGATCGCCAATATGCTGGCATGGCCCAGTTCAAAGCCGGCTTCCCTGAATGATTCAAAATCAAGGGTCAGGGAATCAATGTATGAAACGGGAACCACACCTCCCAGGGGTCCGCCAATATGCAGCGCCTTCACGGGAACTTTAAAGCCTTGTCCGAGTGTGTTGATGATATAAGAGAGTCTCGTTCCCATCAATACCTCGTAAACTCCGGGTCTGTTAAAATGACCATCGAGGGATACGAGTTTGGTTCCCTTTGATTTTTCGGTACCGAAGCGGCTGAATACTTCACCGCCATGTTCAATAATATATGGGATATTGGCAAAAGTTTCCACATTGTTTACCAGCGTAGGCTGATCGAAAAGGCCTTTTTCAACAGGATACGGTGGCCTTACGCGTACTTCTGGACGCTGACCCTCAATGGAAGACAGCAGTGCGGTTTCTTCGCCCACAACGTATGAACCTGCCCCTTTTATAATGATGAATTGGAAGGAAACGTCCGGAAGATCGTTTATCAATTGATTCCATTGCCTGGCCGCATCCTCCAGAATCCTGATGCTATCCGGATATTCAGCGCGTACATAAACGATACCCGTTTCAGCGCCTGTGATAATACCGGTAGTGAACATTCCGAAAAGTACCTGGTGTGGCCGGTGCTCCATCAGGTAGCGGTCGGAGTATGAGCCGGGATCACCCTCATCTGCATTACAAACGATGTATTTGGTTTTTGAATCCGACTGCAGCAACGCATTGATTTTAATAGACATCGGAAATCCGCCGCCACCCCGACCCCGCAATTCACTGATTTTTATTTCCTCAAGTAATTTTTCCTCGTGATTATTTAATACATTGTTAATCAGTGATATATAATCATCCAAATTGCTCATCCATGGCATGAGTACAGGATTTCCCAAATCTGATTCCACGTGATAGGTATCATAACCATCAGTTCTCCTGCCATTCAAAATATCGTCAACATCAGTTTTGGTACACCCTGAGTAATTATGGCCGTTAAAATGCATGGCGCCATTCTCATGACATCTTCCTAGGCAGCACATTTCACCTATTTCGTCGGTATCTGTAAACTGTTCAATACTCTTCCGTAAATCCTGTTGAGTTCCTGCAAGCAGGCATGCGCTGCCGTTGCAGACATAAACGCGTTTCCCCCTGTTTTCAGGTCTAAGGAAATCGTAGAAGGAGGATGAGCCCAGTACATTTGCAGGGCCAATATTGAATTGTGAAGCCAAAGCGTCCGCATATTCAGGAGACACCCCCCCCGTCTGTTTTGCAGCCTTTACCTGGGCTTGCAGGAGTCCATCCGAAAGGCGCTTCCTAGAAAGCAAATGGCTTAGGTTTTGCGACATGGTATTTCCGTTTGAGGAGAAGATAAAAAGAATCTGAAGTTGTAATGCTGACACAAGTCAAATCCGGCAGGGATTTTAATCAGCCCGATTTTCCAAATCAGGACATGCGCCAATGTCAGTTTAGGAGGTTTTGTAAATATTTACTAACTAGTGGGTTCGCATATACACTTATTCCATGACCCAACAATCCAAAGGACTCAAACTCACCGTACTTCTTGTGAGCAGCCTTACCATCATGTCGATGGTTACGATTTCCCCTGCACTACCCCAGATGTCCGAAGCATTTGAGGATGTTCCGAATGCTGAATTCCTGGTGAAAATGGTTTTAACCCTTCCCGCTTTATTTATCGCCACTATTTCACCTATTGCCGGTCAACTGATCGACAGGTACGGAAGGTTAAAGCTGCTCTTTGCATCCATGGTTCTGTATGCCATTTCCGGGGTCGCGGGATTTTTTCTCGATGATCTTTATATCTTACTGGTAACACGAGCCCTGCTCGGAGTATCAGTT
>JBNKGL010000041.1:0-14819 GCA_050289805.1 Cyclobacteriaceae bacterium
TAGAAAAAATGAATAATTACACAATAGGAAATGGACTTATATCTTTTCCGAACATAACCCAGCAAAAAGCCCAGGGGAATGTACCAGATCAGGCCGATTGCCGATAAGTGAAGGACGGCAAAAAGAATGGAGCTGATGATCAGGGCCGATTCAGTGTTCAGTTGCTTTTCTATTTCACCAAAAATAAACCCCCTGAACGCAATTTCTTCAAATAAGGCAGGTACGGCACAGGAAAAGATCATGGCATATAGCCACGGGTTTGAGGTTTCCAGGTAAGTATCAATTTCCAGGTATTCCATTTCCCAGAAAAGCATATTCAATGCATCAGCGATATAAGTGACGACCAGGCTGAGCGCCACTGCAATAAGAATGGCAAATAATACAAGACTGAGTTTTAAGGACTTTTCAAAATAACCCTTCAACGGAGCTTTCAAAATCAGCGCAAATAACATTGTAATCATTATGAATACAACACTGGTAATTACTTCGGTGCTGAATGTATAGAAATCTACTGCATAATAAATCACCACATTCATCAGCAGGACTGCAAAGAAATACGCAAGACTCGTATAAAGGCTGTTTGATGGATTAATGCCAACGGCCTGTTGAATCCGGTTTCCGCAAGTGCCGCAGAAATTTGCTTTCACATCCATGAAATTTCCACAGCTGGCACATACCTGCCCGCTTACATCATTCATCTCACTGAGCTGGAATTTGCTGAAGTAATACTTTGGCTTCCCGGGCAGATTTAATCCCTTTCACGAAAGCACCAATGATCAGGATGCGGATGATAATACCGCTGTATATTGCCGAAGGATCAACTAAAATGTCCAGGACCCACAACGTAAGGTAGATAATCATTCCGGTAAGGATTGCGCCGAATGGATTTTTAGATGCCCATGCAGCCAAACCAAGGTATATGATGGCAATTAACAATGCTCCGATAAGGCTGGCAGTGTCATCCTCTGAAAAAAACATGATGACCCCGTAAAGTGTAACAAGCCCTGCCAGCACAAAAAGTGCAGTTTTAGCATTTGAAATTTTTTTATTTGCGTCAGCAAGAAGTCTTTTTCTACTACTGATCCGCAGTCGGTATGAACGTTGTTCTTCTTCCGTACCCTTCATTGGAAAGCCGCAGGCCTGACAAAAGATATCAGAAACATCCATCACCTGGCCGCAATTACTGCATCCTGAATCCATAATTGTATAAATATTTGCAGAAATATATTTACACAAATGGAATGATCAAAGGTGATGTAAGAAAAGAATGTTGTTAAGGCATTTTCCTGATTTTAACGGTTACCCCTTCCAGGTCCTTTAACAATGCAGCAAGTTCATTCGGGTCTGTAGAGCCGTAGTGATAGGGATATAGTATATCGGGTTTAAATCCCCTGGCAGCGTCTGCTACCATTTCGGGGGTCATCGTATAGGGCAGATTCATCGGGAGAAATGCGATGTCAATATCTGGCAAGGCTTTCATTTCCGGTGTATTTTCGGTATCACCGCCAATGAAAATGCGCATACCTCCGCCTTCGACTACGTAGCTGTTACAGGTGCCTTTTGGATGAAAAAACTCCCCGTTATCACGTTTATGCACCAGGTTGTATGCCGGAATAGCCGTGATTGTGAAATTTTCATATGTTGCACTTTTTTCATTCGGAAGGACCGTACCATGGCCAAGGGTTTCCTGAGCCAGGGCAGTGAGCAGAATAGTTGTATTGGGGGTTTCGATGGCTTTAACTGCACCCGGGTCACAGTGATCACCATGATGATGTGTAATGAGTATGAGATCAGCATCTGGTAATGTCGAATAATCAGCCTCACGGCTGGAAGGGTCAATATGAATTACCTGCCCATCCCATTCCATCATAAAGGAACCATGACCAATAAAGGTTATTGTAAGGTCTCCAAGATCGGTTTGATAAACGTCTTTTTCGAAATCCTGTCCTGTTGCATTCAGACAGATGATGGAAAGTAAAATCAGGAGTATATTTTTCATAGTATTCATTATTTCATCCATTCGTAAAGTTGGTAATGTTCCCCATCCATTCCCATGGCTTTGTAAACCTTCTGTGCGATATGATTCTCTTTTTCAACATACAGCCTTATTCCACGCAGTAACTGATCTGATTTCACCATTTCCTTCACATGGGAATACAGTTTTCTGAAGACTCCCCTGCCCCTGAATTCAGGGATCACAAATACGGATTGAATCCAAAGGACTGTTCCATTTCTCCAGTCGCTCCATTCGTATGTAAGCATGAGACAAGCCACTATTTTTTCATGGTCGCGAGCAACAAAGTAACTACCTTTAGAGGGATCATTAAAGAGGGCTTCAATTCCAAGGTGGAGGGTTTCTGAATCGAGTTCAAGATTTTCCGTTTCCATGGCCATTTTCTGCTGAAATTCAGCCAGTACAGGAATATCTTCCGGGGTAGCTTTGTTGATGGTCATATTTAAAGATAACCGAATGAATGGGATGATGTTATCTTTACAGCAGCAATTAGCTAAAAAAACGAGTAAAAATGTACGATGTTATCATCATAGGGGCAGGGCCGATCGGACTTGCGTGCGGTATTGAAGCCAGCAAATCAGGATTGAATTATACAATTATTGATAAAGGATGCCTGGTGAATTCCATTTACAGATATCCGTTGAACATGACTTTTTTCAGTACATCAGACAGGCTGGAGATTGGTGGTGTACCCTTTATATCCCATGGTAACAAGCCCAACAGGTTTGAGGCGCTGGAATATTATCGGCGAGTGGCCAGTTCCTGGGACCTTAATTTAAAATTATACGAGGAGGTTGAAACTATTGCCAATGCGGGTGATGGTTATAAGGTTAAGACGCGCAAGGGTGAATATACAACGAAGGCGATCATACTTTCTACCGGGTTTTACGACTATCCCTACCTGATGAACGTTCCAGGCGAAGAATTACCCAAAGTTCGTCATTACTATGATGAACCCCATCCCTATTTTCGCCAGAATGTAATTGTTGTGGGGGCCGCAAACTCTGCTGTAGACGTGGCATTGGAAACATACAGAAAAGGAGCGAATGTGACAATGGTGGTTCGCGAAGAGGGGTTACTCGATACTGTAAAATATTGGGTGAAGCCGGATATAGAAAACCGGATTAAAGAAGGATCCATTAAAGCTTATTTTCAGAGTGAAGTGAAAGAGATCAGGGATTATGAAGTGGATATAGAAACACCTGAAGGTCCGCTTACAATCGACAACGATTTTGTCCTTGCCATGACCGGTTACAAACCTAATTTCAAATTCCTGGAAATGGTGGGCGTAGAGATTCGTGATGACGCGATGCGAACCCCGCTATATGACCCGGAAACGAATGAGACCAACGTGAAAAATGTCTACCTGGCAGGGGTAGTCTGCGGTGGTTTGCAAACCAATAAATGGTTTATTGAAAATTCCAGGGTACATGCCGAGAACATTATTAATGACCTTCGGGTGAAATTATAATATTTCCCTCGGAGGCCGTTTTTGCTCTTCTTCAGGGGTTTCTGTTGGTTCATCCTTGTCATCGTCCTCCTCCTCCTGCAGCTCATCCGGCACCTTATGCTTTTCCTTTACAGGGATCGATTCGATCTGCTTGTCTACTTCAAGCCAGTAATCATGCATGGAATCTACCGGCTCCAGATGTTTACCTTTAGCAACAAGCGCGAGCGCCATGATTACACTGGTGATGAGAATGGTATACAGCAAGATTCCTGAACTGAAATTATCGGTTTGAATCGAAGTCGGTATCGCAAAAAAGAGCAGTATGGTAATCAGTCCCCTCGGTGATATCCAGATCTCAGGGGTAAGGTCTTTTCGCTTGAACAGCCAGATGAAAATTGCCCGGACCAGGAATAATACAATGACGATTGCCACACTGAGAATCAGAACCTCCATATCCAGAAGTGATGAAAGGTCAATCGTTATTCCGAATATGACAAAGAAAAAAGTGCGAACTACAAAAGCAGATTCGATCGTCACAAGATGGAAGTTATGCAGGATGCTTTTGATGGAAGGCAAATGAATCAGCTTTGATAATTTACCCCGGAAGAAAACCTGGTGATTGTTGAGAACAAGCCCGAATATCAGTATGATCAGCAGCGAGCTGAGATGGAAAAGCTTGCCGATTGAATACAATAACAGCAGGACGGCAATCAGCAGGAATAGTTTAACCTGTGTATGAACCTTCTGAAAGATCAGCACCAGGGCATAGCTCACAGCGATGGAAAGGATCACGGTAATGGCAATATTTGAAAAGACATCCCATATCACGGCATTCACATCGTTGTTATCCAGGTTTCCGATCAGAAAGTAGAAATACATGATTCCAAGGATATCTGAGAATGTACTTTCATACACCATGAATTCCTTTTTCTCATCCGACAGTTCGCCCACACTCGGTATAACAATTGCGCTGCTCATTACCGATAATGGAACCGCATAAACCAGTGCTACGAGAAAGTCATCGATCATGGTAAGCTGAATGAACCAGGCGATCACCAAAGAACATCCGATCAGGGATAACAGTGCGACCCCGAATGATTTCCATATTAACGGCCATTTTTCCCAGGTGAGTTCCAGGTCAAGGGAGGCTTCCAGCACGATCATGATCAGTCCGACAATTCCCAGAATTTCCAGTATACTGTAGATTTCATCTCCCGGAGAAATATGAAAGTAGGTAAGACCCAGCTTGATAATTATTCCCAGGAGAATAAGCAGGAGAACACTCGGAATGTTTGTTTTTTCCGAAATAATGTTGAAAAAATAGGACATGATAATGATTACAGAAATCGTTATCACGGCGGTATATGAATTGAATACTTCCATTCAGTTTTCTTTTTCTCCCGTGGCCAAACGGCCTTGACAGAGACAGATTTTTAACGTGTAAAAAAGCGAATATACTACTTATTCATGTTATTTAATGGACCGCGGATTCTGTTTTTAGTCCGAAGAAACTGGAAAACCCTGAAAATCAAGATACAAACAATCAGCCAGGCGAGGCCCGCAATGAAGCCGGCGGCGACATCCGAGGGGTAGTGAACCCCCAGGTAGATTCTACTGGCGCCTATTGCCAGGATGAGCAAAGCGTTCAATAAAGAAAGTACAATTCTGGACCACGGATTCTTTACGTATTTCTGAGTGAGATAAATGAGAAATCCATAAAATGCCATGGCACTCATCGCATGACCGCTGGGATAGCTCAGGGAATTTACTTCCACAAGGTGAAGATCATCGAGGGGGCGGGAACGTCCGATCCAGTTTTTAAGACTTGTATTCAGAAGTGATGATGAGATCAGGATGAAGGAAGCGTTGATGGTTACAGTCCATTGCTTACCCAAAAGAAATAATATCAATGCTGAAAGCGGGATCAGAATAAAATAAGTTGGTGCTGCCCCAAGGTTCGTAATGAAGGTAATGATTGGTGTAAGTTTTTCGGAACGGTAGGAAAAGAAGACCCTGGAAATCGCGTCATCCGCCGCGACGAGTTCCGGGGTTCCAAGATTCTCTGTAATCTCAAAAAATACGTTGAGAAGGAGTATCATTACGATTGCCGAAACGATTAACGTTACCACAAAAAGAATGTGCTCCTTCCTGTTGCTGATAATACTTTGAACCACTTCTTCTTGAGAATGATCGTTTGACTCCGGATGGCTCATTTTGCTAATGTAATAAGATTTAATTTATGAGCCGGCCGCGTCATACACGTTTGGAGGACAATCCAGTCCTGTGGTAAAGAAAAAAGCCGGGGATATTCCCGGCTTAATAATTTACATGCTTTGCTGTCTTGGCAGCACCAGAATTTCATTTACATTCACGTGTCCTGGCTGACTGACCGCGTAAAGAATAGATTCTGCAATATCAATGGATTCAAGACGGGTGATATTCTGAAAGCGCTTTGAGAAGCCGTCAATTATTTCCTTGTCGGTAATATGATCTGGCAATTCGGTGGCAACAGCACCAGGTTCGATGGAGGTTACACGAATATTCAGCTCAGGCGCAAGTTCCATCCGTAGTCCTTCTGAAAGCGCTGTCACGGCAAACTTTGTAGCGCAATAAACGGCTCCACCCGGGAATACCCGCCTGCCGGCAACCGAGGATACATTTATGATATGTCCGTTTTCCTGTTTTTTCATAACCGGCAGTGCTGACGCCAGGCAATTCAGAACCCCCTTTACATTTACGTCAACCATCCGGTGCCATTCTTCTACATGCAGGTTTTTCATGAATGACAGCGGCATCAATCCGGCATTGTTAATAAGAATATCAACCTTTCCCCAGCGATTCATAGCCGCAGCAATCATAGCGTCTGTATCTTCCGGTTTGGTTACATCGGTTACGGCAATTTCACATTGTTCCCGGCCAATTTTAGCTGCAAGCGATTGAAGGCGATCTTCCCTTCGTGCAGCAATTACAATGTTGGCGCCATGTTCTGCAAGCAGAAGTGCTGTTGCTTCCCCAATACCACTGGAAGCGCCTGTGATAATAGCGACCTTGTCCATAAGTTTTTTCATGATCAGAAAGTTTTGATGAGAAATATTTTTACCGGTCTTCGGTAATGGCTGCAACCACTTCAATGATATCCCGTGAATCCGGGAAAAATGATAGTATCCGATGTATCACATCGTCCAGGATGGTATCCGGGCAGGACGCGCCGCTTGTCAGGATTATTCGAACGGGCGTTTTTGAAGGAAGCCAATCCCTCGTGGTCAATTTTTCTTTCTTCTTATAATTGAAATGGTGAATTTCATTTTTTGATTTTATTTCCGATGCCGCATTAATGAAGTAGGTCGGGAATTTCGATTCGCAAAGTTCAACGATGTGTGATGTATTTGAGCTATTGTATCCTCCCACAACTACGGCGAGGTCTGCCTCACTTTCCAGAAGAGCATAAGTGGCATCCTGGTTATCATTGGTGGCGTAACAAAGCGTGTCCCGTGTATCGGCGAAATGATCTTTATAGTCGTCTTCATATAAACGGATCATTATATTCTTGAAATAATCAGCGATGGCCTGAGTTTCTGTTGCCAGCATAGTTGTTTGATTCACAACTCCGATCCGGTTGAAATCCCTGGCAACATCGAAGCCCGGTGTAAAACGACCAGCAAACTTTTCATAAAATTCGGAGGGTTGCGCTTCGCCGGTAATTACTTTACCAAGAATTATGGCCTCAGACATATCCCGGATAATTACGGATGGGGCGGCTTTTGAGCTATGAGAGAACGTTGCCCGTGTTTCTTCATGCTTGAATTTTCCGTGAATGATAACAGTATGCCCTTCTTCCCCCAGTTTCAGGGAACGCTTCCAGACTTTTTCAACGAACGGACAAGTAGTATTGTACTGTTGAATCTCGATACCGATATCGTTCAGGATTTTTTCTATTTCGATGGTCGTACCGAATGCAGGTATAATCACAATATCATCTTTTGAAAGGGCTTCCCATGGTATGTACTGTGTGCCATCCGTATCCATAATAAAACGGATTCCCCTGTCCTCCAGATCCCTGTTCACCTCCTGGTTATGAATCATCTGGCTCAGGAGGTAGACTTGCTTATCGGGATTCTCTTCCAGCGCCTTGTAACTGATCTCAATCGCATTTTCAACACCATAACAAAAACCGAAATGCCGGGCAATAAGGAATGATACGGGGCCCAGGTCAATTTCAGAAGGCTGTACATCCTTTTTGCGCGGGTCAAAGGATTTTCTGAATTCCTTGATCTTGCCTGTGATGGAAGACTTGTAATAAGCAGGTATGTTAAACTGTTTGATATTGCTGGTATTTATTGATGTATGAACACAAAAGTACAGGTAAAGTTCGCATTATTTCATAAGGATTGATGAAATAGCCTGGCAAGTTTACCACTGAAACCGCCATAAAATACGAATGGGAACCACCTTTATCAGATGATTCCCATTCCATGATCGTTATTCACAATCATGACAAGTCCTGGATTTTAGCGTCAACCGGCGAATTCCCGAAGGAACATTCCGATATCAAACGTTCATTTCTGCTCTCAGACTACATCATGCCTGGACATGTTGCCTGTGTTATATGTTTTTGTGGATAACCATTTCAAATGCCGTAAGGCACTCTTTCACATGATAACAACAAAATCTACTTTGATTCTGCTGCCGAAGCTGCTTCCTCATTTCAATCAGCCCTATCAGCGAGCACTCGCTTGTGATCCGAAGATCATTTCAACCCGAAGGTCTTTGGAGTATTCTACTGTCGAACTTTCACTACTTGCCGACACTCTTTTGTGTCTGCCAGTCATCCCTGACTTGATGAATCTAAGGTCATGTTTTTCTTTTCGAATTGCAATGATTTAAATCATAATTTATGCACAACTTTTAAACATTTTTTAAGTGCTAAAAGCAGGTACTTATGCACACATTTTTTAAGTAAATCACAGACTTATCAACGATTCATTCAGAAATGTGTCTTAATTGGGTAAATTCAGTTGGTGACGTTCAACATACGTTCGGATTTTTTTATACTTTACAACAAATTATTACTGATGAAGAATTTATTTGTCCTGATCATTACGGGAATTCTTCTTTTTTCGTGCGAATCGGAGAAGAAGCAGGAGATAACACTGAAAGTCCCTGTATATGAGGTTAAAGCATCGGATATTTCAGTGTATAAGGAGTTTATTGGCCAGACTTACGGCATATATGATATTGATATACGCGCACGTGTTCAGGGGTTTCTGGAGGGTATTCATTTCCAGGAAGGGTCAGAGGTAAAAAAAGGACAGCTCCTCTACAGCATCGACCCTCAGCCATTCGAAGAGAAGGTTGCGCAGCAAATGAGTTATCTCGCACAGGCGGAAACCGCACTATCTAAAGCGGAAAGCGATTTGAACCGTATTCGCCCGCTGGCCGACAGGAATGCCGTGAGCAAAAGTGATCTGGATGCGGCAGTGGCCTCCTATGAAGCCGCCCAGTCGGAAGTTGCCGCTGCCCAGGCATCTGTGCGGCTGTCCAGAATTGAATTGGGCTATACTAAAATTTATGCACCTATATCCGGAGTGATTGGAATTTCACTGGCGGAAGTATCAGACCTTGTTGGACAGATACCAAATTCGGTAATCCTGAATACCATTTCCGAAATAGATACCATCCGTGTTCGGTTCTCTATTACGGAGGCAGAATATTTAACATTGATGCGTGAAAGATCACAGGATTCAGTTCAATTGAAAGAAAGAGTGCCCTTGCAACTGATTCTTGCCGATGGATCTGAACACCCTTATGAAGGGTATGTGGATTTTGCGAACCGTCAAATTGACCGGAGTACAGGTACGCTTCTTGTACAGGCATCATTTCCCAATCCCGAGGGCTATATCCGTCCCGGACAATCGGCAATTGTTCGCGCCAAGGCATATACTATGAAAAACGGCATCATGGTACCTCAGCGTACTATCACAGAAATACAGGGATTGTACCAGGTGGCGATTTTCAAAGATGATAATACGATCGAGAGCCGTCGTGTTGAAGTGGGGCCGAAGAAAGGCAACATGTGGATCATAGAAAAAGGATTAACCCCCGGAGAAAAAATTGTATTGGAAAATGTGGCGACACGAGGAATGGTAGTCAATCTGGAGCCCGAAACAGCGGAATTTAATGTCATCGAATAAAGATTCAGGAAATTTTTTTGTAAACCGCCCGATCGTGTCAATGGTCATTGCCATTGTTATTGTGATCGTTGGGGTTGTTTCGTTATTGGGATTGGCGATTGAGCAATATCCCGATTTGTCTCCTCCCATGGTACGGGTTACAGCCTATTATACCGGGGCCGATGCGGTGTCCGTTGAAAATTCTGTAGCCACTCCCCTCGAACAGCAGATCAATGGTGTGGATAATATGATCTACATGAAATCCACCAATTCCAATGATGGATCCATGTCGCTCAATATTTCATTTGAGGTAGGAACAGATCCCGATATGAATACCGTCTTTACTCAAAATAAGGTTTCGTCGGCAACCGCAAAACTTCCTGAAGAAGTAAAACGCCTTGGAGTTACCACCCAGAAAAGTTTTTCATTACCCATCATGCTGGTCAGCTTTACCTCTCCCGACGATCAGTACAACCAGGATTTCCTCGGGAATTTTTTATCCATAAGTATTAAAGATGTGTTGGCCAGGATTCCGGGTGTCGGACGGGTAGATCTGTTTTCAAGCGATTATTCCATGCGCATATGGGTTAAGCCCGACAGGCTTGCTCAGCTGGGCATTACAGTACCTCAGGTGATCAGTGCCGTAAAGGGGCAAAATATAATTGCTCCCGGAGGTAAATTCGGCGGGGAGCCTGCTCCGCCCGGCACAGAATTTACGTATGCGGCTAAATTCCCGGAACGTTTACAACAGGCGGAAGAGTTTGAAAACATTGTGGTACGGACAAATGAGGATGGGTCACAGGTTAAATTAAAAGATATCGCTACGGTGAACCTGGGAACGGAAAACTATAATTCCATTACCCGGCTGAACGGAAAATCTTCCGGAATACTGGCTATTTACCAGGCACCGGGAACGAATGCCGTCCAAATTGCAGAAAACATACGTCTGGCACTTGAGGATCTGAAGCCATCCTTTCCCGAAGGTATAGAATACACCGTTTCCCTCGATACAACCGAAGTAATCACTGAAGGTATCAGCGAAATTGTGGTAACACTCATCGTTGCTCTGATCCTCGTGATCCTGGTTGTGTTTATTTTTATCCAGGACTGGAGGGCAACACTCATCCCGACTATCGCGATTCCCGTTTCGTTGGTTGGGGCATTCATTCTGTTTCCTTTGCTTGGGTTCACCATCAATGTATTGTCACTCCTGGGCCTTGTTCTTGCCATTGGAATTGTTGTGGATGATGCGATCGTAGTTGTAGAGGCGGTTCAATCGTATATCGCCAAGGGATTTTCAGCGAAAGAGGCAACGGTCAAGGCGATGAAGGACGTAACAGCCCCGGTAATCGCCACTACGATTGTGCTCATTGCAGTTTTTGCACCAGTCGCCTATATGGGAGGGATCACAGGTCGGTTATATCAGCAATTTGCGATCACCATCGCCGTATCGGTAGCATTTTCTTCATTGAATGCCCTTACGCTGAGCCCCGCACTATGCGGATTGCTTCTTCGCGAACCAAGCCCTATTAAAGGGCCGCTTGGAAAATTTTTCGCCTGGTTTAACCGCAAGTTTGACAGGGCGACGGAAAGTTATACCTCGGTCACCGCCGTGGTTACAGGTAAGATCAAACGGGGGGTGATCTTTATCCTGCTGATTGTGGTTGCCACCGGCGTTTTTGGTTACCTCGTCCCGGGCGGGTTCCTGCCGGAAGAAGATCAGGGGTACCTGTTTGCCAATATCCAGCTACCGGATGCGTCTTCACTTCAACGAACTGATGCCATTGCCCGCCAGGCAGAAGAGATACTCATGCAACTTCCTGCCGTGGAATATGCCACTACCGTATCAGGATACAGTCTTATTTCAGGAAGTAATTCCACCAATACAGCGTTCCTGTTCATTTCATTGAAACCATGGGCGGATCGTAGATTAACAGCGGCCCAGATTTCACAAAACATTAATGCCGCATTCTTTATGAATATCAAAGGGGCCCAGGCATTCAGCTTTGGCCCGCCAGCGATTCCGGGACTTGGGAATGGCTCTGGTTTTACGATGATGTTACAGGATAAAGGAGGAAACTCACCCCAGTATCTGCAGGAGCAGGCTATGAAATTTATTGCCGCCGCCAACGCGCGGCCTGAATTACAGGGTGTATTCACCACCTATCGCGCGTCAGTTCCACAACGTGAGCTGGAGGTAGATCGTGACCGTGCTTTACAGATGGGTGTTGATTTGAATGAACTGTATCAGACAGTAGGCTCTTTCCTGGGTGGGGCATATGTGAATGATTTCAATCGTTTTGGCCGACTTTATAAAGCGTACGTGCAGGCAGATCCGGCAGCCCGTCAAAGTCCGGATCAGCTCAGTCTTTTTTATGTCCGGAATAAAGATGGTGAACAGGTGCCCCTTTCCACATTAGTAAAAATTAAGGAAGTGTACGGGCCCGAGTATACCAACCGTTATAACCTCTATCGCTCCGCTGAAATTTCAGGGTCGCCTGCTTCCGGATATACGTCCACACAAGCACTTGATGCACTTGAGGAAGTAGCTGCGCAGGTTCTTCCGGCGGGCATGGGCTACGAATGGAGCAATATGTCGTATCAGGAACGTGTTGCAGGCGGAGCCGGTGCAATAATATTCGTTTTTTCACTGGTCTTTGTATTTCTTATACTCGCTGCTCAGTATGAAAGCTGGTCTCTTCCATTCAGTATATTACTTGGGACGCCTTTTGCGATTTGTGGCGCGCTTCTAACCATTTATCTTGCGCGCTTTTTTAGTTTGTCATATGAGAACAACATCTTTACCCAGATATCACTTGTGATGCTCATCGCTATGGCGGCTAAAAATGCGATCCTGATCATTGAATTCGCCAAATTAAAATTTGATGAAGGGATGTCTCTCACTGAAGCGGC
The DNA here is from genome assembly GCA_050289805.1 of Cyclobacteriaceae bacterium. Classification (GTDB taxonomy): domain Bacteria; phylum Bacteroidota; class Bacteroidia; order Cytophagales; family Cyclobacteriaceae; genus JAUILA01. The sequence continues at coordinate 12,548 of JBNKGL010000041.1, forward strand.
AATTGAGTCGGCAAAACAACGGTTCCGACCCATTCTAATGACGGTATTTTCGTTCATACTTGGAATATTGCCATTGCTCATAGCATCTGGTGCCGGAGCAGAGGCGAGAAAAGTAATGGGGATGGCGTTATTCGGGGGAATGGTTCTGGCCACATTACTGGGGGTTTTCATGTACCCGATGTTATTCGTGTTCATTGGTAAACTTGGAGGCTATGAAAAGAAGAGGGCATTAAAATCAGCAAGTGATGATTAAAAAACTGATTGGTTATATCATCGTTTCGACGATCATGGTGCTGCTCCTGCTGCCCGGATGCAAGGTTGGTCCGAATTATGACCGGCCTGATCCTGTATTTGATACAACGGCCTATTATCGTTTTGATCCGCTGAAGCGGGATACGATTACCAACCTTAAATGGTGGGAGCTTTTTCAGGATGAACAGCTTCATGATCTCATTCGCATAGCATTGGAAGAAAATCAGAATCTTCTGATAGCTACGTCACGCATCGAGGAGGCACGTGCATTCCTTGGGTTTACAAAGGCAGACCTTTATCCCAATATTTCCGTAAGCGGTCAGGCTACTCGTAATAATTTTGTTCAAACCATCAATGAGCAGGTTGATGCACGCAATACGTTTTTTATTGCACCGGCATTATCCTGGGAAATTGATTTCTGGGGTAAGCTCAGAAGGGCCAACGAAGCAGCCGTGGCTGAAATGCTGGCTACCGAATACAGCAGGAGAGCGATCCAGGTATCGCTGATTTCAGATGTGGCCGCCTTATATTTTCAGTTGCTGGATTTTGATAAGCGCCTGGAAATAGCACGACGTACATTTGAATCACGTCAGCAGGCAAGTACGATAATTGAAGACCGGTTCAGTGAGGGATATACAGCTCAAATTGATCTTGATCAGGCAAGGATTCAGGAATATATCGCAGAAGCAACGATCCCTTTTTATGAAAGACAGGTCATACAAACAGAAAATGCGCTGAGCATTTTGCTTGGCCGTCCGCCAGGCAGTATTCTTCGCGGGCTGGATTTATATGAACAGCCGGTGCCACCACCTATTCCTGCCGGAATGCCCGCCGATCTTCTTTCAAGAAGGCCGGATGTACTGCAGGCAGAACAACTGCTGATCGCTCAAAATGCCAGGGTTGGAATTGCGACAGGGGCGATGCTTCCTTCGATCAATCTGACCGCATTTATAGGTACCGCAGGCAATGATTTCAGCCAGCTTTTCTCTTCCGGATCAGCGGTCTGGTCATTTGGAGGAGGTTTAATAAGCCCCCTTTTCAATTTCGGAAAGAACAGGAAAAGAGTAGAAATTGAAAGGCAGCGTACAATTCAGACTGAATATGCCTATCAGGCTACCGTGATACAAAGTATACGTGAGGTTGAGGATGCATTGGTCAGCATAGATACCTATGACCGTCAGCTTAGCGCGCGTATAAAGCAACGTGGCTCCGCTCAAAGTGCGAAAGAATTATCGAGGGAGCGTTATAATGGCGGTGTTACGAGCTACCTTGAGGTATTGGAAAATGACCGTGCGCTTTTCCAGGCAGAGCTTGAGGCGGCAGAAACGCAACAGCTTTACCTCAGATCCTATATAAGTCTTTACAAAGCACTTGGCGGCGGTTGGATTACAGAAGAAGAATCGCTGCAGGAAACTCCTGTTCAGGAAGACTAGGGAATTTTTAACATACAGGAAATATGACCGTTTTAATGCCATATGGCGTTTCTTGAATTCTTTGGCGCTACGCAACAGGTAACGGGCAGTCAACATATTCTTGAGTCCGGAAGCGGGTTTCGGATAATGATCGATTGCGGCCTGGATCTTCAGAAACCAGAAGATCACTTCCCGTTTGGTACAAAGCCTTCCTCCTTAGATATTGTTATTCTTACCCATGCACATATTGATCATTCCGGTCTGCTTCCTTTGTTGGTAAAAGAAGGGTTTGATGGTCCCATCTATGCAACGTATGCTACCTATCAGTTAACCAGGATACTGCTTTTTGATGCGGCCAGGATCATGCAGAAAAGATACAGAAAGGGCTCCAGGCCTTCATTTTTTTTCAAGCCCAGGGATGTTGAGAATGTCCTTGAGCAATTTATTACGATTGATTTTAATAAGGAAATGCATCCCTCTGATGATGTAACTTTCTCTTTTCTCCGCGCCGGTCATCTTTTAGGCGCTGCAATGGTATCCATTCGTCTTGAAGATCCTGAACTGCATATCCTGTTCAGCGGAGACCTGGGAAGGAATGACTATCCCTT
>JBNKGL010000041.1:14919-22545 GCA_050289805.1 Cyclobacteriaceae bacterium
GCGGAAGAGATCAGGGATTATAACGAACCATGTATAATCCTTACGTCCTCGGGAATGGTACGGGGAGGCAAGTCGATGGATCATGTTAATATGAATCTTTCAAATCCTTATTGCACAATTCTCTTCATCGGGTATTGCGCAGAAGGAACGTTGGGAAGGGAACTGCTGGATGGAAAACAGACGATCATGACACCTGAAGGCGTACAACCTGTCATGGCCACAATCGTTAGTACGGATGCACTTAGCGGACATGCCGATCATGATGAATTAATGCAATTCGTCCTTCATCAGGACCCTGACCAACTTCAGCGAATTTTCCTGGTGCATGGGGAGCCTGCTTCAATGACGGAATTTTCTGTGCAATTGGAGCAAAAGGGTTATGCCACGACCTCTCCACTTCGGGGTCAGCGCTTTGATTTGTTGACTAAAAGTCAATCGCCACTACGCCCTCGCTGGTGACAGCAACTCTTCCATGATCTCTTGCGGGATTCCAGCGTGGCCCATTCTTCAGCCATTGAATCGCGAGCTGATCATAATATGGTGTGTATGAATCCAAGATCCGAATATCATAAATCTCTCCCTGCGGACTGCAGCTGAATAACAGGCGTACCGTAGCCCGTTCATCCCCGATCTGATTTTCTCTCTTTTTTTGGTCAATATAGGCCCTGAAGCTTTCCATGCCGTTTACCGGTGTAGGGTACAGGCTTGAGGCATCATACGTAATAGTATTAGAACCTTTGTATGATTCTCCGATCACAAGGCGCCCGTTTTCAAACCGTTCCTGATATTTAATTTTTCCGTCTGAGTACAATCCATATGCTCTGCCCTCGCGTAATCCATCTTTAAAGGGAGTAAATGATCTGATATTGCCATTTGTGTAATAGATAGTCTCGGCACCATCACCGTCGGTCACCTGCAAATTTCCCATACGATCCCAGGATTTCTGTAAATAAGCCCTGTCACCATAAACATAGATTTGCGAAAGGTCTCCATCTTCATGGAAGAACTCCCACTTACCTACCCTGTATTCCCTGTCATATCTGCCCACCGCATCATATGTACTGTCCTGGAAATAGTATCTGAAAATTCCATCCCTGAGTCCTGCGGTGTATGAACCTTTCATCTGAATTGCGCCGTCGATGTAATAGTCCTCAACCAGGCCATCCCAGCGATTCAGTGAATCCTTATACCCGATCCGGTAATACACGGCTTTCTCCCTTCTCGGGATTTCACGCCAGGCACTGTCATAAAATACGCGTTCAAGCTGATTCGGAGAAGATTTGTCGGGTACGGGAGTAGGAGAGCCGTATTCAAGGGCCAGTGGATAATTCAGTTCGGGGAGTACATAACGTCTGATTATTTCGAGGCTGTCAAGATAACGATATGTTTCCTGGTAAATTAATTCTGCCATATACTGTGCTTCTTCCGATTTCATATCCGCGTACTCTGAAAGGGCATACCTGTCTGCCGCAAGTTCCGCATTCATCAGCGGAAGCGAATCCGAGAATACCTGCCCAAGGCTGTCATAGGTTTTCATCAGCAATGAATAGGCTTCCGCTGCCTGCATGTCTGAAGTAAATTCAGTTCGTTCTGAGGCCAGTCCCATCAGCGACTGGAATTGATTGAAGTGAATTTTTTGTGTATCCGGGATTAGAGAGAATGCAATAAAAATCAAGGGGGCAATTATGAGCAGGCCCATTGATTTTTGGAAGAACGGATGAACAATGGAAAGTACCGCTATGGCCAGACCGAAACAGAATCCTCCAAGATGTGCGGCGTTATCAAAAGGGAGTACGCTGCCCAACAGCGTTGTAATCAAAAGATATATGCAGAGCAGCAGCAGCGTTCGAAGAAAGAGTGCAAGATTTTGACGATTATCCCAAAGTTCTTTTGCAGCATGAAAGCCAAACAATCCAAAGATTGCACCGCTTGCGCCTACAGATACGGTGAAAAAATTGAATTGCATGGAAATTATATTGGCCCACAGACCAGAAAATATGAATAGTAGAAAAAGATATGCATGTCCGGTTTGTGTTTCCATGCTTGACCCGAGGATATAAAGGGCCGTCATATTCAGAATGAGGTGAAGGATTCCGCCGTGCAGAAAAATGGAGGTAAAAATCCGCCACGTTTCTGTTCCTGTTGAAAGGGGCGTAAAATTTGCACCCTTTTGAATTAATGACAAGGCATCGGGAGTATCAACCGGAAACCCTTGCAATATAAAGGCAAGGATGCAACCGGCGAGCAGTAAATATGTAACTGCTGATTCGCGGATATGAACGGGTATCATTGTTGTAAAAAACCTATTTCGGGAAATCCATGTCAGGAGGCCCTGGGCAAGCGCCTGTAGGAATAATATGCAAATACTGCTTCGAGCGCTCTTATTATTGCCTGGTTTACCGGTAACATTTCTCTTCCAAGTTCAGGGTCAATTACTGAAAGTCGGAAATAATAATCTCTCATGAAAACTATATTTCCCTTTTCAGCCTCCTGAATGCCATTACCGTATTCTTGCGGCAATTCTTTTTTAATTGTTTCGCAGGTGACCAGCCGAGCCAGCCCATTTTTATCCCGTGTTGCGGTGAAGCCAAAAAGGCGGCAAATCAGGCCACGGTGTGCATATTTCTGACAAAAACCCTGGTCCGACATTTTCTTTAATGGAATGAAGACGCTGCACTGTAATTCATCAGGGGTTGATTTGAGGCGCTCATACCAATTCTGCGCTTCACCGGTTTTAAAAAGATGAAAAGCCAGGGGTAAAAATTCCAGGGGGGTGGCAGATATTTCCGGCTTCTTACAGCATTTGCCACACGAAGCTATGCAGTGCATACCTGTATCTTTTTGAAAGGAGTTTATTTCCTTTTCGAGCTGTTGAAACACCTTTTCAACGGCGCGAACTTTAGAGTGGATCGACACGTATCAATAAAGCACAAAAGTACTCCTGCCTCCTGCACATTTGCAACAGGTCATAGCTCGTCCAATAAATTTCATCGTGATATTTTTCAGCTCGCTTTCAACAGCGTATCCTGGCTGAGCCGTTTGGTTCTGATTTCCTTTTTTTCTAAATCGAACCAGGCACATTCAACCAGGTAATTGCTTTTGTCCTTGATATAGTTCAAGACTTCCATCACTCTTCCATCCCTTCTTGATCGTACCCTTTCTCCTTTCTTGAAGCGTCTTTTCATAGGCATTAAATAATTCAAAGATCTATGAATTAATAATACGTTATTTTTTAATCAAAAAGCACACATTGTACCTTTACTTGCGCATAAATAGTGCTTTTATTTATGTAGGGGCATGTTTTCTAACATGCCCCCATTCATTTTATCCGAGTCCTAAGCCGTAGTAGTAAATCTTTGAACTACCCTCATAAACGCCTTCAATCAATACCCCGCCGTTTCGGTTCTTGAGTATTGAAACTACTTCATCCGGTGTTTTCACATCCTTGCCATCAATTCGGGTAATGATGAAGCCCTCCCGTATGTCGGTCTCTGATCGTAGCTTGCCTGCACTTAGTTTTGTGACCATCACACCATTTCGAATACTTAATTTATCCAGCGTTTTTTGATCAACGGAAGAAAGCTCTGCTCCAAGGGCTGTGAGTATTTCGGGTCTTTCAACCTTTATCAGTTCGGTAGTACCATTGCGGTTTTTCAGAACGGCATTATAAGTCAGGGATTTTCCATTTCGGTTTACTCCAACCTGAATTTCATCCCCGGGGCGTTTTGAACCTACATACCCGATCAAATCCGCTGTGGTGGAAATATCATTTCCATCAATTGAAACAATTACGTCCCCTTCACGGATGCCTGCTTCGGCAGCGGCCGTATTTTCCTGCACCGCGGCAACATATGCCCCCTGAAGGACGTCAAGATTGTTTTCACGTGCGAAGGCGGCATTTACGTTGTTGATCTGAACACCCAAGAGGCCGCGTTGTACGCTTCCATATGCCATCAGGTCTTCTACCACCCTTTTTACAATATTGGCAGGTACTGCAAAGCCATAACCGCTGTATGAACCTGTGGGGCTCGCAATAGCCGTATTAATACCGACCAGGTCACCATTCAGGTTCACGAGTGCTCCACCGCTATTGCCAGGATTAATGGCTGCATCAGTTTGAATGAAAGACTCAATTGAGTTATTTACACTATCACCCGGCGAAACATTTTGTAAAATGTTGATGCTCCTGCCTTTCGCGCTCACGATACCTGCGGTAACCGTAGATGTAAGGTTGAAAGGATTACCAACAGCCATTACCCATTCACCTACTCTCAGGTTGTCTGAATTGTAAAGGGACAGATGGGGAAGGTCTCTGGCTTCAACCTTGATCAATGCAATATCGGTGGTTGGATCTGTTCCGATCACCACGGCCTTGAATGAACGATTGTCATTCATCACCACTTCAATATCTTCTGCATTGTCTATGACATGGTTGTTCGTTACAATATATCCTTCATCGTTGATTATTACGCCAGAACCGGATCCAACTCGCGGGCCGTTATTTCCGCGTGGATTCATGAAAGGTTCAAAGAAATCCCTGAACTGCTCGGGAATCTGACGCATGGACTGATTCCCTTGCTGGGCCATTTGTGTACTTCGGATATGTACAACGGCCGGCATTGTCTTTTCTGCTGCTGCAGTAAAGTCAAAAGGAGCCATTGTCCCATCCGCATTATATGTTGCGGGAATGACCGGAGCTTTATCTACATGCTCAATCTTTAAGGTCTGATCATCTCCGCGATCATCAAATAGCTTCATTGTGCCGACGGTAATAGAACTGCCCAATACCGCGGCGAGTAGTAATGCACTAAATTTTCTCATAATATTTCCTCTGTTTTAAAAATGTCTTGGTTGACAACAGGTTTGGAATCGGGTTGTAATTTCTTAACGATAGAAATTATAAAAATGTTGAACGGGATGAACGAGTGGTTCATCCCGCTCATAAATGGTTTAAATGTTACTTGATTTCAATATGACGGGCCATCTTATGCTTGGCTTCCTCTTTCTTGGGAATCAACAGCGTAAGAACACCATCTTTGTACTCTCCCTTTATCTTATCCTGTTCGATAGACTTAGGCAGCATGAAAGAACGGCTGAAAGAAGTATAATTAAATTCGCGCTTCGCGTATTTACCTTCCCTATCCTTTTCCTCTTTTTCATCCTGCTTTTCATAGGAGATCGTTAACACCTGTTCTTCGAGTTCGACGTTAAAGTCTTTTTTTCTCATTCCAGGTGCAGCCAGCTCAACCATATACTCATCATCTTTTTCGACAATATTCACTGCTGGTTGAGTGAACGTTTTAAGGTCATTTCCAAACCATTCCTTTCCGAAAAAATCGTCGAAGAAGGCTGGGAACACATCCGAAGTTCTCTTCATTAATGTCATAATTTCCTCCTTAATTTTTGGTTGAACATTTAACTTTAAAGTCACAAAATATGTACCAATCAGCGATTTCGGGCAATATTTTGAAAGATTGTCACAAAAGAAGTGACATCTTGACATGGGATATATCTGCGTCTTCTGCATCAACCATATCGATGATACCATTTATGTAAAAGACCGGTCGTATGTGGCATTAGAATTTAGGAAATTGTACAGAATTCAATATCTTCCAATTCGAAAAACTTACAAACCAATGAAACACTTTAATATCACACTTTTCTGTCTCGCATTCCTCTTTTCAGGCACTTCAATTTTCGCCCAGCAGAGTGATGTGGAAGTGATGATCAATGCGGATCAGGGTAAACATCAGATCAGTAAACATATCTACGGTCATTTCGCAGAACATCTTGGCCGGTGTATTTATGGCGGATTTTATGTTGGAGAGGATAATACGGAAATCCCTAATGTTGACGGGGTACGGAAGGATGTGATTGATGCACTTCGTGAATTGAAAATACCAAATCTTCGCTGGCCGGGCGGATGTTTTGCCGACACCTATCACTGGCAAGACGGTATTGGCCCCAAGGATGAAAGACCTACGCTGGTAAATACATGGTGGGGCGGTGTTACAGAGGATAACAGCTTCGGAACACATGACTTTCTGAACATGTGCGAGCAACTGGGCGCTGAGCCTTACCTGGCAGCCAATATCGGAAGTGGAACAGTGAGGGAATTGTCAGATTGGGTACAATATGTTAATCACAATGGCGAAAGTCCGATGGCAAATTTACGTGGTGAGAATGGCCGCGACGAAGCCTGGAAAGTCAAATACTGGGGAGTAGGTAATGAGACGTGGGGATGCGGTGGTAATATGACGGTGGAGTATTATGCTAATTTATATAAGCAGTATGCCACTTTTATGTCTGACTGGGGAAATACAGGTGGTATTTACCGCATAGCCGCAGGCGCTACGAATGATGATTATCACTGGACCGAAGTAATGATGCGTGATGTTCCTCACTCATTGCTGGAAGGCGTTGGGCTTCATTATTATTCGGTAATCGAATGGACTAATAAAGGACCTGCTGTTGGTTTCACCGACGATCAGTATTTCACAACCATGAAGCGGGCACTACGCATGGAGGAGCTTGTAACACGACATTCAACCGTAATGGATAAATATGACCCGCAGAAGAAAATCGGGCTGATTGTTGATGAATGGGGCGGCTGGTATAATGTGGAAGAGGGAACAAATCCTGGTTTTCTCTATCAGCAGAATACCATGCGTGATGCGATGATCGCAGGTGTTACCCTCAATATTTTTAACAATCACGCCGAGCGGGTGAAAATGGCAAACCTGGCGCAAACGATCAATGTGCTTCAGGCCGTCATTTTGACAGATGAAAACAAAATGATCCTTACTCCGACCTACCATGTGATGAAGATGTACAATGTGCATCAGGACGCAACGCTTTTGCCGATCATGTTTGAAAACGTAGATTATGTGAAGGGGGATGAAAAACTTCCGGCATTGTCAATATCGGCGTCGAGAAGTGATGATGGAAACATTCATATTTCACTGGTGAACATTGACCTGGAGAAGAGTCATAAGGTAAGTTTGAATGTACGGGGCATGGATATAAAGGATTTGGACGGCAGTATCCTGACTTCAGGAAATGTTCAGGATCACAATACATTTGATAAGCCTGACGCGGTGGCACCCAAAGAATTTAAAGATTTCAAGAATTCGAAAGGTATCATAACTGTGGAAATACCTCCTTACTCGGTTATCGTGCTTAATTCTAAGTAGAATATAGCATACGTAAGCAGGAGAGATTTTACAGAGGCCGTCTTTAACTACACAAGACGGCCTCTCTATTTTCAGTTCAATTTAAAATAGATCGGAACGACCATCCGAACACGTACCATGCGGCCATTATGCCTTCCGGGGGTCCATTTGGGGGCATTTTCCATCACCCTGAGTGCCTCCTCGTCACATCCTGAGCCGATACCCTTGGCGATGGCGATATTGGTCATATTGCCGAACTCATCCACCAGAAAGGAAACATATACCTTTCCCTGTACCTGGCGTTGCTGTGCCAGCCGGGGGTATTTCATATTTTTGGCGATGTAGGCATAGAAGGCGTCGTACCCGCCTATTGGTTCCGGTTTCTGACTTGCATAATCTACTGTTTCTACCTCCTCTTCCGGTGGTTCCTCACCTGCTTCAATTTCAATTTCCG
>JBNKGL010000042.1:0-22329 GCA_050289805.1 Cyclobacteriaceae bacterium
TTTAAAGAAATTAAGTGATAAGGGTAGTGTGAGTAAGAGTTTGAGAGTGAGGGAAAAACAAAGAGTGAAATGAGTGCAGAAAAGGATACAGGATACGGGGAAACACAAAAAGCAGCTCTATGGGCTGCTTTTTGTGTTTGTACCCGGAGCGGGGGTCGAACCCGCACGGCCGCAATGGCCACAGGATTTTAAGTCCTGCGTGTCTACCAATTCCACCATCCGGGCTCCTTCGCTAAAGCTACGGAGCCCAAGGGGCACTATAGCCTGCATTTAAGGTTATTATTCGTATTTGGATGTCCGCAAAAATAACAAAGCCTGCAAATGCAGGCTTTATTGATTTTACGATTTTTTGACTTCTGGATCGTTTTCCAAAACCTGAGCGAGAAACGGGGTTCGAACCCGCGACCTCAACCTTGGCAAGGTTGCGCTCTACCAGCTGAGCTATTCTCGCTTTTCACTCCATTTGTCCGTTGGATTTCCTGGAAGTGGACTGCAAATTTAAGTAAGCAGATTGAATTGTCAATATCTTTGTATAAAATTTCCAATTAAATGAAGATCCAGCGTAAAATTCCATCTGCAATGGAAAGGATTATACTGAACCCCATGGCCCACCAGAAATTGCGTACATGAAATCCATTTGTCATTTTGTGCACGATCCATACCATCAATGCATTGATCACGAACAGGAATAACCCCAACGTTAGTATCGTAACGGGAATTGTTAGGAATACCAAGACCGGCCGAATGAAGGTATTTACCAAAAGCAATAAAACGCCTACCAGTAATCCGTCGCCGAAACTCCGGACACGCACACCCGGCAAAACATATGCTGCTGCCATAACTGCAACTCCGTAAATGAATATGCGAAGTATCAGATCCAAGGTCTAGACGTCGTTTTCAAATGGTGCCGCCTCCTTTTTGTTCCGTGTTCCCTGTTTCAACGGGACTTTCATCCAGTGATAAAACTTAGCACGCAGTTTTTCCATGTACGGCTTGTTCTGTGTAAGCCGCCAGATATAGGCCGTGACGAGGAGATAGAGTACACCCATCACGGAAAAGCCGATAACAACATTGCCCGACCATAATCCTATCAGAATGGCCAGGGCAATACTTAAAAATAAAATGCAGAATAATCCCGCCGAGGCAAGCAATGCATATATGGAAACCGAGGTGAGTCCGTCGGCCAATTCTGCTCGCACCTCTCCCCTGACCTCATCAACCTTGTGTTCAACAAAGTTAACCGGGGCCTGGAAAAGCCGGGAAATCAAAGACATTGTCAGGCTTTCTTAGCTACTGTTTCTGCTTTCTTCGCTACCGTTTCAGCCCTCTCACGTGCTGTCTTCAATAAATCAGTGCTTTTATCGGTAAGTTCATGAGCCGCATCTTTTACTGCGCCTTCAATCTTACGATATGTCACGGTACCTTTATCAGGCGCGATCAGCAATCCCAACACGGTTCCAACTCCTACTCCAGCGAGTAGTCCTGCCAAAAATTTTGTAGTATTATTCATTAGTTTGTGGTTTTATAAAGTTCATTAACTGCATGTGCCCCATTGGCCTTATGCGGTTCTGTATCCAGGTTATAGGCTCTTGCCGATTCCCAGGCTTCAAATTCATCCAACTCCTGTGACAATCCGTTGTAAATCCAGATCACAACTGCCACATCATCGGCAAAACCAAGAATCGGTATAAAGTCAGGAATTACATCGAGGATCCAGACAAAATATACAAGACCACCCACGATACGCATGATCGCGCCCGAGGGCACCTTTTTATATTCTCCCTTATAATACGCTTTTAACATTCGCATCAATGTGGAAACCTTTAACAAAAAATCAGACTGAATGCTGTTTTTGTTGCTTTCCTCCTTGAGCTTTTCAAAAGCGTGTTCAAGCAAACGATATACACGGCTTTTGCTGTAGGATATTTTCTCAGCAATGCCCATGGCAAGTGCGAAAATTCTCGAATCCAGTACTTTTGACAGGATTTGACTGCTCTTGCTTTTCTCTGTTTCCTCATCTATTTCCTTCATAACACGTTGAATCAGTTCCTATTTAAATATACGAAATAAAACAGCCAATCGTTCGGATTTTGCTGTAAAGTCTGCATTTAATCCACTAAATTAGGTACACTTTTTTATTGCCTGAATTTTTTGGCTACATCGGATGATATTATGTATGCAATAGTTGACATTGAAACAACCGGCGGGTTTGCCGGAGGGAACCGGATGACTGAGATCGCTGTGATCATCCATGATGGTAATGAGATTATCCATGAGTATGAAACGCTGCTGAATCCTATGCAGGAGATCCCCCGGTACATTTCCGGACTCACCGGCATCACCAACCAAATGGTGGAGGAAGCACCCATATTTGAAGATGTCGCCGACGAACTGTTCGAGCTGCTGAACGACAAGGTATTTGTTGCGCATAATGTTCAGTTCGACTATTCCTTCATGAAAAAAGCATTTGAAGATGCCGGGTATGCCTACCGTTCAAAGAAGTTATGTACAGTACGCCTGAGTCGCAAGGCGTTTCCGGGCCATCGTTCCTATAGCCTGGGCAACCTATGTGAAAGTCTGCGGATCCCCATAACAGACCGCCACCGGGCGATGGGCGATGCGAAAGCAACGGCCATTATTTTCGACCGCATACTGAAAGACAATGGAGACCTCATCCGTGAAACCCTGAACCATCGCAGCCGGGAAAATATTCTTCCTCCAAATCTGCCGCGTGAGGAATTTGATGCCCTTCCCGAAGCTTGCGGAGTCTATTACTTCATTGATGCCCATGGCAAGGTAATCTATGTGGGTAAGGCTATCAATATCAGGAAAAGGATACTGGGGCATTTCAGCGGTACATCCAAGGGCCGCCGCAACCAGTATATGCGTAATGAGGTCCATCATATTTCTTTTGAGTTAACAGGGAATGAACTCATCGCCCTTGTGCTCGAAGCCCAGGAAATACGGCGTATCTGGCCCAAGTACAACCAGGCCATCAAACGGCCGGTGATAAAATGGGCTATTTATCAGTATGAGGACCGCGAGGGCTATATCCGCCTGCAAATCGGCAAACAATACCGGGGGATGAACAGCATCGCCTCTTTTAATTCCCACAGTGAAGCATGGCAAAGCCTGCTGGAACGTGTACGGGACTTCGAACTTTGTCCGAAATTATGCGGGATCCAGAAATCAACCGGAGCGTGCTATGATCTGGCCACCGGAACATGCAAGGGTGCATGCGATGGAATTGAGGAGCCGGAAAAATACAATGAACGCATCCGGAAATCGATTGAATCCTTTTCCATGAAAGACCTTTCATTCGCACTCATTGGCCAGGGAAGGCGTTTCAATGAAAAATCCGTACTTCTGGTCGAGGATGGCACCTACTCCGGGTTTGGTTATTACCTGTCGGATGAATCACAGATCTCCGAACATGAGATCCGTGAGATCATTAAGCCGGGCCAGACCTCAGCAGAGATCGAGCAGTACATCAGTACATTTGTTCATCATCCGGATCATGAAGTTGTTTTCCTGAATTCAGCCGGCCCGTCCTGATCCGGGGGGATAGAGCGTGTGCACGGGATCACTGGTGAATACCTCCTTCGTATCGATGTTCATCAGCGAAAGCGTTCCCATCCATCCTGCGCCTGTATCCATCATCCATACCTCACCAGAACGAACCGGTTCAAGCCAACCATAGTTATGGATGGGGGAATGCCCGATATAGATTTCATCAAAAGAGGTGAGCTTCACGTCCTGGCCGTTCAGCTTTTGATCCAGTGCCTGACGGAACAGTGTTCTGTCCCATAGAAAAATATCCTCACCCTGTTTGTCCAGCGGCTTGCCCGGCAGTATTCCCGCATGAACAAACAAACGGTTTTGATCTATATAATAAAGATTTGCACTTTCCAGAAGCTGGATGTGAGACTCCGGCATTTTACCATTGTAGGACGCGATGGTATTACTACCGCCCTGGCTCATCCATCCGGGGTGGCGAATGCCGGTACGTACCCAGTCCAAAGTCATGAAATCATGATTGCCCTGGATCATGATCAGGTTATCAAGGCCAAGGAGCCTTTCGATCGCCTGCTTCGTTTCAGGCCAGCCATCACATACATCTCCAAGGCAGATGAGCCGATCCACTTCAGGGTCAAAGCCTGAACGCTGCAGGCATTGTTCCAGGGCACGGTCACCACCGTGTATATCACCAATCACAAATGTCGCCATAGGAGGAATGTAGCCAGACTTTCAGCCGATCACAAGGAAGCTGAAACCCTTCATAACATTTTTACCGTTTATTGTCTATAATTGCAATAATTTAATGAAAGAATCCGTAATCACAGGAAAAGAATAGAAATGGAAGAATCACCAATCAGTACTACGGCAAGTAAAGACATTCATCGGGAAAAGATCAGGGCAGTCATCGACGAAGTGGGTAAGGTCGTCGTAGGCCAGGAGGCAATGGTCAATCGTCTGCTGATTGGTTTGTTCACACAAAGCCATATTCTGCTGGAGGGTGTACCGGGGATTGCAAAGACATTAACGGTAAGCACGCTTGCCCAGGTGTTGCACCTCGACTTTCAGCGCATCCAGTTTACCCCGGACCTGTTGCCGGCAGACCTCGTGGGTACAATGATCTATAATCAGAAGCTTGCCCAGTTCGAAGTGAAGAAGGGACCCATCTTTGCCAATATCATCCTGGCAGATGAGATTAACCGATCACCTGCTAAAGTGCAATCTGCCTTACTGGAAGCCATGCAGGAGAAAACCGTAACGATCGGTGAAACAACCTTCGATCTTGACAGGCCTTTCCTCGTGCTTGCCACTCAGAACCCGGTAGATCAGGAAGGAACCTATCCGCTGCCGGAGGCTCAGGTAGACCGTTTCATGATGAAGGTACATGTGGATTACCCCACAAAAGACCAGGAACTGGAAGTGATGCGGCGGATCTCCAACATGAAATTCAACTATTCTGTCGATACCATTCTTTCCAAAGAGGAGATTTTTGCTATCCGTGATGAGATCAATCAGACCAGTATTTCGGAAGCAATAGAGCGGTATATTATAGAATTGGTGTATGCCACCCGGGAACCGCGTAAGTACGGACTCGATACGATGGCTGAATATATTTCTTTTGGTGCATCACCCCGCGCCTCTATCAACCTGAACCTGGCAGCCAAGGCAATGGCCTACTTCCAGGGCAGGGATTATGTCCTGCCCGAGGATGTGAAGGAAGTCGCCATGGATGTGCTGAATCACCGGATTCTGATGAATTATGAGGCGGAAGCAGATAATATCACCACAATTGATATCATC
The DNA here is from genome assembly GCA_050289805.1 of Cyclobacteriaceae bacterium. Taxonomy (GTDB): domain Bacteria; phylum Bacteroidota; class Bacteroidia; order Cytophagales; family Cyclobacteriaceae; genus JAUILA01. Next base: position 5,317 of record JBNKGL010000042.1, read on the forward strand.
TCTGAAATCCTCAATAAAGTGCCAATTAACAAATAGGTAACATTTGGATAGCCGGGGAAATTAATGCTATTCACTTTAAATGCAATTTCCGGCTTCCCGCCTGAACCAAATGTTAAGAATACGTTATGGGATGCGTTTCAGACCCCATGAAAGTTAAAAAATTGGTAATATCTTAATCCTGCACCTCATAGTCCAACCTCCTAGCTTTGCATCAAATTTTATCAAACTAGGAAATGAAAAAATTTATCTTTGGACTTATTTTATTCTGCGTTTCTGCGCAGGCTTTCGCGCAAAAAGGCGCAATTACCGGAACGGTAAGGGATGAGGTGACTGGTGAGGCAATCATCGGTGCAAACGTATTTATTGAGGGAACCACTACGGGTTCCGCTACAGACTTTGATGGCAACTTTAAGTTTGCCATAGACCCGGGAACTTACACCCTGGTGGCCACTTTCATTGGTTATGCGAATTTCAGGGTAACTGATCTTGTAGTAAACCCCGGAGAAGAGGTATTACTCACAATCCAGCTTAAATCAGATGATGTTCAGCTGGATGAAGTAGTTGTTACGGCAAAAGCGGATAACACTTCAGAGGCGGCTCTATTGATTGAGCGCAGAGAATCGATTGATATTAAGCAATCGATCGGAGCACAGGAGCTGTCCCGAAAGGGCGTAAGTTCTGTGGAGGCAGCCGTTACCCAGGTTACGGGCGTTAGCAAGCAGCAGGGTGTAAAGAACGTATTCGTCCGCGGATTGGGCGACCGTTACAACTCCACATCCATGAACGGGCTGCCGCTTCCATCAGAAGATCCGGCGTACAAAAACATCACGCTTGATTTTTTCTCAACGGATATTATCGGAAGTATTGATGTAAATAAGACGTTTGGCTCTAACCTTTACGGAGATGTTGCCGGCGCGAACATCAACATCGTATCGAAGGAATTATTCGAGGGCAAGGAATTAACACTTAGTATTTCAGGTGGAATGAACTCCCAGGTGGCTGGTGTTGATTTCCAGAATGCTGATGGTAATACTTTCTTTGGAGCAAACAACCCAAATCCTCCGATCACATCACTTCGTAATTATGGATTTCAAAATTCATTTCAGCCGAATGTACTGTCACGCCCCCTGATCAACTCAAGCATGACATTATCCGGTGGTAAGGATTTTAATATCGGAAGCAACAAATTGAATACGTTCTTTGTAGCTGGTTTCTCAAATGACTATGTATTTAAAAGCGGTGTTGAAAAGCAGCTGAACCCGAACGGTGAGCCCCGACAGTCATATGATTATGACAAATACGAATATAACACGTCCCACTTAGGCCTGGCGAACCTGTCCTACAACTTTGGTCAGAATCACAGCATTGCCTACAACGGACTTTATATTTACGACAGCCGTCAGTTTGTTGGAAACTATACTGGTTTCAACCTGAATGCCAATGACGACATTACAGACCCGAACGCATTCAAATCGTTCACACGTCGTCAGCAAACGAATAATAACTCATTGTTTGTAAACCAGCTTATCTCGCAGCTCAATTTCAACAGGATTGTAGTTGATCTGGCAGGGTCGTACAACATCGTGAACGGAGATGAGCCAGACAGGCGATCGAATCAATACCGGTTTGACGGAGAAAGCTATTTTCCGAACTCGACATCGTCTTCAACGAACCACAGATTTTATTCATCATTAACAGAGAATGACCTGGCGTTTAATGGTAAAGTTACCTACAGCCTTAGCGAGGACCGCGAGTCAAATAATAAGGTATCTGTAAGTTACAACTACCGCAATACGGAGCGTGATTTTGAAAACATTCAGTATGAATTCGATTTCAGAAACGCGCAGAATACTGTAATTGATCCTAATAATCCTGATGCTGTTTTCAATCAGACTTCTTTGGACAATGGAATATTCAGGTTCAGGACGCAGCGTGGTACAGGTACTAATGCTCTTCAGCCGTTTTTCTACAACGCTAACAGAACGATCCATGCTGTTGGAGCAAGCTTTAGCTACGATCTGACAGATAAATTAACGGCAGACCTGGGAGCAAGGTATGAGACCGTTGAACAGACCGTTGTTTGGGATACGAATATCGATGAGATTAATTTCCCCGGTGATAACACGAAGGTGATCAATCCGGATTACTTCCTGCCAAGCCTTAACCTGAGATATGAATTGACGGAAGATAAGATCCTGAGGTTTGCAGCCAGCAAAAGCTATACATTCCCTCAGTTCAAGGAAGTGGCTCCATTCTTCTATGAGGATGTGACGCGCGCGGAATTTGGTAACCCGAATCTGCTGCCATCGACGACATACAATTTTGACCTGAAATTTGAGAACTACTTTTCCAGGAATGAGTTGATTGCTTTCACAGTTTTTTATAAAACCATTGATAATGCTATCAACCGTGTACTGGTAGTATCTGCAGCAAACGAGATGTCATTTGTGAATACAGGTGATGCGGTCGGTTTCGGAGGTGAAATTGAATTCAGAAAAGATCTGTTTACGTTCGGAAAAGGGAATACGTTCAATGCACTGGCACTGGGCCTGAATGCTTCGTACCTCTATTCGAACCAGCAATTGATCGATGTCGATACCGATGAGTTGGTATTCCAGCCTACCAATGATGAATCACAGCTGGAAGGAGCATCTCCTTTCCTTTTGAACGGAGACCTGACTTTCACAAGTGAAGGAACAAGAACCTTTACAAGCGCAGTGGTATTCAGCTATTTCTACGATCGGATTTTCTCCATTGGCGCGCCAAGAGGAAACCAGAACATTATTGAAAGAGGTGTACCTACCCTGGACTGGGTGAGCAGCTATGCATTTACCAATAAATTCAAGGTAAACCTGAACCTCAAGAACCTGCTGAACCCGGAATATCGTCTTACACAAGATGTAGCCACTGGTAATGAAACTATCAGCAGCTATAAAAGAGGGATGAATTTCTCAGTTGGTCTGTCATACAAGTTTTAAAAATATTAACCATACACTCAATAATTTTAAAACCATTTAAAGTGAGTACAAATGAAAATGATTAAGAACTATTTAACTATCCTGGCTGCAGCTATTCTTGTGACGTTTTCGTCATGTGGTGATGACGATTCAGGGCCTGTTGTAGACCCTGATGTTCCGGATGGAATAATCGCCAATCAGAATGATGTGGATCTTGTAGTTGGAAATTTGCAGGGTACCATTACTGGCGATATTACCTTGTCGGCATCTGAAGCATGGCTTTTGTCAGGTCCGTTGGTAGTTGCGGCCGATGGTAAGCTGACAATAGAAGCCGGAACTACCATTCTAGCCGAATCGGGTGGAACGAATGTGTACATTGCGGTGGAGAGAAACGCTGAAATTGATATTCAGGGAACGTCTGCAGCTCCTGTTACCATTACTTCTGATGCGGTATCCCCGACAGCCGGAGACTGGGGCGGTCTTTTGATTATGGGTAACGGCGAAATTACCGGCGGCGGAACTGCAGTAACTGAAGTGGTTGACTTCCTGTACGGTAACGGCCCAAATAGCGATAACACTGAAAGCTCCGGATCAATCAGCTATTTGATCCTTGAATATACAGGGGCACGTATCAATGGGGAGAAAGAGTTCAATGGATTGACCCTTTATGGAGTAGGTTCCGGAACAACGATCTCAAACGTTGCAATTTATTACGGTGATGATGATGCGATTGAATTCTTTGGCGGTGCTGCCGTTGTTGATAACCTGTTGGTTGTAAATGCTACAGATGATATGTTTGACTGGACCCAGGGATGGGTAGGATCCGGAACAAACTGGTATGGTATCCGTGAATCAGGATATACTACTGTTAGTTCAGATCCTCGTGGAATCGAAGGGGATGGAAGCCTCGACGGATTAAGTCCTGAAGAAACTCCCCAGTCTGATCCGACAATTACCAATCTTACCATCGTTCACAATGCTGCTGTAGAAATGAGTGATATGATCAAGGTGCGTCGTGGAAGTGGCGCTGCCATTACCAATGCATTGGTAATGCTTGGCGAAGGTGCTACTGCTTCTGATTTTGTAGATCTGGCCGATGGTGCCGGAGACGCTGCCAGCGGAACAGATATCAATGTTTCTGGTACCGGTATCGATGATACTGACATTAAATTGGGAGCAAATGAAACGACTGTAACAGTTCCTGAAAACGCCAATACCGGCGTGGCCAACCCTGAAACGGTATTTGGCTGGACAGGTTATCAGTTCTAAGAGTTCTTATTTCCTAGTAAGAACGGGGGGTTGCCGAAAGGCAGCCCCCTTCTTTTTTTGAACACTATTGACCTTTTTCAGTTATCTTCATGACTATGGGACGTGTCTTAATTACCGGCGGAACAGGATTGCTTGGAGGCAGAATTACCCAGCTATTACAGAAGCAGGGGACAGAAGTGGCATATTTGTCACGGCGGCCTGATCATGTATCCAGGATTCCTGCATATGAATGGGATGTTAATTCCCAGAAAATTGATGCAGAGTGCCTGAAAAATACCACCTCCATCATTCATCTCGCTGGTGCCGGTGTTGCTGACCGCCGCTGGACTGCGGAGCGAAAGGAAGAAATCCTTCATAGCCGGACACGATCCACGGCGTTATTACACAAACTGTTGAAGGAGAATGCACATTCTGTGGAAACCGTTGTTTGCGCTTCTGCCATAGGGTACTATGGATATGATGATGGCGACTGGAAGAGTGAGGATGCTGCGCCTGCTTCGGATTTCCTTGCCGATGTTACCAAAGCCTGGGAAGATGCTGAGGACCGACTCGCCGAGCTGGGTGTTCGGGTAGTGAAAATACGGATCGGGATAGTACTTACAAATGTTGGAGGCGCTTTGAAAGAGCTTGCAAAGCCCATTCAATGGTGGGCAGGAGCTCCCCTGGGCAGCGGGAAGCAATTTATGAGCTGGATACACATTGATGATGTGACCCGTATGTTTTTATATGCGCTCGAACATACTTCGATGAGCGGGCCCTACAATGCGGCTGCACCAAACCCGGTTACGAATGCAGACTTTACGAAGGCGGTGGCAAAGGTGTTAAACAAGCCGCTGCTACTGCCGAATGTCCCGCCATTTGCCATGCGTCTGTTGGTGGGTGAAATGGCGGAGATGTTGCTGGGAGGCAGCAGGGTATCTTCCGAAAAAATCAGAAATGAAGGGTTTGAGTTCAATTTTCCGATTCTTGCTGATGCATTGGAGGATCTTCTTCAGCAGAATTGAATTCAATCATTTTTTATACTGCTAATTATGAGTAAGTTTACCACGCTTTAATCATTTTTTTATGGCTGAAATGAGCGATCAAAAACCGCAGAATCCTACCCACGAAGAGGAACAAAAAATCAGAAGAGCATTTGAGGAACGTGACTGGAACGAGATCAAGAGCTATGACTCCTGGGTCATCTTCAAAGTTATGTCGGAATTCGTTGAAGGCTTTGAGAAACTGGCGAAGATCGGTCCGTGTGTTACCATCTTCGGATCTGCCCGTACCCCGGAAGATCATGAGTATTACCAGACTGCGCATGAAATCGCTGCGAAACTGGTACGTCATGGTTATGGGGTAATCACCGGTGGTGGTCCGGGTATTATGGAAGCCGGTAACCGCGGTGCGCGTTCTGAAAATGGTAAATCAGTGGGATTGAATATCCTTTTGCCGTTTGAACAGAAGGGGAACATTTATATCGACCCGGATAAGCTTATCACCTTTGATTACTTCTTTGTGAGGAAGGTAATGTTTACCAAATATTCCCAGGGATTTATTGTGATGCCGGGTGGATTTGGAACCCTTGATGAGCTTTTTGAGGCACTTACGCTGATTCAAACAAAGAAAATCGGACGTTTTCCTATCGTACTGGTGGGTAAAAAGTTCTGGGGCGGATTACTTGAATGGGTTGAAAGTGTACTGCTGAATGCGGAAAATAACATCAGCAAGGAAGATCTGGAGCTTTATAAGGTGGTTGAAACTGCTACAGAGGCAGTGGCAGCGATTGACGACTTTTATTCAAAATACCTGTTATCGCCGAATTTCTGATTTTTCCAGCCAAGTGGCTGTCTGAATGTAAGATAAGTAGGACTTCTCATTTTTTTGTTTGAACTATATTTTATTCCTTTATCGTTCTAATTCAGGAACTAAAATTTTTTCGGCTATTATGAAGTACTTCCCACATGCTATTTCGCTGTTGGCGCTGGCAGTTGCGCTCGGATATGTGCAATACAACGAATCAAAGCCTGCGCCATCCCAGGAAAAGAAAATCGGATTTTATAAAGTTGAAAATCCTCCGGCCGGGGAGTATGCCGGGTACCTGAATGCGGTTTCACTCGATTTGCCAGAGCAGCTGACCTTTGCCGGGGAAGAAGTGCCATTATCCGTGCCGGACGTGCGCGAAAGGCTGGACCGTGAGCTGCATATCAATACATACTGGCATAGCAGTACCATTTTCCTGATCAAGCATGCCCATAGGTGGATGCCCCAGATTGAGGAAATCCTTAAAGAAAACGGAATCCCAGAAGACTTTAAATACCTCACCGCGATTGAAAGCGGATTTGTAAATGCTGTTTCACCGAAGCAGGCCGTAGGATTCTGGCAGATTCTGTCTACATCAGGTAAAGAATACGGACTGGAAATCACAAAGGAAGTAGACGAACGCTATGATCCCTTAAAGTCAACAGAGGCTGCATGTCAATACCTCAAAAAAGCATATGAGAAATTCGGCAGCTGGACCAGTGCAGCCGCCTCATACAATCGGGGTATGGCTGGATTACAGCGGGCCATGAACGACCAGAAAGTTGATTCCTATTATGACCTGTTGCTGAATGACGAAACGTCGCGGTATGTTTTCAGAATATTGGCAGCCAAGGAAATTATTGAACACCCGGATAAATACGGGTTTAATATCGACAAACATCACCTGTATGATCAGGAGCACCTCAGATATGTGGAAGTGGATGAAGATATCGACGATCTTGTAAAGTTTGCACAGGATCAGGGTATCAATTATAAATTACTGAAGCGCCATAACCCATGGTTGCGCCAGGATCACCTGAAGGTTCGAAAGAACAAAACCTACAAAATCGCTATTCCCGATCAAACGCTGGAGGCCAGACCCTGAATTATCAATCTCTTGCTGTATCTTTAATGCATGATTGACCAAATTGAGGAATCAGTCCGGTATCTGCAGTCACAAGGCATCAATGCCCCGGAAATCGGCGTGATACTGGGTACCGGTCTGGGAAATGCTTTCGTCGACCATCTGAAGATTGATGTCGACATTCCCTATGCGGATATCCCCCATTTCCCCGAAGCTACTGTTGAATTTCATCATGGCAGGTTGCTGTATGGCGACCTGGCCGGAAAGAAAATCGTTGCTATGCAAGGGAGGTTTCATTATTATGAAGGCTATTCCCTGAGCGAAGTGACCTTTCCTGTCAGGGTCCTCAAAATGCTGGGTATTAAATGCCTGCTGGTTTCGAATGCCGCAGGAAATATGAACCTCGACTGGAAAAAGGGACAATTAATGCTCCTCGATGATCATATCAATTTGCTGCCCGACAATCCTTTGCGCGGAGTGAACGATAACAGGCTGGGTCCGAGGTTTCCGGATATGAGTGCACCCTATGATGCGGCTCTTATTAAAAAGATGCAGGAGGTGGCACGAGAAAAAGACATTGATCTGAAGCAGGGGGTTTACGTTGCGGTGATGGGCCCGAATCTTGAAACCCGTGCCGAATACAGATTTTTAAGAACTATCGGGGCTGATGCTGTTGGCATGTCTACCGTTCCCGAAGTGATTGTGGCAAATCACATGTCGTTACCAGTCCTGGCTGTTTCCGTGCTTACGGATGACTGTGATCCTGATAACCTGCAGCCTGCCAATATCGATGAAATAATTGCGGTTGCCGGAAAGGCAGAAAAACCGCTGACCACCCTCTTTATGGGTCTAATAGAACGCCTGTAAATAATAAATGAAGCGTTCATATCTAATCGGAATATTTCCTAATTTTCCATCCAGATAATTGACTAACTACAACTGCAATGAACAAGCAATCAAATCTTCTTTTCATCCTGGTATTTGGCATTTTATTCTTATCTCATTCAATCCTCCGAGCACAGGATTCACTTAAATACAGCGTAGAAGATGCGAAGGCTACTATTGAAAAATTCAGTGCCGCAGATGAGGCGGTCGCCGAACTTTTCCAATCCGCACATGGCTACGCAGTATTTCCGAGTATTGGGAAAGCTGGTATAGGTGTAGGAGGCGCCGGTGGCAAGGGAGTGGTCTTTGAAAACGGAAAAGCAATCGGTGGAAGTAATATGTCTCAGGTATCAATCGGACTTCAGTTAGGCGGACAGAAATACAGTGAGGTCATCTTTTTTGAAACGGAGCGTGCACTCAATACTTTTATTGCTGATAAATACACATTCGCAGCCCAGGTTTCGGCAGTAGCCATTGCCTCAGGAGAATCGGCAGACGCTAAATATGAAGACGGCGTACTCGTCTTTACAATGCCCCTCGGCGGATTGATGTTTGAGGCATCTGTTGGCGGTCAGAATTTTAAGTTCCACCCGTTTTGATATAGTGGAGCACTGCGTTCAGTGGAGCACTCCGTTCAGCCTGCCTGCAGGTGGACAGTGCGTTTAAAAGTGGATTGTGGGGCAAGTTGCAATAACATGCTATGACATATCCGCAATATCTTTCCAATACATCATCCCAATCCAATACATCATCCCAATCCAATCCGTCATCCTAACCCAATCCGTCATCCTGAACTTGTTTCAGGATCCCCTAGGATCTTTATTAATACAGCTGCTCTCATTTCGTCCCTGAATTAAATCTGGTTATGTCAGATCTGTCCTGCCATTTCATTGCGTTTTCAGGGGATCCCGAAACAAGTTCGGGATGACGATCCATAGATAGCTGCCCTCGCGCCCTAGTCCTCCAATTACGATAGGCAAACCAGTAAAATAAAACTGCCATACTCAAAACTAATAACCCACTGAACAAAGTGATCCACCTGCCTGCCTGCCGGCAGGCTGTCCACTGTTCCACTAATTTCCGTTCTCCACGCCTTTTTTCCCTTCAAAATCTTTACTTTTGCGATTCTAAAATTTCCAGGAAGACCTATATGAACAGTGGCAATGCCGTCATCGAAAATGAAACCTTCAACGATATAACCGGTCATGATTATGTTGAGATCGTAGGCGCGCGGGAGCATAACCTGAAGAACATCAACGTTTCTTTTCCACGGAATAAACTTATTGTAATAACAGGGATCAGCGGAAGCGGAAAATCATCGCTGGCATTCGATACGATCTATGCGGAAGGGCAGCGCCGGTACATGGAAAGTTTTTCAGCCTATGCCCGTTCCTTTATTGGCAATCTTGAGCGGCCCGATGTTGACAAGATCAATGGCCTTAGTCCGGTTATTTCCATTGAACAAAAGACCACGTCACGGAACCCCCGATCCACAGTAGGAACGGTAACGGAAATTTATGATTTCATGCGACTGCTCTATGCCCGTGCGGGCGAGGCTTACAGCTATGAAACAGGGAATAAAATGGTCCGCCAGTCTGAAGATCAGATCATCGATCATATTCTTTCCTATTTCGACGGACATAAACTCATTATTCTTGCACCGGTTGTCAAAGGCCGGAAAGGGCATTACCGGGAACTGTTTCAGCAAACCAGAAAAAGCGGCTATACCAAGGTGCGCGTAAATGGCAAGATCGAAGAAATCGTACCTAAGATGCAGGTTGACCGGTATAAAACGCACGATATCGAAGTGGTGATCGACCGTATCGTCGTCTCTGCACAGGACCGCTACCGTATTTCCCAGTCAATTGGTACAGCACTAAGCGTAGGTAAAGGCATCATCATGCTGCAGGATGAAAATGGAAACATCCATCATTTTTCGAAATATCTGATGGATCCTGAAAGCGGACTTTCCTATGATGAGCCGGCACCGAATTCTTTCTCCTTCAACTCGCCCTATGGTGCCTGTCCGAAGTGCAACGGATTAGGCGTAATTGAAGAACTTACCCAGGAGTCTGTGATTCCCGATCCATCGATGACCATTTCCCAGGGCGGGATCCTTCCCCTGGGTGAATACCGCGATATCTGGATCTTTAAGAAGATACAGGCGATCTTGAAACGGCATTCGTGCAACCTGTCAACACCGATCAATGAAATTCCCGAAGAGGTGCTCAACATTCTTCTATACGGGGATGATGTTCCTGTGGCAGTAAATTCCAAGAAATACCCGGGAACAGAATGGAATACGCGCTTTGAAGGGATCATGAATTTCCTGGAGAAGCAGAAAGATACAGGATCCGATAAGATCAGAAAATGGGTTGAGGAGTTCACCGTTACCCAAACTTGTCCGGAATGTGAGGGCACAAGGCTTAAAAAAGAATCCCGTTATTTTCTCATTGATGAGAAAAACATTGCCGAACTCGCTGCAATGGACATTGATGCACTTGGGAAGTGGTTCAGTGATCTTGAAACGAGGCTGAGTGATAAGCAAAAGCTCATTGCCGCTGAAGTACTGAAGGAAATCCGTAAACGGATTGGATTTCTGCTGGATGTGGGGCTGGATTATCTTCACCTGAACCGGCCGTTGAGGACATTGTCGGGTGGTGAGGCGCAGCGCATCAGGCTCGCCACTCAGATTGGAACGCAGCTCGTAGGGGTTCTCTATATCCTTGATGAACCAAGTATCGGATTGCACCAAAGAGATAATGTCCGGCTCATACAGGCATTGAAAGACCTCAGGGATTTAGGAAACTCGGTGATCGTCGTGGAGCATGACAGGGATATGATGCTGGCTTCAGATTATATAATTGATATTGGACCCGGTGCCGGAAGGCATGGCGGACTTGTGGTTGCACAGGGGGATCCGGTGTCTTTCCTGGAACAAGGCAGCGCTACGGCAGATTATCTTGAGGGTATCAGGAAGATCGAAGTTCCGGAGGAGAGACGAAAAGGTAATGGTAAGAAGATTGAACTCCTGGGTGCAACCGGCCATAACCTCAAGGATGTGGATCTAAAAATACCGCTGGGAACAATGACGCTGATCACAGGTGTTTCGGGCAGCGGAAAGTCGACATTGATTCATGAAACGTTGTTCCCTTTACTGAATCAGCATTTTTACCGGTCGCGTAAAGACCCCATGCCTTACCGGGAAATTAAAGGGCTAAAAAATGTTGACAAGGTTATCGAGGTGGACCAGTCGCCTATCGGAAGAACCCCGCGTTCAAATCCCGCGACCTATACAGGTGTTTTCACCGATATACGATCATTATTTGCACAGCTTCCCGAATCCAAGATCAGGGGATATAAGCCCGGAAGGTTTTCATTCAATGTGAAGGGCGGACGGTGTGAAACATGTGAAGGTGCCGGACTCAGGCTTATTGAAATGGACTTTTTGCCCGATGTTCACGTGCCTTGCGAGACATGTAAGGGTAAGCGTTATAACCGGGAGACGCTTGAGGTACGTTTCAAGGGTAAAAGTATATCGGATGTACTTGAAATGACTGTGGAAGAGGCAGTTACCTTCTTCGAAAACCAACCGAAGATACTTCGGAAAATCAAAACTCTGAATGATGTCGGGCTCGGATATATTTCTTTGGGGCAGCACGCTACCACACTTTCCGGCGGGGAAGCCCAACGTGTAAAATTGTCCACTGAATTATCCAAAAAAGATACGGGCAAAACGATGTATATTCTCGATGAACCCACTACAGGGCTGCATTTTCAGGATATTCAACACCTGTTGGATGTGCTGAACAGGCTGGTGAAAAAAGGCAATACAGTCCTGGTGATTGAACACAACATGGATGTTATCAAGGTAGCTGATCATATCATTGATCTGGGGCCGGAAGGGGGCGATGCCGGGGGGATGATAGTTGTGGAAGGCTCGCCGGAAGACGTCGCTGTAAGTGGCAAGGGGTATACTGCCAAATTCCTGAAAGAAGAGCTTTTCCAAAAGTGATTTAGTCAAATTTTATCGAAAACCTTGCATTGTAAGGTCTCACACTTGGTGCTTTCGTAGATTTCGTTATTGAACCAACTAGGAATCACGATGAAAAAGACATTTTTACTTTTGGCCCTGATAGTGCCATCCATGCTGATGGCGCAATTTACGGGAGATACATATTCCAGTGCCAAACAAAAAGGAGCCGCAGAGTGGACCTTTACTTTTGCCAATGCCCCAGGGTTCATTTACAAGGATGCCCAGGGGAATATTTCCGGAATTACCGTTGATCTCATGAATGCTTTTAAGGCATATGTGGAGGAGAAAGAGGGAATCAAGGTAACGGTGAAATACCAGTCGAATGATCCCAACAACTTCACAAAATTCCTTTCGGATGTAAAATCGGCAAAGGGTGGGGTGTTTGGTTTGAGTAACACCACAATCACGCAGGAAAGAAAATCTTCCTACAATTTTTCGCCGGCCTATATCACCAATATAGGAATGGTTATCTCACATAAAGATGTGGCTACTATGGAAAACCTTTCCGAGATCCAGGAAAAGTTTAAGGGGATGACCGCAGTGACAGTGAAGAATTCAACGAATGAAAAAAGAATTCTTGAGATCAAGTCGAAATACTGGAATGATCTGAAGATCGAATATGTGCCGTCATTTCAAAAGGCTGTTGAAGAAGTAGCGGCGAGCAATACCAAATTTACGGATATTGATTTCACCTACTACCTGGCGGCTGTTCAGGCAAAGAAACCGTTGAAGCGCCATCCCGGTGGTGACAATACAGCCGAGCAGTTTGGTATAATCATGCCGAAATCGAATGACTGGGCACCTTTGCTGGAATCATTTATGAATGAAGGGTTTGTGGGTGGTATAGAGTACAAGAAGATCGTCGCTCAGAACCTGGGATCATCTGCGATGAAATATCTGGATACCCTGTAATTCTTTAAAAATTTTCACACCTGAATGCAGCAGCGCCCCCGGCCTGCTGCATTTTTTTTGCACATGGAGCGTATCTGCCATAACGCCGTTTTTATGCGCCGTACCTATCCCGACGGGACTCCTTCGGAGCGGCACGGGATCCGTATATGACACCATTTGCTACCCATACGCCGTCCCTATGGGACGGGATGAGCCATTACCTACCGCCCAAACGTCATCCCACGAACCATGGGCTGGGCTTGACCCAGGCTTGTTTCGGCCTGCCTGCCGGCGAGGCAGGGTTCCCCCTGTAATCCGGTGCACAATCTTCTACACACAAAGCGTACCTATGGGCACGCATGCCAGATCCAATCCATAGTCCATACATTTCGCGTGCCGAAGGTACGCTCCTTCTGTAGCAGAGGTTGCATCAGCTGGATGCGTGCCAACGGTACGCTCCGTGTTCTTCCCTAAACCTTCAGATTACCAGCATAATAAATCTTCAGAATAATATCATTCGATAGTACATCCTGTTTCTTTTATGGGTGCGTTGTTCTAATTTTAACGCATATGGAACAGAATAATGATACTATCCCCGTCACCCCCTCGCCATTTCCGCGGATTGTGGTGCTGGGCGGCGGTTTCGCCGGAATCAGTTTGGTTAAAAAATTAAAAGGCAGCAGGGTTCAGATCGTGCTGTTCGACAGGAATAATTACCATACCTTCCAGCCCCTTTTATACCAGGTGGCCACGGCCGGACTAGAACCAGATTCCATCGCTGATCCATTACGAAAACAGCTTGAGCCGGTGAAGAATTTCTATTTCAGGATGGGGGAGGTGTTTGCTGTAGACCCCCAACAAAAAATTATCCGGACGGAAATCGGAACCATGAGCTACGATTATCTTGTGATTGCGACAGGCTCTAAAACCAATTACTTCGGAAATCAATCGGTCATGCAAAATGCATTCCCGCTGAAACAGATTCCACAGGCCCTGGACCTGCGCAGTCATATACTTCAGAATTTCGAAGCGGCAACAATTACACGTGACCCGATTGAACTGGAATCACGCATGAACATCCTGATCGTTGGGGGCGGCCCCACTGGGGTTGAGGTTGCCGGTGCGCTGGGCGAACTCAAGAAGAACATTCTCCCCAATGATTATCCGGAGCTGGAATTTGAAAAGATGAAGATCATTCTGCTCGAAGGCTCGGATCGCCTTCTTAATGGTATGTCTGAACATTCCGGGGAAAAGGCATTGAAATACCTGAAAAAATTTGATGTCGATATTCAGCTCAAAACACTGGTTACAGGCTATGATGGTCTAACGGCAACCCTGAGCAATGACACGTCCATACGGAGTCATACACTGATCTGGGCAGCCGGCGTATCAGGGAATTATCCCGAGGGACTTCCGGAAGAATCACAGGAAGGAGGCCGTTTGATTGTCGATGGTTATAACCGTGTAAAAGGTTGTGAGGATGTTTATGCCATCGGGGATGTTGCTTCCATGCAGACCGACGAATTTCCCAAGGGTCATCCGATGCTGGCACCTGTAGCTATCCAGCAGGGACGCCATTTTGCACGGAACTTCAAAAAAATGCTGAAAGGAGGTGAAATGCAGCCATTCAGCTATCATGACAAGGGTTCAATGGCCACCATTGGCCGTAACAAAGCCGTTGTGGATTGGGGAAAACTTCAGTTCGGAGGATTTATCGCCTGGATGATCTGGATGTTTGTCCATCTGATTTCCATCATCGGTTTCAGAAACCGGCTGATCGTGTTTTCGAACTGGGTATGGAATTATTTCACCTATGACAAAGGCACCCGCCTGATCATTCGTAAATTTGTTCCGAAGAATAAAATCAAAACAGAAGAAGCGGCATGAAAAAAGGGGGATTACGATTTCTGGTGGGAGGGGCGATGGTACTTTTTGGCCTGTACCAGGTCATAACCGGGAATTATTGGGAGAGCTCTTTGTACCTTACTGCCGGACTGGCATTCATAAGCATCGGATTGCTTATGTCTGATGCATTTCCGCGCTATCGAAAGCTATTGAATATTGTGAGTTGGGTTCTGATAATCCTGGCTGTTCTTCTGTTCTTCTTCCTGCTCCGAACGGATCAGTATGTGTAATGGCAGGAATTGCTAACTTTACAGAATGAATAAAACCCGGTTATACTGGAGTCTGCAGATTGGAACGTGGCTGATTTTTGCGATCCTCCAGATGATCGGTTATGTGGAATACCAGAACAAAGAACTCACCTCCACACAGGTCTTCTTTTATCTCGCCGAGGCAGTAGCATTTATCCTGGTTACTCATATGTTTCGCTATGTTCTGATCAGGACGGGTTGGTTATCGCTGAATTTCAGTGAACTTATTCCGCGTGTGGTATTGAGTGTGGTCGTAATAGCAGTCATACTCTACAGCCTGAGACTTCTCATTTCACTTCCACTCGACATTTTTGTCGCAAGCGCGGCTTTTGATCCGGCAAAGCTCATTTCTCTCGTGACCGGCTATGCAATCCTTTTATTCTTGTGGGCGGTTTTTTACCTGACCTACCACTATTTCGAACGATATAATTTATCGCTGAAGCGGCAGGCGGAAATGAATGAGATTGAACTCAGCAACCTGAAGTCGCAGCTGAACCCTCATTTTATATTCAATGCTCTCAATAGTATCAGAGCCCTGGTGGATGAGGATCCGAAGAAATCGAAACACGCTATCACTCAACTTTCCACAATTCTGAGAAGCACACTGGTCTCTGATCAAAATAGTTTGGCTAACTTTGAAGATGAGCTGAAGACCGTGAAAAATTATCTCGGGCTTGAAAGTATTCGCTATGAGGAGCGATTAAAAGTGGACTATGAGATTGATCCTGAGTCCTACAGATTCCAGGTTCCGCCGTTAATGTTGCAGACCCTTGTTGAAAATGGGATCAAACATGGGATTTCACAACTCAAACAGGGAGGAGTTATTAAGATCTCTTCGAAAGTGAAAGGAAATCATCTTCACCTGATCATCCGCAATAGCGGACAATTACGTAGAACGAATGGCAGGTCACACAAGAAAGTGAGCGGCCTTGGATTGATAAATACACAACGTCGTCTCGACCTGATTTATGGGAAGGATGCGTTGTTTCAAATTAAAAATGAATCCGGGACGATGGTTCGTACTGAACTGGTTCTTCCCAATAACAGAATAGAACATGAAAGCGCTGATAATTGATGATGAACGTTTGGCACGGAAGGAACTGAATTCGCTGCTGAAGGAACACAAGGAGATTGAAGTAATTGGAGAGGCGGCAAATATCGATGAGGCAGTTGAATTGATCGATGAAAAAAATCCGGACCTGCTGTTCCTCGACATACAGATGCCGGGTGGAACGGGGTTCGACCTTCTTGAACAACTGGATCGGGTCCCCAAAGTAATTTTTATCACCGCTTATGATGAATTTGCCCTGAAGGCATTTGAAGTAAATGCGCTGGATTATCTCCTCAAGCCTGTGCAGTCGGACAGATTATCGGACGCCCTGGCCAAGCTGACCATGGAACCTTCTCAGACTGAGGAATCTGCTGCGGAGTCAGGCGAAAAAAAGCTGGGGTTAAATGACCAGGTATTTGTTAAGGACGGGGACAAGTGCTGGTTCGTGAGCCTGTCGAATATCCGGCTTTTTGAATCCGACGGAAATTACATCAAGGTATATTTCGATGGAAACCGTCCGATGATTCATAAATCGCTGAACGCGCTGGATCAGAAACTCGACCCGCGAAGCTTCTTCCGCGCAAGCCGCAAACACATTGTGAACCTGAGCTGGGTGGAAAACATCGAGCCCTGGTTCAACGGCGGACTGATGGTGCGCCTCAAGGGCGGAGATAAAGTAGAAGTCAGCCGTCGCCAGGCCGCGAAGTTTAAGGAGATGATGAGCCTTTGATGCAGTGGAACAGTGGATCGCTGCGCTCAGTGGAGCATTTCATTCAGTTGAACACTTCGTTCAGCTTGCATGACTGCCGGCAGTTTTCTCTGAATCCTCAATTCAATTGAAATCATGAAATGGATAAAATGGCTATATCTGCTGGAGGCAGGTTTTTGTTTTCTGTTTTTCT
>JBNKGL010000043.1:0-20882 GCA_050289805.1 Cyclobacteriaceae bacterium
GTAGTGGTGTTGTGAATTGTGTCTTTAGTTTGAGGCAAATAGACAACTGCGTTTTCCCTAAAAAGCAACAATTCCTTATATTAATCCAAAAGTTAATTGGATGAACGTTTAGTGAACTGTACACTAATCACTAATCACTCTAAACTCCCACTACTGACTACTGACTACTGACTACTGACTACTGACTATAAATGATTCTTCCCTACTACCAAACCGGTATTCACCCCCCTGAAAAAGCATCGCTGAATACCTTCTTTTTTCATGAAGACCGGTTTGTGATGCGTTATGGAAAAGACCCCAATATTTTTACGCTTTCAACGCGAAAAAGCGGGGATCTCCGTGCCAGAATGTTTATGGCTGTTCGTGGCAATGAAGCCATCAGTATGTCAAAAAGCTCGTTTGGCGGATTCGATCTCGCCCCCTTTGCCGATGAATCTGATGCCGAGGATATGGTGGAAACTCTGTTCAACTTCCTTGTTGAAAACAAAATCACCCGATGTCAGATCAATGCCTTTCCGCAATGTTACGATTCCTATAGTCATGACCTGATGGAAAATGCATTACTCGACCGTGGCTTTTCTGTAGCCTGGACGGATATCACACACTATTATCAACCTGCGGGTAAGCCCTTTGATACGGTCATTGATCCGGATGAACGCACCCACCTGAACTATGCAAGAAAACATAACTGGCAGTTCAGGCAACTCACGGATGAATATCTGCCAGACGCATTTGAGCTGATTGCAAAAAGCCGTGCAGTGAAGGGATATCCGGAAACCCTTTCACTGCAAGAGCTCACACGTAATTTCGATCTCTTCCCGGACATTTTCCATTTATTTGGGATTTTTGATGGATCTGATCTTCGATCGGCCTCTATTTGTATCCGTGTGAATGACAATATCCTCTACGACATTTCGCATGGAGATGATCCTGAAAAACGAAAGCATAACAGCATGCTGCCGCTGATTCAGGGGCTGTATTATTATGCACGTCAGCACCGCTACAGCCTCCTGGACCTTGGAATTTCCACGGAGAACGGTGTTAAAAATGAAGGGTTATTTAATTTCAAGCGAAAGCTCGGGAGTGCGGTAAGTGAGAAAAAAACGTTTGTTTGGGAGTTTTGATTCTTTCATTGTCTGCAGTCAGAAACAAGGAACACCTTAAAGCATCAGCCTGATTACATCTTGAATCTTTTCGAGAACAAGATCACGGGTATGAAGTACCTGATCATCTTCAAACCTCAAAATATGAATATCCCACTTCCTTAATTCCAACTCCCGGAAATAATCATATTTCATTGCTTCGGGAGTTAGATGACTTGCACCATCGAGTTCAATAGCAAGTTTTAATTCATGGCAATAAAAGTCTACTATGAAGTTCAGTATTGGCACCTGACGATGGAATTGTACTCCTGTCTTTCGATTTTTTATTTCCAGCCATAATAAAACTTCTGCTTTAGTCGATTCCTGACGTAGTCTTCTGGCAAAGGATTTTAGGTGTTTATCATAGGGAATGACTTTGTTCGGCATAGCGCAAAGAAATAACCATGGCGGTCAATTCAAACAATTTGCACATGATTACCATAAACACCCCCCTGGCCCCCCTCAAGGGGGGACGTCAGCTTCACATGGGACACTACCTAAATTCCTAAAGGGGGTATAGATTATGTACCCGGAGTAAAGAGAAAAGCAGATAAATACGTCCCCCCTTGAGGGGGGCCAGGGGGGTGTCTAATGACAAGTTGATAGCACCAAAACGAAAAAAGGCCCTCTTTCGAAGGCCTTTTTTTCAAGCACTCTTTTTCAGTACCCATAACCGGTATTAAAAAATCTCACCGAGCCAGATGGTTAGTCTGATATCTTAAAAAGCAAAATTATCTTCTAAGAATTAACTCACAGGTGATTTACGTCTTTTTCAGTTTTCTCCTTCTCCGGAGCTTTAGTGTACGTCGGACACGTATACGTAGCACACGAAGAAACAACTAAAGCCAGAGCAAACAAAACCAATACAGACTTTCTCATAGTTCAAAAAATTTAAAGTTTCCGGTTGTTAATGATTCAAAGATGAGGAATATAACCACGCAAGGTTTACAAAAACCCCCTGTTACCTTACACACAAATGAAAAAAACCTTTTATGTTTATTGAAAACACCGGAACAGAAGCCAGGCAATCACGGTTTATATCTTAACACCTGTCAGAAAAAGGCACCAAACCATGCTAGGACACCGATTTACTACTTTTATCCCAGACCCCGACGAGTCAAAATCAGATTTTGAAAAATTGCTCGATATATTCCTGCAATTACTCGTAATTACGTCGGGAGATGTGTCGGAAGCGCTTAATTGGCTCAATAATCTGGACAGAAAGTACAATCTGACCGGTGAAAACTATGGTATCGGCGACTTCATAGAAGACCTGAAAGACAAGGGATATATCACAGATGAGAACCCTGAGGGCAAGTTTGAGCTGACCGCAAAAAGCGAACAACGCATCCGTACCAGCGCTTTGGATGAGATATTCGGCAAGCTAAAAAAGTCCAGACGCGGGGATCACCGCACTAATTATGGAGGTCTGGGCGATGAACCCAGCACAGACCGCCGCGATTACCAGTTCGGGGACACCCTGGAACAGATATCAATGACCGATTCCCTGCGCAATGCACAGATAAACCACGGCCTGGAGGACTTCAGAATGACAGAAGGAGATCTGGAGGTGATGGAGCAGGAATTCAAAACCCAGACATCCACGGTCCTCATGATCGATATCTCCCATTCCATGATCCTGTACGGCGAAGATCGGATCACACCGGCTAAAAAAGTTGGAATGGCACTGGCAGAACTGATCAAACGAAAATATCCGAAAGATACGCTTGACGTGATCGTCTTCGGAAATGATGCCTGGCAGATCGAGGTGAAAGACCTCCCCTATCTCCAGGTCGGTCCGTACCATACCAATACCGTGGCCGGACTCGAGCTGGCCATGGATCTGCTTCGCAGAAGAAAAAACGCTAATAAACAGATCTTCATGATCACCGACGGAAAGCCTACGTGTCTCAAAGTCGGACTCAAATACTATAAAAACAGTTTTGGCCTCGACAGCAAGATCCTGAACAAGACATTAACACTGGCCCGGCAGTGCCGCAAACTGCATATTCCCATTACTACCTTTATGATCGCTTCAGATCCATACCTGAAAGAATTTGTGAAGGAGTTTACACAGGTGAATAATGGCAATGCCTATTACAGCAGCCTGAAAGGGCTCGGACATCTGATCTTTGAAGACTACCGGCGCAACCGGAGAAAACGCTTTTAATTTACATGACGAAACAAACAAAAATATCGACGCTCGGTGAACTTCGCGAGAGCGGATACGAATCACGCAGTGTAAAACAGGAATTACGTGACAACCTCCGGGAAAACATCCTGAAAGGCCATAATGTCTTCGAGGGCATCCATGGGTATGAGGATACAGTGATCCCCGATATGGAACGCGCCATACTTTCGATGCATGACATCAACCTGCTTGGTTTACGCGGACAGGCGAAAACACGAATGGCACGTATGATGATCCAGCTGCTCGATGAATATATTCCCGTGATCAAGGGTTCAGAACTTAACGATGACCCCTACGATCCCATTTCTCGCTATGGAATGGATATGGTGGAAGAACTGGGTGATGAAACACCCATCACCTGGATGCACCGGGATGAACGCTACACTGAAAAGCTCGCAACACCCGATGTTTCCATTGCCGACCTTATTGGTGACGTGGATCCCATCAAAGCAGCCACAATGAAGCTGCCCTATTCAGATGAGCGTGTAATTCACTTCGGACTGATACCCCGTGCCCATCGCGGAATATTCGTGATCAACGAACTACCCGATCTGCAGGCGAGGATTCAGGTGGCCCTTTTCAATATCCTGCAGGAAGGTGACGTGCAGATCCGCGGATTCAAGGTACGCCTCCCGCTGGAAATCCAGTTTGTCTTTACCGCCAACCCGGAAGATTATACTAACCGGGGAAGTATTGTGACCCCATTGAAAGACCGCATCGACAGTCAGATCATTACCCATTATCCTAAATCCATTGAGATCGGGCGGAAAATCACTGACCAGGAAGCACATATTAAGCCGGAACAAAATGATATGGTCGTGATGACTGACCTGGCCCGCAACCTGGTGGAGCAAATTGCCTTCGAGGCGCGTGACAGCGAATACGTGGACGCCAAGAGTGGGGTTTCCGCTCGTCTGACCATTTCCGGAATGGAAAACCTCTATAGTGCGGCAGAACGACGCGCGTTGCATGAAGGTAATAAGACATACGTTCGGGTCGGTGATCTGTATGGCGTAATTCCATCCATTACCGGAAAGGTAGAATTGGTGTATGAAGGTGAACAGGAAGGTCCGGGAATTGTGGCACACAACCTGGTCGGCAAAGCCATCCGAAGTCAGTTTACCCACTTCTTCCCTGATCCCGAGAAGGTTCGGAAGCACAAGATTGATAATCCGTATAAAGAAATAACCAATTGGTTTGGGGATGAGCATACTGTAGACCTGCTCACCGACTACTCTGATAAAGAATACGAAAAGACCCTGAAAAGCGTCCCTGGCCTGGAGGCGCTGGTTGATAAATTCCATAAAAAGGAAGATAAGGCCATGAAGCTGTTTCTGATGGAGTTCGCCCTGCACGGACTGGCAGAATACAGCATGCTCAGCAAGCATACATTGGCGCGCGGACTTCAGTTCAAGGATCTGCTGAGCAGCATGTTCTCACTCGAGGATGATGAGGACGATGATGACGATGACGAATTCAATATATGACCATCAAAGAAGTTCGATACCTTGTTAATGGTGGAGAATCGCATACGGTTGAATTTAAGCGAAAAGCCACCCACCCGGAAAAGATCGTCCGGGAAATGGTGGCATTTGCCAACTCTGACGGAGGATATGTATTTATAGGTGTTGATGATGACGGCTCGATCCCCGGTTTAAAACACCCGGAAGACCACGTATATGTCCTTGAGGCTGCAATTGATCAGCTCACGCGCCCGAAAGTCGAATACAAATGGGAAATCGTTCCGCTAACCGAAGACCTTTCTGTGGTATCCTTTTATATTCCGAGCAGTCAAAAAAGTCCGCATTTCGTACTGGAAAAACAGGATAAATATCCTCGTTTCGTCAATGGCCGGAGGGCAAAGGTACCGCCGCCTGAGAAACGGGCCTTTGTGCGTGCCGAAGATAAAAGCGTTCAGGCAAGCCGCGAAATGAAGGAGATCATCCGAAGAAAAAAACAGGGAAGGAACATTAAATTCCATTATGGCGACAAGGAAAAGCTCCTGTTTGATTACCTCGAAAAGAACGGCTCCATCACGCTGGATGGTTTTGCCGAGCTTGCCAAGGTCTCAAAATACAGCGCCTCAAGAACAATGATCCTGCTGGTGCTGGCAAATGTGCTGAAGATTGTGCCAACGGAAAAAGGAGACCTTTATCAGTCAGTAGTCAGTAGTCAGTAGTCAGTAGTAAGGGGGGTGTCTTCCGGGTATTCCGTAGACACTCACGCAGACCCAAAATAAATAATGAATAAAACAGAATTACTTGTTTATCTTTTGCGGCAGATTCCTAAATTTGAAGCAATTAGCATTTAATTTTTTCCCTCCCCTATGGCCAGAGCGAAGAAGACTGAAAGCGGGCAGAAAGAGAAGAAAATATTCGTCCTCGATACATCCGTAATCATCTACGAACATAACTCGATCATGAACTTTGAGGAGCACGATGTGGGAATTCCCATCACCGTACTCGAAGAACTCGATAACTTCAAGAAAGGTAACGATACCAAGAATTTCGAAGCACGTGAATTCACGCGGCTCATTGATAAACTCGCCAACGGCAAAATGCTGCAGGACTGGAACCCCCTCAATGGCTCTGCCAACAAGGGCAAGTTCAAGGTTCTGATGTATTCCAAAAGCAAGATCGACGCCAGTGAAGTCTTCGATGAAGACAAGGCCGACCACCGGATCCTGAATGCAGCGCTGCAGCTTCAGCAAGAAATCCCGTCAAAAAAGGTGATCCTGGTCTCAAAAGACATCAACCTCCGGCTCAAGGCAAAATCGCTTGGCCTCCCGGCCGAAGACTATAATACCGGAAAGGTTCAGAACGTCAATTCGCTGTACCGGGGTATCAACATCAATGAGAAGGCAAGTCCCGACAAGATCAATCAACTGTATGAAAAAGGTGCGATCTCGCCGCGAGGCAGCCTCGGAACGACCAAGCCCAATAAAAACGGCTATTACATCCTGAAGAATGGTAAAAAATCTGTGCTGGCATTCTACAACCCCATCCTCGACCAGGTAGAACATGTGGAGAAGCGTTCGGTTTATGGCATCAAGCCACGAAATGCCGAGCAGACTTTCGCAATCCATGCGATCATGAATCCGGATGTGAAGCTTGTAACCATTCAGGGTGTTGCCGGTACTGGAAAAACACTGTTGGCACTGGCCGGGGCACTGGAACAGAAGCGCGAGTTCAAACAGATCTACCTGGCCCGCCCGATCGTCCCGTTAAGCAACAAGGATATCGGATATCTTCCAGGCGATATCAAATCAAAGCTGAATCCCTATATGGAGCCGCTTTGGGATAACCTCAAATTTATTCAGAACCAGTTTCATGAGTCCGACAAGGAATATTCCAAGATCACAGAGATGGTTCAGCAGGAAAAGCTGGTGATCACGCCGCTTGCCTATATCCGTGGCCGCAGCCTGTCGAACATCTGCTTTATTGTGGATGAGGCGCAGAACCTGACGCCGCATGAAGTAAAGACGATTATTACACGGGCCGGGGAAAACACGAAGATCATCTTTACCGGCGACATTTATCAAATCGACACGCCTTACCTTGATTCACAGAGTAACGGCCTGTCCTACCTGATCGACAGAGTGAAGGATCATGAGCTTTATGCGCATATCACCCTTGAAAAAGGAGAACGAAGTGAGCTGGCTAACCTGGCAAACGAACTATTATAATATGTACAGGTTACTTCTGCTGTTTTTTGTTGTCGGAACCTTCATTATCAGTTGTGATGTTGAACGTCCGCCAACGGAAACACCCAGTACGGAATATTTTCCACCCTTCAACGTGGAAACGCAGAGCGTCAACCGGGAATTCGGTAATTGCGAAACCGATACATCCAGAACCTGTACGACCGTTGCCTTCCTCTACCAGACGGTAGCTGATACGACGCGCACCGAAGCGGTTGAGAAGATCAATAAAGAGGTGGAAGCTACGATAATGGAAATCCTGGGTTATGATTCCATGCAAATTCAATCATTAGCAGGAGTGGCTGATACATTCATTGATGATTATCGCAATCTCGCCAACAGTTTTCCGGATGCATTCGGTTGGCAGCTGAATGTGAGCGGGGAAGTACTCCGGAATGACAGCGCGTTCGTGGTAATCCGTATTCAAACAGAAGCCTATACCGGCGGTGCGCACGGTAATTACAATCTGGAATTCCTGAATTTTGATCCGATCACAGGGGATAAGATCACACTGGATGATATTTTTAAGCCTGGGTATGAGGAAACGCTGAATAAGATTTCCCTGGATACATTCCGGGAGATCCGTGACCTCGGTCCGAATGATGATCCTGCCTCCAGTGGATTTTCCTTCGAGGGAGACCGGTATTTCAATCCGGATAATTTCGCGGTTCTCAAAGATGAGATCCTTTTTTATTTCAACCATTATGAAATTGCCCCGTATTCTGCGGGTCCGACTACTATTGATATTCCACTTGTGGAACTTGCAGAAATTTTAAGGTAATCTGCCTAGCAGATAGCCCCTACGTCCCCCCTTGAGGGGGGTTAGGGGGGTGTACAATGTACTACGGTGATTATGCCAACAGGTACAAGCCATTATAAGTGAGGACTGCAACTAACCTCCTCCTTTATGAGAGGGTGAAAGGGCAAACACCCCCCTTACCCCCCTCAAGGGGGGACGTAGGCTTGCCCTCACATCAGGTTAACCCGATTACGACTTTGTTTGCCATTCAGTAAACTCTTCACTGGATTTTGTTGTTAATTTTGCATAGGTTTTGGTTAATTAAGCACCAAAAGCATAGTGCGAATCTAAAACCGGTGTAACTTTACCAGACAAAGCAATGAAACGGTTAATTATCCTGGCATTACTCGTTATTGTAAGCGCGGGCAGTTATGGTCAGCGCAAACAGAATCTCATTGTCACCATGAAATGTGGCGACCAGTACGAGATCACCAACCGGCTTACCAAATACAGGGGTTCCCTGATCCTTACTGAAGATAACCGAAAGTACCTGATTGGCCGTGAAGACGGAAAACGAGTCAAACTGGCCAAATCGGACATTATTTCCATCCAGGTTGCCGACGATGAAGAATATTTATCACTTCTTAATCTCAGGAATAACCGGCATATGATTGGAACGATGATGGCATCCGGAAACGTGAATGTTTTCAAAGCATATGAGGAAGAAATTTCCCAGACAGGACCCAATGAACCGGTCGTATCGATTCGTGAGAACTATTTCGAAGTTGTTCCCGAAGGTCTGGTTCAGATCAATCCCAAAAAATACCTGAAGACCCTGGCGAATTCCTGTTCAACGCTGGATATGTACCTCCGTGAGACGGGCAAGATCAGAAGAAATGAGGTGGATGTCCTGCTGGAACGGGTTAATGCCATGTGCAGTGACGGGATAGCTAGCAGTCAGTAGTCAGTAGTCAGTAGTCAGTAGTCAGTAGTAGAGCCCTAACTATTCCCAGTCTACAGGTTTGTCCCTTCGGAAAATTTATTTTTACTTGTAGCCTATATGAAAAAGGGCCAATCCGAGAAACCTAAAAAATCCAAAAAGAAAATTGACCGCAGTTTGCTCATTGCACTGGCTGCAATCCTGATCAATGTAATAACTGTTTCCGTTTATGTTTATCAGACTCGTCTGATGCAGCAACAGCAGTATGCTTCTGCATGGCCTTACCTGGAATGGCGAATGGTTTACAACCAATCGGATGGCTTCTATATGATCGTTAAAAATAATGGTGTTGGTCCGGCCATTATCAAGAATGTTTCAATCACCTATGAAAATGAACCTGTCCAGGAACTGGATTCCATAATGAAAGTACTGGCAGATACGACCATGTTCCCTTACCTCTACCGGGATGTCAATAATCGTGTGATCCCGCCCGGAGGTGAAATTCGGCCCATCCAGGTAAATGATTTATTACTTTCCGAATTAATCTACTACCGGCTCATTGAAAAATCCTTTGCCTATGAAATCTGCTATGAATCTATTTATGGCGAACAATGGACCAGTTTGGGTACAGAAGTAGTGGAATCGAAATGTGATTTGAATGGTAAGTGACCGGAAAGACCAATAATTTACTTACAGGCATCACAGCTATCAAACGTATACATCTGAGTAATCTCTTGTTCTGAGAGTGCCCTGTCATAAAGACGAATTTGATCTAGTGAGCCAACATAGTCATCAAATCGTTGAATACTTTGAGTCTTTTTGCCTCCCATGAATACTGCAAAACCCTGTTGCCCATTCTGAATTGCAAATTCAAGTGTTTTTTCATCCACAAATCTACCGTCAACAAAGGCCTTCAATCTTAAATTACTGTATACCCAAGTCACCATATGCCATCCTTCATTCACTTTAATTTCCATTTTGTCTGGAACGGAACTATACTGATGATTATAAACATTAAAGAAAATATTACCGGATGGCAGAACCCCAGTTGAATAATTGAGTAGATTATAATTGGGAGGAGAATTAAATGTACCTTCAAGAAAAGGTTGATATTTTTCCTTAAGCGAAGAATATTTTGGAGAAATCCACATTGAAAGAGTGAATTCCTCATACAACCCTATATTGAATATGTCTTCCGGATATCCATAAATTATTCCTCCAGTTCCATTAAAAGCTACCGCCTGATCAGGGCACCCATTCATATCATGAGTTAACTTTGAATTATATCCGGTACAGCCACACCGAGGTTCGCCAGCATTAAAAGCCTTATCAAATGACCTGTAATTAATGAGATTTGTTTGTGGAAAATCAGGGTTACCGCTTAATTTTTCAAATTTATCAGATGCCAGAGTAACTCTACCACCTGTGGCAACCCGCAACTCGGAAGTACCCATTGCTGATGAAGGAACGGACACCAGGATTTCGGTGGAAGTTGCACTTCGTATGACACCGGGCACAGCCCCAAAATAAACTGAATTATTCTCTACAACACTACTGAAATTCTCACCTGTAATTCTAATCATAGTGCCGCATATTCCTGATTTCGGCAAAAAGTCACTGACTAGAGGAGTTTTTATTCTAAACTGTAACTTTTCAGAAATCTGGTTGACGGTTTGAACAGTTATATCGACATATTCCCCTGATAGACCTTTGGGGATAATTACTTTTAAACTGTTCTTACTACTACTCACTACGACGGATGCTTCATCATTAAATCGCACCAAATTTTTGTCATTTACATAGGAGAAGTTGTTTCCTTGTATTTCGATTGTATCACCTTCAACACCGGAATCCGGATTTGTTGATATCAAGACAGGTGTAGTAAGGAAAAAATTTTCCGTGGTGGATACTTCCGTTCCGAATGTTTTAACTTTAACCACGGCCTCAGGGTCGGCATATTCAATTGGAATTATTGCTTTAATTAATGTGTCTGATGAGGATGCAATAGGAATTTCAAAATTATCCAAAAACACAGCATTACCGGAATTGAGATAAGTAAAATTTCTTCCAGTTATATAAAGCGAATCACCAACCGTCGCTTCTGCAGGTTTAAATTCAAGTATTTCAGGTAGAAGGCCGCCTTTACTTACAAATTCAACCTGATCTCCGTACACCGTTATTCCTTCGGTTTGCACAAAGGATCTCACATAAATCCGTTGGTTTGGTGGAAGTGCCTTTTCAATTCGGGTCTCAAATCCGTCATCCCCCGGAGTACCCTGAAACAGAACCCTATCTGCGAAACTAATTAAGGCCGGATCCTCCCGAACTGACCATACGAAACCATACTGCTCTATTTCATTCGAACCCCTGAAGAGAAATTCAAAAGCAACGGTCGCGCCATCCGTATTAATATTCTTTACTTCCAGTGTCTTCAAACGGGGGTACGGCCGATCAGTTAATTCCTCCTCTTCCGAGCAGGTACACAAGATCACCAGTAATACCAGGCAGTATGCAGGCTTGAACAGGCTAAAGATATTCTTCATATTATAAAATCAAATTGAGATTCAATGATAATCTTTGAAGCTTCATGGCAAGATCATCGTTGGCAGATACATTGTTTAAGTAAGCATATCGGAGTTGAACCTGTAACTCTCTCTTTCCGATACCACGTTTAAGTCCAACCCCTCCTGTAAATCCGATAATTGATTTCTTGAAAGCGAAGGGGGCTTCTTCCGGATAGGCATTCACAGTATTACCAACCAAAACTTCACCGTAGTGAATACTGGATGATTCAATGATATTTTCAAGATGGATCCCTGAGTTGACTGTCAACATCCATTTATTAAAAGGTAAAATCAGTCCTATAGTAACCGGTGTTGACAAAGATTTGGTATTAATAAAAACATCATGATACTCGCTTGTGCTACCTGAGAATTGTTCGAATCCGCTAAAACTGGATCCGGTATACATCGCCGCTATTTCGAAGTAAAAACGGTCGGAAATACGTGGATAAAACAAGTACATCGAAATACCTATCTGGGGATCGATGGACGAGTAAGAGGAACTAATGTAGTAGTAATTTGAATTTGCTGGCTTAGGTTTAAGAATTGAATTAGCTAAACCCGCCATTAGGCTAAACTTAATGGAGGTCCATTTTTTTTCAACCTTGTATTCCTGATATGGAGCATTTTTACATTTATTGTATTCAACTACCTCTCTTGTTATTACACGTTCGTCGAATCTGAGATTTTTCAATTCATCATCAGTAATCGTTCTACAGTCACCAAGCACCGCTGAAAAAATTCCCTTCCACTTTATATCTTCGGTATTTACCTCATAGCCAGCATACGCACTGGTCTTTTCCTCAACACTCAGCCGTGTATACTCACCACCTTTAATGAGCATAAATTCTTCATTAATTCTAAACAAGCTGAGTTCTCCGATGACAAGAATTTCCCCAAATTTCAGTTCATCCGGGAAGGATTTATAGTGCCTGTCTTCATTTATTCCATAGCCGGAAATTTCCCGTGAAGTATATATCTTTTGTGTATTCTGATTACGGAATTCACATTGATCATAACTTTTAGCAATCGTACGAAAATTAATCTCACCCCTGATTGAATCCCCCTCATTTGTAATTATGTATCCTTCCTTCCAATTAATTTGACCCAGGCAGTCAGCAATTAAACAAACCAGACTTAACAACAGAAAAACAAGTTTTCTCATCAGGGAATTATTTTAGTTCTAATAAAAACAATGATACATAAATATAAATTACGATGACAATTGAATAAGAAATGGAATCACAAAAAAGTCAAATTCCACTTCTTCACAATATTATTTATATGATAGCGGTATAATTATTCTAACACAATTATTCATTTATGCTCCAAAAGTGGTTTATTTGAATTGAGCAAACTGCAATAGTTAAATATTTCGTTACTTCTGCCCTTGATTTTGATTAAATGAAAAGCAAGATTAACATACTTTACGCGATCATCATTCTCCAATTTTTCCTGGTAACAAATGGTTTTAGCCAGGAAGGGTATATTGAAACGGACTCCATTTACCTTGAGGGACGAATATATTATGACCCAAGAAGACCAGATGTAGTATCCTTTCAAAAAAATAAGAATGAAGTAATAGAAAAATATACAGCTTCTGATATCCGCGGATTTGGAGATTTCAAGGGCAAGGCTGAATACGAATCCCACGAAATAGTTTATGATGATAAACTTCAGGCTATTTTCCTCAGGATCGAGGAAAAATCAAACTTCAACATTTATTCATTACGAAACCGCGATAGAATTTTTGTATTTACGGATCAGCTGATCGAATTAAAAAAAGATTCGTATAAAAATCAGATAGAATCTATCGTTGGTCCGTGTTCCAGGTCGGATGTTAATGATTTACCATTTAACATCGAAGCGATCAGCACACTATTCAGGTATTATGGAAGGACCGGAAAATGCTATGTTACACAGAATCTGGAAGCAGGTGTTTTTTCGGGATTTACAACCTCTGTTCTAAAAGTGCAGGAAAATTCAGAGTATAATTTTGGCGCAGGGGCTTACGAATCAAAGTATTCCGGGATTCCCGTTGGTGCTTATGTAAAAATACCGTCATTTCAAATACCCGGACTTCATTGGCTTGTTCAATTCCAATATCAGGAACATATCTATCAAACTCAGCAAAGCGGTTCAAGCAGGGAACTTGACGTTTCAATTACGGCTAAATCTATTCAATTTACTCCTGCAATATACTATGAGTTCGGAGCAGGAATGATTCGCCCCTATCTTTATACCGGACCAGCGTTGCAACATTATTTCAATTCAGAGAGCAAAATGCTTCTGGTTATATACAATGTCGGTGATGCCAGTTACACGCAAGAGAACAACTGGATGAAAGAGTCCGGGACTACAGCAGGTTTTCATTGGGGTGCTGGATTACGCCTTGCTAAACTGGGCAAAACCTATATCAGCGCTGAATATCAGGGTGGGTTATTTTCCTATCCTGAAAACTTTCAAATCTTAATAAATAACATCCAGATAAAGATCGGAATATGAGACTCTTTACAATTTATTTCATTCTGCTTCTGATATGTGCTTCATGCACGGAAGAAAAGGAATTTCCTTTTAATAATGACGTTCCTCTACCCGTCACTTTGCAGTATGAAGAACTCACTGAATCTGGCGTTACACTACGAGCTGATTTGATTTCAGAAGGAACTCAGGAAGTTATATCTTATGGATTTATGTGGAATTACGATAATCTTGATTTTCGCCACAACCTGGAAAGCCCCTTCGGCGGTCCGTATTCCTACCGGGTTACATCAGATTTACAGCCTGGCAGAAAATATAGCTATCGCGCATTTGTTCAGACAACAGAAACCATCTTCCTTGGGAATCAGGTAACCTTTACCGCCAAAGGATCTTCCATTCCGGTGATAACTAAAATCGACCCCATTGCTGCAAGCAGGGGCGAAACAGTCACCGTTTTTGCTGATCATTTAAGTAATATAGCCAGTCGAAATAAATTACGAATCAATAACCGAACTATCAATCCGGTTAGTCAGACTACCAATTCACTTAGTTTTATTGTAGCTGATAATCTGCCAGCTGGACCTATTCCCATTCAGGTCCAGGCGGGTGAACTTCGCTCAGAAGTGAATGAGGAATTTAGTGTTGTAGGACCCAGGATAACCAATATTTCAAAAACAGAGGCAGATCCAATGGAAGTCATCACGGTGTCGTCGCCGTATTTCGGACAAGCGAACACATCAAATGTTGTTTATTTTAAAAGAATCTCAACCACATTTTATCCAAACGTAAAAGCACACATTCTGGAAGAAGGGGTCGGCTATGCCAGGATTGCGGTACCGGAAAACACGGGCCAGAATAAGATTATTTTGGAAGTGAACGGATTCTTAGGAGATGTGGAGGCCGCACCGGAAATTATGGTCGGACCCTTATGGGAAGAGCTTGGATATATATCCGGTGTTTCACAAGCTGTTTGGTTTACATATCAAAATAAGATTTACGCATCAGGACTATTCCTTCAAAAACTAATGTCGTATGACCCGGTCACTCTCAATGCCCAACCAATGTTTAACCTGAAACCAGCTTATCACGAATGGATCTTTCCGGGCAACGACAAAGTTTACAGGTTTAACCAGCAAAATGGTATTGGTGACCTGGAAGTATCCACTATCGAATTTGATATTGACCAGGAGTTATACTTCAATACCTATCCATTAAGTTCTACCCTTGCATCGGCCCTGAGAGGAGCAGGAGGATCAGATTACAGTTATTTTGTCGGTACAGACAAAAGTGTTTGGGAATTCAATATGACATCAGGCGGATTAACCAGAAAAGCCGATGTAGGCATAGATGAAAAATTTGGCAGACGAAATTATATTCCTTTTGTTAAAGAGGGCATTTTATATGTATTAACGACAAACAAAACAGTTCAGTACCAACGTTCAACGAATACATGGATCGAGTATTCTAACCATGATCTCCAAAATGCATCCCTTACGCGAATTATAAGTTACAATGGTCAACTGTATTTGTTCACAGATATTGGAATGTTTAAATTCTATGAAGAATTCAAAACATGGGCACTAATAACCAAGAACAATACGAATGTGAATAACTATTATGATTTCAATGGGCTCCATGTTCTTTCAAACGTAAGTACAGTACTCAAATTACTTCCAGAATAACACCGACTAAATTGGGGCCTTTTTGATTGTAGAAAATTTCTAATGATTTCTGTTAATGCGGCAGTGCTTTAATAAGTAAAGAAGACAGAATGCTCTATCCTCAATATGCATCAGGATATACCTCGGGAAGTTTTACAAGATCTTAAAAAAAGTAAAGCGAATCCAGTTTTTTAACACGGCTAAAATCCATTTACCATGTTGTTGGTACGCTCATCACGTTTGCCTGTAACAACAGAACTACGGCGGTAGTCTAACGTACAAATACACAGGTCAAACAACAAAACAACAACACAATGAAACTCTTATTAGCAACAGCTCTACTTCTTTCAATTGCCTGGGGATCAGGTGAGGAAAAAAAGAAGGAAATTGAAAAAAGCCGCAACGTCATTGCGCACGTTGCTTACGATACACCAGCTACATTCGGATTTGGAAATAACTTCTACCTGGATGTGGACAAGGATGGAACCAATGATTTCATGTTCACTACTGTAATGGTATCGAACGAAACAGACATCCACACCAAATATTTGGTGAATGCGCTGGATAACAATGAAGTACTTTCTGTAGAAGGAAGCGCAGCAATCAACGAGGATGGTATGCCGGTTGCAGAACTCGGCAATGTAACCTGGTCAACCAATGCCAGTGAAATCATCGAGCAGGTATACACCGGCTCAATGGAATCATGGAACGGAACCTGGTCGGGCGACAGAGATCAGTATATCGGAATCAAACTGGTGAAAGATGGCAAATCATATAACGGATGGGTGAAAGTATCCATCGATCAGGCGAATGAAACAGCCTTCGTGAAAGGTTATGCGATCAACCGCGCACCCAACGGCTCCATCATGGCCGGACAGATTTAAAGGTTAAAGTTAGGATTAAGTTCAAGGTTAGGGCGCCTCCGTTACTGGAGGCGTCTTTTTTTCCATCCGCCGTAGCCTTGGCGAAGGCGGGTCATCCGCCGTAGCTTTCTGCGATACCCGAGGCCTTGGCGAAGGGTATAAGCAAAGGCGGGTTTCCACCCACCGAAGCCTTAGCGAAGGTGGGTTACTATTCCGAAGCCTTATCAGAGCCTATATCACGGAGCGTACCTATCCCGAAGGGATCCCGTTGGGACGGCACGCAGCTATACCTAAGCCTTCTGCAATACCCGAAGCACTGGGAAAGCAACAGGAGATCCTGAAACGGCTCCGGGTCTAAGCCCGGAGGCTCTTCAGGATGACGATATTTTTGTAGGTCTCCTCTCCGTAGCCCCACTCCCTGACGTCATTCCGGGCTACTCCGGGTTAAGCCCGGAGTCGGACCGGAATCTAATTCATATTGACGAGAGATCCCTGTCTTGCCGGCAGGTAAACCTGTAGGCGGCCTGCCTGCCGCTCAGTAAAACACATTTTCGGTGATGAGGGAATATTTCAGAATGGCCGAATCAAGGCGGGGCAAGTCAAACCGGTAGAATCCCGTTGGTCCGCCATCTTCATAAATTTTGTCTTTTCCATTGCTGACAACACGAAGTTTCACCGGACCCCTGAGTAATTCCTGAACCAGGTAATCCTGCTGCTTTTTATCTCCATAAAAACTTTTTATCTGGATTCCCGGATTAAACCTTCTGCCATCCGATGCAATAAAAGACACGGAATACGGCAGGAGAACTAAAAAATCATCCTTGCAGAGACTACTTATCTTGAAATGTATCAGATAAAAGTATGGGTGTTTTTTGTTGCCCTCCATCCGCTTTACTTCAGCAATTCCGCAAAACTGCT
The DNA here is from genome assembly GCA_050289805.1 of Cyclobacteriaceae bacterium. GTDB lineage: Bacteria > Bacteroidota > Bacteroidia > Cytophagales > Cyclobacteriaceae > JAUILA01. The sequence goes on from JBNKGL010000043.1 coordinate 17,197, forward strand.
GGTTGACAACGGAATCATTCGAGAAAACACCTGCAATCACGGTACGCACAACAGTCTCCCCTGTTTTTGTTCCGTTTTCATCAACGGTTTCAATCACCTCCCAGTCCTGTCCACGTCCGGAGATTGACCACAACAAACATGCTATAATCAGGCAATATCGTAGCATAATACTATATATCAATATAACCTTGAAACATGTATAAAGTTGCGGACAGAAGGATAGGGATTCCCTTGCTTTCTCAAAAGATCCTGAAACCCCGAAGGCCTGCCTGGCGGTAGGCAGGGATCCCTTTGGGACGGCTCCGGGTCAAAGCCCGGAGGCTGTTCAGGATGACGATCGTGGAGTGGGTCATCCTCCGGCAGGCAGGCCTGCCCACCGTAGCCTGGGCGAAGGTGGGGATGACGATGGTTGTGATGGGCCTGCAGGCCAGAGCCGGAAGTCAGGTTTCCTATTCCTTATTCCCCAACACCTGATTTAAACGGCTACACCCATCACTTCCTGCAACGCTGCTGTATTCGTGTATTGCTGGAAGGTTTTGATCTTGCCATTTTCATAATTCCAGAAATGACAGAAGGGTGAATCCTGGCTCTTGCCGGTTTCTTTATACGTTCCGGTATAGCGGCCTTCCACAACGACGGTATCCCCGAGGCCGTAAAATTTCTGTGGGGTTACGGTGAAATCATCCCATTCCTCAACAAGACGCATAAATAATTTATTCAGGACCTCATCGGGTCCGTTTAATGTGCCGGAGGCAGCATAAGGGTTTCCTTCTGCCTCATTCCATTGGATCTGGGGGTCCATTGCTCCCAGTACTGTGGGCACTTCGCCACGGCCAAATGCCGCGTACAGGCCTTTCAGGTGTTCTACATGATTCATGATTCTTGGGTTTAAATGTGGTTAATAGAGAAGAGACATAAAGTACTAATTTTCAGTGTATTTCCCTATGGATTGGGTTTAAATAAAAAGTATGTTGCAGTTGTACACCTTCAATAGTATTACGGCGTACGAAGCCAGGAAGGCCTTTTGCTTTATCGTCATCCCTGCCGGCAGGCAGGCCCGCCCGACTCCGTGCCTCTCCCCGTTTAATCGGGGACCTCACGGAGTTCTGCCGGGATGACGGTCATGGGTCGGAGTTGACTACTGACTATCCACGCTCGCCGAATCAGCCGCGATTGTAGTAATCACCGTTGATTCATTCGTATAGGTCACTTTCCACTGACCATCCATCTTTTCGAATAACAAGATAAGGGCATAGGGATCGGTAATGAGTGAAGACCCGTCTATCAATACCATTGAGGCACATATTAGCTTTTCACCTTCGTGTGTCGCAGATATCCGGCATCAACGGCCTGTGATAGAGTTTCCATCCAATATAATCCTCACTAATCATGCACGAATTCTTGCATCCTTTGACAGAATAATGCGGATCATAACTTGGGTAATTAATTAAGTTACGATAAATAAGTAGCCTAATATTTATGAAAATCCTCTACCATGAACGCACATTCCCTCTCCATTCCAAATAAATACCATCTCCTTGAATTCGGCTTTTCAAGGCCTTTAATATTTCTGACAATAATATTGCTACTGCCATTGTATTCGCCTGCCCAGGGTATTAAAGCAGAGCAACCACACTATATTATCAATGCGGGAGGCGGATTGGTGAGCGTGGGAAACCAAAACCTCACCTATTCCATCGGAAATTCGATCGGATCCCATGTGTTACGTACCCCGAAAGTCACGGAAGATATTATAGTTTATCCAAATCCCGTACAGCAAATAGTTCAGGTATCGTCAACAATTGAAATACACCATATAGAGATCATGAATTTACAAGGAATCCTCATTGCTGAATATGTCCTGAACAATAACGAAATCAATCTTGGCTCCATTGCCAGCGGACAGTATTTGATGCTGTTCTATTCATCGAACGGTGAGCTTTCCGCTACCCGTCAGATCCTTAAATATTAATCCAACAAATACACTTTCATTATGAACCTGCAATTCTACCTCACTCCCATAATCATCCTCTGTACCGCTCTCCTGCTTCACGCACAGGCACCGCAGGCTTTCAATTATACCAGCTTTGCCATTGACAGCAAGGGGAAAGAAGTCTCAAACCAGCAAATCAGCCTGCTGGCATCCATCCTTCAGAATGATCCAAATGGCACTCTGGTTTACAGCGAATCACACCAGGTAGTCACTGACAACAAGGGACTATTCAGTATCCCTGTCGGAAGAGGCTTGGCAGAAACCGGCTCATTTGGATCTGTGGAATGGGGATCAGGCCCCATGTACCTGTCCATAGCCATTGATGCGGACGGCGGATCAAATTATATAACCACGGGCACCATCGAATTACTTTCTGTTCCCTACGCACTGCAGTCAGGTGCATCGGGCAGCGATGCCAGTGATGAAAACGAAATAATTACAGGTGTCACGATTGAAGGTAATGTCATTTACCTGGCCGAAGGAGAGAATGAAGCAGAAATTGACCTGGCACCGGTCCTTGATGCCCTTCCGGATAATGACCCGGAAAATGAGCTGCAATTGCTGATAATGTCGGACGGAATGCTGTCGATCAGCAATGGCAATTCGGTGATTCTTCCTGGCGGAGGAGGTGGTTCATACTACTATTATGATGGAGACGAGGATACATTTGGTGATCCGAGCCGTCCTGTATGGGTACCTGAAAACATACCTGCACCCGAAGGATTTGTTGCTGAATCAGGTGATGCAAATGATTCAGATCCTACTGTTTACCCTGGAAGTGATCCCGTGGATTTATGTGAGGATGACGATGCTGGATCAATTTGTGCTGCAGCGACCAACCTGGGCAGTTTTTTCCCTGGACAAATTAAAAGCGCCAACGGGGTTTTGAAGGAGGAATCCCCCATTGACTGGTATTCCATTTCCAATCCTACGATTGATGATGATCAGGATACCTTTAAAGTTGAATTGAAAGACGAGTCCGGTGGCTCCGATACTTTTAAAATGGACATATTCAATTCTTGTGGTAACGAACCGATATCCACAGGTGTGACAAGTTTTTCAGATGCAGGATTAGCAGCTAACCCGTCTAAAATTTATGTTAAAATTTATCGCCCGGACGGTGATTATTCGGTGTGTGAAAACTATATTCTCAAAATCAGCCGATAAGCAAAAACTGTATAACCTCCGCCCTTGTCTTCCATCAGGAAAATGATTACATTGTTTATTACGCAATTGTACGCTAATTAATTGAGAGTGAGTTTAGTACAATGTTCTATTACTACTATTTAACCCGACCCCTTTACCTAACCTAACCACCGCTCACCATGAACCTCTACAAACCATTCGCAGCCTGTGGAATGCTACTCTTCAGCATTGCCATGCCCTTCTTTGTTAACGCCCAGGATAAACTTCAGGTCAGTAATGAAAAAGTCATTGAACGTCCGAATCCCGCTGTTTTTCAGCAAAAAATTCTGCCTGAAAGTAAATCGCTCACAAAAAGTAATCCTTACATCTCACAAAACGTATTTATACAAAGATTTGATGATTCAAAGGCTCAGCTGCAAATGTGGAAGCCACCAGTAACTCAAAAGTCCGGTACTACAGAAACAACCGGACCAACACAGTCATCTATTATACCCGGTGAAAACCAGCTTAAAATGACTCAACCGGATATTGAATACAATTCAGAAGC
>JBNKGL010000044.1:0-18701 GCA_050289805.1 Cyclobacteriaceae bacterium
TCATTGCCGGGAGGCAGTAACCCTGACTATGAAAACGGGCAGTTGCGACCTCCGGTTTCCGACGACGTCACCTTCATGAATCCGCATGATGTTTGCATTGATAATGATCTTAATATTTACGTTCCACAATGGTATTCGGGACGAACATACCCGGTAATGCTTGAACGGGTCTGAAATGGATCATGACAGATTTACAATGAAAAAGATATTTTGAAATAAATAAACCTAAACCCATGGGAGAACTACGAAAAGAAGATGTTAAGCAGGAAGTTTTTGACCTGTATGATGATTATGCACATAACCGGATAGACCGCCGGCAATTTATGGAAAACCTTTCCGCGTATGCCGTGGGGGGTATTACGATCACCTCACTCCTCAGTTTTGTAATGCCCAATTACCAGGACCGTATCCAGGTTCCGGCAAATGATCCGAGGCTGAAAACCGAAACCGTGGAATACAATTCCCCGAAAGGCGGGGGCACCATCATAGGTCAGCTGTCCCGCCCGGTGAACAATACAGGGAAGTTGCCGGGAATTGTGGTTGTTCATGAAAACCGAGGTTTGAACCCCCACATCGCGGATGTCGGCCGGCGAGCGGCATTGGCCGGATTTATTTCAATATCACCTGATGCTTTGACGCCCCTCGGTGGTTATCCCGGTAATGATGATGATGGCAGGGCCTTGCAACGCGAGCGCGACCGGGATGAAATGCTGGAGGATTTTATTGCAGCGTTTGAATACCTGAAGAGCCATCCGGAATGTGACGGGAATATCGGGGTTGTTGGTTTCTGCTTTGGTGGATGGATCTCCAATATGATGGCCGTGCGAATCCCGGACCTGGGAGCCGCAGTTCCGTTTTACGGCGGACAGCCATCGGCGGATATGGTCCCGAACATCAATGCACCACTCCTAATACATTATGCCGGACTGGATGAACGTGTAAATGCCGGATGGCCGGATTACAAAAAAGCGCTGGAGGAAAATAAGAAACAATTCACCGTTTACATTTACCCGGATGTCAATCACGGATTTCACAATGATACCACTGGCAGGTTTGATGCTGATTCCGCAAGGCTCGCATGGGAACGAACTGTTGCGTTTTTCAAGGAAAATCTATCCTGAGAATAAAGAGCGTCGGAAAATAACCAGGGCAGCGAAGTTGTTGTTTGATTTTCGTAATAAATCATTTGAATTTCATTCAATAACGACTTTGAAATGACTTTTATTTGTAAAATGAAAAATTGCAAATCAGGAGTTACTTTGCTTATGGTTCTGGGTCTGATCGTATTCCCGGCCATTCATTCAGCCGCCCAGGAGCAGACTTCAGAGGAGAAAACATACCACTTTGATGGCGACATCAGCGTCACCAATAACGGATTCTCACTCATCCCTACCTTTTCACTGGGGGATCCGGCTCTCATCGCAACGATGTCCATTGGTGGCAAGCGCTTTAGCTTTGACCCCCAGTTTCGTTTCGATCTGAACGGACTGAGACCATGGTCTTTCATCTTTATCTGGCGGTACAAGCTTATTGATAATGAAAAGTTTGAACTGAAATTAGGCGCTCACCTACCCGCTATTGCATTCATAAGGGAAAGCTATGTTTCAAATGGCAATACAGAAACCCGTCTGATACCCCGGCGCTTTATCACTCCTGAAGTTACACCGACCTATACCATCTCAGATCATGTGAGTGTCGGTATGTATTATTTATTTGGCATTGGGCTGGAAAAGGAAAATCAGACAAAATATACGCATTTCATTTCTGCACGCGCCTATGTAACAGATATTTACCTAGGAAAGACACTCTTTATCGATTGGGTTCCACAGTTTTATTATCTTACCCTTGATGGCACAGACGGCACCTACTTCTCACACACCTTAACGCTGAATCACGATAAGTGGCCGGTGTATATTTCCACCATGATGAATGTGGAACTTTCCTCTGAGATTAATACTAAAAATTTCGATTGGAGTATCAACCTGGGGTATGTGTTCAATAATGATTTCACAAGAAAACGAAACTAAGCCAATCACGTGATGGAAAGCTCAGAATCATTGTCAGAATTTTACCAACGGAAATTCAACTGGCTGCCTGACCAGTTTCGAAGACAGCTGGGACATTTCAATCTTTTTCATCTCGAGCCATTGGTTGAAGGTAAACCTACCAGCATCCCCTACCGTAGGAGGGATTTTTATAAGATCATGCTGGTAAAAGGAAACAGCAAGGTTCATTATGCGGATACGGTGGTAGAAGTAAAAAAACAGGCATTGACATTCTCCAACCCTTTCATACCCTACAAATGGGAACACCATGACAGGATTCGCGAAGGGGTATATTGTATATTCGACACTGAATTGTTTCACCAGTTCGGACAGTTTCAGCAATATGAAATTTTTCATCCCGGAGGAAATCATTTGTTCGAATTAACGGATGAACAATTCGAACATGTGAATGAGATTTTCATCCGAATGGAAGAGGAATTCAATTCGGAATACAAGTATAAGTTCGATATGATCAGGAATCTGATCTTCGAGCTAATCCATTTTGCCCTGAAACTGGAGCCATCCACAACGATCGATTCAAATACAGGCAATGCCTCACAACGGATCGCTATGATTTTTATGGAACTCCTTGAGCGGCAGTTTCCAATTGATGAAACGCATAAGCAGATTTTCATCAGATCTGCATCAGATTTTGCCGACCAGCTGAATGTCCACGTCAATCACCTCAATCGCGCGGTCAAAGAAACAACGCAAAAAACCACCACACAGGTGATTTCAGATCGTATTCTGCAGGAGGCAAAGGTTATTTTACGTCATACAAGCTGGAATGTCACTGAAATTGCCTATTCACTGGGGTTCAAGGAAGTGACCCACTTCAATAACTTCTTTAAAAAACATACCGGAGTTACTCCGCTGACATTCAGAAAAAGAACCTGATCATGAAACTGAACAAGCAGAAGTTGTTCTTTAATGATTCATCTGGTTTAAAGATACCCTCTGCATAGTCATCCCTGCCGGCAGGCTGGCAGGCTGAACTTGTCCTAATAGGGACAGCTTCGGGGTTTCAGAATCCCTTTTTTATCGTCATCCTGAACTTGTTTCAGGATCCCCCGGACATTCAATAAAGTTGCAGGACAGATCCTTCATTCCCGGATTAAACGCCTCGATAAGATTTATCTTCCATTCCCTGTGCCAGCGCTTTAATTATTTCTCCCGAAGAATTGCGGCTTCGATTGAATCAAACTCTTCATGGTAAACAAGGTAATGGCAGTTATACTTATATGTAAATCCTTTGAACAGACTTAGCTTATGTTCTAAAATCCGAATTACAATATCTGAGGTGACACCAATGTAGAATGTTGTCCTGTAGCGATTACTCATGATATAGACATGCCCGCCATAATTCACTATGTATTGATAATAAATCCTGCGGACATTTTCATAAAATGATTTACAGGGGATCCCGAAACAAGTTCGGAATGACGCGGAGTGGGCAGTTCATAGTTCAGTGATCCCGAAACAAGTTCGGGATGACGCGGAGTGGGTAGTGCGTAGTTTAGGGGATCCCGAAACAAGTTCGGGATGACGTGTGATAGGTTTTTCTCAGTTCCGGAAGCCTTAAAATCGATTCTTATAAAGTCAACGGCGTTATTAGAAATAGTAAACAACAGTCCCGACATTACTCTTCTATCGTCATCCTGAACTAGTTTCAGGATCCCCATTCTCTTTAATTCCTGACGGCCAGGCAGGCCCTGAACTTGTCTCTTTTCTGGTCGTAGATATGCCAAAGGCATCCCTTCGGGAGGAATCTACGACCAGCATATACGATATACAATCATGATATCAAATTGCCCTCATCGTCCCATTGGGCGATGTCTGCGCGTTTGTTCTGATCCACGCATTTGGCCAGCCAGGCAGGATCATAGGCAACCCCGTGCTGATCCAGCACTTCCTGTGGAACGCCATCCCAGACATTGGGAACATTGCCCTTATAACCCAGATCATCAAGCCCCATACGGGTTGTATAATAACCGGTAAGCACCAGGTTCCGCATTCGGGAAAAGAAAGCAACTCCCTGGGCCAGTTCAGGAGCCGCATTATCGGGATAAGCGATTTCATCCAGTATTTGCTTTTGCTGTGACTCAGAAGCTGTGCTAAAATTGGTTTGGAACAGCCTGTTGGAATAATTATCCAGCCACATAAGTCCACCGCGCATTGGTGTCTGGTGATAAGTAATATCCTTTACAATGAATTCAATAAATTCAGGCACTCCTGCCTCAGTGGCTGAACCGGCTGTATCCGATGCCGGAAGTATGAGATCACAAAGTACCGCGATCGTACCGATTTCACTGTCAGTGAAAAAAAACTGATCCCTCAATTTTGCATCATGCACTTTTTCTTTTTCGGTGCGACCGTATGCCGGCGATTCAGGAATCAACGGAGGCGTATTCACATTGGTAGCAGGCTCACATGCGGTAAGGATGAGTCCTCCCCCGATTCCGCCTGCCAGTAATGATTTTATGGTTTCTCTTCTGTCCATAGTGTCTAGATATTCCGTTGTTTGATCTGTTCAACAATATAATCCGAAGTGCGCCAGGATAAGGCCAGGATGGTCCACGTGGGATTTTTATCGGCCTGTGATACAAATGGCCCGCCATCCACAATAAACACATTCTTTGCATCGTGCAACTGCTGGTAACGGTTTACAACCGAGGTTTTACTGTCGTCACCCATCCGTGTCGTCCCGACCTCATGAATGATCCTGCCCGGCGCTGCCAGTCCGTAATCCTGGTCTTCCCCGGGTTTTGAACCCAGGGCTATTCCTCCCATACCATCGAATACCTCTTCAAAGGTTTCGTGCATATGTTTTGCCTGCTTACGCTCGTGATCCGACCAGGTATAATTGAACCTTAAAACAGGGATTCCGAATTCATCCACCACATTCGGATCAATCTCACAATAATTATCCTCACGGGCGATACATTCTCCCCTGCCGGAAAGGCCAACAACCGATCCGTAGAATTTCTTTACATCGTCCCGAAGCTGGTTTCCGTACCCTCCTACTTTCTCACCCAAATATTCATTCAGGTCATTCGGATTAAACCCGAACCCGTAGGAAGGCATTCCCATACCGCCCCAGGTCTCCATATGATACCCCCTGGGAAAATCCAGATCCTTATTATCCAGCCACCACGGAAAGTAAATATGAGCTCCGCCCACACCGTCTTCGTTATAGGTCTTTCTGTTCATCAGATCGGGAATGAATGCGGCCCTGCTCGCTCCTGTCGAGTCATGCAGATACTTTCCAACCACCCCGCTGCTATTTCCAAGTCCGGCGGGGTGCTGTGAACTTTTGGAATTAAGCAGTATTCTCGCAGAACTGCATGCAGAAGCAGCCAGTACCACTACCTTCCCGCGAAGGGAGTATTCCCGACGGTCTTCCTTGTTGATATAGGAAATGCCAGTGGCTTTGCCTTCATTATCGGTAAGCACCTCACGAACCATACTATTCACATAGAGATCAATCTGTCCACCTGCCTTCTGAGCCGGGAAAATAAGGCATGTACCCGCCGAAAAATCGGCATATACGGAACATGCGCGGTTACACTGACTGCAATAAAAGCAGACACCACGATCTTCATTTATCCTTTTGGTAAGGATGGATAACCGGTTCGGAATAACCCTGGCTCCGGCCTTTTTCGCACCCTTAATGAAATACAATTCATGCAAACGAGGTTTTGGCGGTGGCAGGAAAAAGCCATCAGGTTCATTCGGTATATTTTCCTTTGAGCCAAAAACACCAATCAGTTTGTCAACCCTGTCATAATAGGGCTTAACATCTTCATAGCCAATGGGCCAGTCTTCGCCAAGCCCGTCGATACTCTTATGTTTGAAATCATTAGGCCCGAACCGTAAGGAGATTCTTCCCCAGTGGTTGGTTCTTCCGCCCAGCATCTGGGACCTGAACCAGTCGAACCGCGTTCCGGGGGCATTGGTATACGGTTGGCCTTCAATTTCCCAGCCTCCATAGGCGCTGTCAAAGTCGCCGAAAGGCCGAACACTCGAAGCTCCCCTTCTCGGAGATTCCCAGGGCCATTTAAGTTGCGTGCGTTGCTCCGGCGCTGCCGGGTCGTAATACGGACCAGCTTCTACCACGGCTACTTTGAGGCCTGATTCCGAAAGTACTTTCGTTGCCATTCCTCCACCGGCACCGGATCCTACAATGATGACATCATAAACGTCAGGTGATTCTTTTATTTGCATAAATACATGGGTGAGTCAGACCATAAGATACTAAAATTATGAAGGAATGGTATGGCCGTTTTTGTAAATGTTGCCCGAAACCTAACGGTTCTTCTCTACTGCGATTATAGCTTTCTATGAATCAGGTCATTCCGGAACCTGAATATTTTTTCAACAGGAATTGATACATCAAAAATGACAGTGAGCCGAATATCATAGTGGCAAATATGTCCCTGATATCAAGAGGATGGTTGAAAAGGGGATTCACACATTCATATCCTATAAGACCTGTAAATACAATAAACAAAAGTTTGAAATCGCTACGGTTGCCTTTTCCCGCCATTGTGAGAATTATAAAAATTGCCGCGATCGTTCCCAGCGAATTTCCTATCGTATCTGCGACGTAGTAATCAAAAATATTGTGTTTGTAAATATAGGGCCTGTAGAAACTCCTGGCCATTTCCGTTAAAAAGAAAGCCGATAACCCGATCGCCAGTGTAGCTTTTTTTAATGGCGAATAATCATTTTTTTTCTTCAGCATTCGCCGGATTCCCCAACCCATGATGGGTACCAGCACAAACGGAATGTATAAAGTTAAATCCCCGGGCATCTCAAATCATCAACAAAATTTTATTCCTGATTTGCAATCACCATCCGCGTCAGCTTTACAAAATCAGGAAAGAAACTCCTCAGTTTTCCCATTTCAGTTGTATTTACCTGCATAGCCACGGCAATCGAGTATTCCGGCAGGTAGACGCCAATGGTAAAAAATCCCGGGAAGAATCCGCTGTGCCCATACGCGGTTCCGATATCGGGCATCATTAGCTTCTGATAGCCCATTCCATAGCTGCCCCCTATCTCAGGAGACGGAACATCCTGGAAATAAAGCTCACCGATCTTGTTCATATCAAACGCATTGCCTTCGAACAGAAGTTTCAACCACCGGGCATAATCGCGTGTCTCAAAAGCCAAACCACCTCCCGTCCACTCAAACTGAAGATTGTACCTCGAAATACCATCTTCCAGCAATCGGTCATTAAAGCCCAGGGGAGATTCCTTATCCATATAACCCTGCGCCAACTTTTCAATCGTGCGGGTATTGGTGGGCAAAATTGCGGTAAGGTCCATGGGATTTAGTATTCGGTCCTGCAATACAGAATAATAATCCTCCCCCTCAATATCCTCAATGATCATCCCAAGGATAATGTAATTCGTATCAGAGTAGGCAAAACCCTCGCCCGGACTGAACAATGGCTCATCATCCAGTACAAATGCCAACAATTCAGCAGGTTTCCAAACCCGATCAGGATCCTTCAGTACTTCCTCAGAAAACTCGGGCTTGAACTCATATCGCTCCATCCCCGACTGATGCCTTAGAAGATTCTGTACCGTCAGTTCATCGTGATTGGGCAGACGCTTGAACCAGTCTTCATCCGAGAGCCATTTCCCTGCTTTATCATTGAGCTGAAGTTTATTCTCTTCTATCAATTGCATGAGAATTGCCGCGACAAATGTCTTTCCCGTGCTGCCGCTCAGAAACCGTGTTTCATCAGTAACGGGAGCCTGTTCTTCCACATTTGCCCATCCGGAAACGTATGATATAACTTTCCCATCCGGAGAAGCGACACTGAAAGCGATACCCGGATATTTACCCTGTGCAATGATACTGTCAACTTCCGTTTGGATAGCATTGTCCTGCGCATGGCAAAACAGGGGCAAAACAAAAAACAGGAAACTATATTTCATATGTGTCAATTTATGATGGTTACACTGGTTTTAATTTTTTAATTCCTTGTTGATCTTATCCATAATTCCCCGGGAAAGGTCTCTAATATTTTCAAGCCCACCCAGCCGATCCTTATGGATATCAATCATATCATACAATTTGGAATTCAGGCTCTTATTTTGTCTGAATGATTCCAGGTCATATTCAGATGTAAAGTCCGATTCGGCTGCACCGGCAAAATCACTGATTTTACGCTGGTCGGGTCCCTCCATTGGAATGATAATATAATAATTCGCCAGTTCCTGGATCAGGTCATTCGTAAAGGCATAATTCTGCTCGGAATACCGGTTTAAAAAATTGATTTGTCCGTAATACTCATATAAATCCTTTTTTAAATCCGTATGCGAGAGCTGATCCAGCAGATTGGTGGACGATAATTCCTTATAGGCATTATCGGAATACTTGATCACAGGAGCGAAACTCGCAAACCGGAAGGCTTTGGCCAATATTGAATCATTATCTGAATATTGCTCCCGGGAGGAATGCACCTGGAATAACACTTCGGCCGATCTCAGGAAAAGTGTTCGCTCCACTTCATATACATTACTAAAATAAATGCTGTCCTGGATGAGCTCTTCCCTGAGGTTATCCAATAATTTTGCGGTGAACTTTCTTTCTTTATTGGTTTCATTCCAGTTGTTTACCTGTAAGGCCAGCAATATTCCTATCATCACCAGGATAATCTCTCCCAGCGCATACAAAAGGTACCTGCTGAACCTCCCGGCCGTTGTGGAAGGTCTGTTTGGCTCAGATTCATATTCTTTTTCAATCATTTGTTGTCGGATTTTTCGAAAAAATTTCATCTCTCTCAGATTGACATCTCAAGCAGGTACGAACTCAGGCATTTGCCATGTTTATCCAGGGCCAGTGAACTTGTCACCCCGCCGTTCAGGGCATCCTTCATCACAAAATTCAATGCGCCCAGTTTGGGTAACTCATATCGGATAACTTCACCCCTCACCTGGGTCCCGAACCATTCCTTGACCCGGTCAGCGGTCACTTTCTCCCTAAGCATGTCATAATCTGAATACGAATAAGCAATCAGCGAAATGTTACTGATATTCCCCTTGTCACCACTTCTTGAATGTGCTATTTCCCAAAGCTTCATGGTCAAATCGTATGATAATTAATTTTTATATTAAAATCCTCTTTTGGAATCAGTACAGAGAGCACCGATATAAGCTCGCCAACATGTTTTGAGGCACCCCCACCACCGGCCGGTCCATTCGTATAGAGCGATTCCACCTCATTGGCAATACGTTCGGCATTCTCCCGATCCCTGGTCTTTCCCGCTACACGAAGCCGCAGTTCGGGTATCTCTGAACCCGTTGAATTCGCAAGTGACACTGAATCCAAACCAATGAGATCAAAACGTAATTCATCAGTTTTAACATTCTGAATTTCAAGTCTTTTGCGAACAATATCTAAAGCTAATTTTGCGCGCTCTAAATTGTTGGGACCGGCATAACTGATCTGCCCTTCCCCGGTATAGCCATTGAAATATCCAAGGCTGACCTTAAATGTATCTGTAGGTTCCCTTCCGGCAGCCCCGGAGAAAACCACCTTATCTTTTCCCACCTCGGTAAATTCAACATTGGAAAAATCGGCGATACAATCCGGTGTGAGATATGCCGCAGGGTCATGGATTTCATAGATCAGCTGTTCAGTACATGTAGAGCGATTGATTATTCCTCCTGTCCCAGGCAGTTTTGAGATAAACCCATTACCCGTTTCGTCGACCTCGGCATAGGGAAACCCCAGATTCCAAAGGTCCGGCACATCCTTCTTTCCGGGATCAGCAAAATATCCTCCGCATACCTGCCCGGCACATTCCAGTAAGTGGCCCACTAACGTTCCCTTTCCAAGGAGATCATGGGAATTCAGATCCCACCCAAATTCATAGACCATAGGTGCCAGGAAGAGGGACGGATCCGCCACCCTGCCGGTAATGATGATATCTGCCCCTTCGACAAGGGCTTCCACAATGGGCGCTACACCAAGGTATGCATTTGCCGAGAGTACATCTTCTTCAATAGAGGAAAGTGAACTCCCCGTTTCGAGCAGGGGCAACTCATGGTATTTACTTATTTGATCAAAAATATCATCACCAGTCACAGCTGCCAGTTTCAGACCATGAAGACCCAGTCGTGAGGCCATCTCCTTCAGCACCCTGAGTGCCCCCTCGGGGTTGGCTGCACCCATATTGGTAATGATCTTCACCTTACTTTTCCAGGCGAGGGGGAGCACCTTTTCCATCCTGTACTCCAGTAAATGATTGTAGCCTTTATCGGGATCCTGTCTCCTCTCCTTCTGTGCCAGCGCAATCGTACGTTCAGCAAGACATTCGAAAGCCATGTAATCCAGGTTACCGCGCTCCAGGAGATCCAAAGCCGGCTCCAGCCGGTCACCCCCATATCCTGCTCCGCTTCCTATTCGAATTTTTTTCATGGGTTAAAATGTTATGGCTCCAATTACCAATGACACGATCAGTATTATGATTGTGATCATAAATGCATAGGGTATTGTTTTCCGCTGATGATCCCCGAGATCAACACCCGTTAGCCCGATCAGTAAAAAGGTTGCTCCGGTCAACGGACTCACAGGAAAGCCTGTGGTCATTTGCCCGATGATCGCTGCCCGTCCCACCTCTATGGCCTCACCTCCAAATTCAACGGAGGTAGACGACAACAATGGTAAAATACCGAAATAAAAGGAATCAGGATCAAACAACAGGCTTGCCGGCATCGAAAGCACACCGGTAATTACCGGAATATGGGTGCCTATCCAGGAAGGAATAACGGCTACCGCCGATGCTGCCATGGCATCGATCATCCCGGAACCTTTCAGGATACCGGTAAAACAGCCGGCGGCAAACAGAATACTGGCCATCAGCATGGCTGCTTTCGCATGTGCATTAACCCGTTCTGTCTGATCTTTGACTTTCGGGTAATTGATACTCAGTGCAATGACGAAAGCGATAATGAAAATAACATGCGGTGGAACCAGGCCGGAGATCAGGACACCGACCGCTATTATAATCATCGCAATATTTATCCAGAAAAGCCGTGGCCTTTCCATGAATGTTGATTCCGGTTCCTCATATACGAAATGATCAAAATCTGTACTCCTTTCACGCTTACCGAGGATAAAAGAAAGTATCAGTACCGCAATCAAACCGACCAGCACCGGAATCAACAGCGGATTAAAAAGTTCTGTTACTGAAATTTCCAGCGCGGTGGCAGCCCTGATGGTTGGCCCTCCCCACGGAAGAATATTCATGGTTCCCGCAGCCAGCGCAACGATACATGCAAGGGTGGCCCGCTTCATATTAAGCGCATCATACAGGGGAATAAAAGCCGGAATAGTCACCAGGAATGTGACAGCACCGGAACCGTCAAGATGAACAATCATGGCCAGCAACGCTGTTGCAACAGCAACCCAGGCGGGGTCATTTCCCGCCGCCTTTAGCAATCGTGAAATTATGGGTTTAAAGGTTCCCGCATCTGTGAGTACACCAAAAAACAGGATCGCGAAAATGAACATCACACCTGTCGGGGCAATGGTTTTTATTCCTTCGGTCATGAATCCAATGATCTCAAAACCAAATCCTCCAATCAAAGCCGTGCAGACCGGCACCAGGATCAACGCCACCACCGGAGAAGTCCTTTTCGTCATCACCAGGAACAGCAGAATAGTAATGGTTAAAATTCCCAGTATGGTCAGCATTGATTAATACCTCTAATTAAAAAGAAATGCACATATTCAGCGGTTTAGTAACCAAGGCTGAATATGTGCAAATTTCAAGGAATTATCAATTCCGACCTGACATCAGGTAAAATGCAGATTTAAAAGGTTAATGCTACATCCTTGTGCCGGCACTCTGCAATTCTTTGCCAAAAGGCTGATTGTAGAATCGTTTACCCGTCACCTTGTACATCGCATTGGCCAGGGCTGCAAAAACCGGCGGGAATAATGGTTCTCCCAGTCCTGTAGGATCCTTATCGTTCTCCACAAAATGCACTTCAATGGATTTAGGGGCCTCTGTTTGCCGGATCATGCGATACGTATTGAAGTTCTGCTTCTGGGGTACGCCATCTTCAAACGTCATTTCCCCGAAAAGCGCGTTTCCAATACCATCCACAATCGCACCCTCGCCCATATTGGCTGCTGCATCCGGGTTGATCACGATTCCACAATCCACCGCGGCAATTACTTTCGGTATCACCGGGTTGTTATTTTTCATCTCCAACTCAACGATCTCGGCCACATAGGTATTGTGACAGAAATACGCCGCCACACCACGGTTTGAATTATCCGACTCATTCCATTTTGCCTTATCCCTGGCAAGTTTAAGTACACCTGCATATCTATCCGGATCATAATCATTATTTTCTCCAACAGGATTGTTCTTTGCACGATCAAATAATTCCAGTCGGAATTCGATAGGGTCCTTACCCGCCAGTTCGGCCACTTCATCCAGGAATGACTGCTCAGCGCCGGCGATAAAATTTGATCTTGGGGCCCTGAAGGCACCAATAGTGATGTTTGAATTGATAAACCAGCCCTCCGCAAGATAATTATCTACAGCACCTGCCGGAAAACGGTTGGCTGCTACCGGGTGTTCCGGAATCCCTCCGCCCTTTACGTGGAAGGCAATGAGATTATTTTCCTCATCCAATGCAGCACGGTAGGTGGCAGTATAGGTTGGCCTGTAAATGCCATATGTCATGTCATCCTCACGACTGTAGACCATTTTTACGGGTGCCTGGATCTTTTGTGATATCATCGCTGCCTCCACCATGTGGTGGCCATAGGCGCGTTGACCGAAACCACCGCCCATACGGGAAAGCCTGAGCTGAATATTTTCCTTCGGCATATCCAAACAGGCCGACAATGTCTGCATAATCAGTTCAGGAGCCTGAATAGGTCCGTACAATTCTGCTTTATCTCCCTTCACGCTGGCAAAGCAATTCACCGGCTCCATGCAATTGTGGGCGAGATATGGTGCATAATAGGTTCGCTCAATCACTTTGGCCGCATTTTTAAACGCAGTTTCCGGATCTCCATCTTTCCGTAATACCTGTGCCGGTTTTTGGGCCATCTCCTCCATCCTTGACTTATGCCCGGTGGTGCTTTCAGTTCCACCAGGAATAACAACTTCCTGCTTACCGCCCCAGCCGGCAACAACTACTTTCTTGTCGGTCGTTCCCTCCCATTCAACCTTCAGCTGTTTCTTTGCATTCATCACCTGCCAGGTTGTTTCACCAACGATTGCGACCAACTCGGTAAACGATGTAGTATCGAAGCCGTTTCGTTCGTAGTCATCCTTTAGTGTTTCAAATACAAACACATCACGGATGCCCGGCATATTTTTAACTGATTCTGCATCCACAGATTTAACCTTCAAACCGAAAGCCGGAGGATGAGCGACCATAGCCACGAGCATTCCTTCCTCAAAGTGGTCAATGGAAAACATGGGTTTCCCGGTGACAATATTTTTTGCCTCAACGTTCTTACGTGAAGTTCCGACGATCTTAAAATCGCTAATTTCCTTGAGGTCCACTTCTTCAGGAACTTCAAGCGTAGCGGCGAGTGAAGCTACTTCACCGTAGCCGGCTTTATTTCCGCTGGCCGCATGGGTAAGCACCCCTTCTGAAGTAGTGATTTCATTGGCAGGGACATTCCATGTCTGCGCTGCCGCATTCACCAGCATTTGGCGCGCAGTTGCACCCGCGGTGCGAAGCGGTTTCCAGCCAAGTAAAATTCCCATACTGCCGCCGGTAAACTGACGATCGAAGCGCTCCGGAAAGAAGTCGGCCTGCTCCACCATTACGTTTTCCCAGTCGACATCCAGCTCTTCAGCAAGAATCATGGGCATTGATGTTTTTACATTCGATCCAAACTCGGGATTGGGCGACATCAGGTTGATTCGTCCGTTATTTCCGATCTTTATGTAGCTGTTCAGTTCATACCATTCATCGGGCAAACCAAGGGCTTCCTGCTCTTTTGGAGAGCATCCGGCCAGCCAGCTAAAGCTAAGCATCATTCCGCCACCGGCCAGTGCCGAAACTTTCATAAAGGACCTTCTGTCTATAGGTGTTTTTAAATTCGTCATTGGAAGTTGATTTTAGGCGTTAGAAGCTTTCTTGATGGCTTGTTTGATGCGAACATAGGTTCCGCAGCGGCAGATATTCCCTGCCATGGCTGCTTCAATCTGATCATCCGTAGGTGATGGGTTCTGCTTCAACAGGGAGACCGCATTCATGATCTGCCCGGCCTGGCAATAACCGCATTGAGGAACATCCAGTTCGAGCCATGCCTGCTGTACCGGATGATCTCCTTCTTCCGACAAACCTTCGATCGTGGTGATCGGTTTATCAGCGACTGCCGAAACCGGCAGCTGGCAGGAACGAACCGCCGTTCCGTCAAGATGTATGGTACATGCGCCGCATTGCGCGATACCGCATCCGAATTTGGTGCCCGTCAGTTGCAGGTGATCCCGTAAAACCCATAACATGGGCGTTGAAGGGTCTACGTCAACCTGTTTTTCTTTTCCGTTAACAGTTAAAGTGAATTTGGCCATAATGAATCAATGTTGAATTATGCATAAGTAGTCTATGTAAATATACAAAAGTGCACACGGAAGTCATTACACATATCAACCATAAGATTACAAAAATCAAATAATCACCCGCTGGTGAGTTCATTTATTTGGTCAGGCGGGATATTTCTATGATCTGAATCGTCGCAACCAGGTAAATATTGTTGGTTATCGTATTAATGTAGGCGGATGCTTTTACAGGGATTCGAACACTGGCTTTCTCAAACAGGTCCCTGGAGAACGAAACTCCGATATCATTAAACCCCGGATTATTACCATAAAACGTTGGTCCTGAGAAGTCCGCCCAGCTGAATGAACCCCCGACATGTACTTCTGCCTTCGTATGCCCCCAGTGCCAGCCATAGGCGATTTTCAGGTATTGGGAGTAGCGCTGATCACCCCGCCTGAGAGGAATATTATTCGCATCATCCTCCGGAAGGGATGGCCGGTCCCGCCCAAATAGCAACGTGGAAGAATTCAGGTTCAGATGATCTGTTAACTTCACATTAATTATGAAATCCAGAAGCCCACGGGTTGTCTCCGGGTCGAAATCAAAAAAGCCGGAGGGTGTTGGAATGTTGGTTATCCCTTCGCTGAAATTATAATACCATTCGAGATGGACATTAAATTTAGGTTTGTAATAGATCAGGATGAGATCCGTTTCGGTATACCCTCCGTTTGTGGAGCTTCCACCATAAAATCCAAGAATCACAGGGCCATATTTCACCCCTGCCTGGGTAGAAAAAACAGGCGCGCGGGAGGGCACCAGACCTCTGAAAACATTCATGGTTTTAAAAGCAAACGACATGTCCCACAGCCATTTGTCAGGTGTTTCAACCTGCAAAATACTGTCTTCCAGGATCGTATTATCATTTTGAGCAGATGCACTGAATTGATTAATGAAAAACAGTGATCCGATTAAAAAGGCATAATGAACTTTATTGATTTTAATTTTCATGGCAGATTTAAAAATCATAATAAAACAGCAGGTTGACCCTGTTGGCACCACCCGAAATTCCATCTATATTCTTCCGCTTACCATAAATATATTCTATACCCATTCTGGCACCCTCAACGATATCATAGAATGTATTCACCCGCAGCGTGTGTCCCTTCTTATAGCTATCGGGAAGTGAGAAATCATAGCTCTGAATATGTACATATCCATAGGTCGCATTAGAAAGGAGTTTTTCAGTCCAGCGATGTTCATAGGTTCCGTAATAACCTACCACCAGCGGTAACCTGAACTTTCCCTCGGTATTGAATATCAAATCAAGTCCGTTCCCGCTTAGGTCATTAAAATAGCGGGTGATCGCCCTCCCGATCACGCCCTGGAAGAACCATTTGCCCTTTTTCCAGCTGTTCACCACAACGGATGCCGAAACTCCCCAGCCAAGCTTGATGATCAGATTGTCGTTCAAATCCCGTCCCGATAAAACGGGGAGCAGTCCCGATACCTGTGCGGAACCCCAGTCAAAATTTTTATCAAACCTGGCCGTAACATCCGGAAGAAGCTGTACTGATTGTCCCGAGAGCGTATCGGGGAGCCCCAAATTCGGAATGACATATTCCAACCCTAGCGCCATGTTTATCCCCTTGATAAAATTGGGCTTCATGTAACGCAACTGGGGGTTTCGGGTAACGAGGGATGCAGTGGGGCCCGCAAAATCGACAATCGTCGGGGCGGCATTCAGGTGCGAAAACAGGCTCCATGTTTGTCCGAACAGGAATTTCCCATACTGGCCATACGCATGGCGTATCCTGAATCCATTTTCTCCGGCGAAATCCGTTTCCAGCCTTATAAATATATCGCCCGAATCTGTGCGACGGGTGACTTCGAACCCCAGGCGTGTCTGATCAAGCCCGTTAAAATAATTGGGCAATCTTTTATTGAGTTCACCGGTAGGAATTTCGAAAGTGGAGAATGCATTTTTATCCTGCAGGTTGTATCCGTCGAAAACGACCAGGTACCGGACGGACCCAAGTATCCGCAATTGCATTTTGTTATCCGGTGTAACGATAAACAGACCCCTGTCCTGTGCAATATCAAGCGGCACATCCTCCACCATCTTGGTGGAGTCGATTCGGACAGAATCGGCCTTGTTGTTTCTTAAAATCTGAACATTTGTTGAATCTGTTACCTGGCTGTACAGGTTATGCGAGCCCAATACCAAAAAGACACAAAGCAACAGAAGGAATTTATTATAAGTTAGGATCAGTTCAATTGATCGGATATTCATTGAATACATAGTTCAATATAGTTCAATTTATCATACACTTCATGGGATTAAATTGATTCTGATCCGGAATGTATGGGATCAAACCTTAATTCTCAAAACCCAGCTGCAATATATTTTTATTGATACCAAACGGCCTTAAAAATAAATAAGCATCTCCTACTCCGATTTCTTCCAATTTCATAAATTGTGAAACAGCATACTATTCAGCCAGTTAAACCCTCCCGCCATGAAAAACACGCTACTAATGAGCACTCGAAAAGGCCTGATAATCTTCAAACGAAATGGCTATGGAAATTGGGCGTATGACAGGACAGAATTTCTCGCAATTCCCGTATCATTAACCCACGTGGATGAGAACACAGGAACCTGGTGGGCATGCCTCGATCACGGACACTGGGGGTGCAAGCTCCACTATTCAAATGACAGTGGTAAGACCTGGCATGAAACCGAAGCCCCCAAATACCCTGAGGGCGAAGAGATCCGTGAAGGAGTTTCTGCAACGGTGAAATACCTGTGGGCGATGTCCTCCGGGGGTATGGATCAGCCTGGCAAATTATGGATCGGAACAGAGCCGGGCGGACTGTTTTCAAGCGATGATAATGGTAGGACATTTGAACTGAACAGAGCGCTTTGGGAACATCCCTCTCGCAATAATGCCTGGTTTGGCGGAGGCAGGGATGAAGCCGGAATCCATTCCATCATTGTGGATCCCGCCGACAGCGATCATATCTATGTAGGTGTGAGTGTCGCAGGTGTATTTGAAACCATGGATGGCGGAAAATCCTGGGTTCCACGAAATAAGGGGCTGAAAGCGGAATTTCTTCCCAACCCTGAAGCAGAGGTTGGTCATGATCCCCACCTGCTGGTCGCCTGTCCGTCACAGCCCGCGATGATGTGGCAGCAAAACCATTGCGGAATATTCAAATCTGAAGACGGGTCACAGACCTGGTCGGAAGTTTCTGAAAAGGACGGTCCGGCCAACTTCGGCTTCGCGATTGCCGTTGACGGGAAAAACGGACAACGCGCATGGGTGGTTCCTGCGGTTAGCGACGAAAAACGTGTGGCCATAGATGGCGCCCTTTGTGTCTGCCGCACCTCAGACGGAGGTAAAACATGGGAAGCCCTTCGGAAAGGTTTACCACAGAGTCATGCCTATGACATTGTCTACCGGCATGCGTTGGATAACTACGATAATGAACTGGTTTTCGGAACTACTACCGGTAATGCGTATTATTCTTCCGACCTTGGTGACACATGGCAAGAACTCGCAGGAAATCTACCCATGGTATATGCGGTAAAATTTATTTAGACACGGAAAATACGTCAGATCACATAGGGTTGCTTATAAAACCTTTTCCCCGTCGCCTGGTAAAGCGCATTGGCAAGGGCTGCAAAGGCTGGCGGAAACGCCGGTTCACCCAACCCTGTCGGGTCAATATTATTTTCCACGAAATGCACCTCGATTTTCTTAGGTGCTTCCGGCATTCGAATCATCCGGTACGTATCAAAATTCTTCTTCGAGGGGACGCCTTCTTTGAATTCCAGGGATCCGTAGAGCGCGTTACCGATCGCATCCACGATGGCGCCTTCGACCAGGTTTGAAGCGGCATCCGGGTTAACTACGATACCACAATCCACTGCACAAACCACACGATCGACCGCAGGTTTTCCATTCTTTTCCGTCATCTCGAAAACAAGTGCCGCATAGGAATTATGACAAAAATAAGCAGAAACCCCTTTAGGAACTTTTGAAGTATCCCAGCCTGATTTTTCCCTTACCAATTTCAAAACACCTGCATATCGCTCCGGATCATAATCATTAGTCT
>JBNKGL010000045.1:0-17038 GCA_050289805.1 Cyclobacteriaceae bacterium
GGTGATGCAATTAATGCTACATCCTTAGTCGATAACGTCGATAATGGTGCTCTTTCTGCACTCACTAACGGAAGCTTCTCCTATACACCAAATCCTGGCTTTACCGGGACGGATCAGTTCACTTACCGGATGCAGGATGCTGTTGGAAATAACTCGGAAGACATAACCGTAACACTTGAAGTGGTCGCTGCAGGAACTCTACCGGAAGGATTTGCTGACCAGTTCCATACATTCAACGATCGGGCACTTTCCATCGCCGCCCCCGGATTCCTGGGCAATGATGTAGACCGGGACGGGGAGGCCATTACCGCCACGAGCCTTGTTGACAATGTCGATAATGGAGCCCTTTCTGTCTTAACGAATGGAAGCTTTACCTATACTCCTAACCCCGGATTTGTCGGAACTGACCAATTCATGTACTCGTTCCAGGATGCCTCGGGGAATTCTGCCGGCCCTGTAACCGTCACTATCGAGGTCGGAGAGGCAGCCAATCGGGCCCCGATAGCCAACAATGACGCCTATGCCGCGATATCCGGCACGACACTTTCTATTGCCACGCCGGGCTTCCTGGCCAATGATATTGATCCGGATGGCGAAGCTATTACGGCCATCTCTCTGTTGGATAATGTAGACCATGGTAGCCTAAGTGCATTGACTAATGGCAGTTTCAGTTATACGCCGAATCCAGACTTTATCGGGACTGATCAGTTTTCCTATAGGATGACAGATGCCTCTAACAATTTCGCCGAAGCGGTCGTAACGATTGAAGTATACCCGGGCAACCGGGTCCCGGTCGGTGTTGATGATGAATATGCAGTAGTTATAAATACCCCGTTGACAATAGCTGCTCCGGGTTTTCTGGCAAATGACTTCGATCCGGATGAAGAAGCCATCATAGCTACCAGTATAGTAGATAATGTGGATCACGGTACACTAAGTGCCTTGACAAATGGCAGTTTTACCTACACGCCAAATACAGATTTTATAGGAACCGATCAGTTTATTTACCGTATGCAGGATGCGTCCTCTAATTCTTCTACCGATATCACTGTATTTCTCAACGTTGTTGGACCGAACCAACCTCCAATCGCAGTCGCGGCCGACCTCACGGTTGAATGTCAGGGTGCTGAAGGCACAACAGTCCTGTTGGATGGCAGCGCCTCTTCAGATCCGGAAGAAGGTGTACTTATGTATAGTTGGTATGAGAATGGCGAGCTAATCGCTGGACCCACCACCTCACCCACCGCAGAAGTACAATTTACCACCGGCAGTTATCAGGTCACGCTGACGGTATTTGATGATTGCGGTAAAACAGATTCCGATATCGCCACTGTATCAGTAGTTGATACGACCGATCCTTCCGTAATTGCAACGTTTACACCTACCGACAAGTCGAATGAATTCATCATTAATTACAGTGCTGAGGATGTTTGTTCTGAAAATATTACCCTTTCGGCAGTCATCAAATTGCCTGATTTGACTGCACCAGCAGTAATTCTTAAAAACCAGAGTAAATATTCGGTTGAAATAGATGTTGAAAAAAATGAGGTGAGTGTAAAAGCCCCGAATCCGGGTACATTCTGGTCTTATCTTCAATCACAGGGAGGTATCCCTGTCGACAATGACCAGGTCATTTCAGCTAAATATGGTAAGAATAAGTACAAATTTGATTTTGATAGTTCCGGGAAGCTTGAATCGGTAGAAGGGGACATTATTACACTATTGGTTCAGGCTAATGACGGCAATACAAACGTTGGAACTGCAGAAACTTCCCTGGAGATGAACGATATGGCCGCGCTTTCTCTTCAGGCCAATATTTCTGATGATCCAACTCTCGCATCACCGGCAAATTATCCAAACCCTTTCACCCAACAGACTACGATCCGATACTATGTGTCAAGTCCGGGCCCGGTTCGGGTGGCGGTCTATGATCAGTCGGGACGTGAGATCAGTGTGTTACTGGAAGGCAACCAATCTTCAGGCACGTACGAAGTTAAGTGGAATGCAAACCGGGCTTCGGAGGGAGTTTATTTCTACAGTGTGGAACAGCCGGATGGAACATTCAGGGGAAAAATGATGCTTAGACGAAAATAAAATGTACTTCATAATGACACTTCGCTTATCCAGCGAAGTGTCATTAATTTGATCCCTGCCTGGTAAAGGTGGCATTTACAGTTACATTCACCTCATCCGAAAGAATAAGGCTGTCATCACCCAGTCCAAATTGTTGCCGGTCCAGCTCAAAAGATCCTGTAAGCGAAATTGAATTCCTGTTCAATTCATACTCTACAGGAAATGTAATTTCCATGGTATGGTCCTTGATCGTTAGTTTGAATACTCCCGTGAATTCATCATTCCCTGATGAGGTGATCCCTTCCAGCTCCATGGTAAGCCAGGGGTACTTGTCAACATCAAAGTAATCTTCATTGCGAAGATGCTTGTCCCGAATTCCTATTCCGGTATGAATGGAAGCGGCAAAGATCTTCCCTGAAATCCTCATACTTTCGACCTTTTTGCGCTCCATCGACATATCAAGGGTAATACTATCGAAAGTCCCGTCGACCGTGATTCCCGCGTTCCTGATTTTGAAAGCTACACCTGCGTCTTCGAGCACGTAGCCCTGACCTGTTGCCGAAAATGACAGAAAAACGAATGCGATAATAAGATATTTCATATTTTCTTAAGGTAGGCGATCAATGCATTTTTGTCTTCCTGAGATAGCTCAAGACCGAATGGATGACCGATTACAGGTCCGCTTTCAATCCAGGCCGGACGGAACCCTTTACGCTGATATCCATCCTCAAGACGGGCAGGATCAAGCAGTTCTTCAAGTGAACGAATACTTCCATCATGTAACAGGGCCTGACGATTCCATACCCCGATCAGGCCGGGCACCTTGTAATAGCCGGTGCCTCGGCGGCTCTCCATCGCCAAAACAGGGTCTGTTTCCACAGATATATCGAATATGTCATACATTTTCTTATGCGCCTCCGGCACTTCGAAACCATCCACCGGCGTAAGCTTATTATTTGTAAACAGTGGCGGTGTATGGCAGGTTACGCATCCTTGTTCCTGAAATACAATCTCTCCCCTTTTTAACATTTCAGCCGGAAAATTTTCAGGATTCTCAGGCGCTTCGAGGGAATATATAAATTTTGCCAATGCATACAACTGGGCATCGCTGTAGCGGCTGAAGGACCGGCCTATTCTGGGTTCTTCACTCGGCCAGGGTGCTATGACGATCTGATCTGCATATTTATCCATCCGGTCGGCCTGCTCATTGAGTGTCGCATATAACATCACATCCTCGATACCCCTGTGCCTCATCAGCCCTGTATGGTCGAGATATTTCCGGTCTTCCATATTGTACAGGTCAGGAATACTGGTCGGGCTTCCAATAACGGTACCATGCCGATGCATAACTCCACCATAGGTATTCAGGAGGGTATTAATAAAATCATCATTACTTATAGAGCGAAGTCTTTGCTGGGCGGGTGTATTCAGCCAGTAAGCATTGAAAAGACCCTGCCCGAACTGTATACCGATGATGGATTTCAGGCTATCAGGAAATTGCGTATTCTCCAGCGCCCTCTGAATGTTGGCACCAAAATTTTGATCAAAATTATAATTACCCTGGCCCCCTTTAAGTATTGAACCATCGGGCATTACCTTCGTATGACATGTATTACAGGAGCGACCTGTCATTTCGATCTTTCCCTTTTCACGTATCACCAGGTTAAAAAATGGAATTCTTCCGTCAGGCGTAACCGGTAAATTAAACCGATGCAACGCCTCCTCCATTTGCGGAAGCACCAAACTGTCGAATGAATTCACCGACAAGGCCCAGTCATAGACCAGTTCCCCGGCCCTGATCCAGTCCTGTTCGCTTACAAGATCGTTTTCATTAAATGCAATTTCAGGCTCCTGATCTCTGAGCATCTCATAATAGCCTTCCGGTTCCCGCCCGGGAAGATACAATGGATAGGTCTTGTAAATGACCGTTTCATCCAACGCATAGTACTGAGAATCAGGAACATGGGTAATAGTAATCGTACTATCAGCCAGTGGCAGCAGAAGTCCTTCAAGATATTCTTCAGAAAATACCCGCGGAACTTCACTGACTTTGGCAATCAGAAAGGCCGAAAAGAACAGTCCGGCCAATCCGATTATAAGGATGGGTTTGTACTTCATATTGCATAATAGCATGTATGGGTTTATAAAGCAATCCCTGTTTTAATGATTTCTAAAGGGGATATCCTGATTAACATCGCCATACATCAGCATTTCTGCCGAAGGTTCACTTTTCCTGTTCTGTTTTTTCCAGTTCTTCCATAAAGCGGCGTGTTTCCCCTTCCACAACCTTAACATGCTCAAGGTAGTCTTCACCGGGTTTGTAGGCACTCCCGCGGCGATACTGTTCGCCAAACGCTTCCAGCAAATGTTCATAAGCCGCCTGAACATTGTTACAGTCCATATAGGCTTGTCGTATCTCCTTTACCCGTTCCTTATCGCTGAAGAGGTCGGTAAAATATTGCTGTGTCTCCTTATTTCCGCAAAATTCACTTTCGAGCAATTCGGGACTGCCGATCCGGTCTCCATAACTTTCAAAACGGTCGACCCTCCTTAATTCCATACTGTTCGTACGAAGTGTATCCAGCGGCAGATCCACATGGTGTAGTAATGGCACATCGATGGATTTCCCCTTTACACTAAAATAATGCGGTTGATACGTTTCTCTCGGACCGGCAACCTTCAGGAAACGTTCCTCCAGGTCACATGCGGTTATTCCGTAATTACGGTTGAATTCTTCCAGCATAGGATTATCAGTAGTGAAACAACCTTCTCCGGGGATACCCATCCATATGATCAGTCCGGCCGCACGCTCCGGGTGATGTTCAGCAATCCAGATCACCTCCTCCATTCCTGGCGTCCTTCCCCAGAAGACAGCCCGGTCAATACCCATATAATCCAGAAAGCGCAGCACATCCTCGGCCTGGGTGGGAACATCATAACCATGATCCGTATCTGAACTGCGGCCGTAACTGCGGCGTATCGGTGCCAGGACCCTGAACTGATCTGACAAGTTCTTGTAGTATTGCAGGTCATCACGGTATGCGATGGTATCGTCGTGATAAATATGATAATCCTGAATCCAGATCAGGGGGAGCCCTTCTCCTCCAAAATCGAGGTATTCCAGCTGAATGTCGCCGAAATCGGCAATTTTGCTTTCAAAAAGCGGGCCTTTCTGAGCATACGTTGAAAAGCACAGAATTATGATGAACGCAGTTAATAGTATCCTTATTTTTTTCATGGAAAAGGGAAAAGTATCGCTACTTAAAAAGCGATCGAATATTAGTAAATCAACATTTACAACATTTCATCCAGCGCCGCAACATCTGCGTTGCCTTCCACCAAACCGCTGATTTGCTCCGCTTCAGTAGCTGATACACATCGCATCACAAAGATCGAACGGGTACCCAAATGATTTTGATCGGAAAACTTTGTGGGGATTCCCACCGATGATGTATAGTCATTCATTTTGGAAAGTTGTTCGAGTAAACCGGCCCTTGTCAGGTCTCGTCCGCTACGCCGCAGTGCCTCGCCCATCGCTTCCACCAATATCATTCCGGTAAAAGCAAAATTATTCCAGCGATCTTCCGGGTAATATTTTTCAAAGGCCGCCTTGTATTTGGCAATCGTCTCATTTTCCGTATTACTGTACAGTACCGGAGAAGCATAGGAAAAATAAACTCCTTCCCATGCGCCCTTGGTGATATTATGCATCAGTGCAATGTCACTCAGCACCAGTGAAGCAAACCAATTAGGCGCATAATCGATAACAGCAGAGGTGCCCATCGTGATCGCCGCCTGTCGCGGAAGAATCCAAAGGAAAACAGTCTCCGCACCGGATTCTTTCAATCGTGCTACGTGCGAACTCAGGTCGGAATCTGTGGGCTCTACAGGAAGTGCCGCCGCAAATTCAAGTCCCTTCTCATCCAGCACACTTTGAACTCCTACAAGTCCGCTCTTTCCGAAATCGTCATTCTGATAGATTATGCCGATTTTTTCAGAACCAAGCTCATCAATGGCAAATCGCGCCATTACCTGGGCTTCATCATAATACAGTGGAAATACACTATAGATATTCTCTTTTGGCGGATTTGTAAAGGCTGAAGCTCCCGACATCGGACAGAACCAGGGCACATTATTTTCCGCCAGGAAATCCATCACCGCCATCCCGGGGGCTGTTCCGATACCGCCGGTGACCGCAAATACCTCATCGCGCTGGACCAGCTCACGGACTGCCGGGACTGTCTGGGAAGGATCGTAGGCGTCATCCTTCATAATAAATCTGATCTGCCTGCCATTCACTCCTCCATCATCATTAAGCATCTTGAAATAGGTATCCGCCCCTTTCATCACATTGCCCCAAAGGGCCGCCGGGCCTGTCAGCGGACCCCAGGATCCGATCACGATCTCCGTATCTGTCACACCTGGTACCGGCTCCGACGATTCTCCGTCTTCATTCTGTGATGAACCTGAACAGCCCGCAATAAACAGGATGATCAAACTGAAAAGAAAAGAATAGAAGTTGGAAGGTTTCATAGTTAGGTTGTTTTGGTAATTACTGATACATTTTTTCTATCAAGGCATGGTACTGCTCATTGATGAATTTTCGTTTTACTTTCATGGTAGGGGTCACTTCCCCGTCCTCCACGTAGAGCCGCTTATCCAGTATGGTGAACTCACGAATGGTTTCCACACGGGCAAGTTCCTTGTTTACATCCCGGACCACACCCTCGATCAGTTTTCTGATCTCCTTGTGTTCCGCCAGTTCTGAATAGGATGAATAGATGATCTTATGATCACGCGCGTATTTGTTGATATTTTCTTCATCAAGGATGATGATCGCTGAAATGAATTTACGTTTGTCACCGATGATGATCGCGTCATTGATGTAGACACTGAACTTCAGCTTATTTTCAATCTTCTGAGGGGCGATATTCTTTCCGCCAGCCGTAATAATGATATCCTTTTTTCGGTCCACAATCGACAGGAATCCTTCCTCATCAAAAGAGCCGACGTCACCGGTGAGAAGCCAGCCATCCACAATTGCATCTGCCGTAGCCTCGGGATTCTTGTAATAGCCGGAAGTAACCCCGGGATGGCGAACCATGATTTCCCCGTCTTCCGACAACTTTACTTCACTGCCATTCAGCGGTTTTCCGACAGTCCCAATGCGATATTCACTAAGCGTAGAAATACTGATAATGGCACAGGTTTCCGTCATTCCATAACCCTCGATCATAGGGATCTCCAGCATATGGAAAAACCGAAGGATTTCAGGCGAGACCGGAGCTGCCCCACTAAAGGCATACCGCATCCGGTCCATGCCAATCATATATTTCAGCGGATAAAGGACCCCCCAATAGCTGAAGAACCGAAGGATCCTGAGCCCTAAGCCGGGCTTTATTCCCTCGAGTTTTTGTGTTGAATACTTTGTGCCGATATTCATCGCCACCTTAAACGCCAGCTGATTCAGCTTTGGCGCATCCTCCATGCGTAACAAAATACGTGACTGGAACTTTTCCCACACGCGTGGAACGGCATATCCGATCGTCGGCCTGATCTCGGTTAAATTCTTGGCAATGGTCTCCGGACTTTCAGCGAAATTGATAACATAGCCGCCTACAATATGAAAATATGCGCTGAACATCCGCTCGAAAATGTGACACAGCGGCAGGAATGACATGGTCTGATCATGGGGTGAGATCAGGTCATATTCATTCACTTTCAATGACGTCCATAGTAAATTATGCGAGGTAAGCATCACGCCCTTCGGATTTCCGGTTGTACCGGAAGTATAAACCAGCAATGCAATATCGTCCGGAAGCACTTTTTCAACACGCTCCAGGTAGGCATCCGGGAATTCACGATGCGCATCGCGCCCGATCTCCATAAAATCATCAAAATTCATGAGCTGATCGTGCTCAAGTCCCTCCAGGCCTTTTTTATCCCAGTAAATAATGTATTCAAGAAGAGGCAGTTCCTCCTTCATTTGCAGCCATTTATCCACCTGCTCCTCGTTTTCAGCAAAGAGTATTCGGCATTCGGAATGGTTGAGAATATACCGGACCTGCTGCCATGAATTGGTCGTATAAATTCCTACGGTCCGGGCACCGGCCATCTGGATACCCATATCCATGAAGAGCCATTCCGGGCAATTTTCACCAATAATGCCTACGAAATCTCCGCTTTGGATACCCAGCTTCATCAGCCCGAGGGCCACACATTCAGAATGATATAAATATTCCTTCCAGGTGAATTCCTGCCACAAGCCGAGGTCTTTATTCCGCATGGCGAGACGGTCTCCCCGTTCCTTACAGACCTGAATGAATGTGGTAGACACATTCCGGATTTCGCTTATCTCCATGTCCGCTTCCGTTTATAACGTTGATACCCTTTAATACTTTCATTTTCCCGAACGCCAAGATAGAACTCACGCACATCCTCATCGCGTTCCACTTCGGCGGCCGGACCGTTCATGACAAACCTGCCATTCTCCATGATGTACACTTCATGGGCCACTTTGAATGCCATATACGCATTCTGCTCAACCAGTAAGACGGTGTGTCCCTCCCGGTTGATCTCCGCGATAATGTCAAATATCTCCGTCACCAGCCTCGGTGAAAGTCCGAGTGATGGCTCATCCAAAATAATAAGTTCAGGGCGGCTCATCAGCGCCCGCCCAATGGCGAGCATTTGTTGTTCCCCACCTGAAAGCTTCCCGGCCTGTTGGCCGATGCGATCAGCGAGCGATGGGAAGTAATTCAATATCTTGTCAATATCCTGTTTAATGGCCTGGCGGTCCTTCCGAAGGTATGCGCCAACAAGCAGGTTCTCCCGGACTGTGAGTTCGTCAAATACCTCCCTCCCTTCCGGGACATAGGCAATTCCCATGGCTACGATTTTGTTGGTATCCTTACCCTGGATCTGTTGCCCCTTGAATGTAATCCGCCCTTTTTCGGGCTGGTCATCGATGAGTCCCAGGATAGTATTCAATGTAGTGGATTTTCCGGCGCCGTTGCTTCCGAGGATAGCCGTGATAGTACCTTCGGCAACTCCAAAAGAGACCCCGTTCAGAACCTTTACCTTGTCGTAATAGGTTTCAATATTTTCAATTTGAAGCAGCATTTCAGACATCTTCAACCCCCTCCCCAAGGTAGGCGCTTCGCACCTCTTTGTTCTCCAGTACGTCCCTGACATTTCCCTTGGCAATGACCTTCCCGAAATTCAGCGCCATAACGCGGTCTGAAATATCCTGCACAAGCTGCATATTGTGCTCGATTACCACCACACTGATCCCGAATTCATCCCGAATATCCTTGATCCAGAAGATCATATCCTGGCGTTCCTCGTTGTTCAGACCGGCCGCGGGTTCATCCAGAAGGAGCAGCCGGGGTTCCATGGCCAAGGCCCGTCCAAGTTCCAGCAGCTTCTGAACCCCGTATGGAAGTGAAAATACCGGACGATCACGATAAGCCTCGAGTTCCAGAAATTCGATGATCTCCTCAACCCTGTGCCGGTGCGCCACTTCTTCCCTGGCAGCGCGTGACTTCCGAAAAGGCATCGCGAACATTCGCCACAATGCCGCATGCATCTGAAGATGCCTACCCAGCATAAGATTATCCACAGCTGTCAGGTAGCGGAATAATTCCAGGTTCTGAAAAGTGCGGGCGATCCCTTCACGGGCTACCCGATGCGGTGCCCATCCGGTGATGTCCATACCTTCCATGATGATTTTGCCGGAATCCGGACGATAGAGGCCGCTGATGCAATTGAATATGGTGGATTTACCGGCCCCGTTCGGACCGATGATGGAGAATATTTCACCCGGATTTACGGTAAAGGAGACCTGCTCCAGGGCCTGTACCCCGCCAAATGATTTATCGATATGGTCAACGGTGAACAGCGACATCAGACTTTCCGAACATAATGTTTATCAAACAAACCGGATGGCCGGATAAAGAGGACGAGCATAATGATGGCGAATGCCACAATGGATTTGAATTCAACTGAGACATAGAACCCGAACAGGTTTTCACTCAATGCGAGGAGGAAACCGCCGATGACAACTCCATGGAGACTCTTGAGCCCACCGAGTACCGCCGCGGCAAATCCTTTGATAAGGGGGTCCCACATCATGGCCGGATCGAGCGTGGTGATCGGAGCCACCAGGATGCCGGCAATGGCGCCCACCACAGAGCTGATGCCGAAGGAAATTCCAAGAATCCAGTTGGTGGGTATCCCGTTAAAGCGGGCGGCGCGTACATTTTGCTGACTAGCCTTCATAGCAAGTCCGAGTTTCGTATGATTGAGCAACAGGTAGATGGCAATCATGATCCCGATGGCGATCAGAAGGGAGGCCAGGTTATGCTCGGTAAGTACGATGTCATCGGTTCTGAATATGATCTCACTTTCGGAAAATGGCAGATTGAAGGTTCGCTGATCGCTTCCCCATTTCCATCCCGCGAGTCCGTAGAGCACCATCTGAAATCCCAGTGTGATGATGATGAAGCCCAGCAGGTTCGGTTCCTTCGCTCGGCGGATGAAGGCAAATTCGAACATCAGCCCGAGGACAAATGCAAAGATAAGGGTTGCTGTAAGGGCAAACAGGAACGGGTAGCCGAAGGTCTGCAGAAGAACAAATGTGATATAGGTGGAGAACATGGCCATCTCACCCTGGGCAAAATTCGGGATCTCCGACGCCTTGTAAATGATGCTCATGGCGAGGCCCAGGAGAGCGTAGATGCTTCCGGCTACAAGTGCGTTTATGATGAGTTGACTAAGCATTTATTTTCATTAAAATGGCCATAATCTCCAGTATCGTTTTACACGAAGCCAGAGCCCGTTAAGGCCCATGGGTTCGAAAAGAATCACGCCGATCAGAATCAGTCCGGTGAGAACCCACCGAATATTAGCGATTCCCGAGGGGTTCATGAATGAGTCTGAAAAGCTATAGATCAGTGTGCCGATCAACGGTATGTCGACCACATTTTCAAGTTGTAATGTGAGGAATGTCATGACGATGGCGCCCATGACAGAGCCTGTTACGCTACCTAATCCACCGAGGACAATGGTGGCCAGGAACATGATCGACATCATGAAGGAAAAGGTTCCGGGGGTCACAAATTGAAGATAAAGACCCCACAGGCAGCCAGCCACGCCTGCGTAGAACGCGCTGATGGCAAAGCTGAGTGTTTTATAACGTGCTACGTTAATGCCGATTACCGAGGCGGCGATATCGCTGTCGCGGATTGCCTGGAAGGCACGCCCGAACCGGCTTTTCAGCAGGATGATCATAGCGACAACCAGCAGTACCGTAACGATGACAAAAACATAGTAGATGCCGATATCATATTTCATACCGGTCCAGTCCAGGTTAATCCGGGGAACCGACATTCCTGTGCGCCCGCCGAAAAAATCTATTCTGCCAATAATAACCATGACAGCCAGTCCGAATCCAAGTGTTACGATGGACAGGTAAGGACCTTCCAGGCGAAGTGACGGAATTCCGAGGAATCCGCCGATCAGTGCGGTGATGAGTCCGGCAGCTATGATTGCAGGCAGGAAGGGGATGGATGACTGCATCAGAAAGGCGCCGCTGTAGGCCCCGATGGCGACAAACCCTGCATGTCCGAGGGATATCTGGCCGGTATTTCCTACGAGCAGGTTCAGCCCGAGTGCCACAATAACGTTCAGCATCATCAGGTTGAGGACCGAGAGGTAGTAGGGTTTGATCAGGAACGGCAGGGTGAAAAGCAATATGAGCAAAAGCACCGACCAAAAAAGATTTGAAGTATTCCGGAACAGTTTAATATCCTCAAAATACTCGTGCTTAAGTTTCATAGTTATGGTTCAAGGGAAATCGATCTGATGACCCAAATCGAAGATGTCAAAAGGTGGTCATTAAATAATCCAAGATAATATAGTATAAATTTTATTCTGATCACAGGGAAGGGTGGAATTAAAAGTATGGGGTTGCTTCGTTGTCGTCATCCTGAAAGAGCGAACGTAGTGAGTGATGTTCAGGATCCCCTAATTCGTTGCATCCATCAGGAGATCCCGGCCCGACTCCGTGATGACGTTGTGTGGGTGGGCGTTGCCTCCTCAAACACGGCCCAGGCCGGTCCTCTCTAGATCGTCATCCTGAGCTTGTCTCAGGATCCCCTCTTTTATTGCATACAACCCCATGTCCCGGCTCATCTGGTCGTAGGTTCCTACCTACGACCTTCACCTATATTTATTTGGTCGTAGGGAGGAACCTACGACCAGAATTAGGTTGGGTCTTGCCCAGTAGGGCAGGCTACTCCTCCATCCCCATAAAACGGGCGGCATTGTGGTATAGAATATCCGCCTTTTGTTCGACGGTTAGGAAATCCATTGAATTGATTGCTTCGATGGAATCTGTGATTGTTTCCGGCCAGACCATCTGGTCTGATCCAAACATTATACGTTTGCCGAAGCCGGCTTCCACCAGTCCCCTGATGTATCGGTGAAATTCAGCACGGGTCAATATCCATGCGATCACTCCGGTATCCACATAGACCTGGGGATGCGCATACATTAATGCCTTCATGTCTTCCAGGTACGGCCAGCCGGCATGCATGATATAGATCCGCATATTAGGATGACTTAGCAGGATTTCCTCCATCTGGAGCGGTTTACCCTGGTGTGCCCGGGTTTTCGGATACATAATGTACGCTCCACCCGGAGGGCCTCCCGGGAACATGTGATATGCCATGGGTACATTCAATTCTTCTGCGACATCAAAAAACGGGGCAAGAACCGGATCCGTCGGAACCTGACCGTTGTAGTTTGGTGCCACTTCGCCGATCACATCGAGGTCACCTGCCTCATGCAGTTTCCTTAATTCATCAACCGAAGCATATATTCCCCATCCAATCCAGAATACATCCCGGTCAGCATCCGGCCAGTTAGATCCGCCTGACAGCATCGCTTTCACAATGTTCTGCTCCTTCATAATTTTCCGGGTTTGCTGCTTTACCTCTTCCATCGTCGCCGGCGCGGTGTACACTTTTCCTGAAAACGCGGCAGACATTGGTTGTCCGAGCATATTATCAAACCCGCTATTTTCCCCAAAGGCATGAAGATGCATATCGATAACCGGACCGGTATACCGGCCATTCTCCTGGGAGAAAACGGGGGATACAAATAAACAGATCAGGATGATGATGAAGATGGGTTTCATGATTTTGGGTTTGATGGGAAAATAAGATAATAAAAAATTCATAGAATTCTGATATAGAGAGGGTTTGCCCTCCTGCGCCCCCCTCGATGTCTTCACTTAGGTCGTCATCCTGAAGAGCCTCCGGGCTTAGACCCGGAGCCGGTTCAGGATCTAGTTTTTACCTGCAATCCATCAGGAGATCCCGGCCCGACTCCGTGATTCCACGGAGTTCCGCCGGGATGACTGTAGTGGATGGGCTTTGCCTCCTCAGACACAGCCCAGGCCGGTCTTTCTTCATCGTCATCCTGAAAAAGCGAACGTAGTGAGTGATGTTCAGGATCCCCTACTACTGACCACTGACTACTCACCTCTATTATCTGGTCGTAGGTAGGAACCTACGACCAGAAGCCGAGATCCCGGATCGGCTCCGGCCTTCGCCGGAGACAGTCCGGGATGACGGTATTGAGAAATGGCCGGGGAGCTGCATCTCAAAAGCAATTAGCCAGAATTTATTATATTACCTTACCAATACCCAACACTACCCGCATGCTTCGAATTATTATGCTACTGGCTGCCCTGTCAGCCGGCCATTCATTATTTGCCCAGGATCTTGCCCGCCAAAGATTTGATTTCTACCCTCCCATGGAGAATGAAGGACCCTGGGCAGAGGAAGAGGAACCCGAAGGACGTCCGCTCTATCCCGGACTATTCGCTCACACTCCGCCGATCATGGAACAATATTCCAAACCGCTGAATGCGTTTACCGGGGTGGAGAGTGGTGCCCTGTACCTCCGACAGGCAGATAGCGAAGAAATCAGGATCATCGCGGAACCCGAGACAGGATGGCGCTGGGATGTAGAAGGTACAAAATGGTCGGATGACGGACGTCAAATGCTGGTTCGTCAGCTCGATGACCGCGCATTGGGCCGTGCAGAGATGAAGGACGAAAAAGGGAATATCTTTGAAAAGGAGTACACGTATGTGGGTGAACCGGTTGAAAAACATCAGTATTATATTGTCGATGTTATTTCTGGCGAGACTGTTAAAATTCCCCACGGTTATGAAATGCCCTACATTCATGCCATTGCCTGGCACGGAGGTAAAGCGTGGCTCTTACGATCCGATCGCATGATGAAAAAACTGGAATTACTCGCGGTGAACCCTGATTCCGGAGAATTCGAAATCGTAATCACTGAAACGGCCGATGAATACATGATAGGCCTGGAGCTCGTCCAGCACTATGACGGCCGCCTCGATCAGCGCCAGCCCGTAGGATTTGAGGGGGATAAAATCATCTGGACCAGCGAACGATCAGGATACGGGCAGCTCTACCTGTACTCGCTGGACGGAACCTACCTCAGGCCATTACCTAAAGTCAGACCGAAGTATACCGTGGAAGGAATCATGTCTATCCATGACGGGTGGGTGTATTTCAAGGAAATAAGTATGACCGTGGGAAATACGGAAAGGGCCTATGATGTCATATTTTGCCGTTCTTCACTCACCGACGAAAAAACAGAAGAACTATACCGGGAAAATTCGATCATGGGAATGCAATGGTCCCGGGATAAAACGAAGTTCAGGGTTTTCACGGGCTCATTCGATAAAGTGTCATTTAAAGAATTTAATGCAGATGGGAGCTATGCCGGAAAGGGCTGGGAAAAGGATTTAACGCCTTTGCGTGAAGGCGGGTATAATCCGGAGTTTGCCTGGACGCGCGTACAGGATGACACAGTGCGCATTGGCTCGATGATTCTGAAGCCAAAAGACTTTGACCCCGGGAAAAAATATCCGGTAGTGGAGTACAACTATGCTGCCCCTTTCAGTAATATTCTTCCCATGAATCCCCTGATGGGTGTTTCTCTGTTTTTTCAGGACCTGGCCAATGAAGGGTATATCGTGGTAATGACCGATGCCCGTTCCACCATGTACCGCGGCCGTGATTTCCGGAATTACTGGTACGGCGAATTGGGCATGCACGAAATGGATGACCATGCATGGGCCCTCCGTGAGCTGGCCAAAGACCGCACCTACATGGACCTGGAACACGTCGGCATGGGCGGACACAGCATGGGCGGGTACTACACACTCCGTGCCCTCGTCCAGCATCCCGAGCTGTACAAAGCCGGGTATGCACTTGCCCCGAATGTGGATCCGTACCGCTTCAGAGTACCGTTGGAGCCGTATTATGGCTGTCTGCCGGAAGACTGTCCGGACGCGTATGCAGGGGGCAGTGTAACCACCAACCTGGATAAACTGGAAGGCGAATTATACTACGCCCACGGTACCAATGATCAACACATTCCCTTCTCTGAAGCATTACGACTGAAAGCAGCCCTGGATGAGGCAGGTTTTAAAAATTACCATTTCGAGGTATACAAAGGGGCGGACCACCAATTGCACAGAATACGCCAATGGTATCCGGAGATGGTTAAATTCTTTGACAAGACATTGAAAAAATAACGAAGCCCGCATGAAGCCAACTCAAATCAATGAAAGATATAGTATCCTCGATGTGCTACGGGGATTTGCCCTATGCGGGGTGATGATCGCCAATATGAATTCACATTCCGGGTATTTTATGTTGCCGACAGAAGCCCAGGCAGCTATGCCGCATGCCGCGGCGGACAATATTGTCATGTGGTTTGTGAAATTTTTTACTGACGGCAAGTTTTACAGCATATTCTCGCTGCTGTTTGGGATTGGATTCGGACTGCAGATGAAGCGCGCGATGGACAAGGGCGAAAAATTTGGTGGATTGTTCCGGCGCCGGCTATGGTTTCTTTTGTTGTTTGGGATTCTGCATGGCGTATTGTTTTATGTGGGTGACATTTTAGCCGCTTATGCCATTCTGGGTTTCGCCCTGCTGCTGTTCAGCAATGTCTCCAACAAGAACCTGGTACGGTGGTCGGTATTTTTCCTGGTGTTGCCTGTATTTCAATACCTCATTTCCTGGGTACCTGCACAGTTCTCTACTCCTCCACCGCCGTCAGGTGGCATGCCATTTGAAATGATCGTTAATGCGTACAGGTCGCCATCCTTACTGGATGATATTATGATGAACACCGGAGGGTTGGTAATGGCCCGATATCCGGAATTTCTTTTCACCGGCCAGATATTCAAGGTATTCGCAATGTTCCTGTTGGGCTACTTTGTGGCTCGGAAGGAGTTTTTCGTTAACCTGCCGGCACATAATGCCCTTTTCAGAAAGATGGTAATCTGGGGTGCCCTGATCGGCATTCCAGCCAATATTGTACTCGCGCAGATGTACACCACCAACCTGATGGCCATGCGGGCTCCGCTCGGCATCGTGCAACCTCTGGCCTATTTGCTGGGGGTTCCGGCGCTGGCCTTCTTTTACACAGGATCCATTGCGTTGTTGTACCAGAAAAGTACATGGAAGTCTATCCTGAACATTTTTGCCCCATTCGGGAGAATGGCCCTCACCAATTATCTTATGCAGAGTGTCATTGCCAGTCTCATATTCACAAGTAATGGGCTGGAATTATACGCTGCCACGGAACCGGTATATTTTGTCTCCATTGGATTTGGCATTCTCCTGTTCCAGATTCCGTTCAGCGCATGGTGGCTGAACCGTTTCCGCTACGGACCGATGGAGTGGGCGTGGCGATCACTTACTTACAGGAAGCGGCAGCCGATGCGGAAAGAGGTGTTGGCGTAGGTTGTAGGAAAAAAGCAATGAATAGAATGGAAACACCCCCCGCGAGGGGATCCTGAGACAAGCTCAGGATGACGAAAATTTCATTCGGACCCTCCCCCAAGCGT
>JBNKGL010000046.1:0-15925 GCA_050289805.1 Cyclobacteriaceae bacterium
AAGAAGGGTAAGCTTCAGACGGATGCTTCGATCGGTGTGACATTCACAGTCATGTTTGCCATAGGTGTGATCCTGATCTCGGCACTTGCCGGCAAGGTAGATCTTGACCAGGAGTGTGTACTGTACGGGGAAATCGCCTATGTTCCCATTGACCTGTGGATCCTTCCCGACGGTTTAATCATGGGACCACGGGCGATGTATATCAGCGGCGGAATTCTGTTGCTGGTAATAACTTTCATTACGGTAGGATACAAGGAATTGTACATTACCACGTTCGACCCCTCCTATGCGGCCGCTATCGGCATATCGACCAGTTTATGGCATTACCTGCTAATGGGCGCTGTATCGCTAACTACGGTCGCTTCTTTTGAAACGGTAGGTGCAATCCTTGTGGTAGCCTTCCTGATTGCTCCTC
This sequence comes from Cyclobacteriaceae bacterium, assembly GCA_050289805.1. Lineage (GTDB taxonomy): Bacteria > Bacteroidota > Bacteroidia > Cytophagales > Cyclobacteriaceae > JAUILA01. The sequence continues at coordinate 416 of JBNKGL010000046.1, forward strand.
CTGCCACGGCCTACCTGCTCACCGATCGCCTGGATCGCATGATGATGATTACGGTGGTCATCGCTATATTCATTTCCATTGGAGGTTATTACCTGGGCGCTGCCTTCGACGGCAGCATCGCCGGCGGAATGGCCGCCATTGCAGGGTTATTCTTCGCGATGGCATTTGTTTATCACCTGTACCAGCGAAAGAAAAATATGCAGCTGGGTACAGAGACGAGCGGTTAGATGGATACAAGATACAGGATATAGGATACAGGATACAGGATACAGGATACAGGATACAGGATACAGGATACAGGATACAGGATACAGGAACACCCCCCTGAATCCCCCCTCAAGGGGGGACGTTTTATCGTCATCCTGAAGAGCCTCCGGCGTATGCCAGAGCCGGTTCAGGATGACGATCGAGGGAAGGTCTGCTCCCCTTCAAAGGTAAAGGGAATGCCAGTCATAGCTGTACAAACACCCCTACTGACTACTGACTACTGACTACTGACTACTGACTACTAAAAGTCTACCCACTTCTTATCATCATCGTACCCGGCTTCCACCACCTTGTCGATGAACTGCATGCCGCGGATACCGTCTTCCACGCCGGGGAAGTCAAGCCATTCGGGCTGAGGCTCCTCGCCGTTCATACGGGCACGAAGGGTTAATGAGAAGTTCCGATAGATATTGGCAAACGCCTCGAGGTATCCTTCCGGATGTCCGCCCGGTGTGCGTGTATTGTGCTTCGCAATGTCGCTCATATAGCCAAGGCCTGTGCGTACCATTTCTGTAGGTTTATCAGTCCACTTCACCCAGAGTGTGTTGGGTTCCTGCTGGGCCCACTCAATTCCTCCCTTTTCGCCATATACGCGGATCTTGACCGCATTTTCTTCTCCGGCCGCGATCTGTGAAGCGATGAGAACCCCTTTGGCTCCATTGTCAAAACGCAGCATAGCGGTTCCGTCATCATCCAGTTGGCGCCCGGGAATGAAGGCAGTAAGATCTGCGCTGATCTTGGTGGTCTTCAAACCGGTAATGTATTCCGCCAGGTGATGCGCATGCGTTCCGATATCACCCATGCAGCCTGCCTTTCCGGACCGCTTGGGATCGGTACGCCAGGATGCCTGCTTGTTGCCTGAATCCTCAAGCTTCGCAGAAAGCCATCCCTGGGGATATTCAACAATAACCTTTCGGATTTGACCAAAATCTCCCCGGCGGAAACGTTCTTTCGCTTCCTTTACGGCGGGGTATCCGGCATATACATGGGTAAGCGCCAGCAGCAGACCTGTTTCGTCCAGTTTCTCCTTGAGGCTCAATGCCTGCTCGAGGGTAAGGGTTATGGGCTTGTCGATCACCACATTGAAACCATGGTCCAGCGCCATGACTGCGGGGTCATAATGGGCAAAGTTGGGTGTTACGATGGTGACAAAATCCATGCGGTCACCTTCGGGTAGTTTTGATTCGTTTTCAAACATCTGCTGGTAGGTGTCGTATACACGATCTTCGGGGAGGTAGTAAAGCTTTCCGGAAGCTTGTGATATTTCCGGGTTTACACTGAAACATCCGCAAACCAATTCTATCTGGTTATCCATTAAGGCAGCAAGACGGTGAATCGCTCCGATGAAGGCATCAGAACCACCTCCGACCATACCCATTCGTAATTTTCTGTTCATTGTAAGGTTGTCTTAGTTAACTCTTTTATTTGGGGCTACAATATGCTCACCGCAAATAAAAAATCAAATTTTAGTACAGGATTTTAATGTATTTTACTTCATTTCGAAGATACATCATCTTTAGCAGAAGGAATATAAAACTGGAGACCCAGTGTGAAAATGGTATTGTCGTAAAAGAAGATTTCTTCCAGTTCCTGTCCATCAAATTTAAATGTAGACAATGCCAGCTGGGTCTGCACCTTTACATTTTGACCACCAGCACGTAGTGTTAATGCCGGTTCGAAAACAAACTGGTTTCCATTATCCTTAAATAGCTCATCATAGTCGCGTATTTCCGATTCAGACTTCACATAATTCACATAGGAAAAGCGTGCAGAAAGAATGGCTTCGAAATTCCTGGAGGTATACCCAATGGAAGGCAACAGGAATGGCTTGATGTAGCTGGCCTTGAAGGTTTCCTGGGACACAAAAAATTCAGCACGGGTAGCAGCATAACCGAAACCCGGCGTTACTGCCCAGACGAATTTTGGGTTCTGCCCTACCAGGCCGTGCCTGATATAGTAGAAATCAAAAAAATTGAGAGCGCTACGTTCGTCCGTATCAGATTCGATACCTCGTAAAATATTGAATGAACCACCCAAGCCATCTTTCTCACTAACACCGACTGCCACGGCCACTGCTCCACCCTGCGTAAACCCGGTATCGGCATAACTGCCTTCAATTGCCACATCCCCGGATTCTTTGAGGATCGGCACGTGATGCGTATTGGGCGCATAGATAATCGGCGAACAAGATGCCGCCAATAATACAAGAAGTAAATATAGGACTCTATTCATAAGGATAAGCTACACAAATCAATGAACAGATTAAAGAACTATTTTCAGCCTGACTCAACTATTTTCTGCTTTCGGCCGGCCGGCGCGAGGATTAATTGGCGATTGCACGGATTCCCGTTAAATTTGCCGGATGAATCAGGATACCATTGTGGCATTATCGACTTCACCGGGCATAGGTGCCATTGCGGTGATACGATTATCAGGTCCGGAAGCCATTGAGCTGACAAACCGGGTGTTCCATGGGAAGGACCTGACAAAACAGGATTCCCATACCATTCATTTCGGCACGCTGCGCGACGGGAGCAAGATTATTGACGAGGTGCTGGTATCGCTTTTTATTGCGCCACGTTCCTTCACACGGGAAAATGTGGTGGAAATATCATGCCACGGATCCCCTTACATCGTTCGTCAAATCATTCAGCTGTTGCTGAAGCAGGGAGCCCGTCTTGCGAAAGCGGGTGAATTCACCCAGCGGGCTTTTCTGAACGGTCAGTTCGACCTGGCCCAGGCGGAAGCAGTGGCAGACCTGATCAATGCCGACAGTGAGGCATCTCACCGGGCGGCGATGAACCAGATGCGTGGCGGGTTTTCCGACCAGATCAAGGCATTGCGTGAGGAGCTGATCCATTTCGCATCGATGATCGAACTGGAGCTTGACTTTGGCGAGGAAGATGTGGAGTTTGCCGATCGGGATGACCTGAAGAAACTGATCAACCAGCTGCTGTCGGCTATCAATCCGCTGATCGACAGCTTTGCGCTGGGCAATGTGATCAAGAATGGTATCCCAACGGTAATTGCCGGTAAGCCGAACGCTGGTAAATCAACCTTATTGAATGCCCTTCTGAACGAGGAGAAAGCGATTGTCTCCAACATTCCGGGAACAACACGCGACTTTATTGAGGATGAGCTGAATATCGGCGGTGTGGTATTCCGGTTTATTGATACCGCCGGATTGCGTGACACCGAGGATACGATCGAGAAGATTGGCGTGGCACGTACGGAAGAGCAGATGAAAAAGGCGTCACTCATTCTATATCTCATTGACTTAGAAGATGATACAGTGGTTGAACTACACCGTGCATTGAATAAGCTGGAGAACCTGGGTATTCCCTTTTTACTGATCGGAAATAAGGGAGATTCTGCAAAACCGGAGATGCGTACTGCATTGGAAAAAATCCCGGGCAGTATCGTGATCTCGGCGGGAACAAAGGAAAACCTGGAAGGCCTGAAGGACCGGATTCTCGAGGTTGTGCACCTGGAGGATTTCAAAACGGGTGACACGATTGTGACCAATGTGCGGCATTATGATAACCTGTTCAAAACGAAGCAGGCGCTGCAGGACGTATTAGACGGACTGGACAACAACATCACCGGCGACTTCCTGGCGATGGATATTCGTCAGTCGCTGCACTACCTCGGTGAGATCACCGGCGAGATCACAACAGATGATCTGCTGGCGAATATTTTTAGCAAGTTCTGTATTGGGAAATGACACACGAAAATAGAGACGCAAAATCTTGCGTCTCTATTTTATCGACATATTCCCCAACACCCCAACCGTCATCCTGGAATTTGCGAATAGAATGAGCAAATATCCGGGATCCCCTATGGCCCTTGTGGATTATCAGGACAATTTCCTGAAAAATGTATTGGATCAAAATGAAAAGATAAGAGGCACAATCAAAGAGTACTTACAAGTTAATTAATGGGTTCCCAAACCCAGGACTTGATGAGGACTTCAACGCTTTCATCAGAATTCTCCTTCCAGAACCTGGATCAGCTCAATTATTTCGCCGTCCGGTCCGGTGTAAAAGGCCAGTCGGACGACAGTGCCATTTGCTTGTGCTGTTCTGACCGGACTGTAAGATTCAGCCCCTGCAGCTAGAACCCTTCTATCCGCCTGCTCAATATCACGGACATCAACCCCGATGTGCTGAAAGGAATGGGAAAGACGGTCCGAGTCACCTGAGGTATTCTGGGCGATTTCCAAGACAAAATCACGACCGGGAAAACGCAGAAAAGCCATATTTACTTCAACCAATTCCTCATCACCTTCCGGGGTTGTACGACGCATCTGATCAACCCGTTCAACCTCAAGATCAAATGCGGAGGTGTAAAACTCTATGGACCGGTCCAAGTCGCTCACGTACAACATGACGTGATTAAACCGGGGGCCCTGGTTCTGGCAGGCTGATAATAACACCAGAGAAATGAATAAGGCTGCGTATTTCATGTTAACGAATTTGGGGTAATATACAGAAAAATGGACAATATTAACCTGTTATGACTAAAGCGGGATGAACCTGCTGACATACCTGATAAATCCTGATTCCATTTATGCTAAATTTGAATACTCCAAACATTAAGTAATTCTGATGCTTTGGAAAGAATATTGCTCGTCACAATATCGTTTGCTTTCCTTCATGAGCAAAACGAGTTACACATTGATCATATGTTCGGGAATAACTACTTTAGTTTCTGTATTGGTAAATAAGTCTATATAATGGACAAATCTTTTACATATTTCTGCTTCATTTTCTCAACTTTTCTGGTTGCCTTAGGAATATTGTTTGAAGTCAACCAATTGTATGTTCAAGGTCGGAATTGGTATACGAAAGATTACACCGCATACGGAGGAGTTTATATGATTTTATTCGGAATTCTCGGATATTATCTCTGGTACCAGACTCTCTCACCCTTTAGCAGGATTAAGCAATTTTTTGAAAAATTTCGTAAAAAATAATTCCTTTATGTTGCGTTGCAAGGTTTTACTTAGCAAAACGTGCTGTAGTTTCTGTATTGGGGAATAATTAATAAAAATAGAGACGCAAAATCTTGCGTCTCTATTTTTAACGGCATATACACAGAACACCCAACTGTCATCCTGGAATCCGCCTGAGGCGGATGTCCGGGATCCCCTTTTATCGAATCAACTATAAGAATGTACCCTCTTTAGTTTACGCGACAATAAAACCACCATTCGAATACAATTATTCTCGATCAAAATTCAAATCTAATTTTTCATTTCATAGTCGAATTTCGGGAATAACTACTTTAGTTTCTCTGGTAGGAAATGACCGTTTTACGATCTCTTCATAACTCTTAGCCATTCTCCTCTTTGCGAATACCTGCTAGTATTTTTTTGCCGCCGGTTGACTATAGTGGCAATCCGGAGGGAAAATATGAATATTCCTTTTTTAGACTTATTTAATATTAATTTTATAATTCTGACTTTCAGGATTTTACTAGTTTTTCTAGGCTTTCTTAGCTAAATTATAGTACTCTTAAATTCACAACCAAAATCAATCAATCATGAAAAATTTACGCGCTTCAATCGTCATTTTTGCAGTTTTGCTCTTCGCATCTACTTCTGCATTCAGCCAGGCTGAAGTGTTTACCGTGGATGTGCCAATTGCCGTCTTGATCCCCTGCGCAAATGACGGGGATGGAGAAGTAGCCAGTGGAGTACTTCAGATTCATTTTGTACAAAAGGATGGGGTGTCTTTAGCACATCCGCAGGGTGGCACATTAACAGGGCTTGAAACCGGGATCTCCTATCAGGCAACCGGAGTAACCAGGGAAAGCAGTGGAGATAACGGCTTAACTTTTGTTAATAGATTCCATTTTGTAGGAAAAGGTACTCAATTCTTTGTGAAGCAAACGGCCCATTTTACAATGAATGCCAATGGGGATATAACTGTTGCTTTTAATAATTTTGAAGTTATATGTAAATAAAATCCCATTTAATCTCAGGTTCTGATTGAGTACATCTTTCAGAACCTGTGATATTTTCTTTTATTCTATTTTATAAATTATTTCATCCGGAATCAAACGCCCTGCCCTTCGTAAACAAACGCATAATGGGACGGGGTGGAAATTCAAGATCCACATCCAGAAAGGAGCATATGGCATTGTCAAAGAAATTCGCAGCGTGCTCATCATTTATTTTCGCTGAGCTCCTCTTCCGCTAATTGAATTATTTTCAAATTCAATTCCCTGACGCTTTTTAATTCATTCACGGCATCCGTCACTCTGGAATAAAGATCTGAAATATAATCTTCGAACAATGGGTCCTGTGTTACAAACATCGGGTTTCCTGTTGCCTACACACTTACTGCCTCTCTATTTTTAATTCATATTTCACGGCTTCACCAACCTCTTCAGTTCCACTTTATCCCCGGTAATAATCCTGATCAGGTATACCCCACTGGGATATTGAGATATATCAAGTTCCACTTTACCGATTCCATTTCCCGGGTCCAGCCAGTAATCACGAACCACTTTTCCAAAATTGTCCAGCACCTCGATATGCGTCTTTTGGGACGGGTCTTGTTCCCAGTCGATGGTTACACTTCCTGTAGATGAGGGATTGGGGTAAACACTCATCGAGCTTACTTCCTCCGGGGCGCAGCCGGACAGGATTTCTTCCAGTGTACAGGAATTATTTCTGAACACTAATTCACCTGTGATCGATCCATTTTTCAACAGGTTGTACAATCCGCAACAATCCCCTAAGACATTCACTCGATCAAGGTAAAGATCGTTTACTGTTACAAGGTTTTCCAATCCATCAAACGACGTGATTGTGACTTCATCCAGTAGAAATCTGTCCATTTTGTTAATGTGATTCAAGCCTGACAGGTCCACGAATTCATTATTATCAATTATAATTTCAAAAATAGATCCATTCCCTAGAACAGCAAATAAAGGTTCTATGCGCGTTCGACTTCCAAAAGTCGTCAGCATTTTGATATAATCAACTTTGGTCAACCAATCGATTTCTTCGAGTTTACCCGATATACTAACTGCCCGTAAGGTATCTGTTGAAATGTTCAGACTTCCAGAAACTATGGATGTAGCGAAAGTTATCTCATCGACAAATTGTAAGGAAGATAGTTCATCCAAATCAAAATTAGGTCCATTCAGATACAATCGCCCGCCAATCTTTTCGAGATTCCCAAAATCTTTCAAAAGGTCATTGCTTATCTCGTAACAAGAATATACAAATGACCCCTGTACTTCCTTCAATTCCTGAAAGTTAGTCAGATTAAACAGTCCAAATTCATTGAGCAAATTCAGGGACCCATTTACAACTTCGCAATTAAAGGCATCCGCTTCATATTGATAATTAATATACACATCCTCACCACAATCAATGTTTGGCTCACATTTTGACAGAAACTCTTCTACGGAATAACGGTTATCCTCCCAGACAAAGAGGCTAAAATTTTCACTGTTCAAAATCAACGGATACAAATTACAACTAACTGCGGCTCGTATACTTTCTTTAATAATTAATTCATCTACATATCTTAAATTATCCAAACCATAGGGGTTTGAGCCGTTTACTATCTCCAGATGATTCAATGAATCTAAATGTTCCAGTCCCCGAAAGGACATTTTAGTGTTGTATGAAAAAATATTTCCGATCCTGGTCATTTTCGTGAAGGCATACCGTGTATCCCATGTATAATTCTCCATGTTTATCCGAATTTCCTGAATCCATGGGGTGGATCCCAGAAATTCCGAAGTTCTGATATTGGCATTATTGGTAAGATCCAGTTTTTGAATCGGTTCTTCCATGGCAGTCAGCATGCCCCGAATGGTATATCCATTTACAATGAAACTATCCATGCTCCTCAAACTTTTTAAGCTATCCAGGTAAATGACATTGCTTTCCGGCTTACCGAAATACCCGCTCTCTAATCTTAATTCGCTGCCAATTGACTGTAAATTGGATAATCCCTTAAACCCCGATGCATCACCGATAATAATGACAGATCCTGTTACGCGCACAAGATTTTTTAGGTTGGATGTATTAAGATTTGCATTGTTCTCAGGATCTTCAGGATTACCAATAAAGAGGTTACCCTCAACAGACTCACAAGCAAAATTATCAAAGTCTTCCTGATACCTCAGAACAACATCACCTGAGCAAATCGAAGAACACCCCTGAAGAATATCTTCCAGGCTGCAGGAGTTATTGGTAAATACGAAGTCAATGGGTTTCGGATCACTTCCCAGGTAATGTGAAAGACCACAGCACCCCCCTGAAAGATTTGTGTTGGATACAAGAAAAAAATCTGTTGAATCCAGCTCAGATAATCCGTCCAGACTGCGGCCATAGGCCCCTTTCATATTCAGCCGTTTCAGATAATGAATTCCTTCCAGTCCGTCCAGATCCGAAAATTCAGAAACGTGCAGTGTTAATTCCCCTCCTTCCGGGATCTTTGTCAGGAACGCCTCATTCTGATATCCATTCATCTGACTGTTGAATTCCAGTGTCTGAATCGTATCAATCCTGTTCAGCCATGTGATATCCCGGAAATAGGAAGCATACATGGAAAGATGGCGCAAATATTTCAGTGACGGAAAGGAACCTTCCAGGGTTACCTCGCTAACTGAGAGACTCGACAGGCTGTCGAGCCGCAGCAATGGACTAATGTCAATCTGGGTGTCCCAGCTGGAGCCGCCCCGGGAAGAAACGGTTAACCCCTGTGCATATCGAAGGTTTCGCAATCCGCTCAGGTCAGGAGATAATTCAGGGACAAATTCGATATACAGATTCCTGCGTACTTCGGTAAGAACTGAGAGAGACTCTAAATTTAATTCTTCTGAGAGAATGAGGGTTAAATTCCCGTCAATTATATTACAGTTAAAATTGTCCAGGTCTTTCTGATTCTGAATAACAATATTTTCATTGCATACGGACTGGCTTTGAACACTGTAGATCCCCATAAAAAAGATCAGGACGAGAGTAGTAGTGGTTTTCATCAGAAGGCAAATTTTACACGAATTTGATGCAGATTTTGTGTGTAGGCCTCCTGAATTAAGTTACAAAAGCACGAATGTAATGGCAATGACCATTGTCATGTGTGAAGCATGAGAATTCTCCACAATTGATCCTATTAAGAATGTATTTGTGTAATCAAATTACCGTGTGAAGACGAATACAACTCCAGAGCATACCGGGATTTGGGAAAAGAATGAATACTCCTCCGGGATCCCTACTCGATCGCGCCCTGGAAGAAACCCTTTATTCAAACCTGATTCTCCCGAACAATGTATATTCATGAAAATTCTTCTCTATGGGTTTCCATTCCCAGCGGTCACGCATGCCGGAATCATAGTCCATCCGGTAGATATTCATACGCCATTCCATACCGCTGGAGGGAGGCACGTTTCTCAGTGGCTTAAGTAATTCATAAGGTATGAAGAACTCCGCCGTCCAGGATTCGACGGTTGCCATACTTTTCTTCTCCCCTCCTTTAACGCTTGTCTGATGTTTAATCCGACGATCTCCTTCATAGTGCCAGGGAATCCACCCCAGAAAATCTCCGTCAAAATTTGGTATAATAAGAACGAGTTCATAATTCAGCGGTGATATCTCATATTCGAAATACAATGGATGCTCCTCATCTGTCCAGAGAAATACCTCAACCACATCTTCATTGTACAGATCTGTATTGTCTTCCGTGAGTGATGATGTGAGTTTGCGGTCCTCGCATTCAATAAGGAAATACATTCCTCTATCAGAATAGAGTACCTTGGCCTGCGTACGCATCTTTTCTCCATTACCAGTCCTCTGCGGAATTTCAAACCAGTCCGCTTTTTCCCATTGGCCGGCAGATCCCTGGCCGGTAATTTCAAAATCAGGTGTTCTATGAATGATTTTAGGTTGTTCCTGTGATATTGCCACGATTGAAAAAAGGGTTAATGTTAACGTAGATAAAACTTTCATATTTCCAATATAAGCATTCAGACTGAGCTTTTTTCAGCACGATATACCACTCATGTACATCTTCAGATCTAACGTGATGTTATGCGAGCAGAATAATTAAATACTGCTTGTCAAGAGAAATAAAAAATGGCGAATAAACTGAACAATTTGGCATCCTACATGTTTGACCTTCAATAACTTTCCTTTTTGAAAAAAGAGGATATTTTAAGAAATTCATCTTCGCATACTCAGTCCCTGGATAGGGTGAATTGTCTTATCGTACATTTATTCAGAATTTAGATTTCATTTTGAATGACACGAAAAAAAATTGTGCTGTTCGTCGTACTGGTGCCTCTCATCATTATTGTTCTGGCACTGTTCCTGCTGCCCTTCATTCTTCCTTCAGTCATAGAGAAAAATAGCAAAGATTGGATTGGCAGAAGCGTTCACCTCGACAAAATGCGGGTGAATTATTTTACTGGTACTATCAGATTGTACGATTTCGACCTGTACGAAAAAGATGACTCAACTGTCTTTGTCGGGTTTGACACGCTATTAGTCGATACCGAACCCTATCGATTATTCAGCAATACATTTGTAATTGAACAGTTCTACCTGCAAGGATTATTCGTAGATGTGATCATGTACGATTCCGCTTTCAATTTCGATGATCTCCTTGCGCTGGGTAGTGATTCAACCTCAAGTGAAGAAAAACCACCGCCCGATGAGAATGAACCGCTGAAGTTTGAAATTTCAAACATGGAACTTAGCAGCGCGAATTTTATAATCCAGGACGCGGAGATACAGGACAGCGTCGAGATTAAAAACTTCCACTTCTTCCTGCCGCTGCTGGTCTGGGATCAGGAAAATAAAAGTGAGGCCGACGTGGAATTCCAATTTAAAAACGAAGGATATTTCGAGTCAGCCATGTTCTATGATCCGGATGATGGCAATTTTGAAGTAGAATTCACGATTGGCAATTATGATATCTCGGGCTATCCCGATTTTGTAGCCAAATACAAGGATGTCGGAAAATTTGAGGGAATTATTGACCTGGATGTAAAGCTGGAAGGAAATGTGCAACGACCCATGGAATCGCTCATATCCAGCAACTTTCAATTGAGCAACTTCGCGCTTTATGATGATAAAGAACAGGTAATGCTCGGAACTGAAAAATTTCAATTCAAACTGGATAAGGCAGATATTCATAAACGAGAGGTTTTAATCGATTCCATTTACCTGGATGGGCCATCACTCTATTTCGAGGCATACGATTCCACCAGCAATATTGCCGAATACGTGAAGCGCATCATGCCTCCCCAGGATACCCTTCGGGATGGAAATGACATAGGATCAGAAGAAGAGATGAATATCGAAATTACATCCAATGAAGTCCCGGATTCAACAGGAAATGCTGAAGTACGTCCAGAACAAAAGGACACAACTCAACAATTCTTTGTAAGTATTAATACCTTCCTTCTTGAAAACGGCATGGTGGAAATGGCAGATTATACCCATGACCGTACATTTGAATATCAAATATCCAATATTACGGTGAGTTCAGATTCCATTACCAGCCTTTCCGATATCCTGGATTTGGATGTACGTATGGACCTGAGCGACCGGGGAAAAATGGAGAGTGATATTCTCGTTAATCTCAAAGATCCAGGTGAGATGCAGGTTGATTTCACCATTTCAAACCTGATGCTGGAAGATTTCGATGTTTATTGCAGAGAAGGCACCGGATACCCGTTGATATATGGAGACATGTATTTCAAGTCACAAACCCGGATCATTAATGATTCCATAAAAAGTGAGAATAACCTTGTCATTCACAATATGAAGCTTGGCAGAAGAGGAAATCCGATTGGGCCGCCATTGAAATTCGGAATGTTTCTTCTGAAGGATAAGGACAAAGTGGTACACATTGATCTGCCAGTGGATGGACCTATGGGTGAATCGGCCGCTGATATCGGCAAGTTATTCTGGGATACATTCAGTCAACTGATGGTAAAAGTGGTTGCCACACCGTTTAAATTTATCGGCGCAGCTGTGAATGTTTTTGATGCCGATATCCAAAGGATCAAATACGATTATATGGATTCCACTTTCACCGATAAGATGGAACGACAGTTATCTGCGTTGCTCAAGCTTGAGGAGAAAGAGGAAGAATTAAAGATCGACCTGATATATTACAAGGATTCATTGCTCGAGCGGCAAGAGATTGCCATGAACCTGATCGGTGAGGAATTCGGAGGCAGAAGAGGAAGAAGAAATTTTGAAACTGATAAGGACAGGTTCAGGAAATACGTGGAGAGAAGAATTAAAACAGATACCCTGAGTATAGAAGATGCATGCCTCATGCTGGCAGATCAGGATTTGGTCAATTCCATTTCAGCAGCGTATGACAGCGCACGATTCCGGAGCCTGCGGAATTACCTCTACAGTCAGCGTGATACAACGTCTATAATGTTATATTACTCGAGGGATGTTGCCCCAAATAATGAGGACAGAGCGCCGCGTTTCGAGGTGAAGCTGGGAATGAAAGATGATTTCATCGAGGAAAAATATATTGATGATAAAAAAGATAAGGAGAGTCTAGAAGGTAAAGAGTCAGAATGAGAGGTTATTCCTTTATGAACAATACATGGAAAGCCGTATCTTATTCATTCCATAATTCACCCGCTCCTAAACTTGATAAATGAAATTTACATTTCTCCCCCCTATCCGTATTACGCAGTGCTACTTTACAAATCTTATCTGTAACCGGTTTACCAATCATAAATTGGCCAATATCAGCTCTCAAGGCTTGGCGGGTCAATTATATCTTCTAAGCCGATGAATTCATTCTTTAAAAGAATCCGGCGGAAATTGATTTTAGAGGATAAAACAAAAAGTTATCTGAAATATGCCATTGGGGAAATTCTCCTTGTCATGATTGGAATTTTGCTGGCCGTCCAGGTGAACAACTGGAACGAGAAAAGAAAATTGAATGCGGAAATCACGAGCATACTACTTGTTTTTGAAAATGAGTTGATTGATAACATAACGCAAAGTAATGAAATCATTCTTGATGGATATGAAAGAGATTCTTTAACCACCCGCTATGTAAATGGAAAAATAACGCGGGAAGATCTGTTAAAAACAGGGTTACGGTTTTTGAGGTTTGCAACCATGACCAGGTCCTACCGCCACGAGAATTTAGATAAGCTTATAGATCTTGAGAAAGAGCTCCCCAAAAAATATGCGCATCTGATTCCAGAATTTAAACTGTTAAAAGTGCGCATTGAATCTCAAACAAAATGGGAAAATACTGTTATTGAATTAAGCCTGGAGAGATCCAGGGAAATGGCTGATTTATTGCCCAGTTCATTGTTAGAAGATTCTATTTCCAAAGAAAAAACATTGCAATTTTATCTGACAGATGAGCTGCACAAAAGCAAACTAATACATTATAATTCCTATCTCCTTACCGAATCTACCTGGGATGCGTCATTAATCAGAACCAGTGCTGTTTCCCTGCTTTGGTCGATTCAGAATATAAGGGAACCCGATTCTATCAAATTAGATACATTTTTCGCGAATTTGAATCTCACACCCTTTAAGGAACTGGAATGTAGCGAAAATCCCTATCAGGCGAAGGAAAAGGTGAATTTCCGGGTGAACCCAATCATATATAATCATTCAAAGGAACCCGTATGCATTAATTTTATAAACCTGGATGGTGAAATTTTGAACTCCAATCAACATTGTCTTCCTGCAGGAAAATGGATCCTGTCTGAGTTAGATTTACCTACAAATGTATTAATAGAGATAACGGACAATGAATCCTGCAATAAGGTATATCGCAGAACATATGAAGATTACCTGGTTTTTAATTTTTGAAATATTCAGTATCAAAAATTATTTCAAAATCAAGCCCAACTCAACCCTTGGAAAAATACTTAACCCAAATAGTATTATATTGATTAACAATTAATATCAATACGACTCCTGGTATTCTTCGAAGGTTGTCAATAGCCATAAACATTTCAACTATGGATTACGAACTGATCATTAACTCTCTCGCAAGCCTGGGGGTTATTCTATCTGTGTTTTTTCTTGCCTACCAGATTAAGAAAAATACTACAGCAGTTAAAGCCAATTACTCAGATTCTTTAAACAGGACCAACATGGAGTATCTGAGACAAATGATTGAAAACAGCGAGTTGGGTGAACTGATGGAGAGGGCATGCGAGGGCTGGGATGAACTGGAAGAAAATGAAAAAAGAACAGCCAACTTCATGTTTATTCAACTGTTCAGACATTGGGAAAACATGTTTTATCAATACGAGCTCTCTGTTTTGGACCAACGGCTCTGGGCTAGTCATTCCAATACGATGATTGGCTATTTTCATCATAAGGGAACCCAGGAATGGTGGATACACCGCAGGGTGGCTTTTGCACAGGGGTTCAGAGACTTTCTTGAGAAAAGTGACAAGCCGGCAAAGATATATCCCACGATAAAGGAATTGACAAACCTGCATTAACACATCACAAGGTCTCGCCGAATCATTAAACCCTATGCTTAAATTTCTCAGGAAAATACGTCAAAAATTAGTCGCCGGAAGCATGTCCGACTCCCCTGCAGGCGGCAGGCCTTCTGCGAGAGCCAGCAAGTTCAGCAATTATCTGATTTATGCTTTGGGAGAAATCATCCTGGTCGTATTCGGGATATTGATTGCACTTCAGATTAATAACTGGAACGAGAAGCAAAAGATCCTGGCGGAAATGGAAAGTAATTTCCAAAACTTAGTAGAAGACCTGGAAAGCAATAAACTTCAGCTTCAGAACCTGATTGAAGAAAGAACAGAGGTTTCAAACGGAGGCGGAAAATTATTGGATAATTATGAAAACCAGACCCAGGTTGGTGAGATCGAGTTCATAAAAGTAATTAAGCCGATTCTGTCTGAACGGTATTTTGAGATCAACAGGAATGGAATTGATAAGGTCATGTCCTCACCTGCTTTCGAGCTCCGGGAAATGGAAACCATCCGGGATCTTATCAAATCCTATTTACGGGATGCGAGCATACTCTACACATTTGAGGTGAAGGAAAATTCAGCCATAGAAAACATGGAAATGATTACGGCCGGGAATGGTTATTTCAGGGGGGTGTGGAAATCTTTCCGAAATAACAGGTATCAAACTACGGACCGGTACAATAATCCCGATTTTGATTTCCTTGAATTTATGGAAAATGACGAACTGCTGTATATTATTTTCCGATACGAATTCGTAACCCAGTTTGC
>JBNKGL010000047.1:0-13949 GCA_050289805.1 Cyclobacteriaceae bacterium
GTATCACATTCGAAATTGAAATCAACGAACATCCCGTTAAAGTTAAAGTGATGTACCTTCACCCGGATACATTCGGGACGGCGCCCATATTTTTGCTTAGTACCGATCTTCCTGAGAATGATTACCTCGCTCAGACGATTTGTCATCATCTGTACGATTCAAATGTCGCGACACGTATCGCCCAGTACATACTTTTAGGTCATGGGGGAGCCAAATTAATGGATATCCTGGGCTGGAAACCCCAGACTTATCATATGAATGAAGCACATGCCCTTCCGGCAGCCTTTTACCTGTATGATAAGCACAGGAAAAAACGCAGTGAGGTCAAAAAACGACTTGTTTTCACAACTCACACTCCGGAACAGGCCGGAAATGAGGTTCATGAATTCAGCATGTTACATAAAATGGGATTTTTTAACGGTCTAAGTGAAAAAGAGGCGCGTGAAGTATCCAATGTGAAAAATGACCATTTCAGCCACACAGTGGTTGCACTCCAGCTCTCAGGAATTGCGAATGGTGTTTCGAAAAAGCACGGAGAAGTATCCCGCGATATGTGGAGCCCCTATCCCAAAATTTGTCCGATTATTCATATTACCAACGCTCAGAATGAACGTTACTGGTCTGATAAGGAACTCTACAGGGCCGCCGCAGAGGGTGATATGGATGCTCTCAGGGAACGAAAATCGGCAATGAAAGAAGAATTTTATAAAGTTGTTGCAGACCAGGCCGGCAAACTTTTCGATCCTGATGTTCTCACGATTGTCTGGGCACGAAGATTTGCAGCCTACAAACGGGCTGATCTCATCACGACCGATTACGAACGATTTCTCGAACTTGTGAACAGGAAGGATAAACCGGTTCAGATCGTCTGGGCGGGAAAACCCTATCCCCAGGATTATGCAGCGGTGGGTGTGTTCAACAACCTGGTTCTTATGAATAAATCTATTCCACGATCCTCCAGCCTTGTCGGTTATGAACTCGCTCTTTCAAAATTATGTAAAATGGGCGCAGACGTCTGGCTGAATAATCCACGTGTCCCAAGAGAAGCTTCGGGTACCAGCGGAATGACCGCCGCCATGAACGGAGCCATTAATTTTTCCACACAGGACGGATGGATGCTCGAATTCGGCAAGCACAAGGAAAATTCGTTCCTGATACCGCTGTGCGACGAACATGCACCTGTTCATGAACAGGACCATCAGGATTGGGCACATATGATGGATATGCTTGAAAATGAGATCGTACCCATGTATTATGACAAACCCGACAATTGGAATGAAATGGTCGTGAACAGCATGCAACAGGTGCTCGAATATTTTGAGTCTTCGAGAATGGCAACCGAGTATTACGAGAAAATGTATCTGCCAACTCACTAACTGATCTTCAATCCCGCAAGAATGTGGAATACTATGCCATAGCGGGATCAGTAAACTTATCTGAAGTTATGAAGGCTATTGCTATATGCAATAGCTTTTTTTATGGCTGTAAATGAAGCGTTTATGTCGGTACATGTCTATTATATACAATATATATACCCCTATATACCGCAATGACGGTATAATATGTCCGTTAAACATAATGAAATAGGTTGAGAATCGGAATAGGTAGTGTGAAGTTGGACTGGTTGTTTGGTTTGGTTGACTTGAGGCGATATTCCGATCATAAGGGTTGAGGGTAAACCTGTTTCATGTGAAGTTGGAAGAGGGGTAAAAAGGCCGCAGTCTATGCGGCCTTTTTTAATATCTGACAATTGCGATAATCTGCATCAAACACGGAATAATCATGAATATCCCCAGGGTAAGCCTGTTCAACGGGGACAGTCCGGCTTTGAAATAAATCAGTGCCAACAGGAAGGTTAATGGAATGAAATAACCAAAGAAAGCATAGGTACCCACCTTTGGCGTAACCACTTCACTCCCGTCTTCATACGTTACCTCTAAACCATACGGTTTATTCATTATTCGTGTAAAGAGCATTTCCAGGTTTCGTATTCCTTGCGAGGTATCAAAAGTGTTTTCCGGAAAATCCAACTTGAAGTTATCCGCTTTGAGGACATCGGTCCGCTGGTATTGAAGAATCATAAAAGATTCCGGTTTATAGGATCTTTTTGGAAGCAGATAATCAATGCTCAGAAAAATATTAAACGCAAGAATTACAAAGATCACATAGGTCAGTCCTGCGACAATCTGGTCGATGTACTTCTTTCTTGCCATGGCCTCCTCGTACCTTCGGGCTTTAGCCCTTGCCTTTGCCTCTGCCCTCCATTTTTCACGGGGATCCGTCGCCGGCTCCGGAGCGGCATAATTGACTGTACCGTATTTTACCAGGTATTCATATGCGTCCTTGATCCTGATAAAATGTTCAACGTTAGTAGCATTCGGATTTATATCGGGATGATACTTTTTGGAAAGTGCGCGATAGGCCTGCTTCACCTCCTGCTTTGAGGCATTGGCCTGAAGTCCAAGTACATCCAAATGATATTTCCTCAAAATTTCATCCATTGACTCATAATGATTTCAGCAAAATACATGATAAGAAACGAATGTAGGTGGCGTATACAGGTGGCTTTTGATAATAGTGTCGGATATAGACAATATTTATGCGCCTTTTGACTATATCAACACCAATTTTAGGCCGTTAAAGATAATAGAGTTTGAGTTGAAATAAAAGTTGTTGAGTTAGGTTGAGTTTATGTGAAGTTGGCAGAGGGGCTGAAGTGCGGTTGGTATGTGCAGGAGGCAGTGAAGTTGACGGAGCGTTGAAGGGTCGTGTTTTAAAGCACGGCCCTTTTTTTGTGATTTATTTCAAAATATGTCTATTATAGACAATTTATAGATGCCTTTTTACTATATCAATAGATATTTTCGTCCGTTAAATATAATAGAGTGTAGGTTGAAATAAAAGTTGTTGAGTTAGGTTGAGTTTAAGTGAAGTTGGCAGAGGGGCCGAAGTGCGGTTGGTACGTGAGGCGGCAGTGAAGTTGACAGAGGAGTAAAAGGGATCACAAATGTGGTCCCTTTTTTATTTGAAAATATAAACAGCGGGGGAGATTTAGTATCTTATGGCATGGCTCGGAATGTTCGAAAAAAGGAGGAGTTTCCCATCATCAGTTTCTGGGACCTGTCGGCTGACAAGGTAATACATGTACAGGAAGTACATGCGAAAGCCGGTGAACTTGGATTATTTCAGCCGCATCACCTGGGTCACTTCGCGATCCGGTGGGTAACACAGGGCTCAGGGGCAATCTATATTGATCATATCCGATATGAAATTGAGCCTGATATGATCTTCCTGGCAACCCCTTCGCAAATCAGCCGAACCGACATACCCAATGAGACCGAATTTGTTGTAAAACTTGTGGCTTTCAATGAAGAACTCATCCCACTTATGGGTTTTGAAAAGGACGTAATGGCCTTATTGAGCGGCCTGAATTCACATTGGCAAATTCGTCTTGACGAATCCCAAAAAAATACAGTCGCCCAGTATTTTAACCTGTTGATAGATGAATTTTCATTGGGCCCGGCAGACCGCAACCCCTGGATCCTTGCCGCTCTTGCAAAGGCATATATTCTCTACCTGATCCGGATCCATAATAACAATGCGCAGCTTCGGCGAAAGCCGCGTCAATATCAAAACCTGTACCGGCAGTATCTCGATCTGATTGAAAAAAACTTTAAAGACACCCATTATGTCTCAGATTATGTAGATATGCTGGGTACAAGCGAGAAACAATTGAACAGGGCTTGTAAATCAATGACCGATCATTCGGCACGTCATATCATTGACGAAAGGTTAAATTTTGAAGCAAAACGTTCCCTTTACTATACAACCCATACCATCAAGGAAATCAGCTACCACCTTGGATTCAAGGATCCCGCACATTTTGTGAAATTCTTTAAACGTAAAAACCATGTGACGCCAGGGCAATACAAATCGAATCTGGCAAAAATGGAACGTATCAAAAAATCAACTTAAAAGCCCTTGTTTACATCAAGTTGATCCTGGCCTTAAAGGGTATGAGGACAATATTTATTTCCATATAAAATGATGATGGTCATATAATTATTAAGTCAGGGCTACTATATTCACTACTGTACCAAGTAATTGAACCTTAAGGAAAATAACATATGCGCAATTTTCAACTTCAAGGGATCCTTACAATAATTCTGATGTGCCTGTCGGCCCTGACTTACAGTCAGGACTCAACCAGTGTTGATTCAGGGGCAAAGAAAGAAAAGAAATTCAGGTTCATGCCGCTGCCGGCTTTTGCCGTTACTCCCACTACAGGATGGATGCTTGGAGTTGCCCCCGGCGCTTACTGGATGATGGGCGATCCCACCAATACATCCCCTTCAAATGCCCTTGGCACGGTTATATTCACGCAAAAAAAACAGGTTCTGTTTACAATGAAGGCCAATACCTTCTTTGCCGGTGATCAATGGAATATGCTTACCGATATTCGCTACTTCATAAATTCCCAACCCACGTATGGATTGGGTACCGGTCCTCAATCTGCCAAACCTGTCGGCAATGGCGGAATAGACTTCACCGATAATCCGTACCAGCCGATAGAAACGGAGCAAATGATGGAATTCAATTATTTGAGAATTCACAATACTCTCATGAAACGGCATAAGGATACACGGTTATTTTACGGATTGGGTTATCACCTGGATTATCATTCGAAAATTCAGGATAATCTGCTAAACCTGGATACCGTCCCACCTATCGTAACCAGTCATTACGGATACAGCATTCTGAAGGGTTTCGACCCGACGGAATACTGGCTGTCTGGTATTTCCCTGAATGTGCTGTATGACAGCCGGGATAACGCGGTTAATCCCTATAAGGGAAGGTACGCCTATGCAAATATTCGACTCAACCCTACTTTCCTGGGAAGCACAAAAGGATCATCCATCCTGTGGCTGGAATATCGTGATTACCTTCACTTATCAAAGGAGCGGCCGCGTCATCTTATCGGATTCTGGGGCTACGGGTGGTTCCAGACCAGTGGGACTCTCCCCTACATGGATTTACCTGCCGTCGGCTGGGATCAGTTTGGCCGATCCGGAAGGGCCTACACGCAGGGCAGATTTCGTGGACAGGACCTCATCTATACAGAAATTGAATACAGGGTACCGCTGCAACGTGAGAAAGATATGTTTGGTGCTGTCGTGTTCGTGAATGGCACTACAGCTACGAATCGTGATGCCGGAATATCATTGTATGAGTATATGGATTTTGGCTATGGTGTCGGACTACGTGTGATGATCATGAAAAAATCCAGAGCGAATCTGAGCATCGATTATGCATGGGGTGAATACGGTGCCCAGGGGTTCTATTTCGGCCTCAATGAAGTATTCTGATCAGGATTGACCTTTGAAAAGCACTTGAAACTTTTCCCGGTAAACCCATAATAGCCAAAGACAGCAAAATGTCACAACCAGTCCGAGAATGAAAAGATATCCCCCATCTCCCTGTATTTCAATACCCAGAACAAATACATGGGACATAATAGCTCCACCCATGATTCCGGCACCCAGTAATGCCCCCCAATGACGGCTGGCTGGAACAATAAGTAATATGCCAGTGATCAATTCAAGTATTCCCGTGCCTATTCGGCCCCAGGGTTCAACGCCCAGCGCTGAGAATATATAAACACTCTCGGGCGCGGCGGTAAACTTGAAAAACAGTGTCTGGAAAAGAATTATAGCTGCAATCAGTGCTAAAATCCAGGAGATCGTTGATTTTTTCATAACAGATTATTTCTCATCTATACGTAATCCTTGCGGCGGGGATGATACAAGTTCGGCATTGTGTCTTATTACTGACAAATTATTTTTTACATTCCTTTTGTATATTTATTAATTCATCGTAATATTGCAATGTAATTATGGGAGTAACTAAAACAGATCTTTTCACCGAGGAGCAAAATAAGCTCGCCCAACTGGCCAAGGCCTTCGGTCATCCTGCACGCATTGCGATTCTGCAACACTTGTTAAAAACCAATGCATGCATTAATGGTGACCTGGTCGATGAAATAGGATTGGCGCAGCCAACAATATCCCAACACCTGCGTGCCCTTCGGGATACAGGCGTTATCCAGGGCACTATCGATGGCGTGTCGATCAGTTACTGCATTGATCCACAGGTCTGGAATGACGTGAAAGAACTATTTAACGAACTCTTCAGCAGCTACCAGTCAAAAGACAGTTGTTGCTAAAAAAATTTATTATCAATCATCGCAATATAACGATATAATCATGCAGACAAACGAAGAATTAAAAAGCCTGGTTCGCGAGAAATACGACCAGATCGCACGCCAGTCAAAAGATGAGAATGCCGCTTCCTGCTGCGGTGCCGGGGAATGTTCCCAGGAAGTTTATAACATCATGACAGACGATTACGGTAATGTAGAGGGCTACCAGGAAATCGCAGACCTTGGTCTTGGTTGCGGGCTCCCAACAGAATTTGCACAGATAAAGACCGGTGATACCGTTCTCGACCTCGGATCAGGCGCCGGAAACGACTGTTTCATCGCTCGCCATGAAACCGGTCCGACAGGCAAAGTGCTCGGTGTGGACTTTACTCCATCCATGATTGAAAAAGCAAGGATCAATGCCGATAAGCTTGGACTCAACAATGTTGAATTCAGGGAAGGTGACATCGAGGATCTCCCTGTCGCAGATGAATCTGTTGATGTGGTGATCAGCAATTGCGTCCTGAACCTGGTTCCCAATAAAAAAGGTGTATTGGATCAAATCAAAAGGGTATTGAAGGCTGGCGGACATTTTAGCATTTCAGATATTGTACTGGAAGGCGAATTACCCGAGGCACTCCAAAAAGATGCTGAAATGTATGCCGGTTGTGTTTCAGGAGCCATTCAAATGAGTGATTACCTCAATATGATCCGGAAGACAGGCTTCAGTGATATCACCATTCAGAAAAAGAAGGTCATCAATATCCCCGATGACATTTTACAATCGTATCTGAATGAAGCCGAAATCACCGACTTCAAATCCGGGAAAACAGGCATTTTCAGTATTTCAGTATTTGCCAGAAAGCCATCCGATTGTGTAAAAGGGTCCGGTTGCTGTTAACATATGGAAGAGTCAACATATTCCCCGGAATTGGAAAATTATCTTCAGAGGGTTCAGGAAAATGCACCATCCATTCCAGCTGAGCGAAAAAAATATCTCGATCAACTGGCTGAATATATACGAATTACCCGGTCAGCCGGGAATGACGCCAACCTGATCTTTATCTGTACGCATAACAGCAGGCGGAGCCACCTGAGCCAAATTTTCGCTGCCATTGCTGCAGATCACTTTGGCCTGGATCATGTTAAAACGTACTCCGGGGGTACAGAGGCTACGGCCATGAATCCGAGAGTGGTTCAGGCGCTGGAAAGAGCTGGATTCAAAATCCGCCCTGATGGCGGCTCAGACTCAAACCCTGTTTATTCGGTTCAATTTGCCCCGGAGAAAGAACCCTTGCTGGTATTTTCAAAAACATATGACGATCCTGCAAATCCGTCCAGGGACTTTGCCGCTGTAATGACCTGCTCAGATGCCGAAGAAAACTGTCCGTTTATACCAGGCGCGACAGCACGTCTTTCAGTAAAATACGAAGACCCGAAGGTTGCGGATGGAACTTCATATGAATCTGAACGTTATGACGAACGAACACAGCAGATTGCAGAAGAAATGTTCTATGCTATGAAAAAAGCGTCGCACGGGTAATCGTCATTGTTAAAGAAAAAAGCCGGTTGAATCCGGCTTTTTTCTTTATTCAATAATTTCTACTGTCCGTTTCTTCAGAAATGGAAAGGAAAGGATGAACTGGGTTACATTATTCTTCAGCTGAGATCCTCCCGCATCATAAACAGTTACAAATCCCGGGGCAAAACGCAGTCGGACATCGATTCCTCCCAAATGCTTATTTTGCCCAAAATTATATCCAACCTCTAATGGAAACGAGAAATCATACCATTCGGTAATATCTTTGATGGGATCATTCAACTCAATCTCCCTTCCGCTATTGAGGGTAACGAACGTGAGGGCCTCTGCCTCAAGCCTGAAGCTAACTTGTGGTCCTGCGGCAAAATACCAATGTTTACTGGCCTTATACCTCACCAGAATGGGAATATCAAGATAGTTCATTTTCACACTTGATTCAGCGGAAGTGACCTCATCAGAGATATCTTCAGGAATAGTTACGAAGGGATCAATACGCCGCTCACCCCTGCCGGAAAGCGGCTTCAATTCAGGAGCAAGAGACCAACGGTCATTTATGCGAATATGTGTCCCTAATCCGAAATTAGCCATTACCTGTATTTTTCCATTCAGGTTGGTCATATCTACGAAGTTCAACCCTCCATCAAGACTGAAATGAAAATTTTCGGTGGCAGCTTTATCACCAAAAATGAGAACCAGTAATGCTGCCTGTGATTGCGCCTTGAATGAAACGCAGGAAAGCAAAATTATAATCGTAAATAAAAGGGGTTTACAATATTTCATAGTGATTAAAATTAACTGGTTTTAAGTACAGCAATTAAGCGAATTCCATAATTCGCTGAAATTGGATTTCCTCCAATAAGCAAAACTTTTATACGATTCTCCAAAAAAAAGCAGGGCTGTTACCCTGCTTTTTTTGAGATACAATTTCAAGAGCAATAAATATTAATACCTGGGCTCATTTCAACACTCCGTCACGATTCATTTTATCGGCAACAGCACCTGCAAAACTTCTTGCTCCCGATTCCGGATTTGAAGGATCATAGGTTTCGGATTGTGCTGACCAAATCAATGACTCCGAAGTGGCATCGTAAAGGTTTGTCTCTACTACATAGGTTTTATCCGTAGTATAGTATCCCGGGTCATAATAGGTAGGATACATGGTTGAATAATAACCTCCGAACGAACCATAATATCCAAACCTTGATACAGGGGCATACATGGTTGATCCGGGGACATACCGTGATTCTTCCCGTTTATCCATCAATGCAACGGTGAGGACACCGTCATATCCGTCCTTTCGTATGCGATCCAGGATTTCCTCCTTGGTGGGCTGATTTTGCATAAAGTTTGGCGTAAACACATTGATACTCGCCATTGCGTTAATTCCTTCTTTTTTCAAAGAGGCAACCAGCTGGTCTTCTACATTTCTCCGGGCCACAATGTTCGAAGTAAGACCTACGACCATCACATTGCTGAAAGTCTTATCCGCAGTTTCAGGATTTGTCCAGCTCCCAACCACCTTCGTAGAGGTCCCGCAGTTTTGAAGAATAAACCCCGCGGATACAAGAGCCAAAACGAGGAGAATTTTTGAAATGGTTTTCATAGTTAATTTGATATTTTCCTTTGATTAATTTCTGAATACAAAGCCCAGGCCGAGGGCAAGGTAATTTTGGCCATCCAGATCCTTCGTATTGAAGCCCTGGACATACCGTGCATTTATTTTCATCGCGAATCGGTAATTCACATCGAACATAAGGCCAACTTCAGGCCTGAAGCTGAAGTGCCAGGTTTTATCCTGAATTGCGAATATACCAAAGTCGGTCTCCCGCTCATTGTAAATCACGCCTATCCCCAATCCGGCATACGGTATAAGTGTTCCTCCATTGTCCAGGAAATAGGTTCCGGTAATATGTGCTGGAAAACTGTTGAGATAACGGTACTGGTACCCTGAAATCGTTGCGGTTCCATCCGTTGATTCAAAAAACCCGATATCCTCGTAGAATACCTGCCAGCCGATTCCGGCACCAAGCGCAAAATTGTCGGTCATCAAATACTGGTAATCATATGCAACCCCCCTGGCACTCACCGGGCTGATGTAATCCTTCAGATCACCCATAGGAATGGCGACGTTATACATGATCGTGGACATATTTTGTGCAACCGCACCCAGGGAAACCACAATACTCAGTGTAGCTAATATTAATATCTTTTTCATCTCTTACTTATCTAAATAGGTTGACTGAGAATATGCCTGATCAACAGTAACATTGATTCGCTGAACAATGCTGGCATCACTACCCTGAAGGAGTCCATTGATTACGCTTGTCCAAACTACCGGAATTTCTTCCCCTACCACATTTGCAGGATCCACCATTTGCAAAAATATGGTTCCGGTTGAATAGCCTGAAACATAACCCGGAGACCAGGGGTACCCCCATCCATAACCCGGTCCCCATCCCGGATAATACCAGCACCAGTAGCATGGATTATAATAGTAATAGAAGTCGTTTGACATCGCCGATGCCAGGAAAACAATATCCGGATCATTGTCCTCATCCACTTCTGTAAATCCATATGCCGACATGTTTTGACGAATACGATCCAGAATCGCATCACTGAAAACTTCATCTATGAATTCTGGCGGATTATTTCCAGGGTCCCTATCTGTAATTTCAATCACTCCATCCGGAAGTGAATATGTGAGACTGTTCGTAAAATTAAACTCCTCATCGTAATCGGTGTAGACCACATCCAGCTGATCGACGAATTCAGGTCCTCCCGGAAAACACCCTGCGAATGACATGAGCATAGCCAACATCATCACCGTTCCGAAATGCTTTTTCATTTTTCTTCCCATTTATATAATATGAATTTTGCGCTTTTGACTTATCAAATATAACGCATTTTGAAGTTGTAAAGTGTACATTATTGATAATAACCGTTTAAGATTATAATTCCGATATTAAATTTCAAATATGTCTTAATATCAGGCTATAAAGGAAGTAAAAGAGAGTAATTTACCGTAACCAGTCCCGTTTGATCACTATGGGATACAAAATTTTTCTGGGTATAAAATTTGGAAAACTTCCGATCCATTATTACGTTTATCCCTTCATTCGAATCCTCCTCTAGTCAGGAACGATCGATTTATAAAGAAGCGTGGAGAGACAGGCTCAGTGAAGCGCTAGCAACCGGACAGAATTTGTCAAGGTGCTAAATCCTGATCCCAAATGCTGTTCAGGTGACCAGCGGGAGAATATAAATTGATAATTATGTTTTCAATTCAATTCAATTCCGATCCTTACTCACCAGCCCACAGGAATGCTATGTCTGTTCATGCCATGGCCATCCGGTTTTGCTGTTGTTGCTGTTAGGCTTTTTTCCATCGTGATCAACAAAATCCATGGACCTCAACAGATCCATCTAAAAAATTTATAACCAAAAACACAAAATGCCATGTCTGATTTAAAATTTGAAACTTTACAGCTCCATGCGGGGCAGGAAATAGATACTACCACCGGATCCCGGGCCGTTCCTATCTACCAAACAACCTCCTATGCCTTTAAAAATGCTGAGCACGGGGCGAACCTTTTCGCCCTGAAGGAATTCGGAAATATTTATACCCGGATAATGAATCCAACCACCGATGTTTTTGAGAAGCGCATCGCAGCACTTGAAGGCGGAGTCGCTGCACTTGCAGTAGGTTCCGGACAGGCGGCGCAATTTATCGCGCTGAATAACTTTCTTACCGTAGGGGATAATTTCGTTTCCACCTCTTTCCTTTACGGAGGGACGTATAACCAATTCAAAGTCGCATTCAAACGTCTCGGGATTGAAGCAAGATTTGCCGAAAGTGACCGGGCAGAAGACTTTGAAAAACTGGTCGACGAAAACACGAAGGCACTTTACCTGGAAACCATTGGAAACCCCGGGTTCAATGTGCCTGATTTCGATGCCATTGCCGCAGTCGCCAAAAAATATGATATCCCCCTGGTGGTGGATAATACATTCGGTGCCGGCGGCTATCTTTTCCGTCCGATAGAGCATGGCGCTGCAGTTGTCACTGCCTCTGCAACGAAATGGATTGGCGGTCATGGCACCTCGATTGGCGGTGTCATCATCGACAGTGGAAATTATAATTGGGGAAATGGAAAATTTCCGCAATTCAGTGAGCCTTCAGAAGGATATCACGGACTGAACTTCTGGGACACCTTTGGTTTCAATAACCCGCTTGGTTTGCCCAATATCGCGTTTGCCATCCGCGCACGTGTGGAAGGACTTCGTGATTTCGGCTCTGCCATCAGTCCTTTCAATTCCTTCCTCCTTCTGCAGGGTCTGGAAACGCTCTCCCTCCGGGTTCAGCGAACCGTGGATAATGCACTGGAGCTCGCCAAATGGCTGGAAAATCACCCGCAGGTTGAAACCGTCAACTATCCGGGACTTGAAAGTTCTTCCTACCATCAGCTGGCTAAAAAATATCTGAAGAACGGTTTTGGGGGCGTACTTTCCTTTATTCTGAAAGGTGAAAAAGAAGATGCTGCCACTTTTATCGATAACCTTAAATTGGTAAGCCACCTGGCAAATGTCGGTGACGCGAAAACGCTGATCATTCAGCCTTCTGCCACCACACACCAGCAGCTTACCGATGAGGAACAACTGGCATCAGGCGTACTGCCCAGCTTGCTGCGTATTTCTGTGGGTATTGAACACATTGATGACATAAAAGCAGATCTTGAACATGCATTCAGCAAAATCAGCAGCGGAGTCAATGCCTGATACTTTAGCAAAACAACTACATCTCCCCCGGCCCTATCAGCTGGAGGGAGGTGATGTTTTAACCGATGTTACCATTGCATATCATACATTTGGTGAACTATCACCAGCAAAGGATAATGTGATCTGGGTGTTCCATGCGCTCACCGCCAACAGTAATCCATTGGAATGGTGGCCCGGACTTGTAGGAGAAGGATTCCTTTTCAATCCGAGAGAACATTTCATTGTATGTGCCAATATGCTGGGCTCCTGCTATGGAACGACCGGCCCTGACTCAATCAATCCTGTTACCGGAGGTCGATATGGTGCCGATTTTCCCGTCGTCACCATTGGCGATATTGTAGGCCTTCACCAGGAACTTAAATCGCATCTTGGAATAGAAAAGATCCATTGCGGTCTTGGCGGTTCCATGGGAGGTCAGCAGTTGCTTGAATGGGCAGTTCGCGAACCTGCACTTTTTGATTTTATCATCCCCATTGCCACGAATGCCCGGCATTCGGCCTGGGGTATCGCATTCAATTCAGCACAGCGCATGGCAATCGAAGGGGATTCTACCTTTCGGGACAATCATCCCGATGCCGGGCAGAAAGGTCTTGAGGCGGCACGGGCAATAGCCATGCTGTCCTATCGGAATCAGCAAACCTATAACCAGACACAGACAGACACAGATCACAGGGCCACAGGATTTTCGGCAGACAGCTACCAGCGCTACCAGGGCAGGAAGCTATCAAAAAGGTTCGATGCGCACTCCTATTACTCGCTGAGTCAAACGATGGACTCCCATGATGTAGGGCGAAACTTTGGCTCTGAAGTGGAAGCTCTGCAACGAATTGAATCGAATGTGCTGGCCATCTCCATTTCATCTGACTTACTTTTCCCACCGGATGAACAGGAATTTATTGCCCGTTCCTGCAAGAATGGAAAATATATATCACTTGATTCCCTTTTCGGGCACGACGGCTTTCTGATTGAAACGGAACAGCTGACAAAGGTCATAGACCCTTTTCTGAAACAGGAGGCATAGATTGCCTATTTCCCTAAAATCCTTCTGATCTGGTTGGCGCGCAACAACAGTTCCTGAAGCCCCTCGCTATCTCCTTCCTTCAATAGCTTGCGGAACTGGATAAGGTGATCAATGTACTCATCAAGGGCATTGGTTACGTTATCTGCATTCTGCATAAAAATGGGCGTCCACATATCCGGTGAACTCATGGCCAGACGTACCGTAGATTGAAATCCACTGCCTGCCATATTAAAAATGCTCTTCTCGTCTTTTTCAATTTCCAGGACCGTATGCCCGAGCATAAAGGAAGATATGTGGGATAAATGCGAAACATAGGCAATATGCCGATCATGTTCCCGGGCATCCATAAAGATGGTTTTCATTCCAAGTGCGCGGAACATACTCGCCGCAATATCCATCGCGTGTGCACCTGT
>JBNKGL010000048.1:0-12930 GCA_050289805.1 Cyclobacteriaceae bacterium
TATAAGGAATTGTTGCTTTTTAGGGAAAACGCAGTTATTGATTTGCCTTAAATTATAAGGCACAACTACTGACTACTGACTACTGACTACTGACTACTGACTAAAGTAAGTCAGGGCATTGTCCTGAAAATCACATCCCACAATGGTGAGGAAACACCAAAGGCGCGGTTAGGTGATTTGTAGTGGTGGATTCCATGGTGGACCCATAAAATCTTGAAAACATTCTTTGGTGGCGGATATGCGTGTACTATGTAATGAACAAAGAGGTATGCGGCATATCCCATCAGGAAGCCGGGGAGGAATGAATACACGAAATCACCCATAAACAGTCTGAAAAGGAACAGGAGGGCCGTAGCAATTGTCACACTCATAATCGGAGGCATGGCCAGACGATCCTTGTCTTTCGGAAAGTCGTGGTGTACACCATGGAATGCGTACTGAAGCTTTTTCCGCAATTCAGTATAGGTGCCCATATGGAACACGTAGCGGTGTACGAGGTATTCTACAAAAGTGAAAACCAGCAGGCCAACAAAGAACATGGCCACGGTTGTACCAATCGTTAGTGCTGTGTTATTCACACTCCAAAAGATCAGTCCGCCCGAATAAAGACTGAACAATACTAGCGGCACTGCAATATGCGTGCGCGAGAGTCGCTCCAGCAACTTGTTCTTAAAGAGTTGCTTAGTCCCTGAATTATTTGGTTTTGATTTCTCCATTGTTGACTTCTCACTAATTTATGGCAAAAATATATTACATATCAATCAAATGATACTATTATCGGTGAAATGTTTATGAAAATGGTGATTATGCCTTAGAAACGGCTTTTTTCTGATCTAAAATTTTATCATAGAAGTCCTCATATTTAGGCAATATGTTTTTAATATCGAACTCCCTTGCGCGAGCCAGCGCATTCTTTTTAAAACCCGCCAAATTGTCTTTGTCAAGTATTGTAAGAGCATTTTTGGTCATGTCCTCAACGTCCCCCACATTGCTCATGAAGCCCGTTACACCCTGAATATTTAACTCGGGAATACCTCCGGCATTGGTGGAGATCACAGGGACCTCACAGGCCATTGCTTCCAGGGCAGCAAGTCCGAAGCTTTCCTTTTCAGATGGCATTACAAACAGGTCGGCAACACTTAATACTTCTTCAACAGCTTCCAGTTTACCAAGAAAGCGAATGTCGTCACAGGTTCTTAATTCCCGGCACAGACTTTCAATGCTTTTTCTTTCAGGACCATCACCTACCAGAAGGAGCTTTGCAGGGATCACCTGACGGATCTTTTCGAAAATGCGCACTACATCATCCACACGTTTCACTTTGCGGAAGTTGGAAGTATGAACGATGAGTTTTTCACCATTCGGACAAATTGCTGTTTTAAAATGTTCCTTGGGATGTTTTTTGAACCTGTCCAGGTCTATAAAGTTCGGAATCACCGCGATATCCTTCGTTACGGCAAAATGTTCATAGGTATCCTTTCTCAAATCATCCGAAACAGCGGTAACACCATCAGACTGATTGATGCTAAATGTTACTACAGGTTCGTAGCTGGCGTCCTTTCCCACCAGGGTAATATCCGTACCATGCAGGGTCGTAACAACAGGAATATGAATTCCTTCCGTTGCGAGGATCTGCTTTGCCATATATGCCGCAGAAGCATGCGGAATGGCATAATGAACATGCAGCAGATCCAGCTTTTCATATTTTACCACATCCACCATTTTGCTTGCCAGGGCAAGTTCATACGGGGGATAGGCAAAAAGAGGATATGCCCGAATTTCTACTTCATGATAATACAGATTTTCATTGAAGAAGCTCAGCCGCGTCGGTTGAGAATAGGTAATGAAGTGAACTTTATGTCCCTCTTTGGCCAGGGCAATACCCAGCTCTGTGGCGACAACGCCGCTTCCTCCGAAGGTGGGGTAGCAAACGATGCCAATGTTCATTAAATTTTTCATAGTCAGTATGCTTCCTGCGTGCTGCGGAAATCCCAGATCGCCTGGTATATAACCTCCTGTATTCTCGTACGAATATTCTTGGACAGAAGTTTAGAATTTCCCGCATCCGGATAAATCCGATTTGCCAAAAATACGTAAATCAGATCAAATTCCGGATCAACCCATATGGCTGTGCCAGTAAAACCCGTATGACCGAAGGTTTGTTTAGAAGCATACTCAGTTGTTGGTCCGAACCATTCGCCCGGCAAAGGTTTATCCCAGCCAAGGCCGCGACGGTTGTTGGCATATTGCTGTTCAGTAAATTTCATGACAGTTTCGCGCTGATAATAGCGGATATCCCCGTATTGCCCTCCATTCAGGAGCATTTGAAGATTTTTTGCCAGGTCATTGGCCGTTCCGAAAAGTCCGGCATGACCGGCAACTCCTCCGAAGAGGGCGGCTCCCTGGTCATGGACCATGCCTGTGACCAGCGTTTTTCGGAAAAAATTATCCTGCTCCGTTGGCGCAATGCGGTCTATAGGAAAACGGTCCAGGGGTTTGTATCCTGTAGAACTCATGCCCATGGGATCATAAAAGTTCTGTTGCATGAAATCTGCGATCGACTGATTCAGAATTCTTTCAATCATTCGCTGCATCATGTAGTAGCCCATATCGGAATACTTGTAATCGAAAGGCTCATAATCCTTTTTCGGGCGAAGCCTGCTTTCAACCACCCAGTGCCAGACACTGTCCATCAATAGGGGCTTGGCATATAAGCCGTCTGCAATCTTCATTGTATATACCGGTGTGGCTTTGGGAGCGTAATAATCCGGCAGGAATTCCTTGTCCTTCATCGTTTGCGCATAGAAGGGTAGGTAGGCCCATAGCCCGGCCTGGTGCGTGAGAATGTCACGCAGTATCATGTTTTCCTTATTCGTTCCCTTCAACTCTGGCAGATACACCGATATTTTTTTATCCAGATCGATGAGCCCGCGCTCTTCCATGAACATCAACGCCTGGGTACTTGCCAGTACTTTGGTGACGGATGCCAGGTCATAGATGGTATTTTCATCTACAGGCTTGATGCTGTCATAGGTATAGTAGCCAAAATTCTTGCTGTATACTACTTTGCCGCCTTTGGCAACCAGGATTTGGCATCCGGGTGTGGCTCCGATGGCGACTGCCTCCTTTGCAAGTTCATCGATACGTGCGAGGGTCCGACTGCTGATACCCTGGGCATCGGCAATACCATAACCGAGACGATTAATGTAGGGTGAAGTGAGACCTGTACCTGCCGGGAGTTTACCGGAAATCGATACGGATAATTTTCCGTTTACCGGAATCGCGCCAAAAATGGCCTGGGCAATACCCAGCCGGGAATTCTCAGTATTGCTGTATGCCAGGATCAGGTTTGATGCATTGTTCAGCGGCGACAGGTCATAGGGATTCCCGAAATAACAGGTGATTACTTTGCTTTTCTTATTAATCCCATCCAGCAGTTTGTTGATTTCGGCAAGGGCTGCTTCCGAATGTCCCGGAAATATTCCAACGACAACCACACTGAATTGTGAAAGACGGTTCAGCAGCTGATCTGTTGGTAAACTTCCATCGACCGATGTGAAAGATGAATACCGGTTCAGGTATGAGGTAAAATTGCCAGCATCTCCGAAATTGACAACCGCAAACGAGCGATTATCAAGCTGACGGATGGGAAGGATATTCTCCCGGTTGGTGAGCAGGGTAATGGATTTTTCTTCGAGCCCCTTGGCCAGTGCGTAAGCCATGGGCGTATTCAGACGGAGATCCAGGTTGTCGGGATTTAAAACGGGTTTACGATGCAACCCAAAATGATATTTAGCCTTGAGAATTCTCTTTACACTGCGTTCCAGCTGCTGGGCGAGTTTTTGATCATTCTGAACGACTTCCATGATACGTTCGATGCCGCGATCTACATTCTGGGAAAACAACAATACATCTGATCCGGCTGAAAAAGCCAGCAACTCTGCTTCTCCATCGCTGTAATTATCAGCGATAGCTTTCATATTCAGCGCATCGGTAAATACCAGTCCGTCAAATCCCAGCTCTTCTCTCAGGTAGCCTGTAATAATCTTTTCGGATAATGATGCGGGGTAGTTTCGGTCGAGGTCATTCACCTGCAGGTGAGCAGTCATGATACCGCCAACATTTCCCTGGATCAGTTTTCTGAATGGGTAGGATTCAACATCATCAATCCGTTCTTTTTTATGAGCTATCACCGGCAGCGTCTCGTGGCTGTCCTTGTCGGTATCGCCATGTCCCGGAAAGTGCTTGGCCACGGCCATCACTCCCCGTTCCTGCAGGCCCTTTGTGTATGCCAGTGTGCTGGATGCCACAACGAATTTATTTTCACCAAAGGACCGTGTGCCGATCACGGGGTTATCGGGATTGTTATTGACGTCTGCGACCGGCGCAAAATTGATGTGTACGCCGATAAGTTTCATTTGGCGGGCGATCTCACTCCCCATTGCTGCAATAAGACTGTCATCCTGCACGGCACCAAGTGCCATTTGTCTTGGGAAACCCATCGTACTGTCGAGGCGCATCGAAAGACCCCATTCCAGGTCCATACCGATCATCAATGGAACCTTTGAAATCTTTTGAAACCGGTTGGTGAGTCTTGCCTGCCTGCCCGGACCTCCCTGCATGAATATCAGTCCGCCTACCTTTTTTTCACGAATAAATTTTTCAATGTCCGTCACATGCTGTTCATTCCCGTTTGAATATGCTGCAACCATGAAAAGCTGTGCAATTCGTTCTTCAGGAGACAGGGAATTGTAAAGGCTGTCCACCCATACGGCTTCTGCGGGTATGGGAGATTCCTTTTTCTGCGAATACGCTGAAAATAAGGCTGTTGTGACAAGAATGGCGCTGAAAAAATATCTGAGCATGCCGCCTTCAGGTTAAAAAATAATTATGCAGGTTAAATGTACATACTTAGTTCTGACTTGTCAAACTTTTATCAGGGAATAGGGAATAGGGAATAGGGAGTAGGGAGTAGGGAATAGGGAGTAGGTGAAGGTTAATAGGTATGGAGGAGTTTGAAAATTAGAAAGATCAAGGATATGAAAAGTGGAAAAAGTATAGTTGCCGAGAAATCATATAATTTTTCATTGAGCATAATACAGCTGTATAAATATCTTGTGTCTCAGCAAAAGGAGTATGTTCTTTCCAAGCAGTTACTCAGGTGCTGTACGTCGATTGGTGCCAATATCCAGGAAGCATATGGTGCGTATTCAAGAAAAGAGTTTGCAGTTAAAATGTCCATTGCTTACAAAGAAGCACGGGAGTCAGAATACTGGCTCAACTTGCTTTTGGATAGCAAATTTATTGAATATTGCGACTATCAGGAAAGAATGGACTTACTTAAAGAAATTATTAAGATACTTTATACAATAGTTCAAACTGCATCAGGAAAAAAGTAAACCTACTCCCTATTCCCTACTCCCTATTCCCTGTTTATAAAGTTTGCAATCTTTCTGTGTCCTTCCGAACTTTATAGATTATAGGGATAAACGACTAAGATTATGAAATTTCCATCACTCTTCCGAACTCCCCGACATCAGCGTTTTACCATGTCGCCCCGATACTATGATCCGGTTAAGGAAGAAATGGAAGCGCGTGTCTCCCAGATTAAATCTGAAATGAAGCAAGGCGGGGAGAAAGAGATGAAACGTGAAATGGGCCAGCACTTTCAATCGCGAATTACAGGGTCTTTTGCCCGCAGGTCATCCCGGACCAACTCTATCAACATGATGCAGATGGTTATTCTCGCACTTCTCCTTGGAACCATTGCCGGATACTGGTATTTCGGAAATCTCGCACTTTATATCATGTTTGGTCTATCTTCCGTATTATTGTATCTCAAACTGAAACGCATTATTTAGACCGCTTTTTGCATGCCCGATATCATCCGCCTACTTCCAGATTCCCTCGCTAATCAGATTGCAGCGGGTGAAGTGGTGCAGCGGCCTGCATCGGTAGTGAAAGAACTACTTGAAAATGCCCTGGATGCAGGGGCAACCCGCATTGAAGTGATTATTCGTGAAGCCGGAAAAACACTGATACAGGTGGTTGACAATGGTTCCGGCATGAGTGAAACCGATGCACGCATGGCAATGGAGCGTCATGCAACTTCCAAAATCCGTACTTCAGAAGATCTTTTTGCCATAAAAACCATGGGTTTCCGTGGTGAGGCCATGGCTTCCATAGGGGCGGTCGCCCAGGTGGAAATGCGAACCCGGCTTCACAACGATGAAATTGGAACGTTGCTGGTTGTTGAAGGGTCTGAAGTAAAGCGCCAGGAGCCTGTGGCTCATCAGCCGGGAACCTCCATACTGGTTAAAAATTTATTCTATAACGTTCCTGCACGCCGGAATTTCCTCAAATCCAATTCTGTGGAAATGAAACATATCGTGGAGGAATTTCAGCGCGTGGCACTGGCACGGCCCGACGTAGCCTTTGCCTTACATCAGAATGATCTGGAAACATATCAGCTTACCGCCGGGAAGCTAAGCCACCGTATTGTGGGTCTTTTTGGCTCGAATTACCGGGAGCAGCTTGCATCCTGCCAGGAGGAAGTGGGAGATTTTACCGTACATGGTTATGTGGGAAAACCCGAAGCCTCACGTAAGACCCGCGGTGAACAGTTTTTCTTTGTCAATGGCCGGTATATCCGTAGTAATTATCTCAATCATGCCGTCGTGCAGGCTTATGAAGGATTAATCCCCGAAGGCAATTTTCCATTCTATGTATTGTTCATAGAACTTCCGCCGTCACGGGTGGATGTAAACGTACACCCGACCAAAACCGAAGTGAAATTTGATGACGAGCGTACCCTGTATGCATTGGTTCATGCCGCTGTGAAGCAGGCGCTGGCACGTCATAACCTGGCCCCAGCGCTGGATTTCACCCACGATGTGAATACAGGGACCAAGCTGGATTCCCAGCGTCAGTTTGTTCAGGATATGCATTATAGCCAGTTCAAAACTACTCCCCGTGAATCTGCAAATCTTGAGAACTGGCAGAAGCTTTATTCTGAAAACCCTGGCAAATCTGTCCTTCCGGAAACCTGGTTCAATGAAGCGGAGGCTGAAACCACCCTTCGTTTTGAAAGCAAAATGAATGAAGAGGAGGTGCGAGAGTCGCCTTCACACCTTTTTCAGTTGCACGGGAGGTATATTGTCGCCCAGGTAAAATCCGGCATGATGCTCATCGACCAGCAACCGGCCCACGAAAGGATCTGCTATGAAAAATTCATGAGGAACATAAAAGCAGGTAACGGCGCCTCTCAGCAGTCATTATTTCCGCAGGCCATTTCTTTAAACCCTGGAGATGTTTCGCTCGTTAAGGAAATGCAAAAGGAGA
This sequence comes from Cyclobacteriaceae bacterium, assembly GCA_050289805.1. Taxonomy (GTDB): domain Bacteria; phylum Bacteroidota; class Bacteroidia; order Cytophagales; family Cyclobacteriaceae; genus JAUILA01. Next base: position 7,342 of record JBNKGL010000048.1, read on the forward strand.
TTGCAGCATTGGGATTTGATATCGAGGAATTCGGTCAGCATGATTTTCTGATCAAGGGAATCCCAGCCGACATCCGGAATGGTGATGAAAAAACTATCTTTGAAGGGTTGATCGAACAATTCAAACATAATGCGAGTGTAGATACATTGCCTGTTCGCGAAAATCTGGCCCGTGCGCTGGCACGAAGGGCTGCGATTCGACCGGGTGCAGTACTTCAGCGGGAAGAGATGCATGATCTGGTAGATCAGCTCTTTGCTTGCGGCAATCCGAATTACGCGCCCGATGGCAGAAAAACATTTGTTCTGCTCTCGATGTCAACTATTTCAAATTATTTCAATGCCTGATAGCCCATGATGAGATTAACCCCTGTAGTGAAAAACTTACTGATCATCAATGTGGTGGTATTCCTGCTGCAAATGATGGTAACAAGTGTCGATATTACCGGAATTTTGTCATTGCACAGGCTGAGTTCACCGGATTTCAGGCCTTACCAGTTTGTTACCTACATGTTTGCCCATGGAAGTTTCGGGCATATTTTATTCAATATGCTGGGCCTGGTCTTTCTCGGTCCGTTATTGGAGCAATTTTGGGGGCCAAAGAAATTTATAACCTTCTACCTCGTCACTGGAATTGGGGCGGCATTGCTTTATACAGGAATCGAAGTGTTTGAACTCAGGAATCTTCGGAATGATGTGGAAACTTACCTGGAAGCACCAACACCTGATAATTTCGCTATTTTCGTGGATGAGAATGACAGGTATTTTAACTCGGGTGTATATGAATTTCAGGATGAATTCAGTAAGAATGCTAATAATCAGCAGTATATTGAACAAAGCAAGATGTATGTCCAGGGTTTGTACAACGAGGTAAGCCAGCGGGGCAGCATGTTGGGTGCTTCCGGGGCAATTTATGGAATACTTATGGCGTTTGGATTGTTATTCCCTAATACACAACTGATGTTGCTGATACCGCCCATACCCGTGAAAGCCAAATACCTTGTCTTATTTCTTGGTGCATACGCCGTATGGGCAGGTTTTGCGAGAAATCCGGGTGACCCGGTGGCGCATTTTGCGCATTTGGGAGGTATGATATTTGCTTTCATTATGATCAAATACTGGCAAACAAAAAGGGATTCATTCTATTAATGAACCATGAACGGAGCAGGATTTTTACAGGATTTTAAAAACGTATTCAGCAGACCCAATAATGAATACATCCGCCTCATTGTAATCAATGTGGTAATTTTCGTAGTGCTTGGGCTGGCCCAGGTATTTACAGATATATCCATTGGTCGGGGAGCCATAGATATCGGAAGGGAATACCTTGGACTGCCTATGCACTGGAATGAACTGCTGTACAGGCTTTGGACACCCGTCACCTACATGTTTGTACATGACGGTTTCTTCCATATCCTTTTTAACATGCTGTTCCTTTACTGGTTCGGAAGGATCCTGGCCGAATATTTAGGGGGTCCCAAGGTTGTAAACCTTTATGTACTTGGCGGATTGTTTGGGGCGGTGATCTACCTCACCATTTACCCGGTATTATTGCAGTTGCTCAACCCCGATCTTGATATTTCGTTGGTAAGCCCTTCTCTGGTCGGGGCTTCAGCGGGCGTTTTTGCGGTTGTATTCGGAACCGCCACCCTCATGCCCAACTACACAATATTTCTTTTGTTCCTGGGACCCGTCAAGATAAAGTATATCGCATTGTTCTATGTGCTTTCATTTTTCCTGTCGCTTTCGGGGCCGAATTCCGGTGGAGAACTTGCCCATATCGGCGGGGCATTGATGGGATACGCCTATATCAAGCAATTGCAGAACGGCAGTGATATGGGTTCCTGGATCCAGTCTATTATTTCAGCAATCGGCGGTCTGTTTAAGCCGAAATCAAAGATCAAGGTAACACATCGCAATACAGGGTTTTCATCGGGACGTTCAACGGCCCAACGGGGTGCAACCCGTTCCACAACCCAGAAACCTTCCGGAAGCAATGCTTCGCAGGAAGAAATAGATGCGATCCTCGATAAGATCTCAGAACGGGGCTATGAAAGCCTGACCAAAGAGGAAAAGCAGAAATTATTTAACGCCAGTAAACACTAAAATTTATTGGCAAGCTGCCCACAGGCGGCGTCGATATCTTTACCCCTGCTTCTTCGAATGTTCACCACGATGCCGGCTTTTTCCAGGGCATTTACATACATCTGAACGGCAGACTCATCCGCCTGTTGAAAGGCGCCTTCATCGATGGGATTATATTCAATAATATTGACCTTCGACGGAATAAGCTGACAGAATTTCACGAGGGCTTTGGCATCTTCCGGACGGTCATTAATGTCCTTCCACACCACATATTCGTAGGTGACTTTCCTTCCGGTTTTTTTGTACCAGTACTTCAGTGCATCGGCAAGATCCTCAACCGGGTTGGACACGTTGATGGGCATGATCTCATTCCTCACGTCGTTGATCGCACTGTGCAGTGAAACAGCAAGGTTGAATTTCACTTCATCATCGGCAAGCTTCTGAATCATTTTAGCAACGCCCACCGTGGACAAGGTTATTCGTTTCGGTGACATGCCGAGGCCTTCAGGTGAGGTGATCTTTTCTATCGCATCGATCACATTCTGATAGTTCAGCAATGGTTCACCCATACCCATGAATACAATATTGGTCAGCGGCCGGTCGAAATACATCTCTGCCTGTTCCTTAATGGCCACCACCTGGTCATAGATCTCATCAGGATTCAGGTTTCGCATACGTTTAAGCCGGGCAGTAGCACAGAAATGACAATCCAGGCTGCAGCCCACCTGGCTGGAGATACATGCTGTGATTCGCTTATCAGTCGGGATCAGCACCGATTCAACAATCTTATCATCGAAAAGCTTTACGGCATTTTTGATGGTGCCGTCATTACTGCGCTGCATATTGTCAACAGCAATATGGTTGATGGTGAAATCTTTCTTGAGACGTTCACGGATATCAAGGGAGAGGTTGGTCATCTGGTCGAAATCCTTCGCACTCTTTCGCCAGAGCCATTCATAAACCTGTTTCGCACGGAATTTCTTTTCGCCTGATTCAATGAAATAATTTTCAAGCTCTTCCAGGCTCATTTTCCGCACATCCTTTTTCGCATCAATCATGATGCAAAGATAGGAAAAAGCTTACTGCTCATGCATGGATTTTAAACGCTCCATGAAATCTTCCGGTATGCGACTAACTTTCTTTCGTATATAATTATAAAACACAACGCCGGTTTTGCCCCTCGCTATTTCCTGGTCACTTTCGGTGTTTTCCAGTTTGTAGAAGAAATCCATCCCATAGGAATTAAAGTCCTCAAGGGCTATCGAAACGCGGATCTGGTCTCCATGAAAAGCCTCCGCCCTGTACACCACAACAGAATCGGTTACAATAATGCCAGTATCCTGTACAATATCCACCTCATTTTTATAGCCCATTTGCTTCAGCATGCGAAGCCGGGCCTCATGCATGATGGTGAGTGCCCGGTCATTGCCAAGGTGTCCTCCATAGTTAATATCACTGATCAGGATCGGAATGATTGTGGAAAATATTTTTTTCTCAGGGAGAATAAGGGTAACACGGGCCATACTTCTATGTTAACAATTTGGAACAAAAGTCTTTAAATCTGGCCGTTAAACAAAATCATATTAAATTTGCTCCCTCATGAAGGTTATCAGGTTCATAGTGTTGTTACTGCTGGCAGGTATTTCCGGCTCACTTCTCGCCCAACGGCAGAAAAGCTTTGGATTGGCCTATCGCAATGGCTGGTTATTGAAACACCATGAAGAACTCCGCACCGCCTTCGTTGACGCGCATCCTGTTGGGTTTGAATTAACCTACCTGTCAAAGACAACCGGTGATGATGAATGGGAAAGAGTATGGAATTATCCCGATATCGGGATTAGTCTCGCCTATCTCAATTACGGCGACTCACGACTGGGTCAGGTCCTGGTCACCTCATTCTTTATTCAAAAATATATTGGAAATCCTGATAACCGGCTTCGGTTTAGTTTTAAGGTTGCTCCCGGGGTTTCATTTTCCGATCAGAAGTATGATCCGGAGAGCAATCCTGATAATACCTTCATTTCCACGACGTTCAATGGCGTTATGGAAGGAAACTTCCTGGCCCACTATCAACTTTCACCACACTTAGCCCTGAATGGTGGAATTGTCTTTACCCATTATTCCAATGGGGCTGTAAAAGTTCCGAATTCCGGGTTTAATATTCCGTCTTTGACGTTGGGAATGTTGTATACACCGAATCCTGAACGTTATGTGCGCAATGAAGATCCCATTACACCTTTCAAGAAAAGAACACGCTTTACGATACAGTTTGCACCTTCAATAAAAGCATACAATGAGGAAGATCCGCAGTACAGTTTCGCATACACGGCTTCTGTGAATGCGATTCGGTACCTGAATCATAAAGTAGCGTTGAATGGAAGTGTTGACCTCTTCTACAACGGATCAATACCGGGACGTCAGGAAGACCCGGAAGCCAATAAATATCGTATCGGAATTGCTGCCGGACCGGAGGTTACAACCGGTCCGAACTCCCTTGTTTTCCAGTTGGGATACTATGTATACAGACCTGAAGAAATTGACACGGCAGTTTACTGGCGTCTGGGCGTAAAACATCATTTCTCCGATCATTTCTTTGCCGGCTTCGCCCTGAAAGCACATTTAGGTAAAGCCGATGTTATTGAATGGGGGATTGGTTACAGGCTTTAGTCAGTAGTCAGTAGTCAGTAGCCAGTGGTCAGTGGTCAGTAGTCAGTAGAAGGGACCAGACTGCAGAGAATAGGCTTTCCGTCCTGTAGGGACGGCACATGGGTAGCCAACGATAATAGTAAACAATCCCGTGCCGTAGGTACGGCGCATGTAGAAAGTAATGTTTTGTATGGGGAGTAGGTTAATAGTCAGAAGTAAGTAGTTAAGTCTTGGTTGACCACTGTCTTGTCCTGAAATAGGTTGACAAAAATAGAGACCTATGAAAGGAGAAGTAAAATTAAAAGATGGGCGTACTATACGCCGTTACAGTGAATCGGTTAAGTTGAAGATTCTCGATGAGATTCACACGGGTCGAATGACCAAGAATGAAGCAGGACGGCACTATGATGTATCGGTAGCATCGATTTACAAATGGATGAAAAAATTTGGTAGATTAGATTTATACAATCCCAGATTGATCATTCAAATGCCGACTGAAAAAGATAAAATTAAGGCACTCAAGGAAGAGATTGCCGAGCTTAAGGAAGCGATGATTCAATCGCAGCTCAAGGCGATTAAGGCAGAATCAGATCTTGAGGTAGCCCTGGAGATGATGGGGCTCAACAAATCTGCGTTCGAAAAAAAACAGCAGGCCCCTCACTCGAAAAAGCCATCCCGAAAGGGCAGGAAATAGGATTATCCATAGTCCGGATTTGTGCCTATTACAGGCAGAGTCGGCAGAGCTATTATCAACGGCTTGCGCGAACGGCCCGTCGGCAACAAGATTTCATTGAAGTTGATCGATACATCCGGCAAATCCGCTCAAAACTTCCTCGTGTGGGGGGCAGAAAATTGTATTACA
>JBNKGL010000049.1:0-12108 GCA_050289805.1 Cyclobacteriaceae bacterium
TATAGGTCCCGGTCCGACTCCCGCCACAAGGCCGGGAGGTTATACCGGGATGACGTACTATGGGAGTTGGGGCACAGGACTTGGAGATTACACCAGAACGTTTTAAGGGTCAGGCGGGGATGACGATGGGAAAGGCTGTAGGTAGGAATCTGCGACCAGGAACTCGGGAACCTACGACCACTGTGAATATAAAAAAGCAGTTATTGATCAAATTACTATTTGTCAGTTGCCATCCGGCTTAGGATAAAATTGATTTTTTGTTGGGTCAGGGAATCCCTTTTTATAGGTTGTTTCGGGAAGCGTAATTACAGGGGGGATGTACTTATTGAGGCTATTAAAATAGTCGCTGTTCACAGGGTAGTTGCTATCAGTCACATTATAGGCAGGCATCACTAATGGGCCGTTATTCATTCCTGTATTTTGAGTGATCTGGAAATCCGGACTGGTCGATTCAGACTCACTGCTCACAGGCGATACAATCTTTTTAGAATATATAATAGCAATCTGACCGTTTGCGGCCTGCTGTAATTCAATCTGGTACTTCCATCCTGAATAGTAGGTCTGACCTTTGGAGTGGGTAGAGATCAGAAGTGAGAATATGATCAGCAAAAATGAAACGCGAACCATGGTGAATTTGGGTTTCAATCAAAATACGAAATTTTCTTGAATTTTTGGCCATCTTATGCCTTGATTGATATCCCGCTTATGTTGTCTTAATGTTCATTCGTGCTTCAGCCTGCGCAATGCTCCGGATAACCCAAAAGGCTGTCTTTAAATTCTGGTCGTAGGTAGGAACCTACGACCAGAGTCAACAACCAGACAACCGGTTTTAAAATAAAAAAGCCCCATCAGAAATGGAGCTTTTTACTTTCGGAGGGTGGAAGATCGGGCTCGAACCGACGACCTCCTGAACCACAATCAGGCGTTCTAACCAACTGAACTACAACCACCGTGTATATTGGATTGCAAATGTAGATACTTGCACCGAATTTTCAAACATCCCGAAGCGTTTATTCATCAACCAGAAATGCCAGCCTTTCGCCCAGCGCTCCCTCATGAATACGCCCGTTCCGGTACGACCAGTTGCCCGAAACAATCGTATGATGAACCTTCGACCTGAATTCCTGGCCCTCGAAAGGCGACCAGCCGCATTTATATAAAATATTATCAGGCCGTACCGTCCACCGGTCTTCCGGATGAACCAGCACCAAATCGGCATAATATCCTTCCCTGATAAATCCACGACGGTCTATCTTGAACATCTTTGCCGGGTTGTGGCACATCTTCTCCACAATCTGTTCCGGCGTGATTTTGCCCCGATGATACATTTCCATCATCGCCACCAGGCTGTGCTGCACAAGCGGTCCGCCCGATGGAGCCTTGAAATACGTATTTTCCTTTTCCTGCCTCGTATGCGGCGCATGATCCGTTGCCACTACATCGATTCGTCCATCCAGCACCGCCTCAAAGATTGCGTCCCGATCCGATGCTTTTTTCACCGCCGGGTTCCACTTGATGAGCGTGCCTTTTTCCCTGTAGTCCTCGTCACTGAACCATAAATGATGGATACATGCCTCGGCGGTGATCCGCTTTTGCTCCAGGGGAATGTCATTCCGGAACAGGGATAATTCCTTCGCAGTGGATATATGCAGTATATGTAAACGGGTATTAAATTTCTTCGCCATTTCCACGGCAAAAGATGATGACTTGTAACAGGCTTCCTCGCTCCTGATCAGAGGATGACATTCGATCGGAACATCCTCACCATATTTTTTACGGTATTCCGCCGTATTCTTTCGGATCGTTGCCTCATCCTCGCAATGCGTAGCAATCAGTAAAGGTACCTTTGAAAAAAGTCCTTCAAGTGTCTTGCCGTCATCCACCAGCATATTTCCGGTAGACGAACCCATAAAGATTTTCACACCGCAGACATGCCGGCCTTTCGTCTTCAGAACCTCTTCAAGGTTATCATTGGATGCACCCATGAAGAAACTGTAATTTGCCAGTGACTTCTGACTTGCGAGATCATATTTCTGTTCCAGCAAATCCTGGGTAAGCGCATTGGGAATCGTATTGGGCATCTCCATAAAGGAAGTCACTCCGCCGGCTACGGCAGCCCGTGATTCTGTAAACAGGTCCCCTTTGTGCGTCAGCCCCGGCTCACGAAAATGTACCTGGTCGTCGATCAGTCCGGGCATTGCCCACAACCCCGATGCATCGATCACCTCATCCACATGTGCGTCTGAAATGGTGCCTTCAATCTTTGTGATAAACTGTCCTTCGATCAGGATATCGGCATAAAACGCATTGCCTTCATTGACAATACGGGCATTCGTAATTAATATGCGTCGCATGCTTCAAAAATACGGTTCGCCGCAGAATTATACTAATTCTATTTGAAAGCAGGGAAAGACGTATCTTTGCGCATGGATTCATTTCAATCATTCAAACTGAATGCCCAGCTGATCCGGGCCACGGAAGATGCCGGTTTCGGTGAACCAACGCCCATTCAGCAAAAGGCTATTCCACTGGCCCTGGCCGGACATGATGTGCTGGGTATCGCTCCGACGGGTACGGGAAAAACCGCAGCCTACCTGCTGCCCCTGATGATGAAGGTGAAATATGCCCAGGGTGACGACCCCCGGGCACTCATCCTTGCCCCAACACGGGAACTGATCCTGCAAATTGAAGAAACATTTAAACAGCTCGCTGTGTATACCGACCTCCGGGCTGTTTCGCTCTACGGAGGTGTTGGAATGAAATCCCAAATTGAAGCTGTGAATGCCGGTGTGGATGTGATCATTGCCACACCCGGCAGGTTTATGGATGTATACCTGAAAGGAGAACTCGTTACCAAACAGATCAAAACGCTGGTACTTGACGAGGCAGATAAAATGATGGATATGGGATTTATGCCCCAGATCCGCCGGATCCTGGAAGTGATCCCGGTAAAACGACAAAACCTGCTTTTCTCGGCAACGATGCCCGACAAGGTGATCAGGCTGTCGGAAGAATTCCTCGAATTCCCCGAAACGGCCGAAGTATCTCCACAGGCCACCGCCGCGGATACCATCGACCAGGTCGTGTATGAAGTCCCGAACCTGAAAACCAAAATTAATTTCCTGAGGTATTTACTTCAGGACCCGGCCCTGGAACGTGTGCTCATCTTTACACGCACGAAAAAAGTAGCCGACAACGTATTTAAATTCATCGACCGGAAAGACCTGGGCTCCGTTCGCGTGATCCATTCCAACAAGGGACAGAACAGCCGTATCAATGCGATGAACCAGTTTAAGGAAGGAGATCTTCGCATCCTTGTTTCCACTGATGTCTCTGCCCGCGGTATCGACGTGTCCAATGTTTCCCATGTGATCAATTTTGAGGTACCCGTGGTTTACGAGGATTATGTACACCGGATTGGGCGTACCGGCAGGGCGCTTCAGGCAGGCATTGCGATTACTTTTGCCAACAAGGCCGAGATGATGCACATTCCGAAAATTGAAGCACTGATCCGTGAGGAAATTCCGGTTAGAAAGCTTCCTGCCGAAGTAGGGGTAGTGCCCACACCCAGGGAGGAGCAAATTGAGATCGAGCGCGCCATCGATGACCTCAAGCGCAAGGAAGACCCGTCATTTAAAGGTGCGTTTCATGAGAAGAAGGAGCGAACCTTTAAGAAAAAAGAAAGCAGGAAAAAGAGAAGGAGGGGATGACGGGAGTGAGTGGGCATGCCTACGTCCCCCCTTGAGGGGGGTCAGGGGGGTGTCTTCCCAGCTTGATGGGTGTCCTTCCAGAAGTTACCCCTCTTTCAAACGTCATCCCCGCCTTCGCTCAGGCTACGGCGGACAGGTCGGTGCAATCTCCCGGCCCAAGAGCCGGGAGTCGGACCGGGACCTATAGTGGGCACTCACCAACTCCAACAGATTTTCTTATCTTAGCCAAAATTCTATCAGATGACAAAAAACCTTGTAGCCCTTTCTTTTTTGCTGGTTTCGTTTACGGCCTTTTCCCAGGATAAAAATGAAGCCTTTATCCGGAAAATCTATGATGAGGCCCTGGCGAACGGACAATCCTATGAAATGCTGGAATACCTCACGACCCAAATCGGGCATCGCCTGAGCGGTTCACCGCAGGCTGCGGCCGCTGTGGAATGGACCCGCCAGCAGATGGAGCAGCTTGGGTTTGATACCGTCTACCTGCAGCCCGTAATGGTGCCGCATTGGGTACGCGGACAAAAGGAAATTGTGCGGCTGATCAACAGCTCGACCCAGGGTTCCATTGAACTGAATTCCCTTGCCCTTGGGAATTCCGTGGGCTCCGGACCCGAGGGAGTATCGGCGGAAGTGGTGGAGGTACAGAATTTCGATGAGCTGGATCAACTCGGAAAAGCCGGAGTGCAGGGTAAGATCGTTTTCTTTAACCGGCCGATGGACCCCAAACTCATTCATACATTTCAGGCATATGCCGGGGCGGTGAACCAGCGCGGTCAGGGCGCAAGCAAAGCGGCAGCCTATGGAGCTGTGGCTGTCCTGGTAAGATCCATGGCCAGCAATAATGACGATATCCCCCATACCGGATCGCTTCGTTATGACCAGAACCAGCCTCAGATACCGGCGGTTGCCATCAGTACCAATGATGCGAATCTCCTGAGTACGGTCCTGAAAAAAGAAGGCACTGCCCGGGTTTACCTGGAAACACATTGCCAGATGTTGCCCGACATCCTGTCGTATAATGTGATCGGTGAAATGCGAGGTGCTGCCCGGAAAGATGAATATATCGTCGTAGGTGGACACCTGGATTCCTGGGATGTCGGACAAGGCGCCCACGATGACGGTTCCGGCTGTGTGCAGGCCATCGAAGCAGTGCGAATTCTGAATTCACTGAATTACAAACCACGACATTCCATTCGGGCTGTTATGTTTATGAATGAAGAAAACGGTCTTCGGGGTGGCCGGGAATATGCTGCACAAGCCTCTGCCCTCGGGCAAAAACATATCGCTGCCATCGAATCTGATGCAGGTGCGTTTACTCCCCGGGGCTTTACCATTACGGGCAGCGACAAGCAAACGGCCACACTCAAATCATGGGGCAAATGGCTTTCACCTTACGGACTGAATGACCTGGGTTCTGCAGGCGGCGGAGCAGATATCGGACCGCTGAGGGATTCGGGAACAGTGCTTTTCGGATTACGGCCCGATTCTCAACGATATTTTAATTATCATCATACGAATGAAGATACATTTGATAAGGTCGACAAACGTGAACTTGAACTTGGCGCTGCAGCTATGTCTGCCCTTATTTACCTGATAGACTCCGAAGGACTATGAGTATCAAAACCGAATTGACCGAAATGCTGGGGATCGATTATCCCATTATCATGGCTCCAATGTTCCTGGTATCGAATGTGGCCATGGTCAACGAAGCCAGAAAAGCCGGGATTACCGGCGCGATTCCGGCATTGAACTACAGGACAGATTCGGAATTCAGGGCAGCGCTGGAAGAGCTGCGAAATGCAAGTGATAAACCGTTCGGAATTAATCTGATTGTCAATAAATCCAACTTTCGCCTGAAGGAACAGCTAAAATCCTGTGTGGACTTTAAAGTTGATTTTATCATAACTTCACTTGGCAATCCTGCGGGGGTTATCGAGGCATGTAAACCTCAGGGCATGAAAGTATTCTGCGATGTAACCGAACAAACCTATGCCGAAAAGGTCACCAAACTTGGCGCGGATGCCCTCATTGCGGTGAACAACAGGGCAGGAGGTCATGCAGGAAAATTACCTCCCGAAGTGCTCATTCCCTTGTTGAAAGAATATTCGGATCTTCCGGTAATCTCGGCAGGCGGTGTAGGTAACGGTGAGGGTTTATTCGATATGCTTGAACTTGGCGCTTGTGGAATTTCCATGGGTAGCCCGTTCATTGCTTCGGCAGAGGCACCGGTCACCGAAGCCTATAAGGAGGCTTGCGTAACCTATGGTGCAGACGATATCGTCATGACCGACCGGCTTTCCGGGACACCCTGTACAGTGATCAATACACCCTATGTGCAGGAGATCGGCACAAATCAGAGCTGGCTTGAATCTGTACTGAATAAGAACAAGACCCTGAAGAAATATGCCAAGATGCTTACGTTTTACAAAGGCATGAAATCACTTGAGAAAGCAGCCTTCGGCGCAACCTACAAAACCATGTGGTGTGCGGGCCCTTCGATCGAACATGTCAATGAAGTCAGGCCTGTCAGTGAAATTGTAGCTACCCTGATCGAAGAATATGAACAAGTCGTAGCTGCCCATGCCGGTTAAACAACGGCTGCTATCGATCCTTTTCTGGTCGGTGATTGCCGCCGCGTTTATCGGTCCCGGCACATTGGTTACCGCTTCATCAGCCGGCTCGTTATATGGGTTTTCGCTCGCATGGACCCTCGTTTTTGCAACAATTGCCTGCATTGTTTTTCAGGAGATGGCTGCACGTCTTACCCTTGTTACCAATAATGATCTGGCATCAACCATATCCTCTTTTCAGCCTAAGTGGCTCATCTCAATTATACCCCTCAGCGTTGTTCTTGGATGCGCAGCCTACGAAGCAGGAAATATTCAGGGTGCAGTGGCAGGTATGAACCTGCTCCTTCCATTTTCTTCAGGTACTAATTTCATCCTGGTCGGGATTATCGCAGCGGCATTGCTTGCTTTTTCGGCATTTCGCAGACTGGTGAACATACTTGGCGGGCTGGTAGCGGTGATGGGTGTAGCTTTTTTAATCATTGCGATCCGGATCGGGCCGGATATTGGCAGTTTGTTCGGGAATATAGTTATCCCCGAAATTCCTTCAGGAGCCGGATGGCTTGTACTGGGATTGATTGGAACCACGGTTGTTCCCTATAATCTTTTCCTGGGTTCTGGAATTAGTAGGGACAGTTCGATTGGCATGATGCGCTTCGGATTGATCATATCCATTGTTCTTGGTGGAATTATTTCCCTGGCCATCCTGGTTACAGGCACCCTCATGCAAGGCGCAACGGGATTGGCCGATCTGATTACCGTAACCGGGGAAGTGTTGGGTAGTGGAAGCGGGAAACTTGTCGCACTTGGATTATTTGCCGCCGGATTTACATCTTCTATTACCGCGCCCTTTGCGGCCGGACTGATCGTCAAAGGGTTTCTTTTTCCGAACACCAATGACAATGGAAGAATTGTAAGAATTACTTCAATATCCGTTTTACTGATCGGTGTATTGAGCGGCATACTTGAATACCGACCGGAGGTGATTATCCTGGCTGCGCAGTCTGCTAACGGCCTCGTGCTTCCGCTGGCTACAGGATTACTTTGGGTACTTACGAATCAGTATTCATTGATGGGGCAACAGCGAACAACTACCGGCATGAATGTCATGGCATTTTTGCTGCTAAATGTTCTGCTGATACTGGGAATGCGCAATTTATTCAGCGGATTCGCAGGAATGGCCGGACTGTCCAATGAATTGCCAATGCTTTGGCTGGGAGCGATTTCAATACCCATCACGATCGCGCTTGGGTATTATGTGCATCGCGTCAGAGCGGTTTCACATTGATCTCTTCCATTTCAATAACAGAAAGTTTCTCGAGCTCTCCTGCCATGAATGCATCATCGATCACTTCGAGATCCAGTGAATCCTTGGGTTTGTAGTTGTAATAATCCATAAATCGTATACCGCCTACAAATCGCGGATTATACGCCTCCCGAAACCGGATACCGCCTTCATCTGTGTAGTAGAGGTAGGCCATATAATCAAAAAATCCGGTTTCTGTATTGAACCAGTAGATGAATACATCCTCGAAGTCATCTCCGCCCCCTTCCTGGTCAAAGGTCACTTTTATCTTATGGTAGTTTTTGCCATTTATTTCCTTGATTCCGAGATATTCCCGGTTTACAGCAGGGTCATTAAGTCCGTCGGGCAGCAATGCGAAATAAATAACGGAATTAACAGATCGCGCATATTTTCCCGCCATGGAATCGATGACATCCACACGTGTCCCATTGATCTCGCGGTAATATTCATCGTTATTCAGGACATCACGAATTACACCGATGCTGTCGGAAGTAATGCGAACATATTCGAATAGACCGTCCTGTTGCCGGGCACCGTAGTCACGGTCCCTGAAACGAAAGGAAAGATCCATATTATTATAGAGGTCACCACCACTTTTTTCGATGGACTCAATTACAATCCTGTCGGCTTCACTGAGTTTTTTTTCTGATTTCTCACTTCCGCACGAGACTAACAACAATCCAAGAAGAATCGGAAAAATAAAATATTTCATAATCTGATTATACAAGTTTAGCCTGAGCCTGGACATAACGATCTGGGACTTCGCCCGAAGTTGCCATAGTATAGTCTGAATAACTGCAGGGTACAATAATGGTTCGGTCATAGCGGAGAGACGGGTGTGAAACAGGAATTTCAAGCCACCATTTCTCGCTTAGCTTGCTTTTATAAAAGGTGATGGTTGCCGGTGACGAAGGCATGGATACCACAAATTTCAAATAATCATTCTGGCGGAATACCAGTTCGTTCTTTCGATGGTAAAAACCTTCAATGAAGTACCAGATCATTGTGGCGACCACGGAAGCAGTCTTCATCATTTCATCATCGAGATCCGGATTATATTCATAGAATCCAGCAGAGCTGAGTTTTTCATTCATGCCTGCATACCAGCAGATCTGGCAGGCTTCCTCGCCCGTAAGTCCGAATGGCTGCGCCTGCCCGCTTCCGGGTGCATCGGCCGATTTGATCGAACTGATATCGAAAGTCAGCATATCCGCATTACGGATTACCGGTTCGATTTCGGTGAAATTATGTCGCAGTTTACCCAGGCGATGACACTCAAAATATAGCATTTCAAGCACCTGGGGGGTATTCTGGTCTACCAGGTAAGTTTGATATGCTAGATGGCTGTAGTGAAACAGGAAATTGGGTTCATGAACCATCATTTTATGGATGTGCTTCCTGTTCATATCGGTTGCAGTCTCTTCCATATCAAGAAAAGCATCCACATTCAGCACACTCACCAGCTTGTCCAGGTCTTCATAACCCCTGAATTGCCCATAGTCCAGGTCCTGTGATCCCCCGATAATGACGGGAAGGATATTTTTTTCCAAAAGGAATTTACAAACCTCCTGCAGGCGTCCGTGTGTTTCATCAAGATCGTGCCCGGGCCTGAGGTTTCCGAGATCCACAATCTTATAGTATCCATAACCTTTTTTTAAGGCATATAATTTTTTACGGATCTCATCCGGACCTTTTGCAGTACCAATGTTTTCGCTGGCCCCGCGTTCCTCAGGGACTCCTATGAGGGCGATTTCCATTCCACGAACCTCGGGCATCTGATCGATGTTGGATCGTATGTTTTTATAAATGCTGTTGGAATGCTTGATATGTTTGAATAATGTATCCTCCAGCGGCGAAAAAAATAGTTTGAGGTTCATGCCACCAATTTAGGAAAAAACTGAAACTAGTGATATAGTGTGGAGTGAGAAGTTGACCTCACGCCAGCAGCACCTCTCCACGGCTACAGGCGCAGAGAGGGAGTTGAAATTTCGCTTTCCAGTCAGTTTTGAATTTTACTTGGACTCACTAAGAGGCGTCAGCCAAGGACCACTGACTATCCCAAGGGGATCCCTTCGGGACTGACTACTGACTACTGACTAAAAAAGGCTGCCCTCAGGCAGCCTTTTTCCTATCCTCCGAAGTCATCGAAGCGAATGTTTTCAGGGGGAATACCCATATCATCCAGCATCTTTAACACTGCGGCGTTCATCAAAGGAGGTCCGCACAGGTAATATTCAACTTCTTCCGGATCAGGATGATCTTTCAGATAATTATCGAAGAGACACTGGTGAATAAATCCGATATATCCGTCACCTTCGTCATTAAGATCGTGCTTCACTTTCCACTTGTCTTCTTCAAGCGGCTCTGAAAGCGCAATGTAAAATTTGAAGTTCGGGAAGTCTTTCTCAATATTTCGGAAATGGTTCACATAGAAAAGTTCTTTTTTCGATCGTCCGCCATACCAGTAGGAAACCTTTCGGTCTGTTTTTTCTGTATGGAACAGGTGGAAGATCTGAGCGCGAAGTGGCGCCATACCGGCTCCACCACCGATGTAGATCATTTCACGATCTGTAGGGTTGATAGCGAATTCTCCGTAAGGTCCTGAAATCGTTACCTTGTCACCCGGTTTCCGTGAGAATACGTACGAGGAACAAATGCCCGGATTCACATCCATCCACTTGCCGGCATCACGATCCCACGGCGGAGTCGCAATACGAATATTCAGCATAACGATATTTCCCTCAGCAGGGTGGTTGGCCATGGAATAGGCACGGAATATCTGCTCGTCATTTTTCATGACCAGATCCCATAATCCGAATTTATCCCAGTCTGATTGGAAAACATCGTCGGGATGGCCGAGTTCCGGCTTTGGTGTGATATCCATTTCGGAAAAGTTGACCTCAATCGGCGGCACGTCAATCTGGATATATCCTCCGGCTTCAAACTCAAGACTTTCTCCTTCCGGCAATCTCATCACAAATTCTTTAATAAAGGTGGATACGTTGTAGTTAGAAACTACTTCACAATCCCATTTCTTGATCCCGAAGATCTCTTCAGGAATTTTAATGTGCATATCTTCTTTCACCTTCACCTGGCAGGAAAGCCTCACGTGTTCTTTTTGCTCGGTACGGCTGAGGTGGCCTACTTCTGTAGGTAAAACTTCGCCGCCGCCGTCTTCAACAACACATTTACACATGGCACATGTTCCACCGCCTCCACAAGCTGATGGCAGAAATATTTTCTCTGATGAAAGCGTTGAAAGCAGAGTGCTTCCTGCCGATGTCACTATCGGGTTCGCTTCGTCACCGTTGATGTAGATCTTCACCGGACCTGACTGGACCAGTTTAGATTGTGCAAACAACAGTACGAACACCAGTAAAAGGATGATCAGCGTAAACGCAATAATCGAGGTTAATACAATGGTACTCATTGAAATATTTTTAGTCTTAAAAATCCCTCCTGTAAAAGGACTACAAATATATTTATCAATTGTTTAAAACTATAAAGAACACTGTAAAATTTGGTGTATTCCAGCATTCAGAATCTATTTTAATGAATTAACAATCTCAGCCGCCTCCTGTTTCAGCGGGAATCGTTATTTTGGCTTTTTAATTTGCAGTAAATGATTATCCAGGAAGCAACACGAATTCAGAAGGTAAGCGAATACTATTTTTCAGGTAAACTGAAGGAAATCAGCGCGCTACGGCAGCAGGGACGTGATATTATCAATCTTGGTATCGGAAGCCCCGACCTGAGTCCTGATTCTGTTGCTATCGAAACACTTGCCGGAGCTGCGAAAATGCCTTTATCACACGGATATCAAAGTTATATCGGGGTTCCTGAACTGCGCGATGCTATTGCTGAATACATGAATGTTCATTACGGAGTGCATTTCGATCCGAACACCGAGATTTTACCCCTCATCGGATCAAAAGAAGGGATCATGCATATTACGATGGCCTTTGTGAATCCCGGTGACAAGGTATTGGTGCCAAACCCCGGCTATCCCACGTATACGTCAGTTACACGGCTTGCTGAAGCTGAGCCGGTACAATACCTGCTCGATGAACATGACGGATGGAAAGTGGATCTTGCCTACCTGGAGAAATTACCCCTTGATGAAATTAAGCTCATGTGGGTGAATTTTCCGAACATGCCCACTGGCGCGACGGGTTCCATGGAGGATTTTGAAAAGCTTATCGCATTGGCACGAAAGCATCATTTTCTAATTGTTAATGATAATCCTTACGGCCAGCTTTATTCCGGGGATCAGTTCAGTATTTTCCAGGTAGCCGGGGCACGTGAGGTATGCCTGGAATTGAATTCGTTAAGCAAGTCTCACAATATGGCAGGTTGGCGCGTCGGCTGGGTTGCGGGTGAATTTGATTATATCAGAATGGTGCTCCGTGTAAAAAGCAATATGGATTCGGGGATGTTCCTTCCAGTGCAGAAGGCTGCGGCAAAGATGCTCCAAATGGGGCCGGAATGGTATGAGAAACTCCGTGGTGTCTATGCGGTTCGCCGT
>JBNKGL010000050.1:0-11084 GCA_050289805.1 Cyclobacteriaceae bacterium
TTCTGAACGATCATTTTGGCTTCCCTGGGATGCTCTTCCAGGTAAATGTTCAGCATCTCACCCACCACAGTATCCACGGCACCCATCACGTCGGAGTTACCAAGTTTTGTCTTGGTCTGTCCTTCAAACTGAGGTTCCTGCACCTTCACCGAAATTACTGCCGTCAATCCTTCCCGGAAATCATCCCCGGCGATATCAATTTTAACCTTATCCAGCAATCCGGACTTGTCAGCATAGGACTTCAGTGTGCGCGTTAAAGCACGGCGAAAACCGGAAACATGTGTACCCCCTTCAATAGTGTTAATGTTGTTCACATATGAAACCACATTTTCGGTATACGAAGTATTGTAGCTCATAGCCACTTCAACCGGAATGTCACCGGTATCATTATTCATGAAAATGGGTTCCGGAATAAGGTTTTCCCTGGTACTGTCCAGGTATTCCACAAATTCCTTCAATCCTCCTTCCGAGAAAAAATCGTCGGAACGGGGTTGCCCCTCATCGTCAGTTTCACGTAAATCCTTGAGATAAATATGAATCCCTGCATTCAGATAGGCAAGTTCACGCATCCGGGAAGCTACAGTCTCGTATTTATATACCGTTTCATTGAATATTGTATTGTCCGGTTTGAAATGAACCGTAGTCCCATTTTCATCCGTTTCTCCTATTACGGAAACAGGTGCCTTCGGCACACCGCGATGATATTCCTGCTGGAATACCTTGCCATCACGTTTTACCGTGGCGATCAATTGGGTAGAAAGTGCATTCACACAGGAAACACCTACCCCGTGAAGTCCCCCGGAAACCTTGTATGTATCTTTGTCAAACTTACCACCGGCGTGAAGAACCGTCATTACCACTTCCAGCGCAGATCTCTTCTCCTTCTCATGAATATCGGTTGGAATACCCCGTCCGTTGTCCGTTACAGTAATACTATTGTCCTCATTAATCGTGACACTGATCTTATCGCAATACCCCGCCAGGGCCTCATCAATGGAGTTATCCACCACTTCCCAAATCAGGTGGTGCAAACCCTTCACACCTACATCTCCAATATACATCGCCGGCCTCTTTCGAACGGCCTCCAGTCCTTCCAGAACCTGAATATTACCTGCTGAATATGCTTGTTTCTTATTAGTGTCTTTTTCGCTCATAGTTATCAATTAGAATCCTGCAAAAATACAAAATTCCGACCTCTTTTATGGTCATTTTCCTTGCATAATTATCAACTAATCTTTTAGTTTGAAGAATGTACATACGAATTATTTTAATTCTGTTTTTTCTTGCCTTCTCATTGCCTTCCTTAATGGCACAATGGAGTGAATTGGACCGGCATAAGGCTGCCCTGGTGCGTATTGAAAAGTATAAAAACCTTCCGAACAAAGACACGATTTATTATCTGAACCTGTCGGATGCGGACCTGAAAGTCATCCCGAATTTTGTGTTTGAATTCAGGAATCTTCGCTCATTAAATTTATCCAGGAATAATATTCAGAAACTTGACAAACGTCTTCGCACACTCGATTCTCTCACCAATATCAATTTATCCCGGAACAATCTTTCGGAAGCACGGCTGAAAGTGAGTAAGGGCATCAGGGTTCACGAGCTGGATTTATCGGAAAACGGCCTGGAAAAAATTCCCTGGCGACTGAAGCGTTTTCGTGACCTTCGCATCCTGAACCTTTCAGCCAATAACTTCAATGATATTCCAAAACGCACGCGAAAGTTCGATGAGCTCACCCATCTCCTGATCAGCAATAATTGCCTGGTAATATCAGACAAAAGGCTCCAAAAGCTCACAGGCCTCGAATTACTTTCGATGAACCGCTGTGATGTACAGGTAATTCCAGAGGGACTCATGGCATTGCAGGATCTCAAAGATCTTCAGCTCGCCTACAATAACATCACCTATCTACCCGATTGGATCGATACCCTGAGTCAGCTGGAGCACCTGATGCTGTACAGAAACAGCCTCACAGAGCTGCCGGAATCATTTTACAAGCTTGATTCACTGGAGATTGCGGATTTATACTACAATGATATAGAAAGTATAAGTCCGGATATTGCCAACATGACTGAACTCCGGGTACTGTACCTCTCCAATAATCGTATTTTCCGGCTGCCAGAAGAACTTGGTGACCTTACCCAGCTGGAGGAACTTTATCTGCATCACAACAGGATCAGTTACCTGCCGGAAGAACTTACGCGGTTATCAAAACTTCGCGTACTGCGAGTTAACAATAATTATCTTTCAGAATTTCCAATGACAGCACTTACATTGCCGGATTTGTATGACCTGGATATCTCTGAAAATCCAATGGAATCCATTCCTCCTGAGATATCGAAACTTGAAAACCTCAGGTATTTTTTCTATTTGAACGTTCCGTTGGATGAATCAAACAAAAGCTACGATGCATTGCTGGAATCACTTGAATTAATGCGGCTTCGGGGAACCATCATCAATTACCGAACTGAAGGTTCCTATGAAGATTTAATAAAAAAGGATTAATACATCCCTACACGAAGCATGACAAGTGTGCAGGCTTCGTCGACTTCAATACCTCGTTCTCGCGCGAGTCGTTGAAAATCATCATTTTCTGTACCCGGATTGAAAATAATTCGTTTTGGGTTCAAAGAAAGAAGATAGTCATAGTAAGGTTCCTGGTGCCTGGGTCCGAGATAAAGTGTGATCGTATGGATTTCTCCGATTTCAGGAGACTTACGAATATCCAGGATTTCCTTTCCTGCCACTTGTCCTTTCTTAATTCCCAATGGGACAATATCGAAACCATGATCGGTAAGCATTTGCGCTGCGACGAATGCATATCGTGACGGATTGGTTGTCGCCCCTATAATTGCCGTCTTTTTCATTTCTTTTGAGCATAAAGTTGATGAATTGCCTCAGCGCAGCGTTCCCCATCCATTGCGGCAGATACGATACCTCCTGCGTAACCCGCTCCTTCTCCACAGGGAAATAACCTCGGCACAGAAACGTGTTCCAGTGTAACTTTATCCCGTGGTACCTGTACCGGCGAAGATGTACGGCTTTCCACCCCTACAAGTTGAGCTTCATTGGTGAGATACCCTTTCATTACCTTACCAAAATGCTTCAACCCCTGGCCAAGCCTCTCGGCCACCGGAACGGGTAATACCTCATGAAGATCAACAGAAAGCAATCCCGGCTGGTAGGAAGTATCCGGAAGATTGGCAGATACTTTATGCCTTAAAAAATCTGTCATTCGCTGCGCAGGTGCTGTTTGATTTCCGCCAGCCACCTGGCACGCGCGTTTTTCGACATCTGCCTGATAGTGCATTCCCGCAAGTTCTGCATATTGACGGTAATCGACAAAATCTGAAGCATCCACAGCTACGACGATCCCGCTATTCGCAAACCTGGAATTTCTTCTCGACGGGCTCATGCCGTTTACGACAACTTCTCCTTCGCTGGTTGCGGCAGGTACAATAAATCCTCCGGGACACATACAGAATGAAAAAACCCCTTTTGGCACTCCCTTATATCGTGCCTGGTACACTAGTGAATAGGAAGATGCGGGTAAATGTGAATCCCGGGGTCCGGAACAATGATACTGGATCTCATCAATCAATGCCTGTGGATGTTCAATCCTGACCCCCAGGGCAAAAGGTTTCAATTCAACCGGAATATTCTCTGCGACCAGCAATTGAAAAATATCCCTTGCCGAATGGCCGGTTGCGAGGAGAACACTGATCCCTTCCCGTTTGGTCCCGTCTGCCAGCACAACGCCTTTCACACCGGAAGAATCCCTGGTTAAACCTGTAACACGTGTATTAAACATGATCTCACCCCCTGCGCGAAGTATACTTTCCCGCATATTGGTTACGATCTGGGGCAATTTGTTCGTTCCGATATGGGGATGCGCTTCATAAAGAATCTCATCCGTTGCGCCGTGTGCTACAAGGATTTCCAGGACCCTTTTTATGTCTCCGCGCTTTTTAGACCGGGTATATAATTTACCATCCGAATATGTACCCGCACCACCTTCTCCAAAGCAATAATTCGAATCCGGATTAACTTTATGTTCCTTGTTGATTGCCGCAAGGTCCCTCCGGCGTGCACGAACATCTTTCCCACGTTCGATGATTACCGGACGTAATCCTAATTCAATCAATCTGAGGGCTGCAAACAAGCCTGCCGGACCGGCCCCAACGATAATCACTTCAGGAGCATTGCTCACGTCATCAAAATCCGTATGGTATGAAATCAGTTCCGGTGGTGGTTCATTCCGAAAAACTTCAGCCGCAACATTGATGCGAACAGGGGCACGGCGGGCATCTATCGACCGTCGCAGTATCCGCACTTCCGCATCGGGCATTTTCGCCTTTCGGCGTACTTCTTCCAGAAGCTGATTCTCATCATAGCCCTTGTCGGGCGGAAGGGTGAGCTGAACGGTTTTTTTCACACTGCAAAAGTAGCTATTTCAGACTATCTTCTGCGATTATTTGAAAAAGGAAATACATAACCAACCATAAGTCCGAATCCAAAATGGAATGCAAATTTGTCCTGATCCAGTTCACTGAATACCTCAGGATAAACCTGGGGCTCCTTGAAACTCCGGTAACTTCCTCCCAGGGCAATGTAGGAATCAATGGTAAAACCCGGCGCAGACGTGGTGCCCATGATGCGGTAGCCGAGCAAAACAGAATAGTCGATGCGGATTTCGGAACTTGAGATCTTGTCAATTTCACCGGGATTCAGTTCTATGCGCGCGTAATGATTATAACTGCTGAATCTTAGTTCCTGACCGAAGTACCAGAGACCAAATTGTGAAGGGTTGTAAAATCGCTGTTGGAATGCCACCTGATAGCCCCGCTTGTAGGTCTCATTCAGGGCTATGGCATTTTCATTTTTAAAGAACGGATCGCGGATTCCGGTAAGACTTAGCTGATAACCGAGGCGATCCTGCATATAGAGTTCCAGGGAGATTGGAAAACGTCCGATGAGAGTCATAAGCGGATCAAATTCAAGGATCATACCATTGAATTCATTAAGTCGCCTGTCAAAGTACCCGGTTTTGCTACCCTTGAATTTGTAATCGGCCACACCATAATTCGCAGGTTCACGATCTGGTCTTTGTTCAGGAAGATTGATAAGTTCATCACCCTGGTAAATCGGTTTGTAATAACCAGTGAGTGTACCTTCTTCATCAAACAGCTCCCAGCGTCCTACTCTTTTACCGTTTTCAATCGTACCTCTCGTTTGAATAGTACCATTGTAATAAAAACCGATATAGGTTCCGCGACCCTTTTCAAAGGTACATTTACCCTCGATGGTCCCGTCTTCAAAATAATATACCCATTCACCTTCACTTAGGCCATCTTTTATCTGTCCTTCAGCGCGAAGATTCCCGGACTCATAAAATTCCTGATATGGCCCGCTGCCCTTGTCGAAATTAGCACTCCCCTTGATATTCCCCCCGGGATAGAATATTTCCCAGTTACCCTGCTTCTCTCCCTGTTTGAAAGCACCTCGCGATGAAATATTCCCGTCCTGATCATAGTAGTCCCATACACCTACAGCGATATTGTCATCATATGCTCCACGGGACGACACGATTCCGTTGTCCTGATAGAAGACCCATTCACCATTTCGCATGTCTCTGTTGAAGGAACCTTCCGCTTCTTTATTTCCCTCCTTATCGAAATAATTCCAATACCCTGTTCGCAGATTCCCTTTTACAGGACCTTTCGCCTGAAGTTCACCGGAAGGATAGAACGTCTTTCTTTCTCCGTCCCCATGACTGTAGGAGGTTGTACAGGAGAGCTGACCATCCTCGAAATAACCTTTCCAGCTTCCATGGCGCAGACCATCGGTGAAATTACCTTCCTCTTTCAGCCCTCCGTTTTCATAATAAAATTTCCATAGTCCGGATTGCTGCTGACCCTTGACAAAACCTTCCATGCTCTTTTCACCACTTTCATAGAAGTATTCGTAATAGCCGTCATTCCCGTTTCCGGCTTTCACCTGGGCGCGGGTTTTTAATATTCCTGTTTCATAATAAAACTCCCAGACACCGGTTGCTTCATTGTTGAGAAATTGTCCGCGGGATTCGGGTTCGCCATTCAGATAGAAAGATCGGTAAGGCCCTTCAAGAATATTTGAAATGGTATCTTTTACATAGTAGGATTCTTTCAACAGCGTATTTTCCGGGTCATGAAAGGTCTCTCTCTTCACCTGGGCTGTTATGGGCGCACAAAAAAATGACCCTGCAATTATATATAACAACAAAAATCTCACCTGGATGGGCAATAAACCCTTTTAAAAAATTACTTTTTGCCGGTGGCAAGCTGATCCAATACCCACTTCTTGCCCCAGTTCTCCTGTTCTTCTGTCGTCCACAACTCCGGAAAAAAGATAATACGCTGAAACCGAGGGGGCAGATATCGCTGCCAGTTTGTCCCTCCGGTGGCGGCAATATCCTCCGGATCTTTGTGAAGGTATTTGACTGCCGACTTATAATGGGCCAGCGGCCATAATACATTAGCAAACAAGTCGAATTTTTTCAACTCTTGCATGATTTCCTCCCCCGTATCCTGAGCCTTGTAATATTTACGGTACAATTGCAGGAAATTTGACGACTTCAGCCGGTTACCTTCTTCAATGAACTCATCCA
Organism: Cyclobacteriaceae bacterium; assembly: GCA_050289805.1. Classification (GTDB taxonomy): domain Bacteria; phylum Bacteroidota; class Bacteroidia; order Cytophagales; family Cyclobacteriaceae; genus JAUILA01. The sequence continues at coordinate 6,651 of JBNKGL010000050.1, forward strand.
TGTACTTCGCTTCGAACTGTCGCAGCGTAAGCGTTTTCTTCCCGGATGCCAGCTCTGTACTGCCTTCTTTCCAATAAACCTGTTGCAACAGATCCTCAACCGAATCATTCGGACTGGATTTCTTCCTCGCTTCTGCCGAAAGCAGGTTGAATACATCCGTTGCCTGAAATTCAATCAGGCGGTATTGAGCAGACTGAAATCCGCTGGATGGAAGCAGCGACATCCGGAACTTTAAAAACTGGCTTCGTTCCATCCCATCAATCATGATATCAAAAGAATGTTCAAGCATCTCGAAATAGCGATTAATTCGACGGACCTTATCGATGAAAATTTCTTTTGACAAAGGCGGTGATGCTGCCGTCACCTGGTTCATTTCCCAAAGAATCAGTTTGAAGTATAGCTCGGTAAATTGATGATAAACAATGAAAATCATTTCATCCTTAAATCCGGTTTTGGGATTCTGCAGACTAAGCAATGTGTCCAGGTGAATATAATCCCAGTAAGTCAGGTAGTCGGCATACAGGAGCCCATCCAGGTAGGATGACAGGTCCTGGCCCATAACTTCATACTTTTCTTCCAGTTTCCGGATCTGGTCCAGAATTTTATCATCTATTTCTGATTTGTCCATCCCGCTGCTAGCTCATTGTAAAAAAGGTTGTGTAAATTTGAAATTTAAATATGAATAACCCAAATAAGCGAGACAATGTCATATAACGGAGCAGATGAGCAAATTGGTGCAAAAAAGTCCACCAAACAGGACATGTTTGAATCACCTGATTTCTACATGATCGATGATCTTTTAACCGAGGAGCACAAAATGATCCGTGGGGCTCTTCGCGACTTCGTTAAAAAAGAAATTTCCCCGTACATTGAGGATTGGTGCCAACGGGCTCATTTTCCCGTTGAAATAGTAAAAAAATTCGGTGAAATTGGTGCATTCGGACCGACAATCCCCGAGCAATATGGGGGCGGCGGGCTCGATTATATCAGTTACGGTCTGATTATGCAGGAAATCGAGCGCGGTGACAGCGGGATGCGGTCAACAGCCTCAGTACAAGGGTCGCTCGTTATGTATCCCATTTACAAATTTGGTTCTGAGGAACAGAAACAGAAATACCTGCCAAAGCTTGCTTCTGGTGAAATGCTCGGATGTTTCGGTCTCACAGAGCCTGATCATGGATCCAACCCGGGGGGAATGGTGACCAATTTCCGGGATATGGGAGACCATTACCTGCTAAACGGGGCCAAAATGTGGATTTCCAACTCTCCGAAAGCAGATATCGCGGTTGTTTGGGCAAAAAATGAAGAGGGACGAATACACGGCCTCATCGTGGAACGGGGAATGGAAGGTTTCAGTACACCCGAGACCCATGGGAAATGGTCACTGCGCGCAAGTGCCACCGGTGAACTTGTGTTTGACAACGTAAAAATCCCAAAAGAGAACCTGCTTCCGGGTAAAAGCGGGTTAGGCGCGCCGCTCATGTGCCTGGATTCTGCCCGATACGGCATTGCCTGGGGTGCATTAGGTGCTGCCATGGATTGCTATGATTCTGCAAGACGTTATGCATTGGAACGAATCCAGTTCAATAAACCCATTGCCTCCTTTCAGCTGGTTCAGAAAAAGCTTTCAGAAATGCTCACCGAAATTACCAAGGCACAGCTTCTCAACTGGAAGCTGGGAAAAATGATGGATGAAGGAAAGGCAACAACACCGCAGATTTCCATGGCCAAACGAAACTCGGTTGAGGTGGCGTTAAACATCGCACGTGAGGCACGCCAGATTCACGGGGGAATGGGTATTACCGGGGAATATCCCCTGATGCGACATATGATGAACCTTGAATCGGTCATCACCTATGAAGGCACACACGACATTCACCTGCTGATTTTGGGAGCAGAAATTACAGGAATTCAGGCGTTTAGTTAATCCGATTCCTGTTTTACATATGCCTTGACAGTAATACGTTGGGCAGGTGAAATAGGATCATTTGTATAGACTGTCACGGATTTCTGCTGATTTCCCAGCCGGCCTGTAGTATCAAACCATACGGTGACGGTGGCTTCCTTACCGCTTTTGATAGACATTTTGTCGATGGAAGTACGGATACAGGTACAGTTTCCTTCAACCTGACGAACCTGCAATTCCGACTGCCCTGCATTGGTAATGGTAAAGGTCGTAGAATAAATGGAATCACGCTCGATCCTGTCGAAATCAAATACCGGTGACAAAATCTTAAGATGAGCCGCTTTCTTCAGCTCTTCATCGGTCATCGGCGGGAAATATTCCGCAATTGTGGTGTAGACGCTGATTTGTTTTACGGGCTCTTCAGAATCATTTGTAAAAAGCGTAATATTTTCAGACTGGAACCCAAGGTCTCCCAGCTTTTTGGCATCGTAGACGATCTTCAGCTGACCCATCGCTCCCGGCCCAAGCGTATCCGGCTCAAATGACGCGGACATATGTCCCGGCTGCCAGAGGCTGTCAATATGCATTGGAGTTTCTGAAGCATTATACAGATCGAAGTACTTTTCTGTTGCCAGGTCAGTGGTAAGTACTTTACCAAGATTCACCGACCTGTATTTCAAATGAAGATTACCCAGGCTCGTTGGCAATTCTTCTTCCGGAGACTTGGGTGATGGCAATACATTTCCCTGAAGGTAAAGAACCACCGGCTGTGCCGATCCTTCAAATATCACCTGAAGGTTTTTACTGAATGTACCGATCCGGTCGGCATTATAACGGGCCTGCACAAATCCGCTCGCGCCCGGGGCAATCATTTTACTGGACCAGGAAGGCACCGTACAACCGCAAGAGGCCTTTACATCTTGGATTCGGATTGAATCCGCGGTGTTATTCGTAAAGGAAAAAGAATGTTCGAAAGGCCCCTGATCTGCCCTTACTTCTCCAAAATCGAATGTGCGTACATCAAACTGGATTGGCTCTGATAGCTGTGCCGAAGTTGGGAATAGTATTACCAGGAAGAATAAGTTGAAAAGCAATGTTCGCATTCCTAAAAAAATTTTATCAAACATACGTAATTATTGTTATTTACCTGATCACGTCATGGTTGAATAACGTCATAAAAGACTGCCATTTATATATGATTTTAGTTTATTTGTGAAAAATTTGAATGTATGGCCAGAATACTTACAGGGATACAAAGCAGCGGCAGACCACACCTGGGAAACATCCTCGGAGCAATAGTTCCGGCAATCCGGCTGTCGGAAGACCCTTCGAATGAATCCTTATTTTTTATTGCAGACCTTCATTCTCTCACATCGCTTAAAGATGGCGAACAACGAAAGGCGAATATCAATGCTACTGCAGCAGCCTGGCTTGCTTTTGGTTTTGACAGCGACCGTAATATTTTCTACAGGCAGTCTCACATTCCCGAAGTTTGTGAGCTCACCTGGTATATGAATTGTTTTGCCCCTTTTCCGATGCTGGCAAATGCGCACAGCTTCAAGGATAAATCTGATAAGCTTGCGGATGTGAATGCCGGATTATTCACATATCCGGTTCTGATGGCATCAGACATTATTCTCTATGATGCCAATTTTGTCCCTGTTGGAAAGGACCAGAAACAGCATCTCGAGATGACCCGGGACCTGGCGAGTGCTTTCAATCACCAGTACGGGGAAACGTTCGTTTTGCCTGAAGCGCTTATCGATGAAACCGTGATGACTATTCCCGGTACTGACGGACAAAAGATGAGTAAGTCCTATGGCAATACGATCGATATTTTTCTGCCCGACAAACAATTGCGCAAACAGGTGATGACAATCGTTACCGACAGTACTCCGCTCGAAGAGCCAAAGGACCCGGATACCTGTAACGTATTTACGCTATACAGCCTTTTGGCAAGTCCTGATCAGATTGCTGAAATGCGTCAGAATTACCTTGGCGGAAATTACGGATATGGGCATGCCAAACAAGCATTGTTTGAGCTGATGATCGAGAAATTCAGGGAACCCAGGGAGGTATTCAATTTCTATATGGAAAATCCGGCGGAACTGGAAAAGAAGCTACTGAATGGTGAAGCCCGCGCCAGGGAAATTGCGATTCCGGTATTGAACAAGGTGAGGGAGAAACTGGGCTTTCTTTAGTAGTCAGTAGTCAGTAGTCAGTAGTCAGTAGTTGCGTTCCTAATCAAATTCGATATCCCGAGCTCATTTCGGGATTCCCTCAAGATTTACTGCCATGACGCATCCCTGGGGTGATAATTGACTCAGATAGAATTATGTATCGTATTCAAAGTTTGAGTGAAACTATAGATCATTGTCTTCCATAGTCGTGGGGATCCCTTTGGGACAAGTTCGGAATGACGTTGGACGTGGTGAACCCGACTACGACAACTAAATCCACTACTGACTACTGACTACTGACTACTGACTCAAAAGTCATCCCTCTTCCATAATGATAAAGACCATTCA
>JBNKGL010000051.1:0-11080 GCA_050289805.1 Cyclobacteriaceae bacterium
ATTACAGAATGACAGAAATCTATCCACCATTGCCATTTGCCTGTTGGTACAATTGCAAAGGTATAAAATGACACTCCAATAAGTGTAAAAATATAAGATCTGTATACTATTTGTTCCTTTTTGTAATCTAAGTACATCATATATAGCATGGGAATTAAAGTAGTAATAAACCAACATATATAAGCTGTTTCAATATAACTTAAGGGGGGGTTACCATCGTATTCATTCAGCATTGGAAAATATGCTAATCTTGCTGTTGCAGGTAATAAAATCCAGAAAACAGTAGATATTAACCATCTTGCATGGATATTTATATTTCTGGCATTCCAAACCCCTGCAATGACGCACACACTAAACCCAGTAAGAGCACATAAATCAGCAAATGAAAAACCATATCGAAGGACTTCAGGGAGAAATTGTTGAACAACTTGGTGTGGAATTACCTGAACTGCTGAAAAAACCACGCCACCAGCCAGAAATACTGCTAATATGCCTAATCTTTTATGGAATATTGGTGGTCTATTATGGATTAACCATGGCTGTAAAATAACCAGCAAATACCAAACAGTAGATGTTAATCCGTGCATATGCTGTCGCCACGGAGCTTCCGTAAATCTGCTCCAATAGGAGAGATAAAATCCAGCTATAGTCAAGGCAAATGGAATTAGTAGCCATAAATGGGCCTTGGGAAACAAATTTATATTGAGTTTATTTTCCATATTAAAAAGGTTTTATTGGCTACAACTTCCCTGAGTAAAACGAGATTTAATTCGTTTTACTTGTTATTATTTACCCGTTTTTCATTTTTTTTTATAATAAGTTCTTCATAATCAATTAAATCATCGACATTATCTGAGCCTTTTTTCTTGTTAGGTGTCAAATCTTTTTCTTTAAGAATCGGCGGAACATTGCCTTAAATCAATAAAACTCAAGCGCTTCCTTTCACCACTAATACCTCACATCAATATTGAACCCGACCCCCATGCTGTTATATTTTTTAAATTTCGCCTGACTCGATTTTTTATAGATCGTTCCGCTATTCACCAATCCGAGGGAAAAGAAGATAGCCTCGCCCTTCTTGTTTTGTCCTTCCGTATCTACCCATTCGAGGGTCACAATAACATCATCCTTCAAAATGATGTCATATGGCTTTAAATCCACGCTAATATTTCCGACTTGTTCGGGTTTGACTGATACGAGAATATTTTGTGAAAGAATATTATCGAGCGGCTTGTCCTTAACAACACTGTAAAAATTTATTCTGAATATAGCAGTGGCACTTAATCGGTTATAAGTAATGTTGAAATTAAATGAATCAACATATGTCGGATCTTTACGGATGTTGATTTTCACACCCATTTCAGCGCCAAGTTGATCATAACTGAATCCTGTACTTAGAAACCTGGATTCCGACTTATTTCCCAGCGTCTTCTGTTTAAGTGATTCGGCCGTGATCACTACTTCATTTAACTGACGGATCTCTTCTTTCAGGATAATTGAAACAGGTTCCCCATTAATTGGCAGATCCTTGATCACTATCTCGACAGGGTGGAAGCCAACCGATGAAATTTTTATTGTATCGTCCATATAAATCTTATCGAAAGTAAGAGAAAACTTGCCGTTGAGATCTGACACGGTCCCGATTTCCCGGTTCAAAATACCAATATTCGCATAAGGCACGGGTTTATTCTGATTACTGAAAATTGTGCCATCAATTACGTGGTAATTTCCATTTTTAATTTGGGAAGGCTCCTCAGAAGTATTTTCGGAAAGCCTGATTTCATCCCAAACGTTATCAAATTCAACATTATTTTTAAGCGTTTGCTCAAAGAAGGCGAGCGTCAACCTTTCAATATCTTCATAGGTTCTCGTTGATTGTATGGAAGATCCAAGCATGGAAGGGATAGATGTGAAATCGGCGTGCGTACTTTTTAAAAAACGCAAATAGTACTTCTCTGCATTTAACTCTTCATAGAAATTGTATACACTGTCGGGCTGAAATCCTTCAAGCTTGTCACCACTTTCAAGGTACATGTACGGCATGGTAAGAGTGGCCGGACTGAAAAGTTTAGCGTTGTAGATATTTCGAATATGGGTATCACTTTCAGCATCTTCCCCGAAGTAGTGCGTTTCGGTGCCATCCAATGAGAGGAAGGCTTTAATGTTCCGATTTCTTTCGATGAAAACAGCCGAACTCATTCCTCCCCAACTACACCCCAGGATACCGATATTGTTGTAATCGGCACCGATGAGTTTGATTTCCTTTAAATATTTAATTGCAAATTCAGCGTCATAAACTTGTTCAAGCATATCATTTTTATGATTGGTCATGTCTCCGGGGTATCTGCCTACAGACCAGACAGAGACGATCATGTAGCCTTTTTGAGTAAGTTTTTCAAGTAATTTGAAGTTTTCAAATCCCATTCCATTGGAACCCGCCATGTAAATGATAACGGGGAAGTTTCCCGTTGATGGATCAGGGTTTAAGTAGCTTTCAGTTTCAATTTCAAGTATTTCTTTACCGTTGCTGCCAACACCCAGCTGGGCAACATAGAACTGTGCCAACTCAGCTGTAAGTCCGGAATAGTCATGATTGTCTTGATATCTGGTGGCCCGATTTTCTAACAAACCAAATAAATCACCAAATTTCATCAGTTTTCCGTTCCTGATATTAGATGGATACCATAGATCCAGATCAACAGGACGATAATGTAATTCATCCGTCACCCTTGTATCCGGTTTATAAATCCTTGTGCTGTCTTTGAGCTGGAGGGATTTGAATCCTGCATTGTAATCCTGTCCGTAGCTGATAACACTTATCAGCATCAATAAAGCCCATGTGAAAATGCGGTTGATCATCTATCCGGGTTGAAATAAATTCCGACAATGGTATTAATAATACGACAACCAATTTGCAACAATCGTTTGATTATTGAATTATGTAATGTCATCAATCAGGCTTCGCTTGTATTTTTAAGCATTCACTTTCTCAAAATTTAGGGTAACTTATCTCTTAGGTAATGCCAATCCTTTTTAACATGGAGCAAAATATCCATAATAGCTCAAAAAGAATTTAAATTGAATAAACCTTAATCAAATGAAAAAGCTTACCATTCTCTGCCTTGTCTTTCTTTCTTTTGGTGTGTGTGCACAGAAATCCGATTACAGCGTGACTTCCTACCTCGATGAAGGGATGAAAGCTCCGAACACACATTACATCGGTGAAGCCTGGTTAAATTCGTTAATCAGGGCCGATGAGTCTCTGAATTATAATATTACCAAAGCAACCTTTAAAGCCAATTCCACCCTGGACTGGCACAAACATACCACACCCCAGGTATTGATTATTGTGGATGGTGAGGGTTATTACCAGGAAAGGGGTAAAGATCCAATGGTGATGAAAGTCGGTGATGTATTGAAATGCGCTCCTGATACGGAGCATTGGCATGCTTCTTCCAAACACAGTGATGTTACCTATCTCGCCATTTACAGTGGAGAGACCATATGGACCGAAGTGCTCACGCAAGACGCCTATGACACTGTAGCCAAATTTCTATCTGATTTTTAGGTGGGACGATTGATTGACACGATGTTCAATGATATTGAATTGGGGCTCTGAACCTTATAGTTCAGAATGATTTCAAATTAAAAAAGCCCGTTTTACCGGGCTTTTTTATTTGAAAGAAAACTATCAAAATTATTCGACGATCCGGATGAGTCCCTGCTGGTCCTCACTGGCTGAGATCAGCGTCCAGCCCGTATCCGAATTTTGGTCGTTCTTGCTGGCATATATTCTCCAGCGGTAAACCTTACCAACCTCAAGCGCTGAAGACGCATTTCCATCGCTGTTATAAGCAATCGAGGTCTGACTGGATGGGATTATAATGTTCTTTGTGGGAAGATCGCCACTCTGATCAATACCTCCCCAAATCACATTCCCGGTGGTTGCATCTGTCACTTCAATCACATAATCACTGGTGGAAGAATATGCATTCCAGGTGAATGTCGGGGTTTTTGAAGTTATTTCCGTTGGAATAGTAGTGCCTGCTTCATTTGAAGGAGAATTAAGCGTCACCGAGTTGGTGATATCAAAATCGATCAGCTGGCTCCCGCCACCCATTTCCACCACAGGCTCTCCGAATTTAAAGATCCGGTCAGGGTCCATCACGCGAACATCATTTTCAAACGTTGCGCGTGCAATATAGACTCCGTTGGGAATATTGGTGATATTGTAAGACTGGCTTACCGTCCTGCCCGTCAATCCGGGAATCGTTTCGCGCGTGATCGGATGGATCAACGCAACATCCACATCCTTATTCTCGGCAGCAATATTACGCACCTGTCCGCTGAGTGAACCATTCGCTCCTTCAGTAAGTGTCAGGTCAATATTTGTTGTTTCGGTGTTAGCTGTGACACTAGCTGAGTTCCCATTGGAATTATATCCGGCAGCCCATCCGTCTACATCATACGAGCCGGCAGCTACATTGTAAATGTGATAATTGCCATCCTCATCTGAAACTGCTGAGTATGCATCGGTACCATTTTCAGCAATGATCAGGATTCCGGCAACGCCGGCACCTGAGGCCGTAACCCGCCCGCTGATCTGGCCTATATTGGTGGCATCAGAGGCAAACATAGTCACATCGTTGACTACCTCCTGACCGGCAATGATAGTGAATGGAACAGCAGATATGCCTGCAGGCGGCACACTGAGAAATCCCTGACGAACCGCTTTTACGAAATAATTACCGGGCTCGAGATCCGTAGAGAAATTGCCGGAGGCATCCGTGTTCAGCGTGATGACCGGTGCATTATCATTGGCGTTAAATACAATGATGCTGGAATTTTCAAGTGGGCTGTTATCTGCACCATTCAGCACGGTACCCGTAAGCTGTCCCAGCACCGGTCCGCCTTCATCATCCTTACCACATGCTACCAGGAGCAAGCCCGCCAGTAGCAACGCAAAAAGTCCTTTCATTCTTAAAAAATTTATCATGGTTTTATAGTTGATTTACCTTTGGATATACTTTGTATATAGGTTCGTAACCGGCTAAAATGGTCCTAAAAACACGTGATGTAAGGCAATAAAAAGGTAATTGGTTAGATGATAGCTATTTGTAAAAATCCGGTGATGTAAGGATTTTCTGCAGATTTATGTGGATAGAAGGAAGCAGCCATATGAGATAATGGGCCTCGAACAAAAACAGAAGGTCTCTGTTCTCTGTGCATGATGAAGGTTCTTGGCACATTCATAAAGTAAGGCGACATGACCATGTACAGGCGAGGAGTAAAAGGCGATACGTGTGAGTTGTGTGAATACATGAATACGAACAGGAAGCGCCAGTGAGGTTAATGAATTTATACAAGATGCTCCTCCTTACATCAAACACTATTGGAATCAAGAGCTTAAACATTTTTAATAAAAGCTCAGTATTAAGTAGTTTTAATATCACTTGCAGTTACACTGGAAAGACGACCCGGTTGAATTCAATTAAAATATTATGATATTTTAAAGTATGATTTTTAGATTGGCCTTTCAGCTTAGTCTGCTGTTTCTTTCAGCATCATTTTTTGCCAATGGCTCAGATACCATTCCGGTTACAGCACCACCTAAGATCAATTCAATTAAAAACTATACTATTTCAGAGGGTCTTGCAGAGAATTGCCTGGGAAATGGTTTTATGGACAGAGCTGGCAGGCTCTGGATAAACCCCTGCAAAGAATCGGCAGAGAATATATTACTTTCCTTTTTTCAGTTCGATGGTCAAAAGAGTCTTTTTTATGAATTACGGCCGGAATGGCTATCGGATGAAGAGATGACGCCGGTTTGGTATGTTCTTGGTGAAACATCCAGTGGATTTCTCTTTGGTGCCAACATAGAGAATGATATGCTTTTTTATTGGCACCCGGATTTAAGAAAGCAATATTTCCTGCGGCTGAATGAAAACACTTCCCTGCTAAATATTGGTGAACACCCATCCGGTGGAATTCTGATCCTTTCGTTGGAATATGACAAGACGGATGAACTGTCAACAGGAATATACCGCTTACTGCGGCTGCATGAGGGTAAAGAAGAAGTCGTTGCATCCTTGGAACTGGATTTTACTTCCGACCGCAATCTCCAAAAACCCAGGAACTTCGAATTTCCTTTTGCAGTAAGGAAAAATGATGCCTGGTTTTATCATGAACGTGATGGGATTGTTAAAACAAACCTGAATGAGGGCACCATGACGTATATCCCCTGGGCTGATTTCAATCCTGATCAGCCGATTGAAAAAGCCGACACCGACTTCAGCGAGTTTGATTTTGAATGGCAGATGATCAGGATGCCATACGACCAGTTGTTGCTCTATTTGGGTCATCAAAATGGTTTTTACAATCTCGATCCTTCCGGAAAGAACCTTATAACCAATGCAAGGTTGAATCGTTTTTTTCTGAAAGAAGAGGTAGAAGATGAAGTTCTCCGGGTTTATTTGTCACAGGACTATCAAAATAATACTTTAATAGCTACGGGCTATCTTGATCGCCTGATTTTCACAAGGCCTATGAGCAGACGTAATGCCCTGTTGATAGACTCTCAGGGAGAGTGGTATGATTATACAGATATCTTACCAAAACTTAGCAACTCCCCACGGTATGATTTGAAGAATGAAGGGAGCTTTTTTAGTCAGGATTTCACCAGCCAGGTCGGATCAACCGTCATGTGGGAGGGTGCCTCATTCCTGAATTTACGACCTGCCATTGAGACTACTAAATCTATTATAAATCCGGCCTATGTGGTGAGTAATATAATAAGTGTCGATAGCGCAACCATCATTATTAATTCGAATGAACAAGTACTCAAAAGCAATATTTATGATGGAAGCAGGGGAAGGCTCACCGGTTCAGATTTTGTTAAAGCCCGGCAATTAAGTTCACTTCGTATTCACAATGAAAAGGTTTGGATGTCAGCATTATTTTACCTGGAAAAAAGAAAAGGCTTAATGTGGTTTGATCCAGTCACCAACGAGGTGGATCATTTCCCTATAGATCAGAGTTTCGATAAATTCATATTCATAAATGACAGTGAAGCTTTATTTTTTACCAATGGCAGTGATGACTTTCCTTTAGGAGAAATCTATTCATTTAATATTGACTCGAAGACAACCCGTTCGTTCTTTGGTGATGGTGCTACTAATACGATTAATGCGAGAGTAAATGACTTGTTGCTGCAGGGAGATACTATTCTGTGGATTGGGGCGCAGAATGGTCTCTGGCAACTTGATATTTCCGACAGGAAGATTCTCCATTACAATCAATATCCGCTCTTGCAGCGGAAGAATATACTTTCTATCCACCAGGAGAAGAATGGTATGCTTTATCTGGGAACCGGCTCAACAGGAGTACTCATTTTTAATCCCGCTGACGGGAGTAGCAAACAAGTTGATATTTCACAGGGGCTGGCAGACAATACCGTTGTTGGCATTATGGAAGACGACCGAATGAACCACTGGGTGGCTACATTTGATGGTATCACCGTGTTAAATTCTCAGGATGAATTTCTATTCGAATTAACGGAAGCAGACGGGTTGATGGACAATCGGATTTATCAGCAATCTTATCATCGTACTTCCTCCGGAATGATGGTGTTCGGAAGTCCCGATGGACTGACAATACTTAATCCGGAAAATTTTCTAAATGTTCTTACAGAACCAAAATCAATTACGCTCTATTTAACCGGAATGGAATATTATGACCCGAAAATCAACGGGATACATATAATTCAGGGATCCTATCCTTTCTCCGAACCAATTCAAATTCCTGCGGATCAAAGATATCTCTATCTGGATTTTGCCCTTTCCAATTATGTGAATTTAAATGAACATTCGTTCGCATACCGGTTGCTTCCTCAGAACTATTCAGAGGAAGAAACGGCGTCTGCTCGTTGGATCGACCTGGGAGCTGAATCCCAGGTAACCATCAGTAATCTTCCTGCCGGCGATTACCTGGTTCAGATCCGGGGAAGCGATGAATATTCCAACCAAGCCATAGCACTCCTGGAAATTAAAATAAAAGTGGATGAGTTTTTCTACTTCAAATGGTGGTTTTACGTTCTCGCTGCCATGCCATTTCTGATTGTTGCCGGGGTATGGATTCGTAGAAATATCACTGAGAAGAAAAGATTGCGTGTTGAAGTGGAGCGAAGGACAGCGCAGATTCAAAGTGACAAGGCGACGATCGAAAAACAGGCAGAAGAACTACAGGAATTGGATCTGGCGAAATCACGCTTTTTTACCAATATTTCACATGAATTCAGAACACCCCTCACCGTCATTCTCGGATTGGCCGACCAGATTAAAGATCAGGACCGTACCAAAAAGCTCATACGCAGAAACGCCAGGCTCATCCTCAACCTGATCAATCAAATCCTTGAATTAAGAAAGCTGGAATCAGGCAGTGTGAATACCCGTCTGATTCAGGGAAACGTAGTCGCTTATGTTAAATACTTACTGGAGTCATTTCAATCACTGGCCGACGACAAGGGGATCACACTGGCTTTTGAAGGATTCCATGATGATTTTAATCTGGATTATGACCCGGATAAGTTGCTTCATATTGTTTCCAATTTATTAGCCAATGCACTGAAATTTACACCTGAGGATGGTCAGGTGAAAATTTCGCTGGACATCAAAGAAGATAGTAATCCCCCTTTCTATCTAATTTCTGTATCTGATACCGGCCCTGGTATCCCTGAAGAAAAAATCACCCATATATTCGATCGGTTTTACCAGGCAGATGATGAAATAAGCCGGACAGGGAGTGGAACCGGTATAGGGTTAACATTGGTCAGGGAGTTAGTGAAGTTACTGCAGGGAGATATCCATGTAGAAAGTGAAGTGGGAAAAGGTACAGAGTTTATTGTAAGACTTCCATTGACAACGGAAGCACATTTGAAAGAAGAAATGCCTGGAACAATCATTTCGGAGATGTTGGGTGCGGAGACGGTAACTCCTGCTGAAAAACAATTGACATCAGGTGAAAATTCTACACTTCCCCGCCTGCTCATTGTAGAAGATAATCCCGATGTAGTAGAATACCTCATCCATTGTCTTGAAGAGGATTATCAACTGTTCTTTGCCTCTGATGGTCAGGAAGGAATGGATGTCGCCTTCGATAAGGTGCCAGACGTTATCATCAGCGATGTAATGATGCCCCGGGTCAACGGATTTGATCTCTGTAATACATTGAAAAATGACATTAGAACCAGTCACATCCCTGTCATGCTGTTGACGGCAAAAGCAGATTTGGACTCCCGCATTACGGGTCTGAAACGAGGTGCCGATGCCTATCTTGCCAAGCCTTTTGACCCCCGTGAGTTACAGGCACAGCTTCAAAACCTGCTGCATGTTCGTCAGCAACTCCGGGAACGTTATGCCAGTCTTGATGATCCTGAGCCTACCGAGGATGATAGCCTTAAACTGGAGGATACATTTATTATCAAAGCGCGGGAAACGATTCTTGAACATCTGGGTGATGATAAGTTTGGTGTTACCGAATTATGCAGGGAACTGGCCATGAGCCGTACACAGCTGCATAACAAGATCAAGTCACTGACAGATCGATCTACCACACATTTGATTCGAATGGTCCGAATCCGGAAGGCAAAACAACTTCTGGAAACCTCCCGGTTAAACGTAAGCCAGGTAGCTGCAGAAGTAGGTATTTACAGCCTGCCCTACTTTTCAAAAGTATTCTCAGAAGAAACAGGGCTGTCCCCCACAGAATACCGGGAGAGATTTGAACATCACTAGCATCATGCATTATTATGTTTATGTTAACTCACTCATGAGTAACCTGCATTGCTTTTAATAAAGGGAAAGTATTAGTATCTTATTTTCAGTATCTCACGGACTTTGGAACAATACGTTAAAGAATCCGAACAATAGCTTAATCCTGTAATTTTCAATTTGAACAACTTTGTCTCGAACAAAATATCAGTTCGAGTACTGTCGTACTTACAGCCATTGTACCATTCATTCAGACCAACCTTTATATTTATATTCTAATGACAAATAATTTGAAAAAATATTTTACACATTTCACAAGGGTAGTGTGCCTGATTACACTCCTGGCAATATCCGGTATTGGCAGGCAATCATTTGCTCAGGGACAGGAGGAGAATTCAGTCATTCTCATCACCAACGCTAAAATTTTCGATGGTGTAAACGAAGCCTTAACCAATGGCGATATTCTTATTGAGAATAATTTGGTGAAACAAATTAGTTCAGATATTAAAGCTCCAAGGGGTGCTACTGTTATCGATGCGGACGGTAAAACTGTGATTCCTGGATCCGGAGAAAAACTTTGTGGTCATCATGAAGGATGGCAAAGTATATAAAAACATTTTAAATTAACTTTAACAATTGAATAAGATGAAAACACTCAACCTCACACTTTTCATTCTTCTTATTTGCATTACTGCATTTTCACAGGAGACAAATACCATTCTCATACAGAACGCCAATGTGTTCGATGGAGTAAATGAAGAATTGATAAAAGACACGGATGTATTGATAGAGGGTAACCTCGTAAAACAAATAGCTAAAGACATCAGAGCTCCGCGTGGCGCCACAGTCATCGATGCCGGTGGCAGGACTCTGATCCCCGGATTGATTGACGCGCACTGGCATACAACCTATGCGTACACACCAGCTTCAGTACTCTTTTTGAACCAGGGAGATATGCCGGAAGTAGCCATTCGCAGTATGACAGGTGCTGAAAAAACCCTGTTGCGTGGATTTACGACGGTTAGGGATCCGGGAGGTAATCCCTTTGCCATTAAAAAATTAATTGACGCCGGGGAATATCCTGGTCACCGAATTCTTCCTTCAGGTCCGTTTATGAGCCCGACTTCCGGACATGCAGATTACTACGGCAAACTAGAGATTCCACGTGATAAAGACTACATGAACTATTGGGAGCGAAATTGGATGGCAATGACCTCGGACGGAGTAGATGAAGTGAGGCTAAGAACTCGTGACATCTTAAAGATGGGTGCCACACAAATAAAGATTACAACCGGTGGTGGAGTAGCTTCAGA
>JBNKGL010000052.1:0-10872 GCA_050289805.1 Cyclobacteriaceae bacterium
GTTACAAAATCTCCCAGGTCAGCAGCTGAACCGGTGCCTCCCACAAGTGCAAGATCAACTTGTGTATCTACCGTCGCGCTGGGATTATTCAACGCAATTGTAAGCGTAGTAGAACCGGCTGTTTCATCAACCGGATTGGGAGTGAATACATCCATGTATAATTCTGTATCAGATCCAACCAGCGTTGTTGACAGCGAGAACTGATCAACTGCCATGGCATGTTCATCGTCAGTGCCCGCAACGTCAAAATCAGTCCAGCGCAGCCAGAATGTCGCTCCATCCGGAATATTCAGGCCTGTAATGGTCCCCTGAAGGAAATCCTGATTTGTCGCAAGATTACCATCCAGCGTATTTCCCGGGTATGGTAAAAAGAATGTCGGGTTAACAAATCTCAAAGCAGGGACCTCTGTCCATGATCCGTCGTTGAGTGCAGTAGCATCAAGGCTGTATTCCACAATGAGAAAATCAACTATGAACGCGGTTCCCAGTCTCCACTGTTCACCAATGTAGGATACATCAAGCTCGGTGATGGTTTTTCCCGTATTGTTCGTAAAGCTTACGCCCCACTGGCTGCCGAAAGTGCTTGTTCCGGTGCGTTGTGAACCCAATGCACGTTCAATTGATGCTCCGGCTCCGTAGCTGTAGGTATCAGGTGTTATTCCGCTACCATTACTGATTCCGTAGCTGGCATCGGCACCATCACCTGACTCCAGAAAGTACCATCCATTCGGAAGTACCCGTGGCTGAGGCCAGTCGTACGCCAGTGTATTAAATCCCTGGGAATAATCACTTCCGTCGAGGGAAACGGATTGTGTAAATCCGGTGAGTGAAATTCCAATAAATATAACGGCGAGTAAAATTTTTTTCATACGTCAAGCGATTCTTTGCGAACAGATATCAAATTTAACAGGATTTTCCTGCCTTTCCATACTTTTTTGACTTAAATAAGTAACCCAATACAATATGAAACAACTGAATTTTATTACCGGAACGAACTTTTGATCATTTCAATGGTCTGATCTATTCTGTCGGCCGGACTATTGGACCCGGATGGCAGGCACAACCCGGTGGCAAACAGCTTTTCCGAAACACCGTTAATTACATTTCTTGCATCGCTGAATACGGGTTGCATATGCATAGGTTTCCATAGGGGGCGGGATTCGATATTTTCTGTTTCCAGCATTTGGCGGATATTTTCCGGACTCACACCGGATGCAGGATCAATTAAGATTGTGGTAAGCCACCGATTCGAGTAAAAGCCCTCGGGTTCTTCGGTAAAACTTATGGCCTTCAAATCTGAAAACCCTTCTTTGTAGCGGTTGAATATAGCGCGTCTTGCAGAAATACGATCATCCAGAACTTCCATCTGCCCACGACCAATCCCAGCGGAAATATTGGACAAGCGATAATTATATCCGATCCGCGTATGTTCGTAATGTGGCGCAGGGTCACGAGCCTGGGTAGCAAGAAAACGTGCCTGAGAGATCAGTGACTCATTATCCGAAACAAGTGCACCTCCTCCAGATGTGGTTATTATCTTATTGCCATTGAAGGAATATACCCCCATCACTCCAAATGTCCCTAATGCCCGTCCGTGATAAAGGCTTCCCAGGGCTTCGGCCGCATCCTCCACTACCGGAATTTCATATTCCGCGGCAATCCTCATCACTTCTTCAATCTGTGCCGGCATACCATAGAGATGCACCAGAATGAGTGCTTTTGGCTTCTTACCCTCTTTAATCAGGTTCTTAACAGCCTCCTCCAGTAATGCCGGGTCAATATTCCATGTAGTTGGTTCAGAATCAATAAAAACTGGTTCCGCACCCAAATACACGATTGGATTACACGAACCCGCGAATGTAAAACTGGAGCAAAGTACTGTATCGCCACGTTCCACGCCCAACATTATGAGGGCCAGGTGGATAGCGGCGGTTCCGGAAGAAAGCGCTGCTACAAAACCGGTGTTGGCATATTCTGAAATTGATTTTTCAAAGGCATCGATATTCGGGCCGACGGGAGAAACCCAGTTGGTATCGAATGCTTCCTGAACGTATTTTTGTTCATTTTCTCCGAGGTGGGGCGAGGAAAGATAGAGTCTGGTTGGCATGCCGCAAAAATAGTAAAAAAGAGGACTTATTTTGTTTCCGAAAGCTGCCGCTGATACCAGAATGCAGGAATTAATAGAAGCAGCAATAACGGGTTGAGAACAAGGCGATGCAGAAAGGAGATCAATGGTCCGTTATACCCGGGCATATGGTATTTCAGAATTAAGTAGGGAAACAGGATCAGGACCATTCCTGCGAGCTGGACATAGATGGCAAATATGATATATTTCCGTTCGTAAAATAAGGCGAAAATGATCAACAGGGCGAAAATATCATTCAGAATGAATCGAATCGCCCGGCCAAGGGCAAAGGACCAAAACCCCTTCCCTGCCAATTCCTTGCCCAGATCTGCAATATCATTTTGAAACAGATAGACCAACAGAAGGCCGATCATACCGGTAACCAAAAGTATAATTCGTTGTGTGGAAATCTTAAATTTCATCCTTTTTTCATAATACGGGCGATCCATAACCACCACAGGAGGAATACCACGACATAAATGATCCCTGTAAAGAAATATTTATGTGTAAAATAAAGGTAATCCGGAAAAGAAAGACTCACGTGATACAGAAGACCGATCCGGGCCAGGTTTGTCAAATGAATGATGACGAAACCGAGTGGAATAAACCATAGCAATGCTTTTTGAGGTTTACCGTAGGCCAGGAGGAAACTTATGAAAATAATCATTACGTTCAATCCATTGCACCCCTCATACACTGAAATGATGGGTCTTGCCACACTGTTAATGTAAACCCCGGTCTGCCGGTCCCGCACCTCAGTGGTCGTCTCAAACCCCAGTACATTCAAAACCCAATCAGTTTGGTGGGCCACCTCGATCGTTACCGGATCGGGCGACGGCGAGTAATGATTCACATAACCGCCATATAAAAGGTTCAAAACCAGGTATAAAGCGATGAATTTTAGTAAAAATGCAATGGAAGGCCAGAATTCTTTGAGCATTGGCAAGAAATCATTGATAGTCTGAACATTCGCAATATAGAGTAAAAAAGCCGTTACTGAAACAGAATTCCTCCACATGGAGGGCTGAAAGGTTATCGCTCATTGGCTGGAACACCAACCACTGTCTTCCCCGCCATAACATCCCTTAACACGACTGCACCGGCCCCGATCCTCGCCTCTTCCCCAATATGTACCGAATTAACGAGGTTGGCTCCGCTGCCAATAAAAACAGCCTTTTCAAGGATTACACCACCCGCAAGATTTACTCCAGGCATCAGGGCACTGAAATCCCCGAGCTTACAGTCATGCCCTATGGTTGAATGCAGGTTTATAAGCACATGATGACCGATCTTAATGTCGGTAGTTAACGTGACCCCTGCGCCAATCACTGTTCCGTCCCCAATATGGACTCTCCCCCGGTCATAAATAACTACATTGGGATGAATAATGGAAGGAAATACTATGTCGCGTGCTGCGAGGCGCAGAATCAATTCCCGCTTGACAAGCGGGTTGCCAATGGCTACCACAAGTGCGATATCTTCATCGAAGTTTAAAAGTTCTTCAAGATTGCCGTGTACAGGAAGATCATAACATTCATCCTTTTCCGGCCAGGCATCATCGAAGAACCCGCGCAAGTCCCATGTCGGAGAAACCCGGTTAATTTCAAAGATAAGGGCTGCGACCTCTTTCCCAAGTCCGCCGGCCCCGTAGATGTAGAGCGGACGATTATTCATTATTTACCTCCTGACCAGTTCTTTTTGCAGGACATCCGACCACTGTTACTCCCTCCGGAACATCCCTGGTTACCACCGCACCGCCGCCGATTACCGCCCATTTGCCAATCGTAATATTGGGTAGAACAGTGGCACCTGCACCAATCATGGTGCCTTCACCCACCGTAATCCCTCCGCAAAGGGTTGTACCCGGAGCAATATGAACAAAATCCCCAATGTGGCAGTCATGATCGATCGAACTGCGTGTATTTACTATAACGTGCCTGCCGATAGTTGTATCCGGGTTTATTACAACTCCTGCCATGACTACAGTTCCCTCATCAATACGTACGGTTGGGGCAATCACCGCAGATGGATGAATAGCTTTTTCATAACGTACCTGAATCCGGTCTGCAATGGTTTTTCGAATGGTATTATTCCCGATCGATATGATGCAGGGTTGCCAGTCGGAACTATAAGCATCTGTCGTTCCGACAACCGGTATCGACCATAATTCCTTCTTTTCCGGGTCATCTTCAATAAACCCGTTCACGGGAATTCCGGCCTTATTCAGGATATCACAAATTACTTTGGCATGTCCGCTCGCTCCGAAAAGATACATATTGAGGGTTTTGAAGCGCAATATAGTAAAATAGTCAGTAGTCAGTGGTCAGTAGTCAGTAGTTCTTTTAGAGTTCATAACAGCTCACTGATTACTTTTTAGATCCCGGCGAATCTCCCGGCTTCATGCCGGGAGTCGTACCGTTCTGCCGGAAGACTGACTGAACACCCCCCTTAATCCCCCTCGAGGGGGGACGGGCAAATCTCAGGAGATCCCTGCCTACCTAACGGCAGGTAAAACGGCAGGCGGGTTATCAGTAGTCAGTAGTTCTTTTTGAGTTGATTACTGCTCACTGATTACTTTTTAGATCCCGGTTCGATTCCGGGCCAAAACCGTAATTACCCCGGGATGACGAGGTGGTGAGATTTCCACTGCCTGTCAACTGTCAACTGTCAACCAACACTACTGACTACTGACCACTGACTACTGACTAATAAGAATCCTCTTCACTCCTGTTCTCTCCGGCGTTATAATCCGCAGAATATACACGCCCACCTGAACACCGGACAGGCTAACCACCGGATCTGACAGAGAGATTCTGCCGGATTTAATCATACTTCCGGTAAGGCCTATGAGTTCATATTGCACATCAGATCCAGCCACATCAGGAAGATATACCCTGACGTGATCAGATGCAGGATTCGGAGCAATAGCAATTGCATTACTGAATTCCTCATCAACACCTGCCACAATCTTGAAATCAAGCGTTGCAGATGCCTGACACCCGTTTTGCGTGACCGTAAGCGTATAAATTCCTTCTTCCGTTGGGGTGATCCTGTCAGCCGTGGAAATCAGAACACCGCCGAAATACCATTCATTCCCTACCGGGTAATTGGAAATCAATTCATCATTGGATTCCACAATTTGCGGGGTAACGACCGTTCGCGTGATTGTGATTGTTTCAAGCAAATCAATTTCCGCTCCACAGGCAGGTGCCGTAGCTGATACTTTAAACGTATTGGTTGCAGAAAGATCTGCCGCAGGAATATCGATAATTGCGGTTTGCCCTGTTCCCGTGAAAGTATTTCCATAAGCGACCCCATTCAGATACGCCTGGTACGTAATACCGGGTTGTGTCGTATTCATGATCACGGTGGCATCGGTATCCGGACAAACAAAGCTGTTAGACTGCAGGTCTATTGTGGTATTCACAAGAACCGCAAGATCAATACTGAATATCAACTGAAACCTGTCAGTAAATGTCGCTGAATTGGTTTCGTCTACAGTGAAATCATAAGAATTCTGGGATCTTACATCAATATCCATAGTTAAAAAATTATCCCTGAGTATAATGTCATATGGATTGGTGAAGCTGGTCAGTTCCGAAAAACTAATCGTATAGGTTCCATTCAGCATATCAGTCATCTGAATATCGATCTGCGCCTGGCAACCAAACGGCTCTATATAATTGAGCGCGAGGGGTGTGCCGTCATCCGCCTTTGTTGAAATATCAAATCCCTGGTTATCAAGCTTCACCGCATCAAGTCCGGCATCAAATCCATTGGTGGCATCCGGCCATACTGCCAAAACGGCTTCATCGAATTCTGACCCGTTTTCCAGTGAAATAATCAGTTGATTTGATGGATCAGCAAAAACCGGTGGTGATGCAGCATCAATTTTAGCTGATTCTTCAATGATCAGATTCCCTGTCTGTGATGCCTGAACCCAGAATGTATGTCCGGCCGGAATCACACCATTGGTAATAACCGTGCGGCTTGAATTTCCTGCCCCTGTTCCATTCCAATACAGGAAGCGTCCATCCAATTCGAGGACAATCATATTATTCACACTAGCCTTATCCCATCCTCCCAGTTGATCCCAACCGATGGGCGCGGGATATGGGTTCGCTACCAGGTTCCAGCCATCTGCGCCCGGCATCCCTGTATCTGTGAGTGTAACGGGTATGGCGATCTGTCCCTGATTCACTGTACCGGTGACATCAATTACCATATCTCCATTACCTTTTACCAATGCCTTGTAGCCTGTACCAACATTTAGCAACTCCGTATTGGCTGTTGTAGGATAGGGCATAAAACCGGTGAATTGATCGCCCGACTGTGTTTCATCATAATAATAGAGTGACGGCGTTGGCGGCCCGGGGGATGCGCCTGTAAAAGCACCATACACATCAAAATCATCCTGAAGCTGCGCAACATCTGCGTCAGAAACTGCTGAACCAAGATAAACATCAATACCGGTTGGAGTAGCCCCTGCCTGGAAGCGCTCAACCGTGACAGACCCGTTGATGGATGAACCCGGAGGAATAATCTGAATGCTTCCTCCATTTAACGGATCTGTACCAGCCTTCACCACCAGGTTGTCATTGGTATTGATCACGGCGGCAAAAATGAATGACATTTTCCCTGTAAGGTTCAAAACAGAAGTAATATTTACTTCCCCGCCGGTTTTATTCAGCAGAATGTCATTTATGGATGCCCCCTGAACATTCAACTCCTGAACAGCTGTTCCGGTTAGCTGGAGCGCATTATTAAAAAGTACCGTTGCTGCGGCGTTAATATTCAGATCTCCGGAGAGACGAATGTTATCAAAGGTCACATCCGATCCGGAGGTGAGCATCACATTGTTAAATGTTGCGGCATCGGTTGATGTGACAGCAGTGGTCGATTCAAAGGTTACTTGTCCGTTATCATTTGAAAAGGTTCCAAGGTCCTGATCCCATGATGATCCTCTCATTATAAAATTTACCGTTGGGGCGAATATGCCACCTGATACCAGCGCAACATCACCGTTGATGATCAAATCATTGGAAATCGTTACCGGCCCGCCTTCAATGGTGAGGTCGCCCAGCTCATCAATTCCTGCGCCGGGAAGTTCAGGTCCGGCCGTAATGGATCCACCCATGTAGGTGAGATGATAGTTTCCGGAGAACAAACCCGGATGTACGCCTGTAAGTAGAGCATTCGAATGACGGATAATCTCACTGTCGTTCAACAGAAGTATGCGGTCTGATGTATTATCGAAGGTACCATTGCGAAGTTCCAGTAATTCAAATATCACCAGATCATCACCGGGTGTGAATGAAGCACCACTTCGCGCCAGTGTAAAGGATTTGAGCTGGTTGGTGGCATCCGCGAATGGAATTCCACCAAAGGCACCACTTCCTGAAACAATGATGTCTGAGAGTAAATTCGTTCTGATATCTCCTGATCCCGAAACGATATCTCCTTCTATTTCAAAACTGTAATCACTAATATCAAGGGTTCCGTCGTCGAGCAAAAGATTACCTTTCACTGTAAGATCTGTGACCAGGTCAACGCCTCCCGGACCTGTCCGGTCCAGTTGCAAATTATTCACGGTCTGAGGAGTTGGCGGAAAAGGAAAATTGCCTAAATCCCCGCTTCCGGTGAGATAGATGGAAGAGTTTGCTGTCGGGTAAATGTAAAATCCACCGGCTGCTGAAAGAGTGCCGGACAGACTGAGGGAGTTTGAATTAAGATAAAGGGATCCCCCCGATAATGCCAGCGCGTTATCCAGGGTTACATCTGCAGCAAGCTCTACGCCCTGCGGATTTTCAATGATCATGGGCACTGCGGCAGGATGCCCGTCACCAATATACTGACGAACCGAACCTTCATAAATAATCTGAGTGCCGTTCCCATAGGTCCGGTTTGCTCCGGGAACCTGGATATTTCCGCCGCTGCCAAGCTGAAGGGCTCCATTGGTATCCAGACTGCCCAGATAAAGATCAACATTATTTCCGGTTGTGAAAGATCCAATGCCCGAGAGTATACTTTCATTGAGATGAAGCGCTGTACCAGCGGCAACCTGATAATTGATTTCACCGCTGGTTGTGGTGATGTCCGCTATCTGATCTGTTCCCTCGAACTCCAGAATTGACGATGTAGCACTTGTAAGTACACCGCTGGAAGCGATATCTCCACTCACATGAAGTGATGCATTTCCCGCAGGGCCGCTAATTGTTAGCGTGCCTTCGTTCAAAAGCATTCCTGATAGCGTAACATCGAATGATGCATTTGAGCTGATGATCACCAATGTGCCTGGCTTAGTGACGAGATTATTACCGATCCCCAGGGTTTCGGCGGTTCCTCCACCATAGAGCTCAAGTACCTGGCCATTGGTATTTTCAATGATCAGATCATGAGAAATAATGGAAATATCTTCAGAAAGAGTAATGGAAGAGGCCTGGGAGGCATTATCCCAGATGAAATCATAAAAGGGGCCGTTGACATTTGAAGGGGGGGTATTCTGTATTCCGGTGATCTTAAGCACAGATCCGGAAGACCAGCCGATCTCGGGTATCGCCCCGCCATCCTGTGCATGTTCATACTCACCCTGAAGGGAAAAATTCAGGCTTGAACTCACAACAGTACCCTGGTTGATCAAAGTCGCGCCGGCTTCTACGGTGAAGAATCCGTCAAAAATTGTTGTTCCGTTGCCGATGGTAACTTCGAGGTCCGTCCCCGTACCGTCGGCCAGTGTAACAGTTGCCCCGGCAGCAACCACGAGTGAAGCATCTTCGCCGACAAGGACCTCATCCAGGGTTATATCGGCATTGATAGTGACAGTAGTGAAAGACTCTATGAGAATATTTCCAGCGGCGACATCCGGAATATTGGCAGTATTCTGCCAGGAGGACCCATTGAACTCCTCCCAGGTATTGGTGTCTTCCCAGTCACCATCCTGCCGGCTTCGAAAGTTATTCTGCGCAACTGCCGCGACGGTAATAAAGCTTGCTACGACAAATAGTAAAAAATGCTTCATATCTATAAAAATTAGCCGATATGCCCCTTTTTAAGAATAATTTGGGCATACCTCTCCCCTATAATATTCTAAGGTAAACCTTTAAACAGTTAATTGTGAGGTGATTTAGGGGCAGATATTACATGGATAAGGAATGAATTATTATACCTCACCCCGGCCCTCTCCACATCTGACTATGTAGAGAGGGAGAAAATAGATTTTGATGTAAATTAAGTCCGGGAGAATTGTTTAATAGTGGGTATGAAAAACCACACAGATCCCTATATTCCTATTATTCAGCACGCACGAGAACTTAGAAGAAATCAAACAAATGCTGAAAAGCTTTTATGGAAATACTTAAGAAACCGACAATTATCTGGATATAAGTTTCGTCGGCAATATCCTATTTTGAAGTATATTATTGATTTTTACTGCGCTGAGGCAAGGCTTGGGATAGAATTGGATGGGGATTATCACCTACACGGAGATCAACCAGTCGTTGACACATACCGCGAAGAAGAACTTAAAGTTCATTCAATAAACATCATCCGGTTTAGTAATGAACAAATCTTTAATAATCTTGAAACTGTATTGTACGATATATCCAAATTTTGCGAAAATAATATATAAGGTCCCCCTCTCTATGACTTCATGGAGAGGGGGCCAGGGGGTGAGGGCAATCACTACCTCTAAACTTTTCCATCGTAACACTCGTCCCGCTACTAATCCCTTCCCGTTTGATTACGTTGGCAACTGTCTTAAAGAGAATCTTCATGTCCAGCCAAAATGACTGATGATCAACATAATACACATCGTATTTGAATTTCTGTTCCCAGCTGATGGCATTTCGTCCGTTGACCTGAGCCCAGCCTGTAATGCCGCCCTTCACTTCATGCCGGCGGGCCTGCTCCTCATTGTAGAGCGGCAGGTATTCAACCAGCAAGGGTCGCGGGCCGACGAGTGACATGTCACCCATCAGAATATTGAATAACTGGGGCAACTCATCGATCGAAGACTTCCGGACAAAACTGCCTACGGCGGTGAGCCTGTCCTCATCGGGCAGGAGCTCACCATTCGCATCTCGTTCATCGGTCATGGTCTTGAATTTTATCAGCCCAAATATCCTGTCATTCTTTCCGGGACGCAGTTGCACGAAAAAGGCACTGCCCTTGTTGGCAATGGCAAGTGCTATTGCTGTTAATATCCACACAGGTGATGTGACGGTCAAGCCGAAAAGAGCCGCGAAAAAATCACCAAGGGGCTTTATGAAATTCCTGTAGATCATTGAACAAGCTCCCTGTATTCCTTCAAAAGCGCTTGCCAGACAGCGCCCTGACTATAATTTTCAACTACATTGGCCCGTGCCGCCAGTCCATACAAATTCCTGGTATCGGGATTATCAGCAAAATAGCTCATGGCATTCTGTAACGCAGCAGAATCCTTTGGTGGGACTATCAGTCCATTCTCGTTATGGCGAATGATCTCATTGGATCCGTTGATATCGGTCACGATGACGGGCAATTGAAAGCAGGCCGCCTGCAAGACCACATTGGGAAACCCCTCCCGGTACGACGGAAAAACAAATACATCTGTCAGCGCCAGGTACGGCCGGATATCGGATTGGAAACCTACACTGTGAATGTTTGGATGATCAACAATTGCTTTTCGGGTTTCGGGCGTCACAGGATCCAGATCATCTTCAAAAGGTCCCACCAGTACCAGGTGGGCGTTGTTCCTATTTTCCGAAAGT
>JBNKGL010000053.1:0-10709 GCA_050289805.1 Cyclobacteriaceae bacterium
GAAAGTTACAATGGGAAATAATTCCGAGCGAACCATTATTGGTGTGGTTAAAAACTTTCACTTTGCCGATATGAAGCATTCAATAGAGCCGATCATCATGTTTTACAATCCGGGTCCCAATGGCAATCTTTCATTCCGGTTGAAAAACAGTAATATCCGCGAATCAATGGCTACTGCGGAGGAATTATGGAATGAATTTTATCCGGAGTATCCGTTTGAATATCAATTCTTTGACCAGGAATTCAACCAGGTTTATGCTGCTGATGAGCGGTTCTCCAGGCTCGTGACTAGTTTTACCTGGCTTGCCATATTTATTGCTTGCCTGGGTCTATTCGGACTGTCTGCCTACATGGCTGATCAGCGGCGGAAAGAAATTGGTGTTCGAAAAGTCATGGGTTCATCGGTAAGCCAGGTGATGGTTCTGTTGTCGAGGGAATTTATTTTACTCATTGGTATTTCCATGGTGCTGGCATGGCCGCTTGCGTATTGGGCCATCAATAACTGGCTCGGAGAATTCCAGTACCGTATTGACCTGTTAACCCCTGTTAATCTGGTGATTTTCCTGCTAGCAGGATTGGCAGCGCTGGCAATTGGATTGTTCACTGTCAGCTACCAGGCACGTGCCGCTGCGCTTGTGAATCCGGTGGATTCGTTGAAGGAAGAATGACTTAGTAGTCAGTAGTCAGTAGTCAGCGCCGAAGGCGTCCGCCTCTGGCGGATAGTCAGTAGTCAGTTCCGTCCTGTAGGGACGGTATATGGGTAGCAAATAGGGTTATATAACAACCCCGTGCCGTAGGTACGGAGCATGCTTCTTCTAATCGTCATCCCGGTTTATTCCGGGTCCCATGCCAGAGATACGATAATCCTTATTTCTTCGTTTATTTGAGAATGAAATTTCAATTTGTAGCAATACTCTCTTTTCTTACAGTCAGCGCTGGATTCTCACAGAATGTTCGTCTTGAATCACTGCTGATCAACGGTGAATTTCCGGTATACTGCAACCGCAGCGACCTGGAGAAGTCTTTCAGAATAGACAGTGTGGTGGCATTGGATATCTATGATAATATGACCCTGTCCGATTCTGTCATTTATATCGGTGAAACCGATTTTGATTACTTTTCCAATGACAATCCACAGACTCCGAATGAGACGGATTGTGTTCTTAGAACGGTGGTATTCGATGATCAGATCAAAACCTTCAATATTGGTATTTTTGAGATCACCGCTAATACCAGCACGCATGATATCGCACAACTTTTTCCGGATTTCTGCGAAGATCCGCAACCAATATCCATTTATGGTGATCCACGGCCACACCTGGCATGCGCCATCGATACAGATACCGATTACCGTATACTTGTTTTTTTTCGGGAAGAAAGGGTTGTTATGATTCATTTATGGGAACCGGGATAATTTAGGACACATTTGTGTTAATCATATTGAATTGCTTGATTATCTTAGTGTTAATAATTTTTAAAAATCCATTTTGTTATGAGTTTATATAATCTGCCTGTGGTACGTTCTTTCAAAGCCATCCCAGGATTACTCTTCCTTACCGCAATTCTTTTTCTTCAAGCCTGTGGAAGTGATGGATCAGACGATCCAATGCCACCATCAAACCTCAATATCTCTGTCACATATGATACCGAGACACCCGGACTTATCCAGGTTGTGGCGACTGCTACGAACGCCAGCTTCTATAAGTTTAACTTCGGCGACTCTCCCACAATCCTTCAGAATACGACTGGAACGATTGAGCATACTTACATTAGTGCGGGGGATTTCGTAGTGACGGTTCAGGCGCATGCTTCAGAATCATCCTTTATCTCCTCGACAGAAAATGTTTCCATTACACTTCCTGACCCTACGGAGTTGGGATATGAGTCACCGGAGAGCTACGACGGTTACACGCTCGTATGGCGCGATGAGTTTAACGGGGATGCGCTTTCTGATGACTGGACATTCGATATTGGGGATGGATGTCCTGACCTCTGTGGCTGGGGCAATAACGAGTTGGAATATTATAAGAGCGAGAATACCTCAGTTGCCGACGGATTCCTGCGGATCACTGCAAAGCAGGAATCTTTCGGAGGAAAGAATTATACCTCTTCAAAAATTATTACCAAGGGTGCGCAGACATTTCAGTATGGCCGTATCGATATCCGGGCAGTGCTGCCGAAAGGACAGGGAATGTGGCCCGCATTATGGATGCTGGGTACCAATATCGATGACGTAGGCTGGCCTTCCTGTGGGGAGATCGATATCATGGAAATGGTAGGTGGAGGCGCCGGAAAGGATAATACCGTACACGGAACGGTACACTGGGATAATAATGGCAGCTATGCGAATTATGGCGGTTCAACGAGTCTGACCAATGGGTTCTTTGCTGATAGGTTCCACGTGTTTTCCATTACCTGGGATGAGACTTTTATCCGCTGGTATCTTGATGGGGTGGAATACCATGTAATTGATATATCCCCGTCCGGACTAAGTGAGCTGAAAGGCGAGTTTTATATGATCTTCAATGTGGCTGTTGGTGGAAACTGGCCTGGCAGTCCGAATGGCCTTACAGAATTTCCGCAGCAAATGATTGTGGATTATGTACGCTATTTCCAGGCGAATTAATCGTCAGATAAAATAACGTTTATACCACCATTGAAAAACCACCAGGCCCCAGATGCGCGCATGCGTATCCCCGGGGTCTGATGAGTATAGTTTCTTTCTAAGCTTACGAACCTTCTCAGGATTGAATATGCCCTGCTCCCTGATCCATGAATCTGAGAGCAAATCATCTTCGATGATGGATTTCATATCCTTTCGGAGCCATTTCAGAAGCGGCACCTCAAATCCCTTCTTCGGACGATTATACAATTCAGCCGGAAGTATATCCCGAAAGGTATCCTGAACAATCCGCTTACGGATTCCTCCATCGATCTTGGAAGAAACCGGCAGTTGATTCGCGAATTCCACAACCCTGTGGTCGAGAAAAGGTACACGTACTTCCAGTCCGTGCGCCATCGACATCCGGTCAACCTTGGTTAACATATCATCCGGCAGAACCAGCCGCAGATCTGCATAGAGGAAATCGTTGAGCGAGGCGTTGTGCCCAGGGATATTTTCAAGTAATGCTGACCGGAATTTCTTGTAATTGTCCGTGTCGAATTTTTCCTTTGAATCAGCAGAAAGCAACGCAAAAGCTTCGCTTTCTTTTGCATAGCCTGCCCATCGCCAGTAGCGGTCGGAGGGAGAAAGTTTCATGCCCTCGCCAAGGCGGTCAAGCTGACGGAAGAGGTTGGTGAGCTTATTATTCCTGGATTTCGGAAGAATGTGCCAGAGTGGTTCTAAAGCTGCAGCGGCTTTTACTGCTCCGCCACCATCAATGATCTTTTTAAAGGCAGCATGTTTGTTATAACCGCCAAACAATTCATCAGCACCATCTCCGGAAAGGGCGACGGTAGAGTGTTTTCGCGTTTCACGGGAAAGAATGTTTACCGCTATCGCAGAAGAATCGGCGAAAGGCTCATCAATACCATCGAGAATATGGTTGACATGCTGGTACAGGTCGTTATTGGTAAGGGAGAAAACATGATGCTGTGTTCCGATTTTCTTTGCGACAAGTTCTGCATACCGGGTCTCATCGAAGAATGGCTCGTCCCTGTAACCGATAGAGAATGTATGTAATCCGGGTTTATGACGTGCAGCCAATGTGGCGATGACAGAGCTGTCGATGCCTCCGCTGAGAAAGGATCCCAACGGTACATCCGACACCAGTCGTTTCAGCACGGCATCTTCCAGCAGTTCCGAGAAGGCTTTCTGCTGCTCTTCGTAGGTCCGGGATTCCTGACTTTCGGAATATTTTGGCGGCGTGTACCATGATTTCTTTTCGAATCTTTGAGTATCGATATAAATGGATTCCCCCGGCAACAACTTCTTTACTCCCTTGATAATCGTTCGTGGGGCAGGAATGTAATTCAGCTGAAGGTAGGTATGAAGTGCCTCGAAGTCGAGTTGTTTATCAATTCCATAGGCGAGGATCGATTTCATTTCAGAGGCAAAAATGAACCGGTCATTGTCTGAAAAATAATAAAGCGGTTTTATGCCCATGCGGTCGCGCGCCATGAATATGGACTTTTGGTCACGGTCATAAAGCGCAAAGGCAAAAAAGCCATTGAGTTTATTCAGCGCCTCGCTTCCTTCCAGAATAAGAAGATTCAGTAGCACCTCAGTGTCACTCAGACTCCGGAAGGTGACGCCTCGTGATTCCAAATCCCGACGGAGCTCGCTGAAATTGAAAATTTCCCCATTGAATATGAGCGTATACCGACCGGATGCATCGGTCATTGGCTGGTTGGCATCGGGTGACGTATCAATGATCGACAGCCTGCGATGGCCGAGACCTACGGCGTCATCATGAACAGTATTTTGAAAATCCGGACCGCGGTGTGCCAGCACCTCGGTTGCCCTGGCCAGGTGGATCATGCTCACCCTGCCAATCATATTAAATGCATAAATTCCGGTTATACCACACATAATATTATCGCTTCAGGGCTTCATACAGAACCTCGACAGGGTGTTTTGCTATTCTGCCCGTGCCGTCCTTTATCTGGTGCCGGCAGCTTGTTCCGGGTGCTGCAATAATCGTTTTTGCATCTTCGGATCTCACGGCAGGGAATAATACAAGTTCACCAATTTTCATTGAAACTTCGTAATGCTCTTTTTCATAGCCGAATGATCCGGCCATTCCACAACACCCGGAAGGTATCATCAAAACTTCGAAGTTTGCCGGCAGCGACAGGATCTTCTTGGTTGGAACAACCGACGAAAGTGCTTTCTGGTGACAATGTCCGTGAAGCCTGATGCGCGTCTTCTCCGAAGTAAATTGATCGGGACTAATCCGTCCCGCAGCCGCTTCCATAGCCAGGAATTCATCGATCATAAAGCTGCATTCCGCAAGTATTTTAGCCCTTGCCTGCAGGGATTCACCAACGATATCAGGGTATTCATCCCTGAAGGTAAGAATTGCTGATGGCTCAATGCCGATCAGCGGAATATCATCAGAGATGAGTTCAGAAAAGAGCCTTACATTTTCCACGGCAATGGCTTTGGCCTCATCGAGCATTCCCTTGGAAAAGAAGGTACGGCCGCTTTCCTCATGATCTGTCATCCGAACTGCATATCCCAGCCGGGTCAGTAATTTGATTGCCGTAATTCCAATGGGAGTATCGTTGTAATCAGTGAATTCAT
Source organism: Cyclobacteriaceae bacterium (assembly GCA_050289805.1). Taxonomy (GTDB): domain Bacteria; phylum Bacteroidota; class Bacteroidia; order Cytophagales; family Cyclobacteriaceae; genus JAUILA01. The sequence continues at coordinate 5,245 of JBNKGL010000053.1, forward strand.
CACAAAACAGGTAAACCGTTCTTATAGGGTTTTTGGGTTGCAGCTTCGCAAGGTTCTTCTCTGCCCATTTTCGCAATGTGGTCTTGTGAAGTTTTGGCATCGACCGTTTTGGAGCAATACCCATAACCTTTTTGGCCAGCGAACCGGTCAATCCACCCGCGACGAAAGTGTTATATAATCCGGGTACTTTGGCAGCTTTACGATTATTAGAAGTGAACTGGGCAATCATTTTGGTTCGGAAGGGAATGCCGTGACTTTTGTAATACTGGTACTGCCATTCAGCCTTCATTTTACCAATATCCACATTCGACGGGCATTCGGATTTGCAACCCTTGCAGGACAGGCATAAATCCATAACGCTTTTGATCTCTTCGCTGTCAAATGGATTTTCGCGGTCGGAATTGGTGAGCACTTCCCGAAGAATGTTGGCCCGGGCGCGGGTAGTATCTTTTTCATTCTTCGTCGCCATGTAGGATGGGCACATTGTCCCCCCGCTCAGGTGGGTCTTCCGGCAATCCCCGGAACCGTTGCACAATTCGGCGGTTCGTACAATGCCGTGATAGGTATCAAAATTCAGTATAGTGTCAAATTCAGGAGTCAGCTGACCGGGAGTATACCGGAGCTGCTCATTCATGGCAGGTGTATGGACTATCTTTCCCGGATTAAAAATTCCGCCGGCATCCCACACCGCTTTGATCTCATTCAGCAGGGCGAAATTCGCATCGCCAATCATAAACGGGATGAATTCCCCCCTGAGTCGCCCGTCACCATGTTCACCGCTCAATGAACCTTTATATTTTTTTACCAGGGTGGCGATTTCCTCCAGGATCACCCTGAACATATGGTTTCCCTCCTTCGTTTTCAGGTCGAGGATCGGGCGAAGGTGAAGTTCACCTGATCCGGCATGCGCATAATGAACGCAAAACAGGTTGTATTTTTTCAGTGTTTCATTAAACTCATCTATATAGGCCGGGAGGTCCTGTACATCTACCGCCGTATCCTCGATAACCGGTACCGGTTTAGCATCGCCGGGGATATTGCTGAGAAGACCCAGTCCGGCTTTACGGAGTGACCAGACCCTTTTTGTATCTTCTCCTGTCACCAGCGGAAAGTGGTATCCCAGGCTTTTTGCTTTCAGATCGGCAATGAGACTTTCCGCCCTTTTCTCGACTTCTTCAAGGGTTGAGCCGCGCAATTCCACCACCAGGATGGCTTTCGGGTCGCCCTGGAGGAAGAATCGGTTCTGACGGTACTGGATATTTCCTTTGGTGCATTCCAGGATATAGTGATCCATCAGCTCTGAAGCATAGGGTTCATGACGAATGGCTTCGAGGTTTCCCAATAAGGCGTCATGGATTGATTCGAAATGGGCGCAAACAAGACCTGATACAGGGGGCGGAAGGGGATTGATATGAAGCTTTGCTTCAGTAATGAACATCAGCGTTCCTTCCGATCCGGCAATGAGTCTGCAGAAGTTGAATTTCTCACCACCCTGAAGAAAAGGTTCAAGGTCCTTAAGCAGATCTATGGCATAACCGGTATTTCTGCGGTGGATCGCAGGCTTCGGATAATTGTTTTCGATATTCTTCCTGTTCTCAGGATCCGACAGTATATCCCGGATCTGCCTGTAAAGTTCACCTTCCAGGGTTTGCAATTCACATTTCTGGTTGAATTCCACCAGTGACAACTCCCCGAATACCACTTCAGAGCCATCGCTGAGAAATCCGTGTACTTCCATCAGGTGATCACGGGTGCTTCCATAGACAATGCTGTTGGAGCCACAGGAATTATTCCCGATCATACCGCCGATCATGGCCCGGTTGGCTGTTGAGGTTTCCGGACCGAACAAAAACCCATGAGGTTCCAGGTACATATTGAGTTCATCTCGGATTACCCCAGGCTGAACGCGCACCCATTGTTCATCACTGTTGTGTTCAAGGATTTTGGTAAAATTTTTCGATACGTCTACCACAATACCATTCCCCACCACCTGTCCGGCCAGTGAAGTGCCCGCCGTACGCGGGATCAGACTTGTTTTCGCTTCTCGCGCATATCGGATCAGCTGTCGGATGTCTTCCTCATTTTCAGGAATTGCGACAGCAAGGGGAAGCTCCCGGTATGCCGAAGCATCCGTCGCATACAATTTCCGCATGGTGTCATCATAATACAACGGGCCCTGCAGACGTTCTCCTAATGTGCTTAATGATTTTGACAAAGCGGAATTTTTCTAAAGTGAAATGGAAAATTAAAATCTTTTTGACATTGTAGAAAAGATAATGGTAATTTAAATACGCGTTTCATGATCGTATTTTTTAATTCTAACACCATGCACCGAATAGGATGGTATTTTTTATTGATCGCATCGCTCATTACCTCGTGCGCATCATCAAAAAAAACAGTAAAAACCGATAACCGGGTGGACACCGTTATTGAAACGGCCCGCAGTTATACCGGAACGCCCTATAAATGGGGAGGCACCACGAGATCCGGAATGGATTGCAGCGGTTTGCTGTGCAATGCTTTTTCAAGTATAGATTTTCAGCTGCCCAGGACATCTGCCGCACAGAGTGAAGTAGGAGAGAAGGTAAAAAAGGAGGATATTAAGCCAGGTGATCTTGTGTTTTTCGCGACAGGGCGTAGCCGTAAAAAGGTCACGCATGTTGGACTGGTCACCGACGTTAAAAAGGGAGAGGTTTGGTTCATCCACAGCAGCTCTTCGCTGGGGGTGATCGAAAGCAGCCTAAGTACTTCCTATTATGAAAAACGGTTTTTATCGGCCAGGAGACCTATTAACTAGAGGGTTCGGTTCTGCGGATTCCAGTCACCTGGTAAACCTTGCCGTCGGCCTTCGTTAAAATGAATAATTCTCCGGCTGCGTTATATCCAAACCGAAGATCAACGCGGGCAGAGCCCAGCCGGTTCCTGAAGGTATCAATGTCACCACCCTCAAATTGAAGCTGGATTTCCGATACATTGGATTGGTTGCCTAATTGAAAAGAAGATGCATCAGCCATAAATATCCGGCCGTTGACGATTCCGCCAAAGAAATAAAGGCCCTGGAGATCCGGAATCTGTTCTCCATAATAGATATATCCGCCGGAAATAGCCGCCATTTCGTCATGGTCGAGCTGAATTACAGGATAGGTAAAATAGTTGTCATTTTCCTCCAGGGGATACACATGATCCAGATTTCCACCGGGAATAAGTCTGAATGTTCCTTCCCGTAACGGCCAGCCGTAATTTCTTCCTTTTTCGATGATATTCAATTCTTCAATCGTAGTATGGCCGATATCGGAGGCAAGCATTTTCCTGTCGTTGTCCCAAAATATCCTGTGCGGGTTTCGAAAGCCCAGGGCATAAACCTCCGTTTGATCCGGATTCGATGATGGAATCCCATAATGACCATTGATACTGTTATTGCCTGCAGGATCAATGCGAAGGATAGTGCCCCATGGCTTCTGCTGGTTTTGAACAAGGAATGTGTAGCCGTTTTCAACCGCTCCGCCATCCCCGATTCCGATGTACATCAGTCCATAGTCCTCGTCACCCGGATTGGCATGCGGATTAAAAGTGATCTCCTGCATGCCGTGGATCTGGCTTACCATGTCAATACGGATGAGCTCCCTGTAGGTACCACTGAAAACTGAAGATGTCGGATCATCCTGTTTCCATTCGTCAAGCACCCAACGCACCGTTTTTGGGATGGTGTCGGAATAGCTGAAGTTGGCCGGTACCGAAGTCTTTGGGTCCTCGGTATGGCTGGTATAGAAAAGACCATTCCGGTCATATTCAGGATGAAAGGCAAAACTGCCCAGGCCTGTGGCGAGTCCGGGCTGACGGATGAAATGCTCAAAGTGATCTTCCATTTTCAGGAACGGGATCCAGCGGCCATCCTTTATTTCGTACAGAATTCCGTTGAGGTCGGAAATGAATTGCCGGTTCGATAAAGGGATCATTTTATTGATCCGTGCTACAGGGGCTTTTTCTGCAGTGGCTGGTGCAGTGAGCACTTCATGAAGGATAAGAACGATATCAGACTTCCCGACTTTTTCCGGAATGGGATCTTCCAATGGCGGTTGGTCCACATTCTCATCAGATCCGGTTGCAGGCTTTTCCTGATGTGTATGCAAGTACGCCAGCAGGGCATCAAGCTCTCCGTCGTTCAGGTGTTCAAACGGGGGCATATAGGTATTGAACTTTTGGAAAATTTCGTTCGCTCGTTCATCTCCACCATCAATAGCGGCGGCCGGGTTTTTAATGAATTGAATGAGCCACTCATGTGAAACCTGGGAAGTGATACCGCCCAGGTCCGGGCCAATTCCGGTCTGCTGAAAACTATGGCAGGAGGCGCATTGCATCGTAAAGAGCTGCTCGCCATGGGCAATAATTTCCGGATCGGTGGAATAAGGCTTTTGACATCCGAAAAGCAGGAGACTGAAGGTCAGGCCGGGGAGTAGTGCACGTTTAAACATTTGGATAAATCTAGTTAAAAATGCATAAGTTTTTTCTGTCTGGATCAGAAGTCACATTGTGTACGTGAAACTCGGGTATTGCTGAAGGTTACTTGACAGGTGAATTACGTATATTTAACCGAACGAATTGATCTAACAATGAGTGACTTCAAGGAAGAATATTTATCGGGCTGGGGAAACATTCCCATGGTCAGGGGCAAGGTTTCCTATGCCCATGAAGATCGTGATGTATCTCATGCATTGAAGAATGGCTCATTTATTCCTCGGGGCAAGGGGCGCAGCTATGCCGATCAGGCAACCAATAACGGGGACCTTGTATTGAAAATGGAGAAGATGAACATGTTCATCTCCTTTGATTCAGATACGGGGATACTTACCGCGCAGGCAGGTGTCACGCTTGAAGAGATCATTCGTGTTTTTGCTCCGCGCGGATGGTTTACGATGATCAATCCGGGAACGAAGTATGTAACGCTGGGAGGAGCCATCGCGAATGATATCCACGGGAAGGCGCATCATGCCGACGGATCATTTGTGAACAGCGTCATTAAATTCACGATCATGCTGGCCAACGGCAGGGTCCTTACCGCCAGTCGGGAGGAGAATGAAGACCTTTTCTGGGCAAACTTCGGAGGCTTGGGTTTACTGGGTACAATTCTTACCGTAACTCTGAGGCTTCGTAAAGTAGAAACCACTTATTTTTTCCAGAAGTCGATCGTTGCCAGGAACCTGGAAGAAATGATGGATGCCCTCGATGAGACCGAGCAAACGTACCGTCATTCTGTAGCGTGGATTGATTCGCTGGCCAAGGGAAAAAACCTGGGGCGTGGTGTCCTTACGGTTGGGAATGAGGCCCGGTTTGTTGAATTGCCGCCGAAGCTTCAAAAAGATCCCCTCGCTGTGGGTGCCAAGCCGAAAATTACGGTACCGGTTTATTTGCCTTCATTTACCCTGAACAAACTTACCATCAGTCTGCTGAACAGTGTGCTGCATTTT
>JBNKGL010000054.1:0-10444 GCA_050289805.1 Cyclobacteriaceae bacterium
CGCCATAAAATTGGAATGAGGTGCCCGGAATGATCCAACGGTAATATTACTGTCGATCGTCCAGTCTTCCGCAAAGTAATGCCCGACCGCACCCGCCGGAAAACGATCCGGAGAAAGCGGACTTTGAGGTATACCGCCGATGTTCACATGATAGGCAACCATATTGTTGTTTTCATCGAGCGCCGCCCTGAATTTTCCATAATAGGCCGGACGATAAATACCTGCAGTCATGTCGTCTTCCCGCGTGTAAATAAGCTTTACGGGGGCATTCATTTTTTGGGAAATCAGGGCCGCTTCAATGAGCCAGTGCGCATAAGACCGTCTACCATACCCGCCTCCAAGCCGTGTTATTTCAATATTAATCTTTTCTACCGGCAGTCCGATCCTTTCCGAAAGCGTGAGTTCGGTGAGTTCGGGCTTTTGCAGGGGACCTGCCAGTTCTGCCCTTTCGGCTGTTACATCCGCAAAGAAGTTCATGGGCTCCATGCAATTGTGCGCGAGGAAAGGAGCGGTGTAGGAACGTTCAATGATATTGGCTGCTCCACGAAATGCGGCTTCCGGGTTGCCATCTTTTCGCCTGAGATTCGCTGGTTTATCTGAAAGCGCCTTCATCTGCCGCAGATGCTCTTCTGAATTCTCCAGTCCGGCCGGAATGAACTGGGCGTATTCACTCCCGAAACGACTTCGTTTTTCTTCCCTGGAATCAGATGGCTCACACTCGATCTTCAGTGCCTTTTTGGCGTTCATTACCTCCCATGTTGAATTGCCAACTATGACAGCAACTTCAGGAAAGGAAAGAGTATCGAAATATTCTCGTCTGAAATCATCCTCAAGCACCTTGATCGTAAAAACATCCCGAATGCCCGGCATTGATTTCACTTCTACATCATCGATGGATTTAATTTTCAGTCCGAATGCCGGAGGACGCACAATCATCGCATAGAGCATCCCTTCCTTATAATAATCCATACCGAACAGGGGTTTGCCCGTCACTATTTTTTGTCCGTCGACATTCTTATGGGACTGACCGATGATCGTAAAGTCCTTAAGGGATTTAAGCTCGACTTCTTCCGGCACGTCGATTTGCCCGGCAAGAGAAGCCAACTCGCCATAACCGGCCGACTTCCCGCTGTTTTCATGATACAACATACCTGCTTTGGTGGTGACCTCATCAAGGGATACCTGCCATTGTTCGGAAGCTGCCTTTCTTAGCATGTACCTCGCTGATGCACCTGCCATTCGCAAGCCCGGCCATCCACGACGGATCGCCTGGCTGCCTCCAATGAACTGTCTTGAATACAATTCAGTATTGAGCGGGGCCTGTTCAACAACAACGTCTTCCCAGGCCACATCGAGCTCTTCCGCCACAATCATAGGCATGGAGGTTTTTACATTTTGTCCGCCCTCGGGGTTGGGAGAAATAATCGTAACGGTCCCGTTACTTCCAATTTTCAGGAAGGCATTGATATCGAACCATTCTTCAGGTATGGCAGCTTCGTCGGTCACCCTCGCACAGGATGCCAGCCAGCTAAAGCTGATCATCAAGCCCCCTCCTGCCAGGGCACTGCCTTTAAGGAAAGAACGTCTGCCGATTTTTGTCTTAACTAAGGTCATTGGTTAGGTTTATTTAGCGCATGAACCTTTTGAGTAAAATACATAATATTTTATAAAGAAATGAACAATTCTAAAATCACCATCAATCTACTATCTTGTAGAGCAAACAAAATCAACCAAATGAAGAAATTGATCATTCTGTTATTCGCTGGATTTACTTTTTTATCGGGCATCACCAGTTGTTCAAATCAACCTCCATCAGAAGCCGCCGCCTCCACTGTCATACACATCAACGAGGTTGGATTCCTACCAGAATCGACAAAAACCGCGATGGTGATTGATGCTGACACTGATGATTTCATGATTGAAACCACATCAGGACAGGAGGTTTTCTCCGGACAGCTGTCTGAAGAAAAGGAATGGGAAGATTCCGGTCAGCGTGTAAGACTTGCAGATTTCTCCTCTGTCCGGGAAGCTGGAAATTATGTTCTTAAATCGGGCAGCGCCGCACCTGTTAATATTGTTATATCACCAGATGCCTATACCGAAATCGTTAAAGCCTCCGCCAAATATTACTATTTCAACCGGGCATCCACTTCCCTGGAGGAACAGCATGCCGGACTATACCAACGGCCTGCTGCACATCCCGATACCCTCTCCTACATTCATTCGACTGCGGCAAGTAACGAGCGACCTGCCGGATCGGTCATATCCACACCCTACGGCTGGTATGATGCAGGGGATTACAATAAATATATTGTCAATTCCGGAATTACGACCTGGACACTGATGCAGGCATTCCTCAGGAATAAAGCTTTGTTAAGCGGGTTAACCTGGAATATTCCGGAAAGCGGCAATGATGTACCGGACATTCTCGATGAGGTTCGGTGGAACCTGGAATGGATGCGTTCAATGCAGGATCCTGATGATGGCGGGGTTTACCATAAAAATACGACCGCTAACTTTGAAGGTTTTGTGAAACCTGAAGCAGCACAGTCGAAACGATATGTCACCGCAAAAAGCACAGCCGCCACTCTGGATTTTGCCGCAGTGATGGCAAAGGCTTCGGTGGTATACGCCGATTATGATCCCGCATTCAGCAAGTCGGCATTGCTTCAGGCTGAAAAGGCCTGGGACTGGGCGATACAGCATCCGAACGAAATTTTCAAAAACCCGAAGGAAAGCGGTCCGGATGGCCCTGCCGTGAACACCGGGGAATATGGGAACGGACAAGTGAAGGATGAGTTCTTCTGGGCGGCAGCAGAACTGTACCTGGCAACGGGAGATCAATCCTATGCCGACAGCATCATGATCGATGAATACGGGGACTTCGGAGTCCCGGCCTGGCCGAATGTGGAATCGCTCGGCCTGATCACTTTGGTGACCAGCGATAAAGCCAGTGATGAACTTAAAGCATTGGCATCTGCTCAATTACAAAAACTCGCGGATCAGCAGATGGAGACTTATAATGCCTCTCCCGTTCACATAACACTCAACTCCTACCGGTGGGGCAGCAATTCGGATATATTGAATCAGGGCTTGGTTTTAATTGCCGCTTATGACCTCACAGGAAATGAAGAATATTTAACAGCGGCTGCGTCCGGACTGGATTATGTTCTTGGAAGAAACGCTACAGGATATTGCTTCGTCACCGGTTTCGGTGACCTTTCACCCATGAATGTGCATCACCGTCCGTCTGCCTCGGATGACATCGCAGAACCCATCCCGGGAATGCTCGCCGGCGGTCCAAACCCGAATAATATGGAGCAGGATTGCGGCATGGATCAATATCCCGATCACCATCCTGCCATGGCCTTTGCAGACATTGAATGCAGTTATTCAACCAATGAGGTAGCCATCAACTGGAATGCGCCCCTGGTGTATGTCTCGGCGTCGATTCAGAATTCATTGAGTGAATAATTGCCGCTGAATTATGAGACTTTTACTTGGAATCTGTCAAATAAGTTCATTCCTTTTGAAAAGGAAATGTATGGCCTTCGTAATATCATTTATTTTTTCGATTAGGTCCGAAGAGCGGTTCGGTGAAAAACATAAGTCCAATCTCAAACCCGGCTCCATAGGATTTATTGAACGCTCGGGAATAGGTTCCGGTGACAATCCATTTAGGACTTTCCCACCGTACGCCTGCCCTGTAACTTAGCGGAGAATACGCTCCCCCTGCCGTTCCAAACACTTCACCCACTACGGCCGACTGGGGTATGATCTTGTAGATGGCCATCCTTGAACTGTACATAAATCCCCACTTTGTATTGCCGGTTTGCTTATGATCCAGATTCACTGTGGCCCCCGGAAGGATATCCCAGGTAATTGCATTGTCAGCAAATGCAAATGTGGCTATTCCTGTTACCCACCATGACTGAAAACGGCTGGTGACTTCTCCCTCATCCAGGTGCTGCGGGAACAGGCCCAACCCGCCCATGACAGCATATCCAGCCGTTTCAGCTTCATTTTGTGCTAATCTTCGTTTCAGGTAAATGGAGAATGATGAATAGGATTCAGAATTCTCTCTTGGGTCGTCATAATAGTGAACCAACTGAAAATTCAACTCAAATTCCTGAATTATTGCCGGGACCAGGTATAATTGCGCATAGTCCTGTCCGGCTGTAGCCACAAGCGTAACAACGCCATGAGGTGCTACCCACTGATTATCACCAACGAATTGCTGGGCACATATCCTGGTTATTGGGATGACAGTCAAGGCAATAAGCCATAAAGTGGATTTTAACATTGAAGCAAATGTAAGCTAAAGTCATTTTAATTTAATTCTTGAAAGTAGATACATTTTCTCTCATTTCAATTCCTCCAGATTATCAAATATTTGGTAAAAGAAACCAATAGACTTACCATACTCATCAACCAGTATGCGCTCATTTACCCCATGAAAACCTTCAAATTCTTTGGTGTTTTCCAGTTGCAAAGCAGTAATAGTGTATACATCCGGAGCAAAGGGGCGTGCCTGAAAATGTTTGGAGTCTGATCCACCAATCACAAAGAATGGAGAGACCATGAGGTCATTTCCCCAGATTTGGCGAATGGTTTTTTCCAGCATATTATAAGCGGGATTCCCAACCTCAGCAATGTTGGTCGCAGGCGTAGAAGCAGAAATATCCTTTACCGTAATCCGATCGTCCTGGATGGCATCTTTTACGTGTTGGATAATCACTTCAGGAGTATCGCCCGGCATAGGACGGAAATTCACTACCGCCGTAGCTGCAGGAGGCAATACATTGTCCTTAACTCCTGCATTAAACATAGAAACGGCAATGGTTGTATGCAACATGGCCCTTGTTACCTGATTTTGCGACATCACATCGATAAATTTCTGTTCCATCGGAGTAATCTCATCATCTTCACCGAAGGCAACGGCAGCGTACAATGGCTGTTGCTCTTCTGGTAATTCCGGACCCATATAACGGTATTGTGAACGGACAGCCGGGTGAATTTTATAAGGAAACTGCGCCGCTTCCAGTTTGGTAATGGCCTTGGCCAAAATTCCAATATTCGTTTCTGCCGGAGGCTGAGACGAATGTCCGCCAACCCCTTCCATTTTCAATTCAAGACTAATGAAGCCCTTTTGAGCAATACCTATAAGCGCTGTATTCCCTTCAATTCCTGGAAAAATACCAGGTGTTAATGGCGCGGATTCGTCCATCACATACGCAAAGCGTTTAATACCTCGTTGCTCGAGTACATCCGCAATATGTTTAGCACCTTCCGGCCCACCTACTTCTTCATCCTGGCCAAATACAAAATAGATGGTTCGCGATGGCTGCCAGCCTTCTTTAATTTTCATTTCGGCAGCTTCTAAAATAGCATGGATTTGATTTTTATCATCCAACACACCACGACCCCAGATATACCCATCTTTTACAGTTCCGGCAAATGGATCGACTTCCCATTGATCTCTGGAATCTTCCGGCACAGGCACGACATCTTCATGTGCATAAAAAAGTGCCGGCTGTAAACCCGGGTCTTTTCCTTCCCAGGTAAATAGCAGGCTATAAGGCCGGGGGTCACCGAGGACCTCCTTTTTCAGCGTCTTGTGTACCAGTGGGTAAGCTTGTTCTAAAAAGGTATGGTAATCGGTAAATGCTTTGGCGTTAAAGTCATTCCTGTCCTGGTTCGAGATAGTCGGGAACGTCACTGCTTTTGACAGCCGCTGCACCGCACCCTCCAGATCCACCTCAATTGAAACTTGTTCCACCCCGGTCATTTGCATCGACGTAAATTCATCCAGGTTGATAGCCTGGTCTGATTTTTTGTCTTCTGAGCGTTGTTCTGAATTTTTATTACAACCACTAAATAAAAATGTCAAACCAAACACGAAACAGAGAGAGTAATTGAATTGTGATTTCATGGGATTTTCTTTAAGACGAGATATTAGATAAGTAAACTCAATAATAAAAAATATTTCATTGTAAAAGTTGCTGAAATGCCTAAACGCAAAAGGGCTTTAATAATCTATGCTTTAGTCTATTTGATGCATTGTCACCATGGCAACGGAATCACAGGCGCCACGGTGAACCGTAGTTGATGCGCAGGTCCGAAAGTATCCGGGGCTGCAAGATAATACCAATATTGAACGCCCAGACGCAGGGGTATTTTACCAGCCCTGAGGACTTTCTGAACTCCGGTTCCGATAGGGAACGTAAACTTATTTCCATCAGACCCATTGTGATTGTAGGCATACGTAGGGGATGCAGTGATTTGCCATCCCTCTTTCAGGTTAATGGTATAAAAATACTGGCCGGCAGTTACGCTCGCACTTGGTGAACCATCGGCGGTAATCCAATAATCATCGGGTATTACGGCAGAGGATGCATCATCCGGATCACTCGGATCTCCAACGCCCCATGCATGGCTGACAATTAACCCCAGGGCACCAAAACCTGTTAGCTTAGCAACCATTATCTCAGGTCCTAAAGTAACTTGTTTTGAGCGTAGTGCTTTGTTGGATGCCGTGGGGAATCCACCAAAAACACCTACGAGGGTAATCCATTTGGCAGGCCAGGTTTTACCTACAGCTACATCCGCGGAAATATTTCCCAGTCCTCCTTCCTTTGTAAAACCCTCATCGCCAATAACGGGCTGAGATAAATAAATTGGTATCAACGGCCTGACATAAAGATTCACACCTTCTGCCAATGGAACAGGCAGCGAAGGTTGAAAATTTAGGACAAGACCGCCCTGGCTCGCGTCAGGCAGGTCGCCGTTATAATGTATATAATCGATTGGAAACAGCATTTGCCCCACTGTAGCATTTGGATTGGCAAGTTCCCTGGCCAGTTGTGCATTGCTCTCATCCCGGGGATCCTCTTCAACTTCCTGGGCTAAAAGAGGGTTAGTAATGATAAATGCGAAAGCGGTGATCAAAACAGTTGTATATTTCATTTTCTTATTTTTTATGCTAATTGTATTGATCATCATTCAAAAGTAGGTCAGGAACTGGTGTGGATAGGAATTATTAGTTTATTCAATCGTGTTTTTATAAACCTTACCATCCTTGATGATTACTACAAAATTCTTTTCCGGATTTGCAACCAAATTCAGATCTTCCAGCGGATTACCGTCCACAATAATCATATCGGCATAAGCACCTTCCTTTACCACTCCAAGTGCCCCTTCCTTGTATGGGTGACGCGGGCCTGACAGCTCCAAAAGTTTAGCATTTTCTGATGTAGCAATTTTTAAGGCTTCATACGGGGTGAACCAGCGTGTTAGCTTAGCGAGTAATTTTCCTTGCTTAGCCGCAGCTTCTGCACTCATAAACAAGTCTGTTCCAAAGGCCATATTTACCCCGATCTCTTTAGCAAGGGTATAAACGTTATCCGTTCCTTTTGTCACTTCCGCGAACTTTCTGTTCGACTCCGGGTTTGGAAACTGATCCGCATCCTCATCGTTCAGGATGGGCTGAGTGCTCAACCATACATCGTTATCCTTCATCATCTGAAGGGTTTCCCGGCTCATGAGCATCCCATGTTCAATACTTTTAACCCCGGCTTTTACCGCCTGTTGTATAGCATCGTCCGTAAAGATGTGCGCAGCTACATAGCTGTTGTAGCTCTCGGCAACGTCCACTATTGCCTGCATTTCCTCAAGAGAATACTGGCGTACATCGATGGGATCATAACTGGAAGCAACTCCACCGCCACCGGCAATTTTGATCTGGGTAGCTCCCAGCATAAACGCTTCACGGGTTCGCTTACGAACTTCCGGAACCCCATCGGCTATAGCGGTCATACCTACTTTGCTCCAGTAATTCATGTTACCCAGTCTATCAGGTATTTCATTGATCAGGCGGTAGTCAAAATGCCCTCCTGTCTGACTGATCATTGGTCCGGAAGGGAGAATACGGGGTCCAACCACTAATCCCTCATCGATAAGTTTTTTCAGACTGAATACGCTTCCGCCCATATCCCGAACCGTCGTGAACCCCCGCATCAGGGTCTTGGGAGAAGCCAGTGTACTCCGAATTCCAACTTCAAAGGCATCTCCGGAGAGCACAAAAGTCATTGGTAATTCCGCCAGGGCCATATGCCAGTGCATGTCAATTAACCCCGGAATGACCGTCTTTCCGGCTGCGTCAATGACAGTGGCGCCTCTTGGAGCGCGGATATCCGGACTGATCTCTTTTACCAGGTTATTCTCGATGAGAATATCTCCTTCGGTCAATGCTTCATTAACCCCGTCAAAGATTTTTGCATTCGTGATAAGTACAACCGTGGTTTCTGATGACTGTTGTGCGAGTACGGTAATACTTAAGCTGGTCAACAGCACAATTATAAACAGGTTCACGGCCTGAATTAGATGCTTGGTTGTGAAATGTTTGATCATGATTATAATTATTTAAGAATTATGTTTTAGAGCCATTCCTGTTTATAGGAAATTGTAATTAAATCCCTGTATTCAGATTTCTTTAACGATAAATCCGTTGCTCATTTATCAAATAAAGATGCTTGTCAAATTCTGAAAAGGGTTAAGCTATTGTTCTGTTTGTTTAACCCTTTGTTCAAAGTTTACCCATGATTACATCATAGGCAGGATGATAATTATCAGATGGCCTGAATGGATTTAAATCTGATTATATCATACGATCAGAAGGCAAATTTGGCCATGAACTGAATCCTTCCGGCATTACCGAAAGCATCATTGGCAGTTCTCTGTGCTCCCCACATATATTCAACGCCTGTCGACAAATTCTTATCAAAATTATACACCAGGTTAACGTGCCCTATCCCCCCTCTTTTCAAAGCAAAAGGTTGTCTTCCTTCCGGCGCATCCAGCCAGCCATAAGCATAATTCAAATTTGATTCCAGTTTAGATGTCCATCGGTGCATGAATCCAAACATGGCCGACAACCCCTGAATCGCTTCAAGTTCACCATTATCATTCAATACGGCATTGGCGTTACTGCCTGCAAATGCAATAATATTTTCTCCAAATGCGTTTCCTGTACTTACATTAAAAGTGAAGTAATCTCCTTTCCCAATGTACTGTCTGCCCGCCACCACCAATGAGAGCTGGTAGGTTTGATCGCTCGGTCCGTCTGTACCCCCATCCCAGCGAAGCTGTGCAATACTGCTACCCAGAAAGAGCACCCCGGTTTTCCAGCGTTTATCCAGCCTTAAAGCCAATAATGGAAGTTGAATATTTGCCTCACCTTCAAGACTATTTGGATTTTCAATACCCAGGGAGGATAAATATTCGAGTCCTGCGTACAACTTAACAGTTTCGGTGAGTTGTTTCTGATACCTGATCTGGACGCTTCTGCCACCAAAAAGTGCATCTCCGGCAGCAAAATCAATCATAAAAGCCATTGATTCAAGAAATGACAATGTTGTCCATGTCTGACCAATAATAAAATCACCTGCGGAAATGTAGGCATGCCGCAACCGAAACTGGTTGGTTGAAGAAAAAAAATCCCCCTCTACAAATGCCTGAAGTGGTATTTTATCCTTATCCATCCTCCTGATATCAATATTAATTCGGGTCTCCTTGGCAAAGAACGAGACGTAGCCCTCCCTGCCGTATTCCGGTTGGCCTTCGACGGGTATAGTTCGCATTAAAAATTGATTTTTATCCAGGGTGCCGT
Source organism: Cyclobacteriaceae bacterium (assembly GCA_050289805.1). Taxonomy (GTDB): domain Bacteria; phylum Bacteroidota; class Bacteroidia; order Cytophagales; family Cyclobacteriaceae; genus JAUILA01. The sequence continues at coordinate 9,668 of JBNKGL010000054.1, forward strand.
CAAAATCGTAAACAAAATCGGTTTTGAAATAGCCTCCGATCTTTAACCGTAATCCGGAGCCAAACATGGGCCAGGATCCGATAAAATCCGGATTTTCAAGCTGTTCCGCCGCGGTTAACAATTTGACCTCCTTGAGATCCTTCTGAGGAATAGTAAGCTGGTTAGAGGTAGAATCTTCCTGTGCAAATGTCTCTACAGCATTGCACAGGAAGATAAAAATCAGGGAGATTGTTAAAACTATTCTCATAGATTATTTTAATGCATTCTTATAAATTTTACCATCCTTCATGATGACCACGAAATTATTCTCCGGGTCAGCCACAAGTTCGAGTTTCTCCAGCGGGTTTCCGTCTACCAAAATTAAATCGGCATAAGCACCTTCTTTTACAACACCAAGCGGACCATCCTGATACGGGTGTCTGGGACCCGACATCTCCAGGAGCCGCGCATTTTCAGAGGTATATATTTTCAGTGCTTCGTATGGGGTAAACCATTTTCCCAATCTGACGACATATTCGTTCTGCTGTAGCGCAGTTTCAGGGCCAAAAAGATGATCCTTGCCCACGGCTATATTAACTCCAACTTTTTTTGCAAGGGGAAATACTTTGTCGATTGCTTCTACAATCCCTTCGAATTTGGATTGACTTAAAGGATTGTCCCAAGTCATATCATCTACAAAAACAGGCTGAAGAGAAAGCCAAGCACCTTTTTCTTTCATTAACTTAAGTGTTTCTTCACTTACAAAAAAACCATGTTCAATACACATTACACCTGCTT
>JBNKGL010000055.1:0-8823 GCA_050289805.1 Cyclobacteriaceae bacterium
TGATTTTTTTGTGCAAAATCAAGTTATATAAAGACATCTGAATTCAGATTTCAATAATCACAACCCCCGGAAAAAGTTATTTGCGATAATTACCAATCTGAAATTTCGGATTGCAGAATGTGGTGATTTTCAGTTTTTATTGGAAAAATGATGCCTATGCCACCACTTCCTTGCGGATGATCGTCTCCGTCCTGTCAGGACCCGTAGAAACAATATTCACAGGTACGCCAAGAGTTTCTTCCAGAAATGCGATGTATTCTATCAACGCACCTGGCAGCTGTTCATATTCGGTGAGTCCGTCCAGCGAGCAATTCCAACCCGGGAGGGTTTTATAAACCGGTGTGATTTTATGATCGGTTAATTCATAGGGAAACATATCCGTCTCCGTTCCGTCGTTCAGCCTGTAATGTGTGCATGCCTTGATCTCCTTAAATTCATTCAGCACATCGGCTTTCATCATGAATAATTGAGTAACACCGTTAATCATGATGGCATATTTCAATGCAGGCAGATCAATCCACCCACATCGCCGCGGGCGTCCGGTCGTACTTCCAAATTCATTACCCACATTTCTCATCAGTTCACCATCAGCATCAAACAATTCCGTAGGAAAGGGGCCGCTGCCAACACGCGTGCAATACGCCTTGAAAATTCCAAAGACTTCCCCAATGTGACGCGGGGCAATACCCATTCCACTACACGCACCTGAAGCAGTGGTATTCGAACTGGTAACAAAAGGATAACTTCCGAAATCAATATCAAGCAAAGATCCCTGTGCACCCTCCGCCAGAATTCGATTGCCATTGGTAACCTCTTCATTTACCATGTACTCGCTCTCAACGAACTGAAAATTCTGCATGAAGTCAGTGGCACTGAAAAAATCCTTCTCCATTTCCTCCAGGTCCGGCTTCTCTCCCATCTGCTCCAGTATTTGCAAATGCCGGTTCCTGAGGTTCTGATATTTTTCATCAAAACGACCGGAAATAATATCTCCCACACGAAGTCCTAAACGGCCGATCTTATCCTGGTAAGTCGGACCAATGCCTTTCAGCGTGCTTCCGATTTTACTTTCACCTTTAACGCGTTCATAGGCGGCATCCAGCAACCTGTGGGTGGGAAGTATCAGCTGTGCCTTCTTGCTTAGATATAGATTTTTATAAACGTCGACGTCATATTTCTGAAGCCCCTCGATCTCACGGCGAAAAACAATCGGATCAAGTACTACCCCATTACCAATGATATTGCGGATATGGGCATGGAAGATGCCTGAGGGAATCTGGTGTAACACATGCTTGATTCCATCAAATTCAAGTGTGTGTCCCGCATTTGGTCCGCCCTGAAAGCGTGCTACAACATCATATTGTTTGGCAAGGTAATCAACAATCTTACCTTTACCTTCATCTCCCCATTGTAATCCTAATAGTACATCGACCTTCATGAATCGTCGTTCTTAACTGTGCTGTGTTAATAATTTAATTGCTTCCTCACGGGTATGGGCTATCAAAAAGATAGCGTTGAGCTTCGTGATGATAAGCAGCTTCTTTACATTCTCGGAAGGATTCATCAGACAAATTTCACCTCCCTTATTCCTGAATTTAGTAAGTATTGTAATAAGTACTCCTATTCCACTGCTGTTTATATAGCGAAGTTTGCTGATATCGATCAGGCACAATCGCTGTCCGTCGGAAATTTGTGCATTTACCAGTTCAATCAGGTCGATCCCGCTGTTCTCACCAATCAGGTCACCTTCGAGTGCAATAGTGAGCACACCATCCTGTACATTATGACTGAACTTCATTTTTTTTCTTTTCAGTTTCAATGCGGATGCGGCAATCGCCGCAAACGCCATATAAATTCAAAGAGTGATGCAGAATGTCAAAATTCAGCAGATCCCCTACCATGGTCTGGATCTGGTGAATCCTCGGATCACAGAATTCAACAACCTTATGACATTCCGTACAAATCAGGTGATCATGCTGCTTATAGCCGTAAGACTTCTCGTACTGAGCAAGATTGCGACCGAACTGATGCTTGCTTACAAGGTCACACTCCACCAGCAGGTCAAGCGTATTGTATACCGTGGCCCGGCTTACCCTGTAATTCTTATTTTTCATGCTGATGTACAGTGATTCCACATCAAAATGACCGCTTCTCGAATAAATCTCCTCCAGGATTGCATAACGTTCAGGTGTTTTACGCAACCCCTTATTTTCAAGATAGGCGGTAAAGATTTTTTTAACTTCCTCGTATGCTGTCTGACTCATTTTATCCTGGTTCTCATGGACGGAGTGCAAATATAGTACTTCTGCCCGACCTGTAATAATTGCTTATTCCTGATGCTCAAATTTGTTATCCACCTTGGAATCATCGTCAGGCTTGGTATTGGATTCAAATCTTGAAACCTTCACGACACCCTCCACATTATTCAATTTCTGAATGAGAAGATCAAGATGGCTGGTGTCATTTACATATAACATGATATTTCCCTCAAATATGCCTGAATCCGTATCAATCGACATTGATCGCATATTCACCTTGAGCTCCTCTGAAATAATCGAGGAAACATCATTGATCAATCCAACCCTGTCAGTACCAATAATTTTCAGTCCGACCAAAAATGCCGACGCATGCTGAGATGCCCATTTTGCCTTGATGACGCGATGGGCGTGGTTTGCCAATAATTCGGGCGCATTCGGGCATGTAGTCCGATGTATCTTGATCCCTTCATTAACAGTAACAAAACCAAATACATTGTCACCCGGAATCGGGTTGCAGCACTTGGCAAGCTTGTAATCAACCACATCCATATCCTCCCCTATCAAAAGCATGTCATCAGACTTTACCTTTTTGAATTCCTGTTCAAAGGTCTTCGCATCCTTGATAGTCTTCTGGGTTTGTTCCTGCGACCTGGATTTGATCGTTTGTGAGGGCTTAAAGTTCTTGAACGACTTGATGTCTTTCTGGTCGATCATCCCCTTTCCTACCCGCAGAAATAATTCAAAGTGATTATTGAGATTAAAAAAGGCCCTAAGTCTGTCAAAAGTGTCAGTATTCGGATCCATTTTCAACTGCTTCAGCTTTCTGATCAGAGTCTCACGGCCCTGATCTGCAATGAACTTCTGATCTTCCTTCAGTTCATCCTTTATTTTGGAACGTGCCTTTGAGGTAACGACAAAACGCAGCCAGTCCTCATTTGCCTTTTGCTTATTGGACGTCAGTATCTCAACCTGGTCTCCGTTCTTCAATTTATACGTAATCGGTACAAGGCGCTGATTCACTTTGGCTCCTATGCATTTCGCGCCAACCTCGGAGTGAATATCGAAGGCAAAATCCAATGCGGTAGCGCCATTGGGCAACGTCCTCAGATCTCCTTTGGGTGTGAAAACAAATACCTCCTCGTTAAACAGGTTTCCCCTGAAATCATCCACGAACTCAAGCGCCGAGCTGTCATTCTGTTCCAGCATGTCACGCACCTTGGTGATCCATTGCTCAAGTCCGGAACTGTGTCCTTGAGGGTTATCCTTATATTTCCAGTGTGCCGCATATCCTTTTTCGGCAATCTCATCCATACGTGTCGTTCGGATCTGAACTTCCACCCACTGGCCGTTCTTGGCCATTACAGTCGTATGAAGCGACTCATATCCATTCGCCTTCGGTGTGCTGATCCAGTCCCTGAGCCGATCCGGGTTTGGCTTGTAGAAATCCGTCACTATGGAATATACTTTCCAGCATGCGGCCTTTTCATTCTCTACATCGGTATCGATGATAATCCGAATCGCAAAAAGATCATATACCTCCTCAAAAGGTATATCTTGTTTTTTCATCTTGTTCCAGATGCTGTGAACAGATTTAGGACGACCCTTAATGACATAATCAAGCTTGGTCTGCGCAAGTTCTTTTTGAATCGGTCGGATGAAACTCTTGATGAACCTGTCACGTGCCTCTTTCGTATCCGCGACCTTCTCAACAATGTCATCATACGCCTCGCGATCGGTGTAGCGCAGGTACAGGTCTTCCAGTTCAGTTTTTATCGCATATAGCCCCAGGCGGTGGGCCAGGGGGGCATACAGGAATATGGTCTCACTGGCTATTTTGTATTGCTTGTGCTCAGGCATGCTGTCGAGCGTACGCATGTTATGCAGGCGGTCGGCCAGCTTCACGAGAATCACCCTTACATCTTCGGAGAGTGTAAGAAGCATTTTCCGGAAATTCTCGGCCTGCTGTGAACTTCCATGTTCGAATACACCTGAGATTTTGGTGAGACCGTCGATGATTCGGGCTATTTTCTTTCCAAAATCACGTTCGATATCCTGAACAGTCGTTTCTGTATCCTCCACAACATCATGAAGCAATGCCGCCACGATGGATGTAGTGCCCAGTCCTATTTCATCAATACAGATACGGGCAACACTGAGCGGGTGAAATATATAGGGCTCACCTGACTTGCGCCGAACGCCCTTATGAGCCTCCAGGGCCGTATTAAACGCTTTTCGGATCAGTTTAGAATCACCCTCCTTCAGAACTGGCTTGGCTCTTCGCAACAATTGCCTGTACCGCCGAACGATCTCCTTATTTTCCTGTTCTATGTCTATTTTCTCTGCCACTTACCTCAAAGGTGATCAATAAAAATAAAATATTTCTTCCAGTCTTTGTTCAAATTCAGATAATAGCTAAATTTGCACTCCAATTTTCTTGCGGATGTGGCGAAATTGGTAGACGCACTAGACTTAGGATCTAGCGCCTTACGGCATGGGGGTTCGAGTCCCTCCATCCGCACATTTAAAGGACCCCCTGTCATGACCATCACTAGTATATCATTGATTGTGTCTGGATTGGGGGTTTTTACGTATTATCCACTTAAAACAATATTGCTTTGGACATCACTTTAGACAAAAAAAGCTCAACAGAAGCTTTAATTAAAATTACACTAAAGGAAAATGATTATCAACCTAAGGTTGAAGAAAAAGTAAAGGAGTATGCACGGACTGCTTCCATCAAAGGATTCCGTCCTGGCAAGGTTCCCACCGGGCTGATTAAAAAAATGTACGGCAAATCGATCCTTGTTGAAGAAATCAATCGTCTCCTTTCCGAATCTGTCAATAATTATATCAAGGAAAACAAGCTTAACCTTTTAGGAGATCCGCTTCCGGACCTGAAGAAAGCTGAGTCGGTTGACTGGGATAACCAGAAAGAGTTTGAATTTGACTATTCCATTGGGATGGTAGACGATTTCAAATATGACATCAGCGACAAGGTAAAAGTTACCCAGTACAAGATAGAGTTGGATAAGAAGACGCTGGATGAGACCCTGGATAATATCAAGGAGCAATTTGGCAAGCAATCAAACACCGAAAAACCGGTAAGTGGTGATGACTTCATGGGTACTTTATCCTCAAAAGATGGTGAATTAACCAATGAAGGAATCATCAAATTCAATTATCTGAGCAAAAGTGGTGAGAAGAAAATGCTTTCTTCAAAACCCGGAGATGTCGTTACCCTGGATATTAAGAAAGACTTCAAGGATGCGCATGCTGTTTCACATGCGCTGAATATCGGAGAAGACAAGGCCAAGGAGCTTTCCGGTGATTTTGAATTCAAACTTGACAAAATAAACCATGTCGAGCCCGCTGAAATGAACCAGGAGCTTTTTGATGGCGTTTTTGGAAAGGATGTCGTAAAAGATGAGAAGGAGTTTATCGAAAAGGTAAAATCCACGGTAGAAGAAAATTACAATCGGGAAACGGGTTATTTCCTGGATCGGGAAATCCGCGATTTGCTGGTGAAGGATACTAAAATTGAAATTCCCGGGGACTTCCTGAAAGAATGGCTTCTTCGAAGCAATGAGGGGAAAGTAACACAGGAGGACGTGGACAGGGAGTTTGACGATTATGTTGATTCAATGAAATGGGATCTTATCAAGAATAAGATTACAGATGATAATGAGATCAATGTGGAGCATGAAGAAGTAGTGAACCAGGCAAAAGCGATGATTCTGCAGCAGCTTGGAGGTGCCGGGGCAGCAGAACAACTGATGGAACACATGGATGCTTTTGCAGATAATTATTTGAAAGCAGAAAATGGCCAGAATTATATGAGGCTCTACGGCGAACTTCGGGATAATCGCATCCTGGATCTTGTAAAAAGCAAGATTACCATCAAGGAGAAGAAGGTTAGCCTGGATGAATTCAAAAAAATTGTTGAAAAAGAAAGTAAATAATCCAAAAGGCCCCATGCGGGGCTTTTTTGATCATTTATAGATTTTTTAATCAATTTCTTGTTATCATTGAGTATAGTCATAGACAAGAAAAAACGATGAACGAGCTCAATAAAGACGAATTTAGAAAATATGCCGTACAGGGACGCGGTATCAGTGGAAGCGTATTCGATGACTACTCGAATTACGTTGAAAATATGACCCAATATGTTATTGAAGAACGCCCGGGAAACTTCCGTGCGATAGATGTCTTTACACGACTTATTTCAGACAGGATCATTTTCCTTGGAATGGGGGTTGATTCCCAGATCGCGAACATCATTACCGCACAGCTATTATTCCTGGAATCAAGTGATCCCAAGAAGGATATCATCATGTATATTAATAGTCCGGGTGGTTCCGTTTATGACGGTTTGGGTATATATGATACTATGCAGTATGTAAATCCGGAGGTGGCGACCATATGTACCGGGATGGCCGCTTCCATGGCGGCAGTACTGATGTGTTCTGGTGCAAAGGGCAAAAGAGCTGCTTTGCCACACGCCCGAATCATGATCCACCAGCCTAGCGGAGGTATGCAGGGTCAGAGCCGGGATATGGAAATTACCTTAAAACAAATGCAGGAATTGCGTAAAGACCTGTATGAAATACTGGCGAAACATACGGGCCAGAAGTATAATAAAATTGAACAAGATTCAGACCGTGATTACTGGATGCGCGCAAAAGAAGCTAAGGAATACGGACTGATCGATGAAGTTCTCGAAAGACACAGACAATAATGGCTGAAGTAACCTGTTCTTTTTGCGGTAGAAATAAGAAAGACGTGGATCTGATGATCTCCGGAATACATGCGCACATCTGTGACAAATGTATTACGCAGGCAAATCAGATCCTCACGGAGGAGAAAAAAGCATCAGGTAGCATCAAAAGCAAGCCGTCATTCAACCTTGTGAAACCCAAGGATATGAAGAAATTCCTGGACGAATTTGTTATCGGTCAGGATGAAGCGAAGAAAGTAGTATCAGTGGCGGTTTACAATCACTACAAAAGACTGATGCAGGAGCCCGATGCGGATGAGATCACGATTGAAAAATCGAATATCATCATGGTAGGGGAAACCGGTACAGGCAAAACATACCTGGCCAGAACACTGGCAAAGATCATTGAGGTGCCTTTCTGCATCGCGGATGCCACAGTACTCACCGAAGCCGGATATGTGGGTGAAGATGTCGAAAGCATCCTTACCCGTCTACTCCAGGCGGCTGATTACGATGTGGAAGCAGCGGAACGCGGAATTGTCTACATTGATGAACTTGATAAAATTGCACGTAAGTCAGACAACCCGTCCATTACACGTGATGTAAGTGGAGAAGGTGTACAGCAGGCGTTATTGAAACTGCTTGAAGGAACTACTGTAAATGTTCCACCTCAGGGAGGGAGAAAGCATCCCGACCAGAAAATGATTTCCGTGAATACAGAAAACATTCTGTTCATATGCGGCGGGGCCTTCGACGGTATTTCAAGAAATATCGCCAAACGATTAAACACGCGGCCTATAGGATTTGCCTCTTCGTCTGATCGTTTCGATACGCTGGATGTGGAAAATGACAACTTATTGCGTTTTGTAAGTGCCCAGGACCTGAAAAGTTTTGGATTGATACCGGAATTGATCGGTCGTCTCCCTGTCCTCACATTCCTGAACCCTCTGGATGAGGATGCGCTGAGTAAAATTCTTACCCAGCCAAAAAATGCACTTGTTAAGCAATACAAGAAATTATTCGATATTGAAAACATCAAGCTGGAATTCGAAAAGGATGCGCTTGACTTCATCGTCGAAAAAGCAATGGATTACAAGTTGGGCGCACGGGGATTACGGTCAATATGTGAAGCCATCATTAACGATGCCATGTTCGAATTGCCTTCAGATGACACCGTGAAAGAACTCATCATTACCCGTGACTATGCTGAAGAGAAATTCAGCAAGTCGAAGTACTCCAAGCTGAAGGTAGCATAGGTTAATAAAAATTTTAGCGTCGATCAAAGAGTTGATTCAAAAATAAACTTTGGGTCAAACGTGATCTTTTCCTTTGTGAGAAATTCCAAATACTCATTTAAGAATGTGTGATTTCGATGTCGAATCTTCTGATTTGCTATATATGTAATGACAGTTTCGATATCAGATGAAGAAAGCGCGAATGCTCCAAAACCTGATTGCCATTGAAATTTACTGTTGCATTTTTTATTTTGATTTATCCAAAATGAGGATTGCATCTTCACAAGTTTTATTAATTCTGATAAAGACTGAGAAGGCCTCATACCAATCAACATATGAACATGATCTGGCATACCATTGATTTGTAGTAGCTTATGACCATTATTTCTAACTATCGCGGTGATATATTTGAATAATTCATTCTCCCAATTCGACATTATCAACGCCTGCCGGAATTTCACTGCGAAGATCACGTGTATATGGATTTTTGTATATGTGTTTGCCACGTCTATCCGATTTCTCTCAAGAAATGATTTATCACGGTCAACCCCAACCGTACCGATGGCACGGTCCTGTTTTATTATCTTCGTTTGCTACCCATAGCTAATCCCTACGG
>JBNKGL010000056.1:0-8169 GCA_050289805.1 Cyclobacteriaceae bacterium
ACGGCGTGCATTTTTATGCCCTAATGTATTGTTATTAGAACTTGCTGAGAGGTCAATTCTAGCGAGGATATTCTGAAACAAAGGGTTCCTTTCGGGACAAGTTCGGCTTGCTGGGCGCTACCAGCCGGCAGGCTGACTACTGACTACTGACTACTGACTACTGACTAATAGTCGGCGATCCTTACTAACGCCGTAGTCTAAATGGAAAGCCCTTTCGCTTCGCTCAACGCTTTTCTGTTACACATTCTCATTCAAACCTTTGGCTTGATTCGAACGGTAACAAAAAAGCCAACCGCCAAAGGCGGGTGGCTTTCCCATTCTTAAGTGCGTCCGGAAGGATTCGAACCCTCAACCCCCAGAGCCGAAATCTGGTATTCTATCCAGTTGAACTACGGACGCATATTGCTATAAAACTCTGGTATTCCCTGCCTGCCGGCAGGCTGAGCGAAGCGATCCACTAACCTGCAATCGCTTCTTTTACCTTTTCTGCCGCATCTTTCAGTACAATCGCAGAAGAAACCTTCAATCCTGATTCTTCAATGATACGAGCGCCTTCTTCAGCATTGGTTCCCTGTAAGCGAACAATAATAGGAACATCGATATTGCCGATCTTCTTATAGGCTTCAACAACACCATTGGCAACCCTGTCACAACGAACGATTCCACCAAAAATGTTGATCAGGATGGCTTTCACATGCGGATCCTTCAGAATGATCCTGAAACCTGCCTCAACTGTTTCAGCGTTTGCTCCACCTCCAACATCCAGGAAGTTTGCAGGTTCACCGCCAGAAAGCTTGATAATATCCATCGTGGCCATCGCCAGTCCGGCACCGTTCACCATGCATCCAACATTCCCATCCAGTTTTACATAATTAAGTCCGGATTTGCCGGCTTCCACCTCCAATGGATCTTCTTCCGAAAGGTCACGCATCTCTGCTAGATCCTTATGGCGGTACAGCGCGTTGTCATCCAGGTTTACTTTTGCATCAACGGCAAGAATCCTGTCATCGGAAGTTTTCAATACCGGGTTGATCTCAAACATCGAAGAATCAGTTCCTTCGTAGGCTTTGTAAAGTGAGAAAATGAATTTCACCATTTCCTTAAACGCGTTGCCACTCAAACCAAGTGCGAATGCGATTTTACGCGCCTGAAATCCCTGAAGACCTACAGCAGGATCAATCCATTCCTTGATAATCTTTTCGGGCGTATTGGCAGCCACATCTTCAATATCCATCCCGCCTTCCGTAGAAGCCATGATAACATTCTGACTTTTTGCACGGTCCAGAAGGATCGATAAATAATATTCTTTGGGTTCAGAATCACCCGGATAATAAACATCTTCCGCGATGAGAACCTTATTGACACGCTTACCCTCTTCTCCGGTCTGATGTGTCACCAGGGTTCCGCCGAGAATATTTTTCACTTTTTCAGGTACTTCGGCCAGTGATTTCGCTAATACAACCCCGTTAGATCCGGTTTCCCGAATTTTTCCCTTACCGCGGCCGCCCGCATGGATCTGTGCTTTGATCACATACCAGCTGGTTCCCGTTTCCGCATGCAGTTCTTTTGCCGCAGTCTGGGCTTTATCTGCATTATCAGCAACGATACCGCGTTGTACATTTACACCGTAGTTTTTAAGTATATTTTTTGCCTGATATTCGTGAATGTTCATGCCATCAAATTTTTGCACGAAACTAACCGTTTTGTGCGTATCTAACAACAAATGTCATTTTAAAATCACCTGAGACCCGATCTCTAAAATCTATTTAGTAAGTTTGAACCACTTCATTCAATCTTATTCGATTCATGCTCGAAGCAAAGGGGATTACTAAGTCATACGGTGAGTTACAGGTGCTAAAAGGTATTGATCTTCATGTTGCACCCTCAGAAATAATTTCAATTGTCGGATCGTCAGGTGCTGGTAAAAGTACCCTGTTGCATATCCTGGGGACTCTGGATACTCCTGATGGCGGTGTGCTGATTATTAACGGGCAGGAGATGAGTAAACTGCGCGGCAGAGACAAAGCTGCATTTCGCAATAAACGCATTGGATTCATATTCCAGTTTCATAATCTGCTGGCGGAATTTACCGCACTTGAAAATGTTTGTATACCGGGCTACATCGCAGGCGGAGATTCATCAATCGTAGAACGCAGGGCGATGGAATTGCTGGATCGACTTGGCGTGAGTGAAAGGAGTGATCATAAGCCTTCAGAATTAAGTGGGGGAGAGCAACAGCGGGTTGCTGTGGCACGAGCCCTGATCAATGATCCGGCGATCGTTTTTGCAGATGAGCCTTCCGGAAACCTTGATTCAAAAAACACGGAGGATTTGCATAAACTGTTTTTTGACCTCCGAAAAGAATTCAATCAGACTTTTGTAATCGTAACCCACAATGAGGAACTGGCGAATATGGCCGACCGCAAACTTGAGATTCAGGATGGCGCCATTATCAATCACGCCACCATCTCCCATTAACCACTTGCTGAAAATTTGTATCTTTGCAGCCTCATGAAAAAAGTGGCGTTTTATACTTTGGGCTGCAAGCTGAATTTTTCCGAAACTTCTGCCATTTCCAGAAAGTTTGAAGAGAAAGGCTATGTAAAAGCGGATTTCACAGACACACCGGATATTTTTATTATCAATACGTGTTCTGTAACCGATAATGCCGATAAAAAATGCCGAAAAATAGTCAGGGAGGCACGAAAGATTTCACCAGATGCGTACATAGCCATCATTGGTTGCTATGCCCAGCTGAAGCCAAAGGAAATTTCTGAAATTGAAGGTGTCGATGCAGTGCTCGGTGCCGCTGAAAAATTCCGGCTGGTGGAATTGCTGGATGGCTTTCGCCGTGAACCTGATACCAAAATCCTTGCTTCAGAAATTAATGAAGCCAACACTTTTGTGCCATCCTATTCGATCGACGACCGGACACGTACCTTTCTGAAGGTTCAGGACGGATGTGACTACAGTTGCACATTCTGTACCATCCCACTGGCCCGTGGCAAAAGCAGGAGTTCCACGATTGAGGATGTTGTGAATCAGGCAATTTCAATTGCGGAAGAGGATGTGAGGGAAATTGTTCTCACTGGCGTGAATACGGGTGATTTTGGAATCAGGGATGGCAGGCGTGAGGATCGTTTTATCGACCTGGTACGCGCCCTTGATGACCAGGTTCCAATAGAGCGGTTTCGTATTTCTTCGATTGAGCCAAACCTGCTGCATGATGAAATCATTGAACATGTGGCCGGATCAAAAAAATTCGTGCCTCATTTTCATATACCCCTGCAGTCTGGATCCGACAATGTATTGAAGAAAATGAAACGGCGTTATCTGTCAGACCTGTATACCAGCAGGATCAACAAGATACGTCGTGAAATGCCTGATGCCTGTATCGGCGTGGATGTGATTGTTGGTTTTCCAGGCGAGACCGAAGAAGACTTCCTTGAGACCTACAGGTACCTGAATGAACTTGATATTTCTTATCTCCACGTCTTTACATATAGTGAAAGGCCCAATACCCCTGCAGCGGAAATGAAAGAAAGTGTGCCGCAGAAGGAACGTGCCCGGCGTTCCAAAATGCTTAGGATTCTTTCCGAAAAGAAGAGAAGGGCATACTATGAAGGCCAGCTTGGAACGGTGAGAACTGTACTATTCGAAGAAGATATTCAGGATGGTAAGATGTACGGATATACGGAAAATTATATTCGTGTTGGGGTAAAATACGATCCATTGCTGATTAATGAATTAAAAACTTTAAAGTTAAGCAGTATTGATGACCAGGGTAATGTTGAGGCTGAGGAAGCTGACCTGGTTTTTCCTTAATGAATTAAATATGGCATTACCCCTTCGTTCAAAAGCCCCCGATTTTACACTCCAGTCAACGAATGGAGAGACTTTCACGTTAAGTAAATCAGCGGAAGGTAAACCCCTCATTCTCTATTTTTATCCAAAGGATTTCACCCCGGGATGCACCCGACAGGCGTGTTCATTCAGGGATCACTTTGAGATTTTCAGAGAATTTGATATCGATGTTTATGGTATTAGTACAGATACGGTACGGCAGCATCTTCAGTTCAAGGCAAAGCATTCACTGCCATTTGAACTTCTGGCAGACCTGGACGGGAAGGTTTCGAAATTATATGAGGCAAGAATGCCTTTCTTAAATGTTTCAAAAAGAATTACCTATCTTCTCGATAGCGAACATCGAATTGCAGCTGCCTACTCCAATTTATTTGGCGCTGAACAACATATTAAAAATATGATTAAGGAAGTGCGCGAAAAAAGCTGATTAGCTTTCCATTCGCGATATGATCTGGTCCACTTTGTTCATCAGTTCTTCCTGGCTATCCGGACTTAAAAGGTATTGACGTTCCAGTAATCGAATGGCCATATCAGACATAATGAAATGGTTCTTTAAAAAATTCAGCTTGTCTTTGTAGCTCTTAAGCCTCTTATACCGGTTCCTTTCCGTTGGAGATTCCATGATGAATTCCAACTTCTGCATGAGTAAGTCTGAATCTGCGTGCATATGTCGGCGAGTGGTCGCTTGGTTCATACTAATATATTCAATTCCTGAATATAGTCATATTTTGAAGTAAAAATTATCCCATAAAATGGGTATTTATTCTTGCCTTCTTTCTTAAACCAAGTTCATTTCTTTAAATTTTTAATTATTAACTTGTTAAAGGTCAATTATTTAAAGTCAAGATAAATCTTGTTTTATTTCATTTAGTACCGAATCAAGTTCATTGGTAACCTTCTCAAACTCCTCCCTGGAGGCCAGCGGGGCATTTACACTCATGTAAAATTTGATCTTCGGTTCTGTGCCCGATGGCCGTGCGGAAATTTTATATCCATCTGCGGTGAAAAACTGAAGAACATTGGATTTTTCGTAGTCGATCGTTTCAACATCACCCGTCTGCAGATCTTTTGAAGTGCTTGCCTTATAGTCTATCACTTTCACAACTTCTGATCCGCCAAATGATGCAGGGGGATTGGTTCGGAACGACGCCATCATTTGCTGAATTTCTTCCGCTCCCTTCATTCCTTTCTTGGTAATCGAAATAAGGCTTTCCTTATAATAACCGAATTTCACATACATCTCCAGCAGCATATCGAACAATGTCTGGCCCTTGGCCTTGGCATATGCGCACATCTCAGCGATCATCGCACAGGAAGCAATCGCGTCCTTGTCCCTCACGAAATCTCCAATGAGATATCCATAGCTTTCCTCGCCGCCTGCAATGAAGGTCTTTTTGCCTTCAAGTGATTTAATTATCGCTGCGATATATTTGAAACCGGTGAGTGTATTATAACAATCAACATTAAAATACTCAGCGATTCGCTCAATCAGATCTGTGGTAACAATCGTCTTTACGATGAACTGATTTCCATCGAGCCTGTTCTGTTCCTGCCAGCGCAGCAACACATAATAAATCAGAAGGGAACCGGTCTGGTTTCCGTTCAGAAGCTGGAATTCACCCTTGTCATTTTTACACCCGATTCCCACCCGGTCTGAATCCGGATCGGTCGCCATGATAAGATCAGCATCGATCTCCCGAGCTTTGTCCATCGCCAGTTTCATGGCTTCAGACTCTTCCGGGTTGGGATAAACAACGGTCGGAAAGTTTCCGTTAGGGGTGGCCTGTTCCTCAACGATCGTTACGTTGGTAAAACCAAATTCCTCCAGCACCTTCGGAACCAGGGTAATCCCTGTACCGTGGATGGGGGAGAAGACAATCTTCATATCATGAACCCTGGCTACTGAATCGGGCGACAGTGACAGCTTCTTAAGTTCAGCAAGGTAGGCGTTGTCAACTTTTTCGCCAATGATTTCAATCAGGTCATCGTTTTTATCAAACTTCACCTCGTCGATAGATTCAATGGAATTAACTTCATCTATTACGTTGGTGTCATGGGGAGATACCATTTGAGCTCCGTCATCCCAGTATGCCTTGTAACCGTTATATTCTTTGGGGTTATGACTGGCCGTAATGACGACTCCGCTTTGACAGCCCAGGTAGCGGATGGCAAAGGATAATTCAGGAGTTGGCCTCAGTGCTTCGAATAAATAGACCTTGATGCCGTTGGCGGAGAATACAGCCGCAGTTGTTTCGGCAAAATACCGACTGTTATTTCGGCTGTCATGCGCAATGGCCACCTTAATCTGTCTGCCTGGAAATTCCTTGATCAGGTAGTTGGCTAAACCCTGTGTCGCCATACCGATAGTATAGCGGTTCATTCTGTTTGAACCCATACCCATTATTCCGCGCAATCCTCCCGTACCGAATTCAAGATTTTTATAAAATGCCTCCATCAGCGCATCCGGCTGATCCATCAATTCACGAATTTGGTTTTTGGCATCATCACTAATGGAACTGTTGAGCCATTTTTCGGCTTTGGCCTGAACTTCAGTCATATAGATTTTAGATTAAATTAATTATAGGTTACCCCTCAATTCCTGCTCACGCTCGATTGCTTCAAATAGTGCCTTGAAATTACCTTTTCCAAAGGATTTGGCTCCTTTTCGCTGTATAATTTCATAAAATACGGTTGGTCTGTCCTGAACCGGCTTGGTAAAGATCTGAAGGAGATATCCCTCATTGTCTCTGTCCACAAGAATATTGAGGTCCTTCAGGGGTTCAATATCTTCATCAATTTCACCCACACGTTCTTTCAGGTCTTCATAATAGGTCTCCGGTACATGAAGAAATTCAACACCGCGTTTTCGTAATTCACCTACTGTATCAATGATATCATCGGTCGCGATTGCGATATGCTGAACACCAGCCCCATTATAAAAATCAATATACTCTTCAATTTGCGATTTCTTTTTACCCTCTGCCGGCTCGTTGATCGGAAACTTAATATAACCGTTCCCGTTCGAAACAACTTTCGACATGAGAGCGGTGTAGTCGGTGGAGATGTCTTTATCATCAAAGGTAACGAGCAACGAAAATCCCATGACCTTTTCATAGAATTCTACCCAGCTGTTCATTTCACCCCAGCCTACATTTCCAACGCAGTGATCGACATATTTAAAGCCGATTGGTTTCACAGGGAAAGGGCTCTTACGTGCTTCGAACCCTGGCATGAAAGGGCCGTCATAATCAGAGCGATCCACAAAAGTATGAATCGTATCCCCGTAAGTTCTGATGGATGCGGTGGTTACAGAACCATATTCATCGGTGACGGTCTTCGGCTCAATGGCTGAAACGGCTCCGCGGCTTAACGTTTCGTAGTAGGATTTTTCTGCGTCCTCAACCCACAATGCCAATACCTTTACACCATCTCCATGGCGTGCTACATGACGGGTAATATCACTGTCCTCCTGCAGCGCCGAGGTAAGAACAAACCGAAGTTTGCCCTGCTGTAAGACATAACTGGCGCGATCTCTCACACCCGTTTCAGGTCCGGCATACGCGACCCATTCGAATCCAAAGGCATACTGATAATAGATAGATGCCTGTTTGGCATTGCCAACATAAAATTCAATATGATCGGTACCCAATAACGGAAGAAAGTCTGTCTGGCTCATAACATCTGATGTTTATGCTAATTTAATGCTTTGCCCCATGTATTAAAAAGAAATTTCAATGAACTCACTTTTTTAGAATAAGAATAATTAGTTCATTTGTCGGGCAGATATTTTTAATCCTAATACTCGAATTTTATGGATATTTCCGCTCTTGACCGAGATCTTACTTCCCTGATCAATGCCAAAATGGCTCTGGCCGCCCTTGATTATGCGGACGCCCACTACGATGACAAAGAAGAAGAACTTCACGACCTGGAAGATGATTTCATGGAGAAGTATGGAACCTATCTGGAAGATGCACTCCATCATGTACATGATGAAATGTGTCCTGACAGTGACGTCCTTTTGCCTATCGCCTACATTCCTAATAAAATCGTAAAGACTGCAGAGGGATTCGATGTTCCAAACGGACAGGGTGTATTTGTGGATGTGGATGACTATTCCAACCCGGATACAAAACTAGTTCTGCTGCCAAACCCTACCCGGATCGTTTTACTGGTAGGTAAGGAGAAAAAGGAAACGTTGTGGACAGCGGAGAAATAATAGGTAGTCAGTAGTCAGTAGTCAGTAGTCAGTAGTCAGTAGTTGCGTTCCTAATCAAATTCGATATCCCGAGCTCATTTCGGGAT
>JBNKGL010000057.1:0-8028 GCA_050289805.1 Cyclobacteriaceae bacterium
TATGCAATTGATGCGGCTATGCAGGCGGATGCACTTCTCACCAGAAACAATTATGACGGTACTGGAAGTTATCTGCGTCCGAAGGATGCTGATTACACAGAAGCCCTTGAATTGGCCGGTATTCTGGATGCTTACAATAATAATATCCTGAGCGAAACTGAATGCAGCATGCTTTATGCAGGTATTGATGAACAGCCTCTTGAAGCAATAGAGCTGAATACCAGCTTAGATGTTGTAAGTTACCCGAACCCGTTCAGGGATCAGACAACTCTCAGTTTCTCTGTAAGTGAAACTTCAGAAGTACAGTTGGTTGTTTATGACCTGAGAGGTGTATTGGTAGACGTTCTTTATAAAGGAGAAGCCCTTCAGGGTAACCGGTATGAAGTAGTGTTCAGACCTGCAAATCTGAATAGTAATGTGTACATCTATCAGTTGCAAACTCCGAAAGGAATGGTTACTGGTAAATTACTGACGATCGATTAATTTAGTTTTCAATTTTAAACAGGGCAGGCAGGAGAAATCCTGTCTGCCTTTTTATTTCCAGTTGACAGGATTAATCTGCTTATAGCAGTCATTCATGATTTCTGTCTTCGGTTGGTTCAAAAAATCACTTGCAAGCTGAAAGAAACAGCTGTTGAACACACTGTGTCCTTCTCCATTCAATTCAAAAAGACGGGCGTTCGGCAGATTTTCCATCATACGCCTGGCATTGGATGTTGGCGTTATCGGATCAAACTCCCCATTTAGAACCAAAACCGGGATTGTTGAATGGACGGGTTCATTTTCAATTTCTTCCGCCCTGAAAGAATGCCATGTACTAAGAACTTCAGGATCGGACGAAACCACGGCATGACCCGGGAATAATGATTCATTTTTGCGCAAATCATTTAACAAATCTTCAGACCCGTTAAACGGCAACTCTTCATAAGCGGTGATCGACCAGTATACGGGGCCATTGAGTGACGAAAGTACTGATCTCAAAAGTGAAATTTCATAACCAATGGATGGGTTGGGTAATTGAAGAAGCTCATCGACCATTGCCGGAATTCTGCCTGCGGTCGCCCGCTGATAGAGCATCAGGTGTGTGATAATGATTAAATCCTGCGCATTCAGTACAAAGTCATTTTCCAATACCAAGGGGTTTTCCCGTAGAGACTGAAGTACTTTGAAATAATCATTTCGGAAATCCGGATAGCGGCTGGAGCACGACGAATCTGTTTCACATGCCGTAAAGAGTTTATTCAGCGAATTCCCAAAATTGCTTATCAGGTTTTCATACATGTTGATTTCTGGTGGGAATATTCCCTGTAGAATTGCAGCGCTGATGGATTCGGGAAATTCACGCATATAAATGAGGGCCAGCTTACTGCCATAGGATGCGCCATATAAATTCCATTCCCTGTAACCCAAATGTTTTCGCAACAGTTCAAGATCTTTTACCGAATTGATGGTCGAATACATCATTTTATTTCCGCCCCGGGATTCCAGTTCTTCGGAACATTTGTCCATCACTTTTAAAATTGATTCCCTTTCTTCATTCGTATCCAGGTCCTGTACTAGGATCTCAAAGAATTTGTCTCCCACCCATTCACAATAGGGCCTGGAAAACCCGGTTCCCCGCTGATCAACCAAGATTATATCACGGTCATTTCGTAGCGGGCTATCTTTCCAAATGTTATAGAGTGAAATGGCAGAGCCTCCGGGTCCACCCTGAAGAAATACAAGCGGCGGTTTATCGCTAACTTTCGAATTACCTTTCAAAATGATGTAGGCAAGGGGTGTATTTTCAGATTCAGCCATTGAATAGTTTACAGGTACCTCAATGATTCCGCAGTTGGAATCAGCATCTGTATTAATCCCAAAACAGTCTGTCGGTTGCGAATTCTCTTTTGGCTGACATGCGAACCCGGTAGTGAGCAGTATGATCAGGAGAATGGTTAATCCTTTGTTCATTATGAAATTAATACGGGTTTAGACCAGTATTGGTTTGGAAATGATCATGCTGCATTTTATCAGTTGCAACAAAATGTTACCGAAAAATAGGGAATGGATAAAATATTGTACTAATCTTAGTATTTTAAAACCTAATTGAGTGGTTAATAAACAGATATCGAAATAATTCAACAATGAAGAAATTAATTATTGGTGCGATTGCATTTCTTGGAATGACAATATTGGGGCAGGCACAGGAGATCAGGCTAAATACCTATGCCGGGTATGTTTTTAAAGATAAAGTGGATTCATACTATTCCAGCAGTTCCTATTTTGAGGGTACGATTCAGGATGGTTTCCGTTGGGGCGCAGGCCTTGAAGTCCATATTCCCAACAGGGGAGCTGTAGAAATTCAATACCTCCGGCAGGAGACGAATGCTCCTACCCGATATGCGGATGGCGGTTTTTTGGGTGGAGTACCTCAGTTTACCGATTTTGATCTGACCATTAATTATATCCTGTTGAACGGGACCCGCTACGTTCCGACCGGGGGAGCTTTTGAACCGTTTTTCGGAGCCGGATTCGGGCTCGGCATTTTCAATGTGACCAATCCCGAGAATGGAAATGATCGAAGCTCAACCAAGTTCACCTGGCAGCTCAGGGGCGGATCCAATATCTGGCTTGGTGACCGCGTGGCGATCCGCGTTCAGGCATCACTGTTGTCGGCAGTTCAGGCTGTGGGCGGCGGATTGTACTTTGGAACTGGCGGTGGCGGTGCCGGCCTTAGTACTTACAGCAGCATGTATCAGTTTGGATTTGACGGAGGGTTGGTATTTCGTTTGAAGGCTGAGTAAAGAATAACCTTAAAAAAGAGGGCTGTATTGATTTTCACAGCCCTCTTTTTATGAGAGTCACTTATTCACCCGCCCACCTGAATCATTCCTTACTACAGGCTGTTTATTTCCTGATTCCAAACGCCGGTCAAAGCTGTTTTTCGAACGTATTCAGTGAAATCAGTGGCCTTTCTTCCCAGCACTTTTTCCACATCAAGGGATACGTCCTGATTTTCCGGATTTCCGAGAACTTCTGTAAAGAGATATCCGAATAGCCATACATAGGAATCCGGCAGGCCGGATTGTTTCATTCCGGTTTTGAATTCTTCAACTGTAATGGGATGGTACGCGATTTCCCTTTCGGTACCTTCAGAAAGAGCCTTGACAGCCTCGGCGAATTTCATTTTTCGCGGACCGGTTACGGTAATGGTCTGGCCATTATAGTTGTCATCTACCATAACCCGTGTAACTACTTCCGCGATGTCATCCGCATCGACAAAAGGGATTTCCGCATCCGGCATGGGGAGCGCGACATGTCCGGAGAGCACAAAATCCAGGAAGGCTCCTTCGCTGAAATTTTGGTTAAACCAGGAGGCACGCACGAGGGTGTAGTTCAGACCGGAATGGGCAACAATTTCTTCGCAGGCTTCCGCCTCCTTTTCGCCTTTTCCAGAAAGAAGCACCACTTTTTCCAGTCCTTCTTTCAGGGCTGCCCTTGTCAGGTTTTCAATGGCTTTCCTTGAGCCTGGTACGGCCAGATCGGGATAGTAAACGATGTATGCCCGATCCATACCCGAAAGTGCCCGGGAGTAGGTTGAAGGGTCATCCCAGTCAAAAGCCGGTTGGCTGTTACGTGTTCCGATTCGTACGTTGTGACCCAATTTTTCCAGGCCGCTTACTACACGGCTGCCGGTCTTTCCGGTGCCGCCGATTACTAAGATGTTGTGTGTCATAGCTGTATTATTTAGAGTTAATTTTTTATGAGAAGTGCCCATGTGCTGAGAATATATGAAATGACGGCCGCGGCTGTCCGAATAAGATGCAGCCGGTTCCATTTCGTTTCATACATTGCCCTGAATTCACGGGCTGCTTTTTCCGGAATGTTCCCAAGGTCAAGTGCATCCAATGCATCGTTGAGAGGAACATTACCGAGTCCGGTGACCCCGATTGTGCCGAAAAGGTAGAGAACGGCAGCAATGAGGATGAGCATAAATACTGTTTTATTTTGGTTGAATTCATAAATGCCTGCTGCGCTCAACAAGATGAAACTCCCGAAAAACACGGAAAAGAAAGCAGGATTCAAGATCGCCCGGTTGATAGATTGCATGACGTTCAGATAGATCTGATCTCCCACTCGTAATGTGCCCGGAAGAACGGAGATTTGCCATGCGAGGAAAAATCCGGCGGATAATCCCATAAAGATGACAGCCGGTAATAAAAGATAGGATTTCATTGATAATTCCATAGTTGGCAGGTATTAAAAGATCAGGATGTAAATCACGGCGGCGATCACAATGCCGACGATTAGAAGTATGTACCTTGATCTGTTCATTTTACATTTGTTGATGATGTAAAGGTCACGGAACCAACAGATCAAAACTTGACACCTTACGCCAAATGTTTGATATTTCCCGCCAAAACGGGGTATTTAGCTATTATTTCTGAATTTCAACGGGGAGATCCCGGTCCATTTCCTGAAAGCCCTGTTGAAGGAACTCTGTTCGGAAAAGCCGGTTTCATAGGCAATTTCTCCGATACTTCGACGGGTATTGGCAAGAAGATTTTTCGCTATTTCTTCCTGTGTATTTCTGATGATATCGCGAAATGTCATTCCGTTCTCACTGAGTCTGCGGGTGAGCGTGCGGTTGCTCATGCCCATGTATTCAGCAACTTCATGGATACCCGGTATTCCACTTGGCAATGCATCTCTCACAATTCTGGCGACGTCGATGGCAATTGCATTTGCAGATACCACGAGGCCTTTGGTTTCTTCCTCCACCCTGTCCAGTAGGAAGCGATTAATGCTTTGATCTGCTTTTGCCGTTCTTGTTTCGAGGTCGGAGGTTCTGTAGGTGATTGAATAAAACGGCTGGTTGAATAATATCGGGCAGTTGAATGCCTCTTCATAGCTGCTCAGGTCTGTTGGCGGACTATGTTTAAAAGTCACCCGGACAGGTGAAATTTGGGTGTCGGTCATGGCTTTAAGCACAACTACGGTGGCAGAAAGTGTTGCCTCATTAGAAAGCTCCAGCCCTTTCCTGTGCGGATCCCTCAACAGGTAAATATCTGATAGCGCAGATTTTTTTTCAACTTTAAAAACATAGGTATTGGAAAGGAGTTTGAAATAGCGCTCACTACGCTCAAAAATTTCCCCGGCCCAGGAGCATGTACGCCATGAGAGCCCCAAAACGCCGTAATCTTCAATCTTCATTTGCTGACCGACCCTTATGGAAAACCCGGGACCCAGTTCAGCATCCAGAATTTCATGAAGTTCAAAGAAGTGGTCGGCAGGTACCGCCTGGATTGTATCGATTGAATCCACCGGTGTTGGAAGGCGGTCGAGAACCTCAGCACGCAGGCCTTCGGAAATCGCGCAATCCACCATTTTTTTGTATAGATGTATCGAGATATAATTCAAAACCGGGGTTTACTTCACAAACGGACTTATACTTTCTGTAATTTACAAGATAGTGTTTGTCAATTTGTGCAATTAAATTTTACGCTTTCTCTTTTCTTTTCAAAATGACCATTCCGGAAAGTTTAATTGCCCCATCGACATATTGCGCAGTTGAAATAAGTCCGTTTAGAATTATTGCATCTTTTGTGATGATGGCTTGATGACGTGCCAATTACGGTTGATTTGCTTTTAAAATTTAAAGCAAGCCCTGCCTGCCGCAGTGTTACATGAATATCACCTAATAAACTGTTTCTCTTTCGTCAACATATTTTATGGCATCACTTTCAGACCAAATTTTGTCATGCATCATTTGCAACGCGGCTAAAAAGCCCCCGGTAATAGTTCCTTCAAATCCACCTCCCGGAAATGCCCAGGCGGACGCGAAATATAGGTTAGGGATTGAAAAGTTATTTCGTAATCGCTTCATACCGGTCTGGTCTATTGATTGAGCATAGCCATAAACAGACCCGCCTGGATTGGATGTGTACCTTTGGATTGTTTTAGGCGTGGCGACTTCATAATATTCAATGCAATCCCGTATTCCCGGAAATTGTTTTTCTAACCGATTTAATAAAATCCGGGCCACTTTTTCCTTTTGAATCTTGTAATCTTCGTGACTCAAACCTTCCCAGTTTTTGAGATAATCCACCGTACAGATTGCACCTACGGATTTGCCGGACGGTGCGAGCTGTGCATCTATCTGTCCATAATCAACAAAAATGAAACTACGTTTTGACCAATCATCTGAAAAGTTCTTTTTGACATCTTTTAGCGTCTCGACACCTACACCCGGAAAAACATTAGAATAATGTTTCACACCAAATGTTTTGATGTCGGTATTAAACCCCAGATATATTGATAGTAATGAACAGGAGTTTCTCATGCTGCTTATTTTATGTTGCAATGAAGAAGCATGAGGTTCATCCAGCATCGCCGGCACCAGGGGAATGGCACAATTGGCAATAACATTATCACATGCAATAGTGACCGGTTCTGAACTATGATGAATACTATCCCGGAAGGAAACCGCAACTACTCGGCCATTTTTGGTCAGGATTTTCTCGGCTTTTTTACCCAGGAGGACTTCACCACCATGACTATTTATATAATTTGCTAAGTAATCTGATAGCTCCTGTGAACCTCCCTTGATAAAGTGTCCTCCATTCTCAATGAATCCGGAGAATGGCAAGCCAAAATAGAACATCGATAACGTATACGGATCATCGCCCCAATATGCAATATGGGCTACCAGGTCTAATTTGGCATTTTCATTGGTAATGTATTTGTCTAACCAGGATCCAATCGTATGATGCGATGCCTCAACAAGATTGGGGTAAGCAAGTGGCATGAAAGGATAGATGAGCTTTTTCATCAGCGGTGACCGAGGCAAACTCGTACCTTCCCGTCGAATATTCGCAATCAGTTTAAAGAATCGATGAATTCCTTTTTCATCTTCCGGATACTTATCAACCAGGGCCTTGATTGCCGAATCATACCCATGAGGTAAAACAAACTGTTCCTGTTCGCGCAGTACCGCATAGAATTCGGGTATTT
This sequence comes from Cyclobacteriaceae bacterium, assembly GCA_050289805.1. GTDB lineage: Bacteria > Bacteroidota > Bacteroidia > Cytophagales > Cyclobacteriaceae > JAUILA01. The sequence continues at coordinate 6,997 of JBNKGL010000057.1, forward strand.
TCAGGAGTTCAACCTTTTTACGAACATCAAGCATATCAAATATTCTTAACAAAGCCCCACTTTCAGATATACCACTCATTTCATGCAATCCGACTTCTATAATGAAATCGTTTCGATTAAAAGTTGTGGCACATCCACCCGGCTTGTTGTGTTGTTCAAGAAGCAGAACTTTCTTCTGAAATTTGGCAAGGGTGCTTCCCGCTGTAAGACCAGCTAAACCACCACCGATTATTATTGTATTATATTTCATTAGTCCTTTATTTAAATAGATAGAAATCAAGAAAAGCGGCCTTCAAAACCAAGTGGCCTATAGAGTGTTGTGCTCCATATTTTTATGCTTCATTTTCTTATATTCCTTTTCTATAAAGTCCTTTTCATCATACTGTATGAGATAGGTGAATACATAATGAAATGTCAGTCCTAATCCCCACCCGATCAATGGCCAAACTGGCCATGGAATTGAACCTGATACACTTTCCTCAGGAAGTGTTATCCACCAGATTACCCATAGCAAGATGTTGACCATTACATAAGAAAAAAGATGTGATTTAAATCCAACTCTCTTCTTGGCAAGTTTCCACATTTTTGAATCCCGATTTTTGATATTCGTTTCCATTTCAGATCTCTAAATTTTACTACTAGTTCTTATGGAAAAAATCACTTTGCAAAACAATGAATACATTATATTATGCGCCGCTACATATCTGAAAATAAGATAATTAGCAAAGGAATTCAATGAGTGTGGTCTTGCCTTATACTGATATAACTCATGTTTACTATTACTTGCCAAAGGCAGCCAATTTCTCCTTTACCTGTTAATGAATTTGATCATCCATCCTGTAGAGGAGCGGTAACATGAACGGGTTGAAAGCAGACTTCAGAAGGATAAAGAATGCTTATAAATAAAAAAGCCCTCCTTCGCTAAAAGCTACGGAGGGCGAAGTCGGGGTGAGAGGATTGGCTTCGCTCCGCTCGCCGATCCTTTGGGGGGGAGAGGCGCCATGAAGCGAAGGTCGCTTTAGCGTTTGTCTT
>JBNKGL010000058.1:0-7959 GCA_050289805.1 Cyclobacteriaceae bacterium
TTTCCATTGATGAAAAAGTAGGCAAAAAATCTAGGCCTGGCCCTCCCGAAGGGATCCCTACGGGAAAACTCGTCGGCGTTGCCTCCTCAAACACGGCCCAGGCTGGTCCTACTTCTATCGTCATCCTGAAGAGTCTCCGGCGAAGGCCGGAGCCGTCCCAAAGGGATCCCTTCGGGGTTTCAGGATCTCCTTAATTTGCATGAATCTTTAAACAAGGAGCGTACCTTTCCCGAAGGCCTGCCTGCCTGCCCACCTTCGCTTGCCCCTCTCTAAACTCAACCTTTGATTCTGTGATCAGTCCGATAATTTATCGTTCCGAATCATATGAAAATTATCTATTTTGAATAGTGTTTGTAACACCATCATTTTTCTGCTGTCCAAATACCAATTCGAGTATTAACTAAAGCAGATATTGATCATGGAAAATCCTTTCAAAACAGATTATTCAGACCACAGAGATTTGGAACTTATCTCTATGGTTAATGATGGTGACAAGGAGGCTTTGCAGGCGTTGGTAACGAGACACCAGTTATTCGTGTACAACCTCGCGCTAAAAATGACCAAGTGTGTTGAGGATGCTGAAGATTTAACCCAGGAAGTATTTATCAAAGCGATTACTTCACTTTCAACTTTTAGGGGTAATAGTAAATTCAGAACATGGCTGTACAGAATCACGGTCAATCATTTTCTGAATGCGAAGAAAAGTGAAGCGGAGCTAAGCATATATGATTTCGACAGCTACTTCAACCTTATTGATTCGGTACCGGATGAATCTTTAAGTGAAACTGAGGAAGCAGAGCTGAAAGAATCCATTGAGGAATTAAGAATAAACTGTACTGCCGGGATGCTGCTGTGTCTCGACCGGGAGCAGCGACTGGTCTACATTCTGGGCGAGATGTTTGAGATTGACCACAACCTGGGGGCGGAAATATTTGGTATCACCCCGGGAAATTTCAGAATCCGACTGATGAGGGCCCGGAAGGATTTATATAATTGGCTCAACAGGAGATGCGGCCTTGTCAACCATTCCAATCCCTGCAGGTGCGTCAAAAAGACAAAGGGCTTCATCAGAGCTGGCCATGTTAATCCTGAGAAACTGCAATTCAATAAAGGATACAGAAAAAGGATATTGGAACTGTCCAGGGAGAAGGCTGTCCCCATTACCGATACCATCGAGGATTTAAATAAAAATGTCTTCCAGCAACACCCGTTTCAGGAGCCAGATTCTATGAACCAACTGCTGGAAGAGCTCCTGAACAATCAACTTATTCGACAAGTCTTAGAGTTGTAATAGCGATAATACTTTTCAACCATGAGATCGTTATTATGCCTGTTCATGGCAATTAGCTTCAATATGCTACTTGCCCAAAAAGTGATAAAGGGAAGAATACTGGATATTAATGAGCAGCCATTGCCATTGATCAATGTTCTTCTGCTTGCCCCCGGGGATTCAACGCTTGTTAAAGGCGCTCTCTCCGGTGATGATGGAGAATTCAATATATCGGGAGTACCGGATACGAGTTACGAATTAAAATTAGTCTTTCTGGGATATGCTTCACTCATAAAACACATTCCGCAGGGAGCTTCCATTGCGCTTGGAGATATCGTGATGGAAGAAGAGGCACTTTTGCTGAATGCTGTAGTGATTAAGGAACAAAAGCCTTTATATGAGCAGAAGAAAGACCGATTGATTGTAAATGTTATGAACAATATATCCACTGCAGGTGGAAATGGCCTGGATGTGCTGGAAAGAAGCCCTGGAATATTTGTCGACCGGGGCATGGGAAATTTGCAGCTGAACGGCAGAGATGGGGTAATCATTCTGATCAATGGCAAAGCCACGCGGCAGTCGATGAATACGGTGATGCAAATGCTGGAAGGGATGAGTGCCGACAATATTGAATCCATAGAGATTTTCTCCAATCCGCCTGCCCAGTACGAAGCTCGCGGCGGTGGCGGGCTGATCGACATAAAATTAAAGCGAAATAAAAATGAAGGTTTGTTCGGTTCCGGCAGTGTTTCACTGGGCTATGGCAAATACGCTAAGGAAGGAATGACATTCAACATCAGCAATTCCGGGAATAAAATTTCATGGAATACCGACCATGCTGTTATGAGGAATAAAAGCGAAGAAATATGGATCAGCGAACTCACTACCCTAACTGAAAGCGGGCTCATAGAAATGAACACCCGCAGCCTTAGAGTTCCCGTCCTTACTACGTATTCAGGAAATGTCGGGCTGGATTACACCATAAACAGTAAGTTCAGAGTGGGTGCCGGCATATCCTTGTATATCAGGGACTGGGTGATGGAAGCGGTAAATACAGGGTTTGAAAAAAGTTCTGTCAATCCGATTTCATATTTCTACACTGAAAATGAAGAATTAAACCGGTTTGTTAATCCCATGGTTAACACTTCAATATTTTACCAGGTTTCGCCCGGGACCTCTGCGGAGGTGAATGTGGATTATATTCATTCTGTTCAAAATAATCCAAGTACGTATAACTTCTACATTATGGATTCGGCGAATCAGGCCATGGAAGACAGGAATATTTTAGCCGAAAAGTATACGCCCATTGATGCCTTGGTTGCAAAGACTCATTTTGTAAGTAGCCTGAACGACAAGGTGAAGGTTGAATATGGTATCCAGGGAACGTTTTCCACATTTGAAAACTCTGTAGAAATAAAAGAAAAAACGGTCGATGAATTTCTCGTAAATGATGAATTCGGTGAAAAATCTGAATTGAAAGAAAGAATCCTGGCTGCTTACAGCTCAATGGATTATACTATTAATGAGAAGACCAGCTTGTCAATCGGACTTCGTTACGAAAATTATCGAATCCGTTTAAACTCCAGGGTTAATGAGACCGCCAATAATCAGGAATACCAGAATCTTTTCCCGACTTTGTATTTGATGCGGACTTTAAAAGAAGGCTCGTCGATTATTTTCTCATTCGGCAGGCGAATAACGCGGCCTGATTTTGAAGACCTGGCACCCTTTGTTTATTTCCTGGATCCAAGAACCTTTTTCTATGGTAACACCGCGTTAAAACCTGCATTTGTGAATAATTATAAGCTGGATTATTCACTTAAGGGTACCTTCTTTTCACTCCAGTATTCCAACGAGAATAATTCCATAGTGCGCTATCAGCCTATTTTCCAGGAAAATGGGGATTTAATTTACACGAGTCTGAACCTTGACAGCCAAAAAATTCTATCATTAACGATTTCGACCAGCTTCAAGGTGACTGACTGGTGGACGGCAAACTTCAGTATTTTCGATTCCCAACGCTGGATATACGGCGGGGATGGATCGAGTGTAATTTATAATTTATTTCAAATCAAAGGAACTCAAACGTTTAAGCTTTCTGACAAGACCACAATTGAACTAACGAGTGATGTTTACACAAAGCAAAAGGGCCTGTATGCCGAAAGACCCGGGCGCGGAAATTTGAATATCGCCCTTCAGCAAAAAATCGCGAGGCGGGGGAAATTGAATTTGTCCTTTATCTCTATATTCCGCTCGGATTTCGAAGTGTACAGCAGGGGGATGCTGATACCGGAGGCTAAGTCCTATATCAACTACTCATACCGACCCCGGATATTGCGCATTACATATCAATATACATTCGGAGGAGGAAAGCAGGCTGAGAAAGGCAGAAATACAAATGCTGATGAGATCAAGTCACGTATTCATATACAGTGAGGCCGGGTATGCGGAGTAGGTATGACCGCTTTATTATTTGCAGGTAGTTTAACCAAGGAGCGTACCTTTCCCGAAGGGACCCCTTCGGGGCGGCACGCAATGCTTAAATAATTCGATTGTCTGCAAACGGAGCGTACCGTTGGCACGCGAATCCTTCAGGGCGTCATCCCTGTATGGCCGGTAGGCGGGGATCTCATGGTTGCATGTGAATGGATCCCAGTCCGACTCCCGGACAGATCCCTTGACAGCGACTTCCGGGAGTACCCCTGGGATGACGACAAGGGATAAAGCTCTCGCCACAATCGTCATCCCGGACTGTCTCCGGCGAATGACGGAGCCGATCCGGGATCTCCTTCACAATTAGGGGATCCTGAAAAGCGCTCGCTGTGCTCACTCTTTCAGGATGACGATGAATTAAAGACGGCCTGGGAGTTCTAAAGAGACAGCGCTGACAAGTTTTCCTTTAGCGACCCATCTGGGGCTGACCACCTGCCGGCAGGCAGGCTGACTACTGACTACTGACTACTGACTATATCAAAAGTTCCCATTCCCTTGATTCCTCACAGAATCACCTGCGTTAATTGCAACAGAATTGCTGTCGCTTTCAATGTAGAGGCTGTATTGTTCAATGGCATTGAACTGGTTTCCGGTGATCTCGTTTTTTGCGCTTTGCGGGGATAGCCAGATGGCAGACCCATTGGCCGCTTCCCATCGTGGGTGGTCGCCCACAACATTCCCCGGAAATGGCTGTCGTATGATTATGTCTGAAAAAGTATTGTTCCTGATCACATTTCCGGAAGCATTGAGCAGCTCAAGTCCGACTCCCTCGGCCCCGAGGATACGGTTGTTTTCGATGAGGTTATTGCTGATATAGGTATTGGATGAATCGGCGGTAAACGCATTTTGCAGCCGTATCGGTACACCGACCAGCGTGGAATCTTCCGTATCAGCTAGTATTCCCATCCAATTTTCAGTGATTCGGGCTCTTTTAACCCGGATTGTGTTATTTCGGATGATATTTTCCCTGCAGCCGCTATTCGGAGAGACAATCAGAATGCCTATTCCATCAGTGTAGCCGTCGATGGTATTCCCCTCAATGATATTCTCCATGCAGGAGTTGAAATCCTCACTCAGCGGTGCCTGGTTCAAATCCAGCATCGAAGAAAAAGGCAGCATGTTAATAACATCGCCCGCATGATGTGAAATCGGTATCTTTTCAGGGTCTTCCACAGTCAAAGTATTGTTCAGGAATTGTACAGATCCGCCGTTAATTCCGATGGCATGGTATACATCCACAAAGCGGTTATTGCGAACTACCACCGGTTCCGCCGTCTTTCCGATTACCCTCATTCCATTCGGGGCATACCGAAAGGTATTCCCCTCGATAAGATGTCCACCAGGTTGATCAATATCGGGATTTGTAGGTGATTGCAGTTCCTCCAAATTTGCCGGAAAGCAACATCCGACATATAAACCATGCCAAGTATATTCGAGCGTGAGGTTTCTTACGGTCTGTCGGGCGCCACGCAGCTCAATGCCATGACAATTCAGCAGAGCAGTTTCTATATCGGTAAAGTTTTCAGGGTCGCAACCACGGATAACCGTGCCTTCGGGATGTCCCAGCAATGTGATATCCGATGTTTGTACAGGGATCATCGGACCGATCTTGTAGGTACCCGGTGCAAAAAGAATGACGTCCCCGGGTTTTGCGGTTTCGATCGCTTCAATAATACTGGCGCGGTCGGACGTCATTTGTCCGGATGGAGGGGCAACACGGACGGTATCGACACCGGAAGACGGTTGGCCCTTTGTGCAGGACGAGGAAAACAACGCCAAAAATCCGAAGGCAAAGATCACTAGGAAGATGAAGGCTCTCATGAGGCGTAAATCAATGAGTTAAGATTCAGATAATATACAAAGGAAATAATGCGAACTGCAAGTGGTAATTCAAGGTATGTATACTGTGCCTGATAGCAGATCGATATTTTTTGTATATTCAGCAAACATCCTGAATATGAAGCCATTCCTTTCTGTACTTTTAGTATTAACTCTCGCTTTCAATGCCCACTCACAGGATATTCGTGAGGTCATCCGGCAAAAACAACCGGCGATCGACAGCCTTATCCGCAAAGAGATGGAAGCACTCAGGATCCCGGGTCTGGTTGTGGGGATCGGAGACAGGGACAATCTCGTGATGCTGGAAGCGTACGGTCTCGCGGATGTCCAGAATGGTGCACCCGTACAAACCAATACCCGTTTTGAACTGGCATCCATTACCAAGCAGTTTACCGCGTCTGCCATACTCATACTTGAGCAGCAGGGGAAACTATCAATTGATGATAAAATCACAAAATACATTGACTACGCGCCACCGGAATGGTCGGAAATTACCATTCGGCACCTAATGACACATACCTCCGGGCTGCCGGGATTGTATTCCGACGGGAATTTTAACAAGAGCGCGTATTCGGGGCTGGCCTATTTGCCGAAAGAAGAAATGATCAAATATGTGGGTAATATCCACATTACCAAGGAGCGGTTGATCCTGGCAACCAAGACCGACAAGCTGGACTTTACGCCCGGAGACAAATTTAACTATAGTGATGTGGGATATGTGACACTGGGCATTATCATTGATAATATCACCGGCAGTTACCATGATTTTCTTCAGAAGGAGATTTTTGATCCGGTCGGAATGACGTCGACTTACCTGGTGGATCAGGAAAAGATTCATCCGCTGGAAGCCAGGGGTTACTCGCTGAAAAACGATACGCTGATCAATATCCGGAGGTTCTGGCAGCATGAACTTCCATCCCATTACGGGGTCTTCTCCAATGTGGAAGACCTGTATCGCTGGAGTAAGGCATTGGATACAGAGGAAATCCTTACGAATGAAAGCAAGGAGAAACTTTGGTCTGTTACCACGTTGAACGATGGGAGTATTTCTGACTATGGATTAGGCTGGGATATAAGTGGAATCAAAGGGAGCCGAATTGTATCTCATACCGGGGTTACCGGGACCAGTATTTATAAATTACCCGACGAGGGACTGACGATTATCGCGCTTACAAACCTGGGCTTCAATGGCAATGACGGCGTTTCATCATCCAGGCTGAGTTTTGAAATCATGAATCTGCTCGATATCGCACCGAAAACAGAAATCGGCTATGTGACCTCGGATGGTAAAACTGCAAAGCCTCTCAGTAAAAAAATGGTCAGGACACTCATTGGTGAATACTTTGTGGAAAGGGCGGGGGAAAATTTGATGATGAAGGAAGTGGATGGTGAAGTGCGTATGGTCATTGCTCCTTTTTTTGACAATCCCCTGGCATTGCTGGATGATCATACCTTTCTTGTTCTGGGATTATCGGAAGAACTGATTCTGACCGCGGATAAGGATTACAAGGTGATCACCTCGAATCGGGGATTTGATATGAAACGGGTGGAGTAGATTTTACAGAATTAGTCATTACCTGACTCTTCACTATGAATGCACACGTCTTTTTACTGTTTTTCAATGCCTTCCTTGCAATTGCAATTTCAGCCGTACTAGTGAACAGGATCATTCGAAAAGAATATAAACCACTGCTGAAACAGATGGAAGAAGAGGAAAAAAATTCTTCCGAATGACCGTTGCTGTCTTTATAATTTCCATTGTAGGGTATGTTATTGCCGGGATCTTCATTGCGCGCAAGGTAAAAGACAGTGATGATTTTTTGGTCATGGGAGAAAAGGGCTCCACATTGCTGATTGTAGGTACACTGGCGGCCACATATCTAAGCGCTGTTACGCTCCTGGGAATCGCTGGCATATCTTATGACGAAGGTCCGCTCGTAATCGCAACCACAGGTTCATTTGGCGCCTGGATCGGTACGCTCCTGGCGGTCATATACATCGGACGTAAGCTCAAATCTCTTGGGTGCAGGACGATGCCGGATTTCTTCCGTGAGCGTTTTCAGAACAAGGCAGTTACGACCATGGCAACCATTGTAATGATCGTGGGGTTACTGGGCTATGGTGTGATTCAGCTGATTGGAGCCGGTTTATTACTCGAAGAATTAACCGGCCTGAGCTTTCCATTGATCATCATTACGTTCGTCATTGCCCTGCTGGCTTTTTCCCTATTCGGGGGAATGTACGGCGTGGTGGTGACTGATACGATCATGTTTTTCGTGATGATCGCCGTTTCTGCCGTGGTCGCGCCCATAATAATCGCCAAGGCGGGATTCGCTGATATGCGGGCCTTGTCGGAG
>JBNKGL010000059.1:0-7709 GCA_050289805.1 Cyclobacteriaceae bacterium
GTCATCACGTTGCTCCACCGAGGCGAAGAAGGCATCCATGTCGATGTGAATGATCTTACGAACAATGCCGGCTTCAGTATCCATAAATCCTTCCTGTTTTGTAGCTTTACAACGTTCAATTGTAACCTAAAGATGTCCAGACAAAAACGAATATTTATCATCCTGGCGGTTCTATTTTTCGCTGCCATGGCGTATGTCGCCTATGATATCTCAAGCCGGACTACCTTTCCGGGATCCAAACCCCAGCTGAAAGAACGCATCGAACAGCAATATAGCAGTGATGATCCGGTAGATTCGGTAGGGACTGATTCTGATTCCGTCACTCATCGTTGATATCTGCGGGTTGTCTGAAACTTTTGTCATTTATCGGATAGCCCTTCCACAGGTTCAGGTCACGCTGTATCTTAGAAATAATTAAAGCCAACTATAGACAACGATTTATCCCCCGGAACCAGGTTTCGGGGGATATTTTGTTTACAGACTTTTTAATTTTTTTTAGCTGAACAGACCGAATAATTCCACGTCGATCCTGTTCACGATTCCTGAGAAATGCTCAGGATATTTGACAAAATCAAGCTCGTTCACTTCAACCACGAGTAGCTTTCCCAGATCGTAGGAGGATATCCATTCGTCGTAATGGGTATTGAGGTTTTTCAGATAGTCCAGCCGTATCGCATTTTCATAGGACCTGCCGCGCTTTTCTATCTGTGATATCAGCTTTGGAATATCAGCTTTAAGATAAATCAGAAGATCCGGTGGCGCCACATGCTGAATCATGGAATTGAAAAGTGACAGGTAGCTGTTGTAATCCCTGTCATTGATAAATCCGGAACGATAGAGGTTGGCTGCAAAAATATAGGCATCCTCATAAATGGTACGGTCCTGAATTGTGGTATTGGTAGATTCCCTGATCTTTTTAACCTGGTTAAAGCGGCTGTTCAGAAAGTAGATCTGAAGATGGAATGCCCACCGCTTCATGTCTTCATAAAAATCTGACAGGTAGGGGTTGTCTTCAACATCTTCGATTTCCATCTGCCAGCCATAGTGTTTGGCGAGCATTTCGGCCAGTGTTGTTTTTCCGGAACCAATATTTCCACAAATAGCTACGTGCATTCTGCAAAGCTACAGTATTCAAATGAAAAGGACCGATCCCTGACCGGTCCTTTACCTAACATTCACCTTATCGACTAACATTGAATGACTGTCAAGTAACAAATCAAATATCAAGTTATCAGGAACTAAATGTTAATTAAATGTTATTATCATGGATGAAGCAATATCAGCTGCCATGGTTGATTTAGTTTGATCATATTTGGTTTCTTTGTATATGCCTGTAGTAAAATCTTCCTATAGAAGTCCTTTCTGGCTTCGTCATCCACACCTGGCCACCATCGTACCTTCCATGTACCGAAAAGTGGAGGGAGTTCATTATGAGCGGGAACGGATTGATACGCCCGACGGGGATTTTCTCGACCTTGACTGGCTGAAACAAGGCAGCAGAAAGCTTGTAATTCTTTCGCACGGGCTGGAAGGGAGCTCCCGGCGTGGGTACATGAAGGGCGTGGCCCGGCATTTTTTTGATTCCGGTTGGGACGCCTTATCCTGGAATTGCCGCAGTTGCTCCGGTGAGATGAATCGACTGCCTCGCTTTTATCACCATGCAGATATTGAGGATATTGGCCTGGTGATCGATCATGCGCTTTCAGCCTATGAGGAGGTATACCTGGTGGGTTTCAGCATGGGGGGAAATATGATACTGAATTACCTGGGCCGATGGGGCGATAGTGTATCTGAAAAGGTACGTGGAGGTGCTGTATTTTCAGTGCCATTACTGTTGAAAAGCAGCGTGAACGCGTTATCTACCCGTTCAAATCGCATGTATCGTGAGCGTTTCATTAAGAAGCTGGGGGAGAAGATCCGTTTGAAATCGGAATTATTTCCCGATGTCATTAGCCACGAAGGCTACGATGAAATTGAACAGTTTCCTGATTTCGATAATCGATATACTGCACCGCTGCACGGATTTGAGGATGCGGAGGATTTTTACGAAAGGGCTTCACCGCTCAGGTACCTCAACGGGGTAAAGCGACCTGTCCTGATCGTCAACGCCGCAAACGATCCGTTTCTCGGACCGGAGTGTTACCCGGTGGATATGGCTAAAAACCTTGAACATATTTTTCTGGAAATTCCAAAACGCGGCGGACATGTAGGGTTTGTGCACCGAAAACTTGCGCACAGCTATATGGAAGTACGTGCACTGGAATTTTTCAACGACATAGATTAATACCCCGAGGCCATATCATCACCTCGTGGATCCGCGGCACCTTCAAGCGTCCCATCCGGTCTCACCAGGATGGCATCCACCCGTCCGATTGCAGAACGCGTTTCAAAGCTATGACCCATTTCTTCGAGTTGTTCCATTACCTCCTCTGATAAACCGTCTTTCTCAATTGTTATTACATCCGGATACCACTGGTGGTGGAATCGTTTGGCATTGACGGCCTGCTGCATAGTCATGTTATGATCGATCACATTCAGGATCGTCTGATAAACCGATGTAATGATGGTTGACCCTCCGGGTGTTCCCACAACCATGAACAGTCTTCCGTCCTTCTCCAGTATCGTAGGGGTCATGGAGCTCAACATGCGTTTTGTAGGACTGATGGCGTTGGCTTCCCCGCCAAGGAGACCGAACATATTGGGGACGCCCGGCTTTATGCTAAAATCATCCATTTCATTATTCAGGAAAAAGCCGGCATTTCCAACGACTACCTTCGAGCCGTAACCGCCATTGAGCGTGGTCGTGATGGCCACCGCATTACCATCTTTGTCTACGATGGAAAAATGTGTTGTCTGATTACTTTCTGTAATGAAAACACCTGCTTTGATGGAATCACTGGGTGTTGCTTTTTCGGGTTTAAAGGTTTGCATCCTGCCTGCGAGATATACACTGTCCAGTAATTCCTCTACAGGAACAATATAGAAATCAGGATCACCCAGGTGGGTGGCACGGTCAGCATATACCCTTCGTTCCACTTCCGTCATCAGATGGATCGTTTTAGGATCGCCATAGCCCCATTTTTCAATGGGATGGGGTTCGGTCATTTTTAATAATTGATATAATGCTACACCACCGCTGGAAGGTGGCGGCATCGAGATAAATTTGTAGCCTTTATAGTTACCTTTGACCGCCTGGCGCCAAACGGATTTATATACAGTAAGATCCTCGCGTGTAATAAGCCCACCGCCCCGCTCCATTTCTTCTGTGATAAGGTTTGCAGTTTCGCCTTCATAAAATCCTGCGCGCCCCAGATCGCGCACTCTTTTTAATGTAGCTGCGAGGTCTTTCATGTACACGGTTTCACCTTCTTCCCAATCTCCCATGAGGTTTTCAGGCATCACCGTATTGGTTTCTTCGTAGAACTGCTGTACCCAGTTGAGTCCGCGCGCTTCATTGGCAGTAAGCTTAAATCCGTTTTCGGCCAGGTCTATCGCGGGTTGAACAAGGTCTTTCCACGGCAGGGTGCCGTACTTGGTGTGCGCATTTACCATGCCGTCTACGGTACCCGGAACCCCCGATGCAAGATGGCCTAAAAGACTTAGTCCCTCAATTACCTCGCCCTCATCGTCCAGGTACATGTCTCGATCAGCTGCCATGGGCGCGGCTTCCCTGAAATCCAGACAATCTGTGGATCCGTCGTTTTTCCGAAATACCATAAACCCGCCACCACCGATATTTCCTGCGGCAGGGTAAACCACTGCCAGCGCAAATTGAACAGCAATGGCGGCATCTACTGCATTTCCACCGGCCTTCAGAATTTTTACACCTACTTCAGATGCCAGAGGATGGGCAGAAACCACCATCGCATTGCTGGCAATCACACCTTCCCGCGGGAGCACATCAGTGGACGATTCATCCTGCCGGCAACCGGTAAAGGAGAAGACAAGCAGCACAAGAATAAAGACAACAGATCGTTTTAACATAGCATACATATAAGGTCTTTAAGTTAAATGAATTCTTCGTAGAATCTCCGGAAGCTTTTTGAATCAACAGATTTTTATTTAAACGGCTTAATATGTGTCTGTTAAAAAATGGTTTTTTTTAAATAAAACGTAGATTCGTTCTAATGAAAGTGATGACGAAACCTGTAGGAAAGCGCGAACGCAAATCAGCAAAAATAAAACTTGATATCATGTTCAGTTCAATGGAGCTGATCGGCAATCAGTCTTTCAAAGATCTGTATGTCGATGATATCTGTGAAAGGGCAGGGGTATCGAAAGTAACACTCTTCAAATACTTCCCGCAGAAGGAAGATATTTTACTCTATTATATGCGGATTTGGTCGCTCGACAGGGCGGTTGAGCTCTATCACCAGCCGCGAACGGGACTTAAAGGAATCTATTTTCTGTTTGACCGTATGGCGGAAGCGTTTGAGAAATACCCCGGACTTGCACTGAATGTGATTAGCTACTGGACATCCGCAAGACGCCCACCATCTGCTTTTCCCCTGAAACCGCTCGAGCGCAAAATACTCTATCCCAAGGAGGAAAATCTCGACGACATCGAGGTATTTACTGTGCCGCAGCTACTGGAGAAATTTCTGCTGGATGCCATTATGAACAGGGAGATCCATACCGTAAGTGACGCAAGGGAACTGAGTAATTTATTCATGTCCCTGCTGTACGGAACGCTCATCACTGCGCACCTGAGGCAACTCTCGCCCCTCAGGATGGTCTTCAGGAAGAATATTGATATGACGCTGAAGGGATTACAAACACCCGGAAGCTATTCGAGCATGAGATAGTCGGCTTCGGGCACAAATCCCTCTCTTTTCAGAAAATTGTTAATGCGCTTTCGGCCATTGTAATCTCTCACAAGACTGATTAAAAAAGGATTTTTAACACGTTTGATCTGATCATACGTGATAACATCGTCATTGCCGGGGCGTTCCTTTACATCAACCTTTTTATGGATTCGGATGCCGTACTTGTTCATTTCATTGATTTTCTGGTTGACCATTCGGCTGTTGCCCACAACAAGTATCGGACGTGCACGGATCAATTCTTTTGATATGTGTTTCCTTAGGTACTGGATCTTCACCTGCAGGAAGGCCTGGTCTGAATAAGCGGGATGCGAGCGACTCAATCGGACGGAGTTGTCGCGCCAGGTAGTTAACTTCTCAGGGATTTTCGCAAAGCGTACTCCATTTACAAACCATCGGAGCCATAATTCGAAATCTTCCGGTATCATGCGATCTTCACTGTAGCCGCCATATGTAAAGAAAGTTGAACGTCGGAACATGACCGAAGGATGACATATCACAGCATCCCTGTATCTGGCCATAAACATCTCTTCATGTGTTTGCAGAGAGTTTTGCCAGCGCACGAATCGGGCAAATCCTTCGGAATCTCCATCGTGGGAGATCAGGGATGAAACGACTCCGGTTTCCGGATTCGCATTAAGGAACTCAGCCTGTTTCTGTAACCTGTCGGCTGAACAAATGTCATCAGCATCCATGCGGGCAATGTATCCACCGGCGGACAGTTTGATGCCAAAATTAAGCGCCCGGGACAAACCCGCTGCAGGAAGATAGTATGGACGGATCCTTGGGTCTTTCAGCGATTGAACAAATTTCCGTACCGGTGCCGGTGAACCATTGCAGATGATGAGAAGTTCAAAATCACTGAAAGTCTGATTCAATACGCTTTCAACGGCGAGCGGGAGTGTTTCACGGTTATCATGAACGGGCAGAACAACCGAAACAGACATTACTTACTACGGAAAAAGTTTTTCAGAAAATTTCCGAAGGAAGCCCGCTCTTCAGGGGAGGTGAAGATCGATGTAAGCTGCTTTATATATTCTGATGTCGTGAGTTTAGCCGGTTCTCGCGATTGAGATGTCTCTTTGACGGGGTTAGGTTTGATCTCAGGTAAATTAGCCGGATCCTTTGACCCGGGAGCCTTTACCGGATCGAGCTTGTCAGCCCTGGCAAAGCTCTTTTTTGCTCGCTCCTGGTACCCCATTTTTTCTTCTACCAGCCCTTTGTTGTTATGCGATATTGCATCTTCAGGGTCCAGGCTGATTGCTTTTTCATAATCCTCCAACGCGCCTTGCAGGTCACCAAATCGATCCTTGATAAATGCCCTGCTGGCATATCTGTAGGCCTTTTTAGGCTCCAGTTCAACGGCCATGTCAAGATCGCCCAGGGACGCTTCCCTGTTATTCATGAGAAGATGGATTACGGCCCGTTCACTGAGATAATGTGCATTATCAGGTGCTATATCAATAAGGGCATTGAAATCTGAAAGTGCTCCCGGCAAATCACCTGATTTGGAAAGGGCTTTAGCGCGATCATATAATAACTCAGGATTGGGACCCGCTGCATCGATGGCACGGGAAAAGGCTGCGACGGCCTTCTGGTATTCGCCTTCCCTGGCAAATTTTATTCCTTCATGGTGTAAATCCGGTGGTGTCTGACTCATTCGGAATGGATTCTTCTCTTTTTTTAATCTTGCTTTCGGACTTCTTATCCGGTCCCTTTCTTACAACATTACGCTGGTTAACGATTTTCTTTTTCACAATCTTAACCCGCTTCTTATGCTTATCATTTTTAACATTGTAATACCGGTTTCGGTTCTTCGGCGCCTTGTGTTTCACCGTAGTGTAACTCGTGGAGCATCCGACGAGGACTGCAAGGATGAGTAAAATTAAAAAATATCGTCGCATAATAAGTTAACGTAAAAGCGTTGATTCTCGTATCAGGCAGCTCGTTTTGCTTTTTCCCACACAGCAGACTGCTTCCCCCTGATATATCTGAAAAATCCCATAAAGACCGCATAATTCATCATTGTGAAATAGTATGGGATGAACAGGATCTTCATTTTAATATTCCGGTTTTGAAGGATCCAGCCTAAAAGTGCTAAACTATAAAAGATAATCTGGGCCCAAAAGAGCCACATATAAAAATGCATTCCCTGCAATCCCAGGTACAGGCTGCAGATAAAAACCACGATAAGTCCGATAGGGGCAAGCGTCCATCGTAAAACCCGATGGGAGACATACTGGAAGCTGAGCCAGCCATAACGGAAAATATTTAATAATGGCAGTAATTTCATAATTGCCTGAATACCTCCGGCGGCAATTCTGATTTTTCGCTTGAGTTCCTCGGCAACGGAAGCAGATCCTTTTTCCATGGCATAGGCATCCGGTGCGTATCGTGTAACAAGCCCGTCCATCGCAATTCGCAATGATATATAAAAGTCCTCGATGATGATCGAGGTATCAACAGGCTTATACAGGGCAGTGCGAACCGCAAATAATTCGCCGGCTGCTCCCACTACAGAATACAATTGAGAATCCCACTTCTTCAGCTGGGATTCGTATTTCCAGTAGGCGCCCTCTCCGGATGCTGCTGCCCCGTCCTTTTCTTCAGAAAGAACACGTTTTTCGCCGGCAACCACACCGACCGAAGGGTCTTCAAAGTGTTTTGTGAGATTTCGAACGGCATCACAATTCAGAAATGTATTGGCATCTGAAAACATCACGATAGGCGTATCCACGAATGGCATGACCCGGTTTACCGCTGCGATTTTACCGCTGCGCTTATCTTCGTGAAAACTTATAACTTCCGGATGACGTTCGGCAATTTCGGCTGACCTGTCAGTGGATCCATCCGTGACAATGAGCAACTTGTATGAATCTTTTGGGT
>JBNKGL010000060.1:0-4029 GCA_050289805.1 Cyclobacteriaceae bacterium
CAGGACGCTGAGAAGGGAATCCTGAAACTTTTGCCTGAACGTAAAGTTAAATTAGTTGGAATTAATGGCCTTATCCAGTACCTGGAACTGAGAGCTATTACTTTTGAATTCCGGCACAATTGATTTCATCTGGCCAACAATTTCATAAGGATTGCCCTGGATATCAGTAAGTTCTTCCAGTTTTTCGATAGACCGGCGAATGGCGTCATACTCATATTGCATCACCGTAGCAATCATAATCTTTTCGTGATGCGTTGGCTGTGTATTCTCCTTGTTCGCTAATAGTTCCTCATAGAGCTTTTCTCCATCCCTCAGGCCCGTGAATACAATGTCGATATCTTTATTCAATTCAAGACCCGACAGTCTGATCATTTTCTTAGCCAGATCTACAATTTTTATGGACTTGCCCATATCGAATATAAAGATCTCCCCTCCATTCCCCATGGCGCCTGCTTCGAGTACAAGCTGACAAGCTTCCGAGATGGTCATGAAATAACGTGTGATTTCCGGGTGTGTTACTGTTACCGGGCCTCCGTTCGCAATCTGCTTCTTGAAGAAGGGGATTACAGAACCGTTGGACCCAAGGACATTTCCAAATCGTGTGGTTACAAATCGTGTTCCGGAACCATTTTTATTTACTTCATTATTTAGCGATTGCACGTAAATTTCTGAGATTCGCTTCGAACAACCCATTACATTGGTAGGGTTAACAGCCTTGTCGGTTGAAACCATGACGAATTTTTCCACACCTAATTCGACCGCAACATCTGCCAGGTTGCGCGTGCCCAGAATATTGCAACGGACAGCTTCAAATGGATTTCTTTCCATTAACGGCACATGTTTGTACGCTGCCGCATGAAATATTATATCCGGACGGTGCTCCTTAAGTATTTCAAAAATTCGTTCCTTATTACGAATATCCGCGACATAACAATGAATCGGGTTGTTTACTCTTCTTGCGGAAATCTCCATTTCGATCTCATACAAGGGTGATTCTGCCTGATCGATCAGTATCACACTGGCTGGCTTATACTGAATTACCTGCCTTACCAATTCACTGCCAATGGACCCCGCCGCGCCCGTGATACAAACACATTTATTGGTGATCTGGCGCTGAACCTCTACATTATCAAGCTGAATTGACTGTCGGCCGAGTAAATCCTCGATATTGATTTCCTTGATCTGCTTGAAGCTGAAATCACCCTTCATCCATTCCTCCGCCTTCGGAACAGTACGGACACGGACATCATGCTTGAGGCAGATATCGACAATCTCATTTTTTCTTTCAAAAGACAATTTGTCGATGCTAATGATCAGCTCATTGGCATTTAATGACTCAATGAGTAATTCAAAATCCTCCTGTGCGGAATAAATCTGGGTGCCATTGATATACTTGCCAACTTTCCGGATATCATCTTCCACAAAGGCAACGACCTTTAAATCTGAATCGGGAGTTCCGTCAATGACCTGCTGCGTAATAATACCCAGCTGCCCGGCACCGAAAATAATAACACGCCTGTTTTTGCTGGTGAGTTTCCTGTAGTAGCTGAAAATATTTTTGATCAGGAGACGATACTGATAAAGAAAAAGAAATGAGGCCAAGAAAGATATGAGCAGTACCGAATAAGGTATCAGGTTAGCCTGGTAATTGGCATAATAGATCATATTTACCGCCACCACCATCAGCACGGAAAGGGCTAATGTATAAAACAGCCTTACGCCGTCCCGCAGGCCTGTATACCGTACTATTCCTGCATAACTTCTAGTGAGCAGGATAGCACCCATTACACACAAAACATTTACCAGGATGCCAATTTCCGCGTTGTAGGCATCCAGTTGTTCCGTAACAAAATTAAATCGCAGAAGATAACCAAGCAGCGTAGAAAATGCCACCAATACCAAGTCAATGAGAATAATGACCCAGCGAGGCAGAATTCTAAGCTTTAGTATAAGTTGAGTTATCAAGTTTATTTGGATTGGTTCGCATTCCGGCGTATCGCCAGTTTTCCTGCACCGAGCGCTGCACCAGCCGCGATCAGGATTTCAATGCCACCTATCGGTACACGTCCCGGAGGTCCCGGATTATCTGGAGGACCACAGGGAGGGGTATCACATGGGGCATTACCACCTGGACCGGGGCCTGGTCCTCCAGGTTGAGCATAAACAGTAACCGACCCGATAGATACCAGGAATACCAGGAAGGTTCGTATTAGAAATTTCTTAAATCTCATTATCTCTTTATTATTCTTTGGGTAAATACCCGATCCCCTGATGCAATTTTAAGAATATAAACGCCAGCAGGCAAGTGGGACATATTTATTTGGTATTTATCTCTACCTGATTGTAGTTCATTTTGTACAAATAACCTGCCCCTCATATCAATTACACTCATTTGGAGATTTTCGAGCTCATCAGAATAGACCCTGAGATTCATGAAATTCTCCACAGGATTCGGCGCAACACTGAAGAATGCACCAAAATCATCCCCAATAACAACATCCAGCTTTTCACTTCGGGCAATACAAGTGCCGTTTGCCACTTCAACCGTATAGGCGCCTGACACAGAAGGAATAATTTCGCTTCCCGTAGCACCTTCAATCCTGGTGCCATTCACGAACCATGTAACATTTTCGTAGTTGGCAGACAACACACCTTCAGCATACGTTAATACAGGCGTCATTTCCTGTGAATTGAGCTCTACTTCAAAACGATCCGGAGCAGCCGATTTGGCATCCGATGTTATTGAAAAATTATAAGTGACTTCTTCATCCAGTGAAATACGCTTGTCGGTAAATTTATCCACAAGTATTACCCTGATGCTGGTTGTTACCGTTTCCATACCTCCCAGGGTAATATCATAGTTGCCCGACTGTACGAACTGAATATCCAGCGGTATTCTTACAGAACATCCGTTTTGCGCGAATGAATTGATCGCCATACGGTAGCCGTCTTCAGAAACCGAAGAAAATTCAAAATGCCGATCACCCCTTGGTTTAGGAGCATCTCCTCCAAATTTCACAGCATCCATTCCGGCATCTTTCGCCATTGTGGCATCGTCGTGCATTCGTAAAGCAATCTCATCACTCAGAGATCCGTTGCTCATGGTAAGCCTGATCACATTGTCAGGAGCACCGTTGGTCCGGAAGAATTCAGTATTATTCAGCGTAGATTTTACATCTTCAGTTACAGAAAGAGCGGGGTTATTACCTGTCGCCTGTACCCAGAAAGCCTGCCCTGAAGCAATCCGGCCTGTACCGCCATTTACCCCGATACCATCCACATAACTGGCAAACTGACCAGCCTCATTATCCCTGATATAGACCGCATCATCTATTCTGGTTTTGGTCCATCCGGTATTTTCCCAATCAATGGCCGAAGGGTAAGGATTACCAACCAGGTTCCATCCGTCATTGTCATTATCATTTCCACCAATTTGAGTGAACGTGACAGGCAACGAAATAGCATCGCGGTTAATGGTACCTGTTAAATCAATTATTGCGGCAGCTGCCCCATCCCTTACGAATAGCGTATATCCTCTGCCAACTTCCAGCGGCTCGGTATTAGACGCTACCGGATAGGCAACATATCCTGAATTAAAGTCTCCGTCTACCGATTCATCATAGTTGTACATCGACGGATCAGGCAACCACCCGGAAAGGTTATCTGCACCGGTGAAGGTACCTGTAATAGGAACATCATCCTGAATTTGTGCTACCGTCGCATTGCTCACCGGAGAGGTGATATATCTGTAAATTTCAGCAACGGGATCAATGTAGCGTTGGGTTGTAATATCACCTGTGATTACAGCTGTAGCCGGCAGCACACCGATACTTGCTGTTTCTGTGGCTGATGAAGTAAGGGTAAATGCATTTCCACCTGTTACGAATGTCGTTGCAGCATCCAGGTTCAGGTAGGAATCAACAGAACCGGCACCTGCAAGTGTTTTGGTTCCACCATTCGACAGGTCAAGATTATAGTAATTAATACCCGCAACAGACTGATCTGTTCCTGTATAATCAACCGTACTTC
>JBNKGL010000061.1:0-3454 GCA_050289805.1 Cyclobacteriaceae bacterium
ACCCATCATTATTTAAATCCTGATTATACAGCCTCTTAAAGCCGCTGGTCATTGTCATCAGGTGCTCAATAGAAATATCAGGATAAGGGAAATCTTCCAGGAATTTGGTCACTTTTTCCTTATAATTCAAAGCCCCTCTTTCGGCTAGAATCATAATTCCCATGTTTGTAAAAGCTTTGGAGTTCGACGCAAGATGCATCGGGGTTGTCAAGTCCAGCTCGATTTCATTTTTAAAATCAGCGTACCCTATACTTCGACTAAATATCAATTTTCCTTCTTTGGCTATTAAAATGACCCCGTTAAAATCCTGATTCGATTCATACGTGTCAAACCTCCTGTTTAAAGAATCAAAGTTGTACTGAGCACATAATTGATGAAATTGTAAAATGATGAAAATGCCTAAAGTTATTTTTTTCGACATGGCGATTCATATTCGATATTCATGATAACGATTTCACTTGTGCCTTTATTTTGGCAAGACCTTCACCATGGGAAATAACGGTTACCCAATGTTTACGTACTGTTCTCTTTAGAAAATATTTCAAACATACTAGGTTGTCAGAGCTTGTAGATATGAATAATCGTGAGACCACGGGATTTAATCAAATGTAAAGATCTTCAACTCAATATTTGCAATGATGTTTTCATAGTCGTCTCGAAGCAGATTGAATCAAAATCCATAACACCCCAAACCCCCTTTCAATGGGGAAGAAAATATTTCTTGCGGACAACAGGTTTCCGGTAAAGTTAAATTTGTCGGCCACCATACCTTTTAATAAATCATCAGTTTTGTACCTTCCCGTTATGAAGCAATTATTCACAATTCTTGCTGGTATTTTTATGCTGATTGGCTGCGCATCAGATCCCGATAAAAAATCAACACAAGAATCAAACGCCCCTGAATACCCCAATCTTTTGACCGAAGTTTGGGATGCCCATGGCGGAATCGACAACTGGAAGTCGCAGAAAGCACTGACGTTTACCGTCAATGAAGGCAGTTCAGAGCCGGAGAAACATTTCATCGACCTGCAGAGCCGAATGGTCCGCATCGAAAGTGACAGCTTCATGCTTGGAATGGATGGATCCAGTGTGTGGGTTGCTCCGAATCCAGATGCAATTGGAACCGATCCCCGCTTCTATCACAATCTTCTCTTTTATTTTTTTGCAATTCCCTATGTAATGGGAGACCCCGGGGTGAATATAGAGGATGCTGGCAACAGAAGTATCAATGGAAATACCTATCGTGCATTACAAGCCACCTTTGATGAAGGTACCGGTGACGCGGATGATGATGAATATATCTTGCTGGTCAATCCTGGGACAAAGCAGCTTGAATGGCTCCTGTATACGGTAACTTATTTCTCTAAAGAAAAAGGCACCCGCTACAATGCGTTGCATTACGGCAACTACGATTATTCAGGCGGACTTGCGTATCCGGGAATATTGGAAGGTTATACCTATGCAAACGACACGACAGGCAGCCTTCGGTATTCGAATACATTTTCAAATGTAGAATTTTCTGTAGACCCTTTTGATAAATCCCTATTCAGCAAACCGGAAAATGCGGTGATCGCTGAATAAGGACCAGGCCCCGCAAACCCCCATTCTTGGGGGAAGAAAGTATTTCCTTCGGACAATTCTCGTCCGATCATAGAAATTTTCCCGGTAAATCAGTCCGGTGCCAAAACCGACTCCTTCATCTGCTCAACAAAATTCCCATCATACTCAAAGCTATAGATCCTCCACCGATCGGTAGGTTTGTAAAACTGGAAGACAAACCGGATAGGCTGACGGTCATATTTCACCAGGTAGCTGTGAATTTCATAGACTGAGGAAAATTTATTGGTGGCAATCAGCTCATACCCGTAATATGTACCTATCACATCTTCAGTGAGCGTACCCATCTTTTCTTTCAAATTTTCGATGGCCTCCTGGTTCAGCTCCATCCATTCATTGGTGGCATACAAATTATCCAGGGCCACAGAACTCCCGGATGTTTCAAAATCTGAAAAAAACTTCTTTACAATTTCCTCAGGACCTGCTTGCGAAAATGCTGTATGATTCAGGGAAAAGAAAATCAGTACAGCCAAAAAATACTTGTTTGTCATCGTTTCAATGTTGGTCTTGTCTTATATACGATCATGCAATTGTCGGTAACATTCCACCCCAAACCCCTTATTGGGGAAAATAAAATACTTTGAGCGGACAAACCAATAATTACAACGGCATCCTTTTTCCAATTCCGATGATAAGAAAAATAATGAATGCCAGAAATGCGGCAGTGATGAAAATCGCTTTTAAAATTTTCAATGTTCTGCCCCCCTCCTTGCGATCCCTCATAATGTTATGGTTCCGTTCGCGGCAATGCTCCCGGTTTGCAATGGGTCCTCAGATAATTCGTAAACAATGCACTCAGGTGAGCCCGTGTCCCCTCGCCTTCATAGATACCATGTGACCTGTTCGGATAGGGCATTACACTGAATTGCTTGCCATGTTTAATCAGTTCATTGATCAGCATTTCCGCATTCTGATAATGGACATTATCGTCACCCGTACCATGGATATAAAGGAGATTGCCTTCAAGGTTCTTCGCATACGTAATAGGAGAACCATTTACGAAATCCTCCCGGTTTTCCTGGGGAATACCCATATACCGCTCCTGGTAAATATTATCATATGTAAGCTGGTTTGCCACAGCCGCCACAGAAATACCTGTCTTATAAATTTCAGGATACTGGAACATCAGATTGAGTGTCGCCGATCCACCCCCGCTCCATCCATGTACCGCTACACGGTCTGGATCGAGAAATGCATGCTTCTCAAGAAGCTGCTTTGCGCCCATTGCCTGGTCCCGAATATTCACCAGGCCAATCTTCCGGTAAATTGACTTTCTCCATGCGCGTCCTTTCGGAGCCGGGGTTCCGCGGTTGTCCATGGATACGTAGAAATAACCATCTTCCGCCATATCCCCGTTATAGAGACCACTTCGTCCTGCACCCCAACGGTTTTTCACCGTGGCTCCTGCAGGTTCCGAATAAACATAAAAAAGAACAGGGTACTTTTTCGAAGGATCAAAGTTCTTCGGATAAGCCATATATCCGTCCATCGTTACCCCATCTTCGGTTGTGACCTGGAAAAATTCCACGTTCGAATCTTTTCCTGCTTCCGGGTCATATTCCGCGGCAATACTCTTTTCAGGATCTGCGGGCTTATGCGACGGCAACTGAACCCATTCACTCATCGGGCGTGTGAAATAATTTGAAAAACGATGCAGGGCGAATTTACCATCAGGTGAAACACTGTACGAATGCGTACCTGCCTGATCCATTGGGGTAATGCGTTCCGCAGAACCTTTACCATTGAGCTTGCTGCGGTAGAGATATTGCTCCGTAGCATTATCAGGGGAAGCCGTGTAGTAGACATAGCCACCTTTCTCATCAACCATCAAAGGCTC
>JBNKGL010000062.1:0-2290 GCA_050289805.1 Cyclobacteriaceae bacterium
CAATTGAATTAATCATCTGCTCCTAAGACATCAATACTTTCCCGTCTGCCTTCTGGCTGGATTTACCTGACATTTTTGTCTATATTGATTTGTAATCAACCAGTTATATGAAAAATACCATCCTAAAACTGACTGCCTTCGGGGTAGTCTGCTCACTATTTTCCTGCGAACCCACACGAACTACATCAGAAACTCCTATGACCGAAGTCCTCACTGCAGAGGTTGTTCAGGGCTTGTTTACCAACAACTGTGCTTCCTGTCATATGGATAATGGTACCAGTCAGGCGCCGGCCTTGTTTCAATTAAGTATGCTCAGTCCAAAGAGCGTTGTTGCCACCCTGGAAACAGGAAAAATGCAGGTGCAGGGCGCCGTGCTGAGTAAGGCGGAGAAAATAGCCATAGCCGAAATGCTCACCAACAAAAAATACACAGAGGAAAAACCTCCGCTCAATTATTGCCAGGAGAAAGTTCCCTGGGAAAGCCAGGTGAAATACAGCGGATGGGGCGGTGATCCTGAAAGCACAGGGTTCATTCCTGCTGAACATGCTGGCATTGACAGGGAAAGCGTTCCATCCCTGAAGTTAAAATGGGCTTTCGGTTTTGATGGAGGCGGAAATACGCGTACCAAACCAACCATTATTGGGAACCACATGATATTCGGAAGCGAATTTGGCGAAGTCTACTGCCTGAGCAAAGATACAGGCTGCGTGAAGTGGATGTTTGAGGCAGATGCCAATATCCGTGGCGGAATTACGGTGAACCAGGACAACAATGGCGATGTCATCCTTCATTTTGCTGATTTCAGTACCAATGCCTATGCCGTAAAGGCTGAAACAGGCGAACTTTTGTGGAAGGTACTTGTCCGGGATAATGCGAATAACGCTGTTTCCGGTACACCAGCCTATCATGATGGGATGTTGTATGTTCCACTTACCTCGATGGAAGTGGTGTCTGCAGGAAATGAAAATTTTGAATGCTGTAAATCTTCCGGTCAGGTTGTTGCGTTGAATTCGGCAACCGGACAAGTTGCATGGCGACATCGCGTTGTAAGTGAAGAAGCAGTGGAAAATGGGGTTAACCGTGTTGGAACCAAACGTTTCGGACCTTCAGGGGCCCCGGTCTGGAGCAGCCCGACCGTCGATGAGAAACGAGGAGTCCTGTATGTGGGTACCGGTGAAAATTATTCAAATCCCCCTACATTGACGTCTGATGCGATTCAGGCCCTTGACCTCAAATCGGGTGAGATCCGGTGGACCTTCCAGGCAACCCCGAAAGATGCCTATATATCAGCCTGTACAGAAGGCGGCGCGAATTGTCCGGATCCGTCGGGTCCCGATGTGGATTTCGGAATGGCACCAATTCTTACGACACGTCCGGATGGCCGGGAAGTGCTCGTCGTTGGACAAAAGTCAGGCGTTGTACATAGCCTGGATCCGGATACAGGGAAGCCGATCTGGCAGGAACGGATTGGCAGGGGAGGAGCACTGGGAGGTATACACTGGGGGATGGCAACGGATGGCAAACTGGTTTATGCAGCCAATTCCGACTGGTTTGAATATGGCGGAGAGCCGGGGGTAGATCCCAATCCCGGATTATTTGCGTTGGATATAATGACAGGAAAAGTTGTTTGGAAAAATACGCCGGATCCGGCTTTATGCGAAGGCAAAACTGGATGTTATAATTCACATTCTGCTGCACCAACACTGATTCCCGGTGTTGTTTTCGCAGGGGCTCTTGACGGTCACGCCCGCGCCTATGATGCAGCAACCGGTGAGATTCTTTGGGATTTTGATACCAACAGGGAATATGAGACAGTAAATGGGGTAGAGGCACGTGGCGGTTCCATTGATGGTCCGGCCCCCGTTGTTTCCGATGGCATGGTCTATTTTAATAGTGGATATGCTTTATTTGGCGAGATGCCGGGCAACGTTTTACTGGCTTTTGAAATCGAATAATTCATTTTAAATTCTTATGAATTTGACCGTCAGATTCGCCTGTGTGCAGTAGGCCTGCTGAATTGTTAGGCCAGTAGATGATATAATTTAAATTGAAATCTGAATCGTCAAAAATACCATGCAAATCATGGTCAGAATTACAATTAACAACCAGACGAATTTCAGGAACCGGTCATAACCTATTTCCGCTACGCCCAGGAAAGCAAGGACCAGGGAGGTGGGATTCACCAGGTTGAAAATACCGTTTCCGAACTGATAAGCATTCACCACGCTCTCCCGCCCGATGTCTACCGTATCTGCCAGCGGGGCCATAATAGGCATGGTGAGCACTGCCG
>JBNKGL010000063.1:0-2080 GCA_050289805.1 Cyclobacteriaceae bacterium
TCCTATAATCGTCATCCCGGACTTGTTCCTGGGATCCCTTCGGGGTTTCGGGATCCCCTCGAATCCAAAAAAGATATCCCGGTCCGACTCCCGGCTCAAGGCCGGGAGATTATACCGGGATGACGATAAAGAAGGATGGTCTGGATCATGATTCAACAGGCAAAGCTCTTTCCTCTACCGTCATCCCGGCGGAACTCCGTGGAATCACGGAGTCGGGCCGGGATCTCCTTCTGATTTTGTGAGCAAATAGGGGATCCTGAACATCGCTCACTTCGTTCACTCTTTCAGGATGACGATTATAGGAGGTTCACTCTTTCGGCATGACGATTTAAGGAGAATCACTTTTTCAAGACAACAACCAGGACCTCATCATCCATTTTAACCTCTATATTTCCATGCAGGGTGGTATCTTCAGACTTACCCCATTCAAGCTCTCCTGAAATTATCCGATAGAACCCGTTGTTCTCGCACCGGCAAACGCGTTCGTAGAAAGCACTGGATTCCGGGTTAATTTCAAGACGCGATTTGTCATCCGAAACCTCGAGCCAGATCCGTTCCATATAGCCGGCATCCACGGCGATGTTGCCCACAGTGCGTTCGAAAACCAATACCCGGAAAGCGCCCTCAGTAATTTCAACCTGAAGCCGGTCGTTCTGCAATTCGCTCTTCAGAACCGAATGCTCATAAACGTTGACTTTCCAGGCCTCTCCCTTGGCAGCTTGTTTATCCTGACTGCTCGCGCAGCCTGCGGACAGTACAATCAGCAGGAGAGGGAACCACCTCATGATTCGTGGATCACAATGCGTTCGATGCGATCGCCCTGGCGGATCTGGTCGATCACGTCCAGTCCCTTTACAACCTTACCAAAGCAGGTATGATTTCTGTCGAGGTGCGAAGTGTTGTCACGGCTGTGGCAAATGAAAAACTGGCTTCCGCCGGTATTCCTGCCGGCATGCGCCATCGACAACACACCGCGATCATGATACTGATTGTCACCATCCAACTCGCAATCGATGGTATATCCCGGTCCGCCCGCGCCGGTACCATTGGGGCATCCTCCCTGAATAACAAAATTGGGAATCACCCGATGGAATGTTAATCCATCATAAAAGCCTTCCTTCGAAAGCTTTACAAAGTTTGCGACTGTATTCGGGGCATCGTTTTCATAAAATTCGATTTCCATGGTGCCCTTTTCGGTGATCATTTCAGCTGTCTTCATATTCAGTTTCTTTTGCTGCAAAAGTATTTAAAAATTCCAACGATCTCATTCGTTTGCCGTTACTTTGTATGCATGCTGAGTAAAAAGACAAAAATGAAGCTGATTAACTGGTGGCCGCCGATGCTGGGCACTGGTATCTGGGTGTCTCATGTTTCCCATGAGCTGGATGAATTCAGGGTCAAAATGAAGCTTCACTGGTTCAACAGAAATCTTATTGGCATCCATTATGGCGGTTCACTTTATTCGATGTGTGACCCATGGTATATGTTTATTCTAACCGCCAACCTCGGCAACAATTACCTGGTGATGGACAAGGCCGCAGCCATCCGCTACCTTAAACCCGGGAAAGGCACAGTCTATTGCACCTTCAAGCTAACCCGGGATGAGATTTCAGCGATCAGAAATGAGGTTGATGAGATTGGGAAAAAAGACTATACCTTTTTGTGTGAGATCCGGAATAAGGAAGGGGAGGTGGTCTGCGAGGTTGACAAGATTGTGTATGTCAGGAAAAAGGACTTTGACTGGGATGCATTTAATGCTAAAAGTCAGAAAGACAGTGTCAGCTGAACGCCGTGGGTATCCACAACGGGCTCAGGGTCTTCCTCTTCAGTATTCAGGTGGCTTACCGACAGTCCCAGTAACCGGATCCTGAATTTTTCCAGTTCCGCCTGTTCGAGCAACGTCGGGATTAAATCAAGGATATCCTGTTCATTCTCGATAAGTCCGGATATAGTCTTACTTCTTGTTATCACAGTAAAATCATCAAATTTTACCTTTAGAGTGAGTGTCTTTCCGGCAGATTCAGATCGCTTCATTCTTCCGGCAACTGTCCCGGCGATTCGCTTGAGCTCCTGTTCCACA
>JBNKGL010000064.1:0-1560 GCA_050289805.1 Cyclobacteriaceae bacterium
GACCTCCTTCTTTATTTCCAGATTCTTATACAACTGAGTTGTGGTAATCAAATTTGTTTCCTCCTTAAATTGTTGGCGGTGAATCATTTTGGTGGCAAGTCATGGCTCACCTTCCTAGTACCAGCAGTGTGCAGGTTCATATCATTAATACTAAATGAGGAAGGGGTGTTTGTGTATCGAGGAAAGTGCCAACTTTCATAAAAAAACGCCAATTTCTTTGGCGTTTTTTACGATTATCTGTAGCAAAAATTACGATATGTAATAACTCAAGTTACGGAGCAGAAGCCACAGCACATGCATTAATAAACTCAAATAATGCCTTTCTGTCGTGCATATTGGATAAGATCACGGCGGCTGGTAAAGCCCAGCTTATCCATTAATTTACTGCGATGTGTATAGACAGTACTGAGGCTGATGACCAGTTTTTCGGCAATTTCCTTGTTGCCATACCCTTCCGCCAGCAATTTCATCACTTCGGCTTCTCGCGGACTAAGAACTGTGGTGGTTTCCTCTCCTGCTGTTGTCAGGTGCAGGTATTCTTGAACCAGCTTGCCGGCAATGGCCGGATAAAGAAAAACCTCACCTTCTGAAACGATACGGACCGCATGGATCAATTCTTCCGTTTCTGCCCCTTTGATCACATATCCGGAAGCGCCTGCTTTCAACATTTCGAATAAATAATCATCAGAGCGATGCATCGTCAGAACCAGCACATTGGTGTTGGGGCAAATAGCCTTTATTTGTCGCGTTGCTTCCATACCATCCATAATGGGCATAGCAATATCCATCAACACCACATCCGGGCAAAATTTCTCCGTCAACGCAACAGCTTCCCGTCCATTAACAGCTTCTCCCACAACTTCGATGTCCGATTCCAGATCGAGCAGCAGGCGTATGCCAGCGCGAACAATGGTATGGTCATCTGCAATCATCACACGAATAATATCAGTCACAGACCTCCTCCGTTATTGGAATCTTGATTTTGATGCAAGTACCCATGCCAGGCTGCGTATGAAATTCTAAATTTCCACCACACTGCATCACTCTCTCCTGCATTCCCAATAATCCTAACCCTCTTGGGCTGTTGCCGTTAAGGTGAATTGAATTGAGATCAAAGCCTTGACCATTATCTTGAATTTCGCCATTGAACAGATTATTCTGGTATGTTAGGGTAATCCGCACATGCGTTGCCCTGGCGTGCCGCACAACATTACCCAGCGCTTCTTGAAATATCCGGAAGAGGGCTGTTTCTATTTCAGCGGAAAGGCGATGTTGAAATCCACCGGTTTCGATTTGAAAGTGCAGATCACTTTGTTCCAATAGGCGCTCAGCAAAAGTGCGCAAAGCCGATACTAAACCAAGATCATCCAGTGCTGAAGGACGCAGATCTAAAATAATATTATACATTTGATCAATACCGGCTGTGGTTAGCGAACGAATTTGCTCTAATTGCTCAAAAGCTCGGTTGCTGTCGGATTCCAGCAGCCGCCTTATGCCTTCAATCTGAAGGGAGAGTCCACTTAAGGTTTGGCCCAACTCGTCATGGAGTTCACGTGCCAT
>JBNKGL010000065.1:0-1095 GCA_050289805.1 Cyclobacteriaceae bacterium
GGGCGGCCTCCGATGAAGATTTGGCTCCTAGGACGTGCACCGAGGCTTCCTCGAGCTCCCCTCTAGCTTCTCGACCGATCAATTGCTCCGAATGGCGGCAAAAAAAACTCAAATTTGGTGGCTACCTAGGGTTCAGCAGGTTCTTGACTTGCGGTCGAAAATTCGCACTATGGGCGATGCTATATATAGGGGTCTTTAGATAGGATCATAGTCGGCAAGGACTCTAACACTTTCCTAGTTTGAATCAAACTCTATCTCGTGAAGATTCGGAAGAAATCAGAAAGGGGATAAACACGGTTTTGAACAATCGGCTTAACGTGCAGGCCGCACGCGCGGTGGCCGGCTGGGTCACGCCGAATTCGGCCCGAAGCCAATTTCCAATTAAGATTTTTTTCTTTTTCAAATCTGTTTTGTAAATTACAAATCAATTTGAATTCAAATCAAATTTGAATTTCAACGACTTCTACTCGCACAATAAAATACAAGAGCACTTCATCACTCCAAGAAAAATATGCAACGGCACGAATGCAGCAATCAATTATAAAAGCCTAAATTAATTTAATAATTTTGGAAAATAGACTTTTGCCTAAAGAAATTTGAATCCCTTCTAAATTCTAGAAAATAATTTTAACCTATTGATATAAAGTTTTAAAATTTAGTGAATTTTAGTCACATTCCAAAATTTGGAATTTTGGGGTGTGACAAACCTACCCCCCTTAAAATAAATCTCGTCCTCGAGATTCGGACGGATCGGAAAAGAAATTCAGAATTTTTTTGCCTTCAATTCTTCTTCTCTCTCCCAAGTAGCTTCATCCTCAGTATGGTGACTCCATTGCACCTTGCACATCTTGATCTTCTTGTTTCGAGTAACCCTCTCGAACGTCTCTAAACCTTGATAGGGTACTCTTGATAAGAAAGATCTTCCTTGGCATCTAACTCTTCCATGTGTATTTGCTCTTCAGGCTGCATGAAAAATAGAAAAAAGGGGGAGGGGAAAGAAGAGGCTGGCTGGGCCAGACCCAGATTCCAGCTGGGTTTCATCCCGTTGCCAAATAGGAACTAGGAAAATCCTTTTATTTTTTAAATCTTTTTATA
>JBNKGL010000066.1:0-1051 GCA_050289805.1 Cyclobacteriaceae bacterium
ACATCCCTTAACAAAGCTCAACACAAATAAGAGTTGCTATGTGGAAAATATTTGGCTCTAGTAGGAATGTGTATGTCGTTGAGGAACCTTTCTAAATTCATTCAACTCCGATCAATCTCAAAATCAAGGTTCAGCAGGATTAACACTAACTCAGATATCACACCTCCCAACAATTTAGACATGGTTACTTTTAAATTTTTGCTCACATGAGATTTTGTGTCTACCAAGGCATAACTACATTAATCAGTTTAGTTTATCAAAATAGGGGTCATGCACAAGTGGTTGCAACTAATCTCAAGCAAAGGAGGATGTATAACCTAACCATGTCCTGTGGGAGTTCTTTTTATTGACTCGATAAACACCTAACTAAGGGAAGCAATACTTACTAGCAGTCATGATGACAGTAGTGATACGGGCAAGACAAGTGATGAGATAACTGGAAAAGTTAGAAATAAAATGAGACAAGTGCGGACTCATACCTGGGCACCCGGCACTTCCCCCAAGCTTAAATCTTTGCAAGATTTAAGCATCAGGGTTAATCCTGAAGTGACCGAAGAGGTCATGCATCATGCTAGTCTGTGAGTCGATGGAGGCTTGCATCTCCGTTTGCACGTGTGCAAAGTCATCCATCCATCGCTCGAGTCATCTGATCCCTTCCATCGCACGCTCAGCCTGGTCAACCCCATAACTGGCGTATCGCTCCAAAGGAGCAAACTGGTCGGGGTACCTAGCAGAGGCGGAGGTTTCGGCTCAGAGGCTAGGCTCGGGGTAACCATGAGAGGGGTAGTAAATACCACCCTCATGGTGAACCGAGTAACCACCCCCATACCCAGTGTCCCACTGGGACTCCTTAGGGTGAGCCTAGACGAGGCTCATCGTAGAGTTTTTCCCAACCGATGATCTGGAGGATGGTGGGAAGCTTTTCGTCCAAACCAACTCTCTCAAGTAAGTTCACATTGTAGACATGAGTGTGAGCAAACTCTTGATGGCAGAGGGACTCATACTTCTCCATCTCCGTGGTGGTATGGATTGAGATGTCGTCATCATTCGT
>JBNKGL010000067.1:0-1030 GCA_050289805.1 Cyclobacteriaceae bacterium
AATACCCCTATGTTGTCATAAGAATTGTAGCTATATTCCCTGAACTTTATGTTCTTGGAAGATAGCATGTTCTCCCGTGGAGACATTAAGATACATAATTTTCCTTAAGTTCTAAGTTTATAAGAAAAATGTATTTTGTTTTGGAACTAAGTCTATAAGAAAAGATAAGTACTGTCTTACTTAGAAATAAGATAATCTAGGGGAGTATGGTATTGTGAGAAATATATTTTTGAAGAGTAACGGATCCGTATGCCCACTACAATGATTTAAAAGATATTTTCTCAATACATACGGATGTTGCATTTCCATTGCAACACCTATTGTTAGTTCCTTTAATGGTGATGACTAAGTGATCAAGGTTTTTCGTTATTCAGAAACCTAAAGTTTTGTTATCATTTGCGAAGCAACATTCCTATGGTAATGTTGGTTAAGACCATGAGGCTAAGTAAGATGAAATGAGTTCAATAAGGTTCAATAGATTTTGTTCATTAGAAAAAAGTTTCTAAAGGAGTCATTACAGTGGATTATGATTGAGTCTACAAGAAGACAAGTGGCTTTAGAGGAAAATTCTAAGTTTTAAGAAAAAGGTTCATATCAATTTATTAAGAGTATCTCGATTTGGAGGATCTATTCGTAGATTGAATCAGATTTCTAGATGATGAATTAGAATAAGAACTAAGATGACAATAAATAAAATAATGGTTAAAGAATTTTGATTCTATAAGATGATGCTAGCGATAATATTAGTCTGCGCTTAGAAACTAAGAACATGTTGTCCTAATAAGAAATGTTTGGTGGAGCTCATCCTTATATTTGGATTGAAGCTCACTGAGATATTGAGTAAGCAAAGGGGTATAAGTGTTGATGCAAATGCATGCTTTAGAAAAAAGTATTAAGAAATAAGGTATGCATCGCATCGAGTCTAGCCTGCCTTAAGAATCAAGGGTGATGAGTTTTGGGAATCTAGTATTCCAATAAGATCTTGATCAAAGTGGAGTAAAGCTCCAAATGCTTCAGCTGTCAGAAGTAA
>JBNKGL010000068.1:0-947 GCA_050289805.1 Cyclobacteriaceae bacterium
AGGAAAATTGGCGCACTTAGGTGGCCGGCCGGCCATGTCTTGTGGCCTCCCGACCCTGGTCAAATTCCATAGTGGCCCTCACAACTCTACAAAGTATGTGGTGATACTTGGTCTTGCTGTTGTGATCAGTAAGTTATGGTAATAATTTAAAACTTCTCAAATTTTTAATTTTTGAAATATTTTCTTGTTACCCATGACTTTACTCTATTTTGTCCATGATCACCATATGCTACAATATAAAACTCTAGTTAATGTGACTTATCTTAATGAAAACCATGCTAGCCTACATTGCTCTTGAATTTTGAATCCAACTTTACAATTTTGAATCTCGGGCAAAATATATTTCGGAATGTCTTGCCTAGGTGTTGATGGTGTGATATAACTTTGATCACGCCACCTTTGAGTTATTGTTGCTTGCTTCATTATTCACATGTCGGGCTTGCCTTTCCCTAATCTCAAGCTTACCTATACACCACCTAGAGCCAAATATGAATAAAATGATTTTTTTTACCATGCTTACACTTTTATTGACTTTTTGCAAATGATATTTCTCTAGAGTTTGTGGCAAAATCCCGGTTGATTATTCCTTCATTAAATATTGTTTTCTAGCCATCATTCACTCATACTTGGTAATGCCCTATTCTAATTAAAGAAGGCATAATTCACCAAGCATTCCACAAACTCCATATCAAACCCTTATCATTCCTTGTCCCAACTTTGATCCTATTTACCAAGTGATTCTCCTAGAAAATTCCAATGAGTGGAATCTCTTCCCAGCTAAAAGATCGATCCTCAAAAAAAAGAAAAAGAAAAAGAAAAAAGAGCAAGGATTGAAGAACAAAAGAGGTGAAACCTCATTTGAAAAGCTCCATGTTTCAAAAGGAGAAAAGAAAAAGAGGATGAGATTTACAAGCTGCTGGGAGAGATTCTATTGAAATAAAGTAACA
>JBNKGL010000069.1:0-943 GCA_050289805.1 Cyclobacteriaceae bacterium
TTTTTCAAAAAAATCTTGTTCCTTTCAAGCACCAAACAAATTTCGGTCAAAATTTTCCCAATTCTCCAAAATTCGGCGGGATCGATCACCTTCGATTTTTTTTATTGCCCCGCACAAATTTTCAAACCCTGGTGTGGGTTGGCACGGTAGCAAATGCCTCGTGCCTGCCTCGGCTCCTGCCACGCCACGGATACCAAAGTCGATATAAACACGTGTGCGTGTCGCAATCAGGGTTAACAAATTCGGCGTATTTTATTGAAATTCATTGAAATTCAGCGTATTTTGATCAAATTTAAAATGCGCTGAATTACTGTTCATAAATTTAAAAAAATCAGAAAAACTATGTAAAAAACTAGATGAAATTCTAAGATTACTGGTGAAGAATTTTTTTTTCAAATCGGCATCGTTTGGTTGGTTAAAATTTAAATTTCGTCAAATTTGTACAAATGGACATCAAATTTTGATTTTTTTGAAATCCACAAAATATAAGAAACAAATATGATAAAAAACTAGAGTGAATTTGAAGACCTTTGGTGAAAAGATTATTCCAAATTTCTAATATTTACATAGTTAAAGTTTATTTTTTTCAAACTTCAATAACCTCTACTATTCCACTAAATTTTGGATGAATTAGATTGAATTTCGACCAATTCGGTCCGATTAATCAGCAAATTCAGCTAATTTTTTATTTTTTAGGTTTTTACTGTACAAAACCTCCTCCAATTTCGACCAAATTTTGCTGAATTTTACAAAATTCGACGGTATCACTGGGGTCCAATTTTTTTTGTTCCGATCAAATTTTCAAACCCTGCTTCTAACTCAACAAAAAAAATTATGTGTTACTATTTCCTGAGGGCCAATGATGTGATTAAAATATTTGCAACTCTTGATGGGACGCATGCCCCTCTTGATGATCACAAACCACTAGGATCTCTGAGGTTCT
>JBNKGL010000070.1:0-928 GCA_050289805.1 Cyclobacteriaceae bacterium
ATCATGCTTAGATTAACAATAAGTTTCAACTCTATACTACTCGTCGGTAGAGAATAGAATAAAAAACTCAAGAAAATGACTTAATCATGATAAATTTATCATCAACGTTGGTAAAATGATAAATTATCACACTTAAAAAATAAACTAAGATAAAAATGTCTCAAAATTTAGTCTCAATTCTACATTACCGTTGGGCTGATATAGAATCGATGCTCTCAAAAATCAACTTAATGAATCATTTATCTTAGTACTTAATTATAGTCCAAATTATCGTTGCAATGACAATTACAATTCCTATTGGGTCATGATGGTGATGAGTAAAATGCTCATAAAAACGTTATAACAATCACAACAAATATGATAATGATTCTTATTCTTATAATATTCACATACTCACTTAGTGATAGCAAAAAAACTCATTATGTTGGAATCTCAATGAAAACTTAATTAAGCAAAATAAAACTTGTCATTCACAATATGATGACCAAATCCATTATTATAATATGAGTACTTAAACTAAGAAATAATTCTCAATGAAGGCACATAAGGGCATCAAACTAATGAAACATGAAAGTCATTGCTTACTACAAAATTGAGTCTTTCAATGGCTTGAAACTAGTACTCATGCTGTTTACAAACTCTAATTCATTCATCCTTCTCTGAATGGAATCTCCTTCTTATACAACAACTTGAGGAACTTCACACAGTCTTTCATGTGGTGTCCTGCTTGCTTGCAGAAATTGAAAACTCCTCGTGGGACTTTTCCCTTCTGAGGAGCCTTATCACTCGACTCCGATGAAGAGCCTTAATATTCACATGCACAAATTCATCATAAGTCAAATAAGAACATGTAAATATACTTAAAACATAATTAATTCTAAATTACCATAGGTAGAGGTAGAACCAATTCAACACTTAATCATAATAA
>JBNKGL010000071.1:0-909 GCA_050289805.1 Cyclobacteriaceae bacterium
GTAAAGTAAATTCCTTTCATCCTTTTCCAAAGTTCTATTTAATTATTTTATTTTTTTGAAAATTTTGATTTTATATGATCCAATGATAAAGTAAACATGCTATGAAAAAGGAGTAAATAAAAATGATGGATGAAATGGGGAGAGATAAAAATCAAAGATGCAATGGTTGAAGAAGGACAGAAAATGAAATGCGAGATAACTATCGGTTTATTCTCCCGGTGAGAGCATCACATTTTAGGTCTGTGAGCAAGACTGTCTCCATACCTGAAGATTTAGGTCCCCGGTGCGACTGCAGAACTTGTCATAGCAGACATGGCGTTCTTGACGCATCGAGAAAATTTCACCGAAAAAATCTCGGCTGTGCTGGGCTTCTTATCCTTACCAACTCCTCCCAGCGATCCTTCAGTAGATTTTGGAGCCTTTTCCTTGAACATAGTGAAGATGGACCTCACACTCTCTTGAATGGGGTTCTTAGAAGAATCCTCATTACTTTGACTTGGAATTGCTGCAGAGATTTGCTGAATCTGCGTCTCCGACATCTTATTAAAGCTCAGCTGGCTCTTTGTATCTACTATGAAGCTATCCATCTTTGCATTGGTGTTCTCCAGGAGCTTGTCAGTGGCATCAATTTTCTTGCTAACTTCATCATTTATCCTTACCCGATCCCTGTTGATATCTCTGAGAGAGGGCTCATTTCTGTTGAAATTCTACCCATTACCACCCTGTTGGCGGTTGTCGAATGGGAAACTGGGTTTGTTCCACTCAGCATTGAAGCCTTGATCAGGATGAAAACCATTATTTTAATTACTAATGAAGTTGACATCCTGGGAGACCGTTGGGCAGTGGATGTCCATGTGGCCTATTTCTCCGCACTCTTCACACATTACTCAGGCATCGACCATTTTGAGA
>JBNKGL010000072.1:0-900 GCA_050289805.1 Cyclobacteriaceae bacterium
TAACTTGTTCTGCAAGTGTACAAATTTGAAAAAATTCTTGAGCTCGAAAAGTATTTATTTCAAGGGTACAAAAAAAAAACTCCACGAACCAGTTTTCAAACTTGGCAGTCTCATAGTTTGCTTAACGGTTAACTATCTTTGAAGGGTTGTATCTCCTCGAATCTTAGAAGTTAGATTGTGCATATTACCCAGATTGTAGGGCAAGGTTTGTAGACCACTTGGGAGCACATCTTGTTCTGGTTTGAGTCTAGATATAATTGTGGCAACACTACTAAATTCCTTAGTTGATCAGATTTTCAGGAGTTTTCAGGTTTTGCTTAGCTGATAGTGCTTTTTGGAGTTCATTATCTTCTTCGATTTTTAGTTATTGAGTATGCATGTCAACCAGATGTTAGTGAAATGTTTGGAGAGCACCATGGATCACTTCTTGTCCAAAGCGGAGCATGGATGGATTTGGAACAAGGATTTCAATTAGCCTATCTGACCACAATTCATTCAAATCAGTTTTCCTAGAATCTTTTGATTAATTTAAAATCCATTGAGATTTGGAAGAAATTTTCAACATAAGAAGTGTTCAAAATAGGATTTCCTACCCCCACGCAAATTCCTGGATTTTTAGTCTATTTTTAGCTATTTTAATTAATTTCCTAAAGTCAAAAACAGACCTTGAATTCCCAAATTTTTAATTCAAAATGCATTTCTAATATGAAGAATTTCATAGTGATAGAGTTGTTCCTCTCTTCAAACCCTTCACAACCATATTTTATTTTAAATTTTTTGAGCTTAGGAAGGCCCTTTTTGGATCAAATCAAGTTTGAAATTATTTAAAATAAATTTAAGTGTGTTTGAATTGATTGACTCGGTTTGAACCAGTTTAAAACTCGGCACTATGGCCACATG
>JBNKGL010000073.1:0-880 GCA_050289805.1 Cyclobacteriaceae bacterium
CCACGCCGGCTGGCATGGACCGACTGGGTCACTGTGCCGCTAGGCCAGGCCAACAGTGCTGGGCCTCAGCCTGGAGAGCCGACCCAATACCATGCGGTGATTTTGCAATTTTGCAATTTTCATTTATTATTTCAGAAAATTCATATAAACTTCAAAATGCGTAGAAAATACAATGCTGCTCGGAAAAATACTAAATGAATTTTTGTATAATCCTTAAGAGCAGATCTACACATAGAAATTAACCTTACTCCTTGTTGATCAATAAAGCATTGTACAAAATTTTACAAAGTAAACTTTTGAGTATTTTTCTAGAAATATATGTGCATGTTCATACTCTGAATTTTTACATGCATGTTCATCTCATGGTTAGTAGCTAGTAAAAAAAATTCATGATTAATTCCTGCCTAGGATAATTTCTGGTATTTAAATTCTGTTCTTGTATTAAATAAATTGTAGAAAATAGAATATGCTTAGAAAAATATTAATTCTTGGAAGGAAACTTCCTTGTACTGTATAGGACCTGCATAAAATCATAGAACATGATTAGATGCATAAATTTTAGGTTATTAATTTCCTAGTGCTTAAATAATTTGCTAAATTAATAGAAAAGCTAGGGGTAAATTAGTAAAATGGCTTTTATGAACTAAAATGAGTAGAACACTCATGATCATGCATCATAATGTACTTTTTACCTCATGCATTGCACCATTTAACTCTTGGCTCATATATGCTCTTTTACGCTAGATCACCTGGAGCTGGAGCTCGGAGAGCCAACGGAGCAAGTTCTAGCAGAAGACCCAACTAACCTAACTTTGAATCAAGATAAACCCCAGTGCATCTACCCACATTCCTTAAGCCTTATTTATATTTATATCTTATT
>JBNKGL010000074.1:0-823 GCA_050289805.1 Cyclobacteriaceae bacterium
ATATTGCACTTTTACTTGAGTAAAGGTTTGAAACCTGGAAAACAATCATATCATGCATGGACACTTATGTGGAATGTTGTCGGTGACACCAATAATTATGATTCTTCTCTAACTATATAGATAAGATCCACTAAGAATTATTTAAATCAATTCTCTTAATATATAAGGTATTCACATCAGTATCTAATCAAGTCATGTCACATCAGCATTCATCTAACATCATCTGCCATGCCATTTTGCATAATAACCAAACTTTAAAATGATTTATCTTACTCATATGATATCAATCTAAAATTTTGTTTTCACCATTGTGTTCTATGCAAAACTATATCACACTTGCATATGTTTTGAATATTTTTTAATCAAGTTATTTTGCTCTATAAATAAGATACTTTCATAGATGCAAAATTCAGAAATATTTTTTAATTTTTTAAGTCCTCAAGTAGAAAATTGTCAATGAATATATCACAATAAAAATCCAATAAAAAAATAAAAAATTCCATCAAATTCCTATCAAATTCAAACCCTAGAGGCTTCTCTAATTTTTAATTTAAAATCCTTTTTGAATATGTGGAGGTTCCTATAAGGAAAGTTGTTCCTTACTTCAAAACCTTCACAATCATATTTTTACTTGAAAATTTTCAACTTCAAGAAGGCCATCTTTTGATCGAATCAAATCATGTTAGTTATTTTTTAAAAAAATCAAAAGTGGCATTGTTACTTTGGGCCGGGCCCATTTTCCATTTCCTACCCCGCGAGCTGGCCCACTGTCAGACTCTTCTCTCTCCCTCTCTCTCTCTCTCTGTTTCCCCTGCGCCATCAT
>JBNKGL010000075.1:0-815 GCA_050289805.1 Cyclobacteriaceae bacterium
ATTTGTATGGATCTAGGAGCCCCTTTTATATTATTCAATCTATACATGTTTTTAGGAGTTTTTATGGAGTATTAGTAGTTTTTAAGTACCCAATTTAGAAATAGGAGAGAGAAAATATATAAAATCATGATTTATCCATACGGTGGCCAGGAAAAATTGAAAGGGGAGGGGGATTGATTTCATTTTTCTTGAATGGTTTGTTTCTAGAAGGTAAATCCATGTCATTGCTTAATTTTTTTTGTTGTTTAGATGTGTATTTGAAGCTATATTTAAGGTTAAAGTTTCTAGGTTTCATAATCACTTTTTTACATAAACTCTATATTTTTCTTAGTTTTAGTTGCCTTATTTGTATGGATATTGTAGCCCATCATATATTCTACAATTTGTATGGTTTTTTTTGTTTAGATGATTCATAAGTATTTAGTGGATTTATTAGTTCTTGATCTAAGATGTAGAAATAGGAGATATAAAATATATAGAAGTAGGTTATATTTTCTCTAAAATATGTGGTACATCATATTGAGATTTATAAAATATTTGAATTGTGAAACACTTGAAATGTTTAAATATATGCATGGTACCTCATTTTTTTAATGTTATAGAAAATATTTGAACTTAAGAAATATTTTTATATGTAAATGAAGTATCATAAAACTAATAAACTTATTTTTTCATATTTATATAAAGATGGAGGACCGATCGTGGATGTACCAGTCGAGTGATGTGTTGGCTCACTTCAAAGTGAGTATGTGCATTTTTGGAAACAATCGTACAACACGCTTCACGTCAGAAAGAAAAGGCAATATATTGCCCTT
>JBNKGL010000076.1:0-806 GCA_050289805.1 Cyclobacteriaceae bacterium
ACTTCAAAATAGGACTAGCTAGCTAGGCGTCTCATGTCTCAGGAGAGTTCACAAGAGTTATTTGGATTTTCAACAATGAGGACCTCTAGGTTGAGAAACGTAAGGCTGAATTCGCAATGGTTATCATAGGGTGAAAAAGAAACACGTATCAACAATGGAATCATGGCTGCATAATCTAATTAACTAAGCATTAGAAAATTAATAACATGCATTCTATGAATCTAAACATGCCCTCTGATTTTATGCAGGACATAATCATAAGGAAGTATCTATCAAGAATGAATATTTTCCTGTGCATATTTTATTTACTACAATTTATTTATTTATTATTGGAACAGAAATTAAATCATAGAAATTATTCTAAACAGGAAATAATTGTGAACATTTTTGTACAAACTACTGAGCATGAAATTCTCATGTACGCAAAGTTTGGAGAATATAATTATTTTATATATTTGCAATTAATTACTTCAAGAATTTATTTATAGGAATTTTCTATAAGGCAATCAAGCACAAAATGGAATTTGGTCAAGCACAATGCAAATATCTACTCATATGGATTCTAAATAAATTTATTTTGCATTTTTATGAATTTGCTACAAATTTCTATGAATTTAGGAAGTTTAAAAGGGATTTTTTGGAATATTTAAAGGATAAAGAAATTCAGGAAAATGAAAAACCCATGAACAGTGTGTGGGCCTATTTCGGCCCACAACCTTGTAGCAATGACCCAGCCCAGCGGCCAGTGCTAGCCAGGCTAGCCCAAGCTAGCGTGGCACGCACAGCACGCCCTGTGGTGGCCGGGG
>JBNKGL010000077.1:0-789 GCA_050289805.1 Cyclobacteriaceae bacterium
TCTCCATCGTGAGCGCGGTCACCGTGTGGTGACTAGGTCGGTGGCGAGTAGTGTGGGCATGGTCACCGGCGCACACAGTTGGAAACCAGCGTGGGCCGCTGACAGGTGGGCCTAGCCCGGTAAAATAAATTTTCAAATTTCTAAACTCCACTCAAACTTGCAAATTCAAAAAGGAAGCCTTTCTTTGCTCCAAAAATATTCAAACTTGGCATGAGGCTCCCTTTGAACAAATTAAACAACTTTGTCAACTGGCCCAACTTCAAATTCCCATTGTATCTCATGACATAAATTTGGGACCAATTCCAATTTAAATCTTCCATGAATTTTAATGGGGTTCCAGCCTTTTTGGAAAAATTTGATAAATTCACTAAAATTCCATGTTCCCATGATATACCTGAATATAAATTTATATTGACTCACTTGTATTTGAATATTATAAGTTCCTTTACAAGTGGGAAAATGATTTAGTTCAAATCAATTTCCAAAATAGCTGGCCACTTTAGGATATTATGCCCACTATTACAAATTCAACACTGATCCAAACATGCGCAGTCTAACTTCCAAGTCTGGAAACTGAGTTACTTTGCTCTGTTTGGACATTTGAAACAAATACTGTCCGAGATCAATAATTTTTGCAGATTTGCATAGCTGTAGAACAAGTTGTGAGCAACAATTTCAATTTTGGAAGTGTGGTCTAATTCGACTCCAATAAATCCTCAAAAATTGTTAACTGATCCAACTAGTCCATAATGCACAAAAGCTTTAAAATTCAAACTTTCCAATTGACTT
>JBNKGL010000078.1:0-779 GCA_050289805.1 Cyclobacteriaceae bacterium
AGGGTTCCATTGAACTCCTATACTTATGTGCACATACAATTGCGTACAGTAAATGATTGCAAAAAGTAAAACCCTAATTCAAGGAGGGATGCTTCGGTGCTTTCCTTTACTTTAAGAAAGGAAGAAAATTAGTCTTGAACTTCATGAGTGTTGACCTCGGAGCTCTTGGCTTGAAACTTCTTGCTCAACATCGCAAACAACCCTAAGGCATAATGAAATGCATGACTTAGCCATACGATGAAAAGAACCTTACTACCTTGACTTAGGCACTTAGCGGGTTCGGAGGGTAACGAGGCTCCGGATCACTAACAATATGAGTCAAAAGGTTTACTTTGGGTTTTGGGTTGGGTTGAGGTGAAATGGCAAGGTTGAAGAACTTAACTTAAATAATCCAATCACTAGGTCAATTATCCAAAAGAGTATGATCAAGGCACTAAATCAAGGCACATGACCAAGGAACGGGTTTGATCTAACTTGCCATGAAGATATGGGTAAGATATAATTTTTTATCAAGGTTACATAATTATGGGAATTAAAATAATTATTTAAGAATTATCCTTGATTTAACAAAGCTTTAATAATTATTAAAGGAATTAATTTATTTTATATTTTTATTCTAAAGAATATATTTGAATTCAAATAACAGAGTTGGTGTCATATTTTCACAACATGTATTGAATTTCCTATGAATTTTAGAATGTTTGGAATTATTTGCAATATTCAAATTAATTTGAAAGGAAAAACAACGGGGTACTGTGCATCTGGGCCAAAGCCCACTT
>JBNKGL010000079.1:0-758 GCA_050289805.1 Cyclobacteriaceae bacterium
CGATCGGCATGACGCCTCATTAGCTAGTCCACGAGAAGACCTGTCACCTTCTCGTAGAACTTGAACACAAAGCTTTTTGGGGCATCAAAAAGTGGAACATTGACCTCATGGCAGCCAGAACAAAAAGAAAAATTCAGATTGCCAAACTTGAGGAATGGAGGGAAAAGGCTTACCACAGTGCCAAGCTATATAAACAAAGAACCAAAAGATGGCACATCAAGCGAATTAAGTTCAAGCAACTCAAGCCGGGAGTTCATTTATTTGGTCATGGTAAGCTTCATAGTAAGTGGAAAGGCCCTTACTTAGTACTGCATGCCACGGATCATGCTACAGTCACCCTCCAGTGCGATGATGAGGATACATTCAAGGCAAATGGCCAACACCTTAAATTATTCCTTGAGCCAAACCCCCAGGATTTCGAGGAAGTGGATGTCCTCAATTTTCTTGAGTTAGAATGATTACATCCATAGGTTGTGTGACCTAAATAGCGTAGTTATCCCTAGATTAGGATTTCCCTTTTTCAAAATTTTCTTTCCAAATTTCAAAAATAAATAATTTCAAAGGCATTAGGATTAGATCATGCCTTCTTAGTATAATTTCCCTTTTCATTCAAAAAATAATAAAATTGGCTCTCCTTTTTATTCTACAAAATTGGAAGTTGGAAGCATATATTATATCTCACTTGGAATGCTTTTGATCACCAAGTGAAAAAATCTTCACTAATACTGTGATGCAGGGGAAGAAACAGAGTAGTGCCA
>JBNKGL010000080.1:0-752 GCA_050289805.1 Cyclobacteriaceae bacterium
ATAGGATGACCAACAGAATCTGTTACTAATCCTCTTACGGACCCTGTTTGTGCAATGATTGAATGAGACAAAGTAAGAAACAGCACAGCTGCAAAAACCCTGTAAATATAATTCATGGTGTACGACTATTTAGACTAATTAAAAATAAAGGAATCCAAAGATAGTCCGGGCCGTCTGAATTATGCAAGAATTATTTAGAATTAATCTAAATAAAATTGTGTTGGGGAATTACAATCAAATGTTGTTGGCTAAAAATCTGCCCTGGAAGTTTTGTTTGTCCGCATTCATCTATATTTTCCCCCTGATATGGGGGTTTGCGGGGCCGGCTTTTTACTGGTGACGGACTATGGTTGGTCTTTGAAGAGCATCTTGAATTTAGATTACTCGATCAGTCTTGCAGACAAATCCGGATCTTCCAAATCCTTATCAAGTGGAAACATGGGCCTTTTGATATGCTCATACGGAAGTCGTTCCAGGTCCTGATCAACCCCGCCCGGCGTAAGGGCCATCACCCAGCCACCCCGCATATCATATAATTCCGGCACGAGATAGCCGATCTTCACCACTACTATATCTGCATTGCGGGGATCGAGGCCCAGGTTGGTAAAATCAGATTCGTGGTGATAGGGCTTCCTTTTTTTGGTAACGATTACATGAATGCTGCCCACCTTTATTACGACTTCTGTTTCAGCATGGATATCTCCGGTTCGGATTGCGGTGACGGTTCCTGTAAGTGAAATCGGACCGGCATA
>JBNKGL010000081.1:0-750 GCA_050289805.1 Cyclobacteriaceae bacterium
ATAGAAATCATCATGATAATATAACCCTCAACAATACACCAGACATAGTACGACATTGAAAGTTCACTAGAGGAGGGGTGAATAGACAATCAAACCTAAAACTCACTTACTTTTAAATAGTTAAAACTGCAGGTCCGGATATGTCCGGCCTCAGGTTGGATATGTCCAGTTTGGGAGGCGGATATGTCCGGTCACCAAAAATTTTGTGCAGTCGAAAACTAGATCGGGAGCCAAGACGATGCGTCTAGGTCCCGATAAGCTTACTATTAGCAAGTTAGACAATATAGAGCTTAGAGAAATAATGGGAACAACTAGAAGCAACCTAAACTTCATGAATCAAATTTTGGGTTGGGTCAAACTCTAAGTAAGAACAAACTTGA
Organism: Cyclobacteriaceae bacterium; assembly: GCA_050289805.1. Classification (GTDB taxonomy): domain Bacteria; phylum Bacteroidota; class Bacteroidia; order Cytophagales; family Cyclobacteriaceae; genus JAUILA01. Next base: position 381 of record JBNKGL010000081.1, read on the forward strand.
ATAAGAACAGGAAGTAAATCAAAATGAGAGGTACAAAGACACAAGATTTCTTTCTGAAGTTCGGCCACCCACAAAGGATGCCTACATCTTCATTATGGAGCTCACAAGGAGCCGGATCTCTTTCAACCCTAATCCACTCTGAATGATCACCAAGATCTAGTTCGGTTTCCACTATCAAATCCCCACAAAGGAGAGGGCAATACAAACTTTCCGGGATCAACCACAACCTTGATGACTCCCGAACAGCCTAGTCCATCTAGGGGAACAAGTCCCTAAGAGTAACGAACACACAAAGATCATCAGTGAAGTGCTTGAGATGAAGATCGAGTGAGTCACTCAAAAGTGAGTTTCAAATCTCTCATAGAATGTT
>JBNKGL010000082.1:0-748 GCA_050289805.1 Cyclobacteriaceae bacterium
TGAATTTACGCACAATAGAATTATGATATCTCTTAAAATCATCTTAAATCAAATGGCAGCAAAAGTTGACATGAAAGATTGCTAAGCTTAAAAAATGATACTTAGAACAAACTCAATTATCACGTTGGATCCAATTCAATTAGAAAAACAACCAACTCAACGCAAAGTCTTATCAAACTTAGTCATAATAAATATGACTTCATACTTATTCTCAACTTAATTAGCTTAGCTAAGGAATCAACTTACAATTAGGCTCAATAACGTCAAAAAGCCATTATTGAATAATTCTTAATTTCTTCATATGCCCATACATATGAAAGACTTAGAAAAACAGATAAAAACTTAGAACACTCTTTAAATTTCCATAATCTTATACCTTAAATCAATTTCCTAATCAAGGAAATCAACCAACTAATGAGCTAAAAAATTGGCAAGATTACATTACCAAATTAATCTTAATTTAAATTAAACACTTAATCAGAAAATACTTTAAAACAAGTATAATCGCAGCGGAAACTTAACTAAAATTTTCTAAACTCAATAAAACAGTAATGAAAAAGTACTGCTTTTACTCTTAATCTTAATAATCAATTTTCCAATTAAATCTTCACATTGGATCCAATTTAATTAGAAACTTGACACTAAAATCTTATAATTTGGCATAAAATGGCACTTAATTCTTAAACTTAATTATCTAAAATTTTCCCGTGGCTAGAACTTAATCATTCTTAATTTTGGGCCAATTACT
>JBNKGL010000083.1:0-738 GCA_050289805.1 Cyclobacteriaceae bacterium
TGGATGGTAAGGAGACTTTTTACACTGAAAAGCAGGAAATACTTTTTGATAATACACAGCAGCAAGTCACATTCCTGTATGATAAGGGAAGTGAATATCTTCCGGGCCGATACGTCATGGAGCTTTACACCGATGGCTACCTGATGGGGAGTAAATCTTTTAGGGTGAAGTAAGCTCTTGAATTTAGAATAATTGAATGCTTGAACAGCCGAATAATTGAATCATTGAATTGATAACATAAAGGAATAATCAATATACATCCATAAATGCATTCAATCTATATTCTTCCCTTGGTCTTTTTAGAATAAACTCATATCTTTGCAGGCCAATTTTAAATATTATATAAAAATGTTTTTAAAAGATTACGAGACGGTATTCATTTTAAATCCCGTTTTATCTGAGACTCAGGTAAAGGATGCTGTCGACAAATTCAAGAAGGTATTAACTGACAACGGTTCAGAAATCGTGAGTGAGGAGAACTGGGGCTTGAGAAAGCTCGCTTATCCTATTGAGGGTAAATCAACCGGATTCTACATACTTATTGAATTTAAGTCGGAGCCAAAGGTTATCAGCACACTTGAAATCGAGTACAGAAGGGATGAACGAGTTATGCGATTTTTAACTACAGCTCTTGACAAACATGCTGTGGAATACAATGCCAGAAGAAGAGGCGGTGCATTTAACAAGAAAGAGGAACCTAAAAAAGAAGCAGCGAAATGACATTAGTTAACGAACCCA
>JBNKGL010000084.1:0-732 GCA_050289805.1 Cyclobacteriaceae bacterium
CCTTTACAAGTGGGAGAGATGACTTAGTTCAAATTATTTCTAAAATAGCTGGCCAATTTAGGGTATTGTGCCCCCTATTACAAATTCACCATTGATCTAAACTAGACAAGGAATGTTTCTAAGTGGCCTATAAATATTGTACTTTGATTTGAGTGACATGCATAGTTTAAATTCTAAGATTCGAGAAGATATGACATTTCAAAGGTAGCTAATGGCTTAAGCAGAAAACTAAAAGAAATTCTAAGTCTGGAAACTGAGTCACTTAGCCATATTTAGATCCTTGAAATAAATCCTTCCTGAGTTTAAGATTTTTTGTAGATTTGCACACTTATAGAAAAATCCATGAGGATCAAATTCTCTTTTGGGAGTAAGGTCTGGTTCAACTCCAATAAATTCTTAAAATTTCATGACTGAGTCAATCGGTCCACACTAAACCGAACTTGAAACTTTGAATTTGAACTCCTGAATTTGAATTCTGATTTCAATATTCAACGACTTGATTCACTCTTGCCTTAAGACGTAATTACAACTTAAGTGACTTAAGTAGGGTTTTCGTAACACGGAGTGTTACAACGACTCCTTATCAGGGGAGACTCTCAGCTGGTAGCCAAGCAAGTGCAGAAAGAGTATGAATACAATAATGAGAAGATGGTTGAGTATCTAGTAGAAGTGCGCATGATGGAGAAGTTTTTTGAAGGGTTTGAAGTTCGGTATGTCCCATGTCTGGACAAC
>JBNKGL010000085.1:0-722 GCA_050289805.1 Cyclobacteriaceae bacterium
CCGGCCGGCATCAGCTTTGATGATGTCAACAGTCCGACTGCCCTGGTTACAGCTACTGGCTATGGCACCTATACCTTAACCTGGACGGAAGTGAATGGCCCTTGTACCTCGGTGGATCAGGTGGTAGTGACCTTCCGTGAGCAGCCCACTGCAGATGCAGGTACCGGCGGAGATGTCTGCAACAACAGCTATCTGCTGGCAGCGAATCCAAGTGTTGGAACGGGCGTATGGACCTATACCGGACCGGGCACAGCGACTTTCAATAATGCCAGTAGTCCGAATGCGACCGTGACTGTGGATACCTACGGGTCCTATGATTTCACATGGACAGAAACGAATGGCACGTGCAGTGACGCATCGACGATCACGGTGAACTTCTATGATACATTTACTGCGAATGCAGGGGCAGATACAGAGTTTTGTTTACTATCAGGAAATTTATCAGCGGTTCCTTCGACACCATTGATTGGAACACCTGTAGGAACCTGGAGCGGCCCGGCCGGCATCAGCTTTGATGATGTCAACAGTCCGACTGCCCTGGTTACAGCTACTGGCTATGGCACCTATACCTTGACCTGGACGGAAGTGAATGGCCCTTGTACCTCGGTGGATCAGGTGGTAGTGACCTTCCGTGAGCAGCCCACAGCAGATGCAGGTACGGGCGGAGATGTCTGCAACAACAGCTATCTGCTGGCAGCGAATCCAAGTGTTGGAACGGGCGT
>JBNKGL010000086.1:0-711 GCA_050289805.1 Cyclobacteriaceae bacterium
ATACTCTTGTAACATAGTTATGATCAACTTTATGTTTTGATTATGACAAGTGTTATATTGCATTTAAATATTCTATTTTCTTGCAAAGTTGCGATAGAATTTACTATTTGGATAATTTTGAAATTTTGGCCGAATAAATTTAGAAATTCATCTGTGACACACTATCCAAAATTCCTTTTGTTCAGGCCATTTTAAACAATTGGCCCAAAAGTCATAGAATTTTATTTACTATATTTAGAATATTTACTTGTGCCATCATTTAAGCTAATTTTAAAATTTTGGCTTATGATACAACAATATGATTACGCATAACATAGCAAGAGGTTTGATTCATCTTAATTAAGCAATTTCCTCAAATTTGGCTTAATACGAGTAAGAATCATCTATATGTGCAACAAAGCGTATAAGTCATTTTCATTCGGTCATTTTTCTAGTTGACTTTATTAAGCACGAATTATACCTAGGTTTATTCTTTTTGTTAAGCTATTTTCTATATTTGGCTGGACACAAATGCATAATTCCTATGTGTTTTTTCTTTATGATTAATGCACACATTACAACACCACAATGATGATTTTATTAATAAAATCTCTAATTGCCTACATGTAGGACACAATGGCTCATGAGTTTGATGAACTTGCCCTTGATGGACACAACTATCCTACATGGGCCCTGAACGTCAAGATAAGCTTGGCCTTCCATGGGATCATG
>JBNKGL010000087.1:0-694 GCA_050289805.1 Cyclobacteriaceae bacterium
ATCATCAAACTATAGATGGTGTGTTATTGAAATGCTTGGGTCTGGATCAGTCTATGATAGCGACGGGGGAGGTTCATGAAGGTATTTGTGGTACCCATCAGTCAGCACATAAGATGAAATGGTTACTTTATTGTGCCAGATTTTATTGGCCGACTATGATTAATGATTGTTTTAGGTACTATAAAGGTTGTGAATCATGCCAAAAGTTCAAAGATGTGCAATTGGCTTCTGCAGCTATGTTGCATCCTATAATCAAATCATGACCGCTTCATGGTTGGGCTTTAGAATTCATTGGCTAAATTCATCCTGCTTCATCTAAAGGCTATTGATTCATATTAGTCACTACAGATTACTTCATGAAGTGGGCAGAGGCTGTCCCGTTGAAGAATATGATTGATAAAGAGGTAATCCACTTTATTTTAGAACATATCGTACATAGATTTCTTTAGATGATAGGAAGAAAAAGAAATATCTTTTTGAGCCAAGGTGAGGAAACATATACCAAAAGAGTGCCTGAGTGCATAAGATTATGGAACCTAGTTATCATTTTTATCTCTCTGAATGTTTTTTCAAAAAGAGGCTAAGTAGGAGAGGCACGGACAAAAGGTTCCACCTTTTAACTACCCAAGACATGGCGAACAATAAAAAAATGAAGCTCCATGAGGTAAGATAGGGAATGCAAGGTATGACCGCA
>JBNKGL010000088.1:0-352 GCA_050289805.1 Cyclobacteriaceae bacterium
CCAACATCGGGCGGGAAGCCCCTGCGATCGTTCAGCCCCTGATGAAACTGATCTTTAAAATTTTCTTCCGTTCCCCTGAAAAGGCGGCAGAGCCGGTAGTGTATATGGCGGCCTCAAAGGACCTCGAGGGCAAGCCGCATGATTATTTATTCCTGATGAGCCGCAAGGATGTCGATGAAAAGGCTGAAGATGAGGAGAACGGGAAGAGGCTGTGGGATGCAACGCTCTTATTAGTCAGCCCCGGAGGGGTCACTTCGGGATAGTCAGTAGTCAGTAGTCAGTAGTCAGTAGTGGTAGCTATTAGTTATTAGTTATGAATACGGATAAAAACGCCTCAGATCGTCATCCTGAA
>JBNKGL010000088.1:362-690 GCA_050289805.1 Cyclobacteriaceae bacterium
CAGTAGTCAGTAGTCAGTAGTAGGGGATCCTGAAACAAGTTCAGGATGACGATCTGAGGCGTTTTTATCCGTATTCATAACTAATAACTAATAACTAATAGCTACCACTACTGACTACTGACTACTGACCACTGACTATAGTGCAAGTCTTTCCAACTCACTGTCAATAATTTCATTTGATATTTTAAGTCGATTCCTGATACCTCGGATACGAAATCTGAAATGACTGTCATCTTCCTGATTAAGTGACAGGATATGCATTAATTCAGGGGATTGTAAAAAGCCTTCTTTGGGCTGTTTCTCAATCACATAATTGCCATTTTCATCT
>JBNKGL010000089.1:0-666 GCA_050289805.1 Cyclobacteriaceae bacterium
CTTAGCTTTGCTAAACTTAGGATACTCAATACAAACGGCACCGAATAACCTATTCTATTTCGATTAAGAAATCCATTTTACATGAACGATTATAATACGCAAAGACCTACATTGATCCTGAAGGAGTATGGTAGGAACATTCAAAAGTTGGTAGAATTTGTCAAAACTACAGAAGACAAAGAAAAAAGGAACGAATACGCGGAGATTTTGATAGAATTAATGCGTCAGTTAAATCCCAATGTGAGGGATAATGAAACAAGTCAGAAATTATGGGATGATATGTATATCATGGCCAATTTTGATGCAGATATTGATGGTCCTTACCCAAAACCTGAAAAGGAACTTTTGGTAAAAAAGCCACAGCGATTAAAATATCAAAATGCCGAAGTTAAATTCAAGCACTATGGTCGCAATATTGAGTTGTTGATCAAACGAGCTATGGAAATTGAAGACCCAAAAGAAAGGGAGGATGCAACGATTTACATAGGAAGATTGATGAAAGGATTTCATAATATTTGGAACCGTGAAAACCCTGATGAACAAACAGTACTTAACAATATAAAAGCGCTTTCTTCCGGAGTATTGGAATTGGATATCAATAGAATTAGGGAAGAGAAACTTTTTGAATCAAATATGAAAGATTCTCCTCGAGAACAACGGCCAAGG
>JBNKGL010000090.1:0-682 GCA_050289805.1 Cyclobacteriaceae bacterium
ACCCCTTCACGGGTTTCTCTCTTTTCTCACCTCTCTCCTCTCAAGTTTCACCGTGAAGGCGCTCCCAAGTCCCATGTTGGTGATTCCTTGGTTCCCTCCATTAAATCTTGGAGTTCTTGGGTGATTTTGTCTCCCCAAGAACCGGTGCCTTTGATCATCCCACTGTTTTCCCTCTTCTCAAGGTATTTTCACCCCATCCTTGATCTCATTGCCCCATGGATGGATTTGAAATTCCTTTGGTGCATTGTCTCCATTCATGTCCTAAAACAACCACCTGCAATATCTCTAAGTTTCCTTGGCTAAATTGATCGGATTCATAACCTAGGGTTGAGTCTGCAGAAACTGATATGTCCGGTTTACAAAATCGGATGTTCCATTTTTGGCAGACAAGCCCTAGTTTATGAATTTTGGTATTTTTATTGTTGTAATAGATATATTATGTATTTACTCCTTTAATCATGCCTAAAAATGTCCTCGATCATTTTTGGTAATCATTTTGAGCATAGGTTTTCTCTGTGAAAATCAGACTGTTCGGTTTGGCAAACCGGATGATCCGGTTTTTCCAGTGAACTCCTATATCTATCTTTTTGATCTAAGCTTGCTCCAATAGCTCTTCTATCTTATTTCAACTGTCTCCTAAGCTTCATTTCTATTCTATCTTGTCAGGAGCAGTATGTCAGAC
>JBNKGL010000091.1:0-678 GCA_050289805.1 Cyclobacteriaceae bacterium
CAACCATCAGTTCGTTCATGCGGTATTCCACCAATTCAGAGGACCGTCCGGTGATCGCACCGACAATAAAGCCTTCCTCTTTCAGCGGACGGATAATGGCCCCGTCACGCACGTTAAAGCGCTTGGATTCATCACCGCTGTTGGAGTAAATAATACCGCCATCGGTAAGAACACCATCGACATCAAAAACGATGGCACGGATGCGGGCTGCCTTGCGGCGAAGATCTTCGGGATAATGCAGGAGAATGTTTTCCATAAAACCGAACAAAGATAGGGAATATATAGGTTATTGTATAGTCAGTAGTCAGTAGTCAGTAGTCAGTAGTCAGTTCCGGAGTGATCCGCCTCTGGCGGATAGTCAGGGCTGCTAACCAGGCAGGCCCTTCCACTTTCCGTTCTGTGATTTGGGGGATCCCGAAATCCCGAAGGCCTGGCTGCCGGCTGGCAGGGATCCCTTTGGGACAAGTTCGGGATGACGGGTTAGTTTGGGCCGGTCGCAAAGCATATATTCAATGCTACCACCCGAGAGGCTCGTTCTTTATCGTCATCCCCGCCTCCCGGAGGGATCCGCCTCTGGCGGATAGTCAATAGTCAGGGCTATAAGTTCGGCAGCCCTTTTCCCTTACCGTCATCCCGGCATAACCTCCACGAGGTCTAAGGCTCATGCCGCAGACAATC
>JBNKGL010000092.1:0-660 GCA_050289805.1 Cyclobacteriaceae bacterium
AACGAAACCGCTATGGCAGTAGAAGTGGAGCCCGAGCTCGAGGCAGAAATTAGGAAAGCCCAGCTAGAAGATGAAAAAATAAAGGAGATATGGCATCTTATAAAGGAAAACAAGACCAGTGATTTCAATGAGGATAACAATGGAACCTTGTGGTTAGGAAAGCGGATATGCGTCCCCAATTTGAAGCCTATTCGGGAGCTAATTCTTCGGGAAGCTGTAACACCCTGATTTTCACAAGGAAATAAAACTTTAGGGAATTATTTGTATAAATAAATAATTGTGTTTGTTGCATTCATGCCGCTGCATATTTTATTGTGTGATGAAGTGCTCCCGTATTATATTTTGCAAATAGGAATCATTTGAAATTTGAATTTGAATTGAAAACAAATAAATTTGTGAACTATAAATTGTTTTGAATTTTAGAAACAATTTTCTTTTCTCTATTTTAGCTTCCCAACCCGTCTAACCCAACCCGGGTTAAGGCAACCGTACCCAGCAGAACTCAGCTTCCCAAGATCGTAACCTACACCGATTTCCCCCTTTCGATCTGAGCAAGAATCTTTGTGATTTGATTTTAGTTTCAAAGCAAAATCGACTAGAGACCACGTAGGCTATGAGATGGTACCAAATGCCCTATGAATATCGGCTGGATTAGCTCAA
>JBNKGL010000093.1:0-659 GCA_050289805.1 Cyclobacteriaceae bacterium
GCCCCCACCAGTAAATCACTATCTTTGTTCCATTATAGTCTTACTTGTTCCATTATAGTCTCAAGTGTTCCATTAAAATTAATTAGTCTCATGTGTTCCAATTATAGTCCATGCCCTAGAAACTTCATTAACAAAGATTAATTAGTGATTAATTAATAATTTCATATATGAAGTATATATTTCACTATTTTTAATTATTAGATTAGATTAAAAGTTAGCCAACAAAAAATATGACACTTTTCTAACTTACTTATGAATTTATATGAATTTTGGAAGAATTACCAAATTATTTAAACAAAATCAAAACAAATTCAGAATTCACAAGGTCCCTAATCTTGGTAAAAAGAATAATTCAATAATATCAAATTTGGTAAAAATAATTACAGTTTAGAAAATAGTAAATAAGTGACAATTTTTTCTTATATGCAAATAATTATCTTATATGCACCAAATTATTTTTATATGTAATATACTACAGATAGGTTGTACTGTAGAAGTTTGAAATTTTTTTAAACTAATTTACTATTTTCTTTAAGTTAAATGAATTTCTACACAGTTATCAAAATGTGTTCCATATTGAACTGCATGTGCATCTAATAAGATACAAAAAATTGCAGTAAAATTACAACTAAGCTCATATGTCCCATTCTAGTCCATTC
>JBNKGL010000094.1:0-640 GCA_050289805.1 Cyclobacteriaceae bacterium
CCCGATGTGGACCTCCACTACCTTCGAGTAGTACGTACGCTTTGATCTAGTGTGTAGCCACTGTAACTAATTAACACAGCGTGTATCACTACGATCTTGAAAAAAGTAAGCGCTAATATATACCTTTCGCAATCCAAGTGCAAGTGGTGCAGCCATGAAACAAAATGTTCATAGACAGCAATGTGGTAGGTGACTTCTTCCCAGTCATTGGGTAGAACATCAAGATAGATCTGTAGCTCAGCGATGCTGAAAGGAGCACACTCTTAATGGAAAACATCTCCATCACTTTGTGTCATCATTGATCTCTTGGAATATTCAATCTTATCACTATATGTGCAGTGTGTTTCTAAAGTGAAAAATGATAGTAGGAGCTAAAAAGGATACTGCCCCTGTTAACAAATACTTCCTTCGAGTTATCGTTTTATTATCGTTATTGACTTTTTGAGTTATTTTTGATTATTTTTTTAAAAAATTTTAAAAAGCTATCATATATTTTTGTTATAATTTATTTTATCACTAAACTAATATCTTTAATAAAATAAATGATCAAAGTTGACGTAAAAAATCAAACGTGACAAATATTTGGGGACGGAAGAAGTACAAACCAGCAATGTCTGAAACTTTCAAAAAAAATGATTAT
>JBNKGL010000095.1:0-639 GCA_050289805.1 Cyclobacteriaceae bacterium
GTGGGACCTACCACTCAACTTCTACCATTGGTTATCAACTACGCATAGCAGATCAAGTCATAAAAGTAATACCGCTAAGCAAGGATAATATAAGGAAGGGTGCTACCATGCAACCTATCATCATCAATCAATAATACCCTACACGTAATGCACAATACATCACATGCAAAATAAAATAAAACAATTCATGTTAGATCTACGGGCGTTACATGCACCGGGGCTTGCCTTGCTTAGGGTTAAGCTTCTCAAAACTTGTGGCAGGTGGACCTCTGAGAACCTCCTGCTCGACCTTCTCCTCCTTCGGAACAAGCCCACCGACGTCGGGTCCTACACGCGATGACAATAGCGTATAATAATAATAATGGGTTATTTGAGTTTTAACAGAAATTGCCTCAAGGAAAAAGTTTCTATTTTTTGTAAATAATTTTATTGGATAGATCAGAAAATTATGAATCCAACAGAACTGATTTCATGATTTTTGTACCTTTGAGCAGAGAGATATGGATTTTCAAAGTTTGAATTTGAATTTAAACCGGAGGAAAATAGAAAAGCAGTTTCTATTCCCCGCTGGGCCAGTGGGCTTAATCTAGTGTGCGGCCCAGGTGAGCAGTGTGTCGGCCTGCTCGGCATGGCCATTGT
>JBNKGL010000096.1:0-626 GCA_050289805.1 Cyclobacteriaceae bacterium
GTGAGCTGTGAGCCGTCAGCCATCAGCCGTGAGCCATAGACAAGTGGACCGGCGCCTGTTGACCCGGTTCATGAACCCGTAAACCTATTCCATAGAATTTCCTTTAGAAAATTTATTCTGTAATTTGATAATCACTGGAATTTTGTAGTTAGGTCCATGAGTTTCTAGTTAAGTATTTTCCCGATCCTTTTTCTTTAGTAAAATAATTCCAAAAATTCTATAAAATCCCATAATGCGGTAATTTTACAAAAACATCCCTAAACTTTCCAAAATTATGTTTTAGTCCCAATAATTTTATGTTTAGGTCCCTGTTTAAGTTTTTTAATTACAATTAGGTCCCTGCCTTAATTAATCTTATTTATTTTAATTACCTTTTAGATCTATTAACTTTAAACCTTCATAACTTTTTAACCGTAGCTCTGATTTAAGCGATTCTTGCGCTCACACGTTCGTAGCAATGAGTAGAATTTTTTAGTATCATTTTTTTAGTATTTAGATACTGCTTGGTGTACTATATTATATATTGCTTGTATTACTTGTTCAAGTCATCATTGTTTAGACATTTTGTTGTTCGAGAGATTCAAGACTACGAGGAGAAGACTTTGAGCAGCGGTAAGCAAGGCAAG
>JBNKGL010000097.1:0-625 GCA_050289805.1 Cyclobacteriaceae bacterium
GCCATGAAGTCGCTTAACGCTTGAGCCTTGATCGCTATCCTTGGCTTGTAGACAATGTCATACATAGATAGCTCGATGGCCCATTTAGCACTTTTCTCGTTTACTTCCCTATTGTTCAATATCTTGCCCACAGTCGATGATGTGTGCACCTCGATCTGGTGTGCCTGAAAATAGTGGGATAGCTTGCGAGAAGTGATTAGTAGTGCGTAAGCAAGCTTCATGGTATGAAAGTAACGAGTCCTGGAGTCACTCAGCACTTCTCTGATGAAGTAAACCAGGCACTGGATCTTATGATTAGTGTCCGACTCCCCTCATTCGATGATGATTGTTGTACTAACCACATTGCATGTAGCCGATATGTAAAGCTGCAAGTTCTCGTGGGGTTCCGGGGCTACCAGAGTAGGTGGGGTGATCAAATATTTCTTCAAGTCTTCGAAGGCCTCTTGTGCCTCCTGAGTCCACTGGAACTTGTCCTGTTTCTTGAGGAGCTTAAAAAATGGGAGTCCCCTAACGCCGAGTCATAAGATGAATCTACTCAAGGCAGCCATACATCCCATCCACTTCTGGACATCATGGAGGCTCTCGAGCGGCTTCATCTTGGTGATGGCTGACACCTTCTCTGGGT
>JBNKGL010000098.1:0-619 GCA_050289805.1 Cyclobacteriaceae bacterium
CCAGTAACTCCTGTATTTGTTGCTCTCTTTTATTGGCTAGTAACTCCTATATTTGTTCCTTTAAATAGCAATTAGAAACACAGAAAAGATGCGTCGTTCCGCAGCGTCAAACCTCCTTGTACAGTTTCTATTAGCAGAGCTCACCTTGCAGCTTGCGGTCGATCCCAGCAAGAGCCGACGGTCGATCCCAGCAAAAGCCGACGGTCGATCCCAGCAAGAGCCGACGGTTGATCCCGACAACCACTCACTTTTTCTTTGTAATCCAACAACCAATAAACATTAAAACAATCAGGAACCAATGAAAGCCTTGAATATCTCTTAATATAAGGATGCTATGATCTCCCAATGATCTGTCGTAGGGGGAGGAAGCATTCATTACCTGCACAAGAAAAATGTATAAATAATTTAGGCAATATGTTCATTCTTAATGGATCATGAATAATAGATGTAGAGGTATTAAAATTTACCGTAATATTTATTATGTAAGGATTTCTTTATAGACAATGTTTTTGTGTAAGTGCCTGCATTACTATTTTCAACAACACTTTTGACTTTGGCCCGACATATCCTTTTTTCTCGTTGTTGGGTACACTCAATGCCTTTACCTTTGTTCCTTTTA
>JBNKGL010000099.1:0-614 GCA_050289805.1 Cyclobacteriaceae bacterium
ATTATGTTATATGAAATTTGAATATGTTACATCGAGTTTGAGTGAAATTTGCTTATGTTACATTGAATTGGACTGAAATATGAATTATTTTGATTATGTTACTAAAATATGAATCTAATTTGATTATGTTACCTTAAATTTAACTAAAATTTGACTTAATTTGATTATGTTACATTAAGTTTGAGTGAAAATTGATTATGTTGATACAATTTGATTATGTTACTAAATTTTCAATGCCTTTGATTATGTTTTATTTTTTGCATAATTTATTATATTGTAAATATATGCAAAGTAGGTGTAGGGTTGTGAGGTGCATCGTTATGGAATTTTCCAGCGTATTTTGGACAGGCTAACAATGGTGACCAGCATGTGTTATCTAGTTACTCTAGCTCTTGTGTATCTTTTGTTCGTGGTTTCAGTAGCGTAACCCCATTGTTCTCCGTCACATCAACATTGGGCATGTGATCAGAGAACAATGAGGTTATACTGCTGAAATCACGAATGGAAGATACATGAGAGCTAGTCTAACTAGGTAACACACGACTGTCACTATTCTTAGATGCGTTTAGGACATATCCATCCTAATAGGGTTTATCCTTATAACCTATCTTTCC
>JBNKGL010000100.1:0-612 GCA_050289805.1 Cyclobacteriaceae bacterium
ACATCTCTGTGGGGTCTGATTGTAACAATGGACATCTTGTGACCCGTTTTGCTACTGTGGCTCCTCGGCGGCGTCACCGAATCGCCCGTCGCTGCTATGTGGCCTTCAGTAGCAATGGACGTGGGTGACATCACATCTTCACCCGTCGCTGCTCCGTGGCCTTCAGTAGCAACGGGCATGAATGACATCACATCTTTTCCCATCGCTACTATAACACCCCGTGTTACAGTTTCCCTAATCATCTTCATTAAGGGCTTAATCCAATATCAAATCCATTGATTAACCCAATTCTAAGTAGCGCTAGTCAAAAATTCAAATCAAATTTTTGAACCAAGTCCATAAACTCACAAATTTGAATTTTCCAAACTCCTTTCATGAGTTAAAATGTCATCCAAGTGCAAACAGGAGCTCCTTGTTCAAGTTCCACCAATTCTTGAAAGGTCCAATCAAACTCAATCAAATTTCATTCAAATTCAAGACCTAGAACCTTTCCTGATTTTTAAATCAAATTCTGTCCTAAATTTTGAAAAGTTCCAATAAGTAAAGTTGTTCCTTATTTAATCCCCTACAATCTATATTTTATTTGGAAATTTTGGAGCAAGGGAAGAATCT
>JBNKGL010000101.1:0-609 GCA_050289805.1 Cyclobacteriaceae bacterium
TTGTCTGGCTAATTCATCACAAATATCATTACACAATATTGGATCGTCAAAGATTGGTGTTATGTCCTTGAAAATGATACCTTTCTTAGGAAAATCGGGCACATCTCTGATCGCATCTTTTATTCGTTGTTGAAGCATAATATCAAATATTCAGTTGAACGGTTTAAAATTAAGAAAAAGTCTGTTAAATTCGCACCGCAATTGGTGCTTTAACGAGCGTCAAGGAGGCTCCTTAGCTCAACTGGATAGAGCAACTGCCTTCTAAGCAGTAGGTTTCAGGTTCGAGTCCTGAAGGAGTCACAACGAATAACAGAGGATACTACGTTAGTAGTATCCTTTTTTATGTATACAGTTTACATCATATACTCACACACAGTTAACAAATTCTATAAAGGCCAAACCTCTGACCTTACCGACAGAATGAATAGGCATAACTCCGGATATGAGAAATCTACTAAAGATGGCATTCCTTGGGTTTTATTATGGTCTACAATTAAAAACTCACGTTCTGAAGCCATAAAGCTAGAAACAAAACTAAAGCAATTATCAGGATACTGACCGTGGCGTCAGCATTCGAGTCCTGCCTGCTCGCTGAAATAAAACGTAGGC
>JBNKGL010000102.1:0-608 GCA_050289805.1 Cyclobacteriaceae bacterium
TATAGCTCAATTGCGTGGCCCTATGCCAAGAAGGCACAAAGGATGAAGGCCACAACAAGTCGAGCAACATGTTGCCAATAGTGAGAACCGGTGTTTCGGCTAGATGAACTAGATGAGAACACGTGTTTCACATGCTTCAATGCTTTCTTAATCCTGCACAAATACTCATGAAACAAGCACAACAAAAGGACCTAGCACCCTAGGTGTTAGCGTTAAGCATTAGCCGAAAGGGTGATAGAAGACCATAAGATAGTGGTGGGGTGAACCACCACTACAAAACGTGCAAGGAAATGAAGAGAAAAGAAACTAGCAAGCAAATCTTCATTTGTTCAACATCGAAATGACGACTAAAAGAAAATGGGATAACTACCGGGTTACCTCCCTGTGAGAGCTTCACATTTATAGTCTGCGAGCAAGACTGTCTTCATACCTTTAAAGAATAATTCACCGGTGCGAATGGAGATCTTGTCACAACCGGGGTACATTCTTGACACATCCAGAAAATTTTGTAGAAAAATTCTTGGCTGCGCTGGTGTTGGCGCTCATAAAACACTGATTTCATGCACCAACATATTGAGTGAATGTATGAAATAACCATTTATTTGCAT
>JBNKGL010000103.1:0-600 GCA_050289805.1 Cyclobacteriaceae bacterium
TTAAGTCGTCAGCAAAAAATAAAGCAGTACATATGGAACTTAGCCTCCCCTTGGTAGCCCCTAGGATCTAAAGTGTTGCCAACAGAAGCAGGGTGAATCCCTAAGGGACTACATCCACCATTTCTCCCGGATGTGTCACGAGGTCCCCAAAATCTATGACACTGATGTCATCTCTGCATTCTGGTCCGGCATGAACTATCAAACCCTGGTGCATGAGCTCAGCTGTGACCAGCCAAAGACCACGAAGGAGCTGCTCAACATCACCACAAGGCATGCCTCAGACGAGGAGGCACTCAGGGCCGTTTTCATCCAGGGCGACAGGAAGGCGGCTGTAACGCCCTGATTTTCAAAAAGAATAGAATTCTATAAGGCTATATATTTAAAGAAATAATTATATGTTGCATTCATGCCATTGCATAACTTCTGTTGTATTGATGTGTGCTATTAGATTTAATTTTGTGAGTAGAAATCATTCGAAATTCAAATTTGGTTTGAATTCAAATGAATTTTTGAATTGGAAAAAGAGTTTGCAAAATGGAAAAGGTTTTTAGGAATAAAAAAACCCAGCCGTGGGTGTTTTCCCTGAAACCAGCCTGGTTG
>JBNKGL010000104.1:0-597 GCA_050289805.1 Cyclobacteriaceae bacterium
CTTATATTGGGAGATGACCTATACACTTATGGTCCTTGAGTGGAGTTTGTATGCATTTAACATCTTGTGTACACTCATAGAAGATAAACTTGCTTGCAGAATCAAACTTTTGAGATATCAATTATGAACTATAAATAATCTTAATGCTAGCAACATTAGAGACAAACTCACAAACATAATCATTAATTCAACTTACGTTAAGAGATATAACATAAGTTTTGAGCACTTCATTAATGTCGTTTGATTTTGAAATCTTTCACATTGTCTCGTGTTCGGCAATGTCACAAGATATGTTACTCGAATTAATTTTGCACTCTCATAATAAAATCTGAGATAAATTTTTTTCATACGTCATAATAGTCTTATTCGAACCATGATAACTTAGGGGAAAGAATAATATCTCACGAAATTATTTGATGCCTTTTATAAGGGTGCATGGTAAATTATTTGGATCCTTTATTATCCACACGACTTACAGTTCAAACATCTCAGTGACTTATACCTATTGTCACTATATTTCTTTATTCGCGGACACATAATTCCTTTAGCGTTGTGCTTGTAACATTATATTGTTCTATTCAGGTGTCCAGTCCTAAA
>JBNKGL010000105.1:0-594 GCA_050289805.1 Cyclobacteriaceae bacterium
CGTTTTCTTAGGCTATAGCGCAATGCATAAGAGTTATTATTGTTGGGATCTGGTTGCTCGTAGGATGCGAATGTCACAGGATGTTATCTTTGATGAGTCTCATCCTTTCTATCCGTGTCCCATCACTGATGTTGCTCCTGCATCTTTGGTTGACCCTTTGTCTTTCCTGCTTTTTCTTGATGCTCCTCCTGCTTCTCTGCCCCTTTCTCGCCCGACTTTATCGATCTCTGTGTCTTCCGATGAGTCTTTTCCTGTAGTTTCAGACTACATGGTGAAGCCTCTAGTGACACAGGTCTACAACCATCATGAAGCACGCTTGTCAGAGGTTCCTACTTTCTCAGCTGAGCTCTCTTCTGATGTGTCATCTTCTTCTTTCTTTAAAGATGTGCCATCTTCTCCTCCTGTTGAGCCCTCCTCTCCAGAGCAGCTTGTTAGATGTAGTCACCGCCTTTGTAGGCCATCTGACTGTTACTCTCCTTCGGCCTTCACAACCACTACTCTTTCTGAGCCAGCTTCTTATCGCGATGCTATTCTTCATCCAGAATGGCAGCATGTGATGGCTGAGGAGATTGCTACTCTTGAGCGGACTGGCAC
>JBNKGL010000106.1:0-591 GCA_050289805.1 Cyclobacteriaceae bacterium
GAGACGAGTGTGGCAACATGGACCAACATTATTGTGCTATTAAGATTTCAGCTTCGACCAACATGAAGCAAATCGGACATTTGATTAAGCTCAAGTCTGAGTCAATCTAGATGAAGTTTCTTTCTTTTTCTTTACCATCGTTCTACGTGTGAGGCCTTTTCTGATGACAGAATCAACAACACA
The DNA here is from genome assembly GCA_050289805.1 of Cyclobacteriaceae bacterium. Classification (GTDB taxonomy): domain Bacteria; phylum Bacteroidota; class Bacteroidia; order Cytophagales; family Cyclobacteriaceae; genus JAUILA01. The sequence continues at coordinate 184 of JBNKGL010000106.1, forward strand.
ACACTTTATTTTTCCACGGTATGCGTTTTCAACCGAGTCTAGGACAACAAATCAAGGTCTCTCATGAAGAAGATGTCTAGGAAGAAGCATCAAAGCTTCATCTGAATTGACTCAGACACGAGCTCACTCAAATGTCTATATGTTTCATGACTTTCGAGGCTGAAGTCTCTATAGCGTGATATTATTGGATATGTGTCATCATCTATGTCAAGGACCTAAGAGCGTTGGAAGATCATTAATTTGGCAACCTGCACTGAGAGCAATTTTTATTTTTATTTTTTAACAAAATTTGACACGCTTCCAGTTTTCTAGAAGTAGATGGCGGATCCTCAGAGTCCAGTGGGTCAGGTTGAGTCTAGCAACGAGGAAAACGAGAATGATGGAAGTTTGAGCTCATATGAATCTCCT
>JBNKGL010000107.1:0-590 GCA_050289805.1 Cyclobacteriaceae bacterium
TTACCAATACAGGTTCCGAATTACCCGGACGTCCATCCTTTGGCTCCTGGATCAGCTATGGGCTTGGTTCCGACAACGAAAACCTGCCGGCATTCATTGTTTTAAAAACCCCGGGACTGGATGGTGCATTTGCCGGCTTATATTCCAGTGCGTTCCTGCCTGCCGAACACCAGGGTGTGCGGTTCAGGGGAGGTAAGGATCCGGTACTTTATTTGAACAACCCGTCCGGAATACCTGAAGAATTGCGCAGAAATCAACTGGATTACCTGAGTAAACTGCAGTCAGGAGCTTTTGAGGCCTGGGAAGACCCGGACATTAAAGCTAAAATGGCCCAGTATGAAATGGCATTCCGAATGCAGACTTCCGTTCCCGAGGCGGTAAGCACTGACAATGAACCCGACTATATTTACGAAATGTATGGGCCGGACAGCAAGAAGCCGGGCACTTTTGCTTCTAACTGCCTTCTTGCGCGCAGAATGGCAGAGCGTGGCGTGAAATTCATTCAGGTCTACCACGGAGGCTGGGATCACCATTATAATCTGCCGAAGGGTATTGCCAAACGTACCAAGGAAACCGACCAGCCAAGTGCT
>JBNKGL010000108.1:0-587 GCA_050289805.1 Cyclobacteriaceae bacterium
CAAAAAATTTACCCCATCACAAAGAGAGCTCATTCGCGAAGTGGTCTTGGAATCGGAAAATGAAATCAGAACCCTATTGCCCACCTTGCCCGACAGCATACAGGTTTCTTTGGAAATAGTGGATTGGGACCTTGACCTGGTTGGGGGAGTTACCGGACGTACAGAAACCAATTCCCCTCCCGTTGTACTCATTCAGATTTCGGAAAAATTTCCGGGCGGGGTGACCAAAGCTGCCCAAAAGGCACTAAAGCATACTATTTTTCATGAATTCCATCATTTATCACGGGGTTGGGCCATTCAGGACAATAAATATGGTCCCGGTATATCCATTGCAGCCATAAATGAAGGGCTTGCCGTAGTTTTTTCAGAAGAATACACTCATGAATCCACGGAAGCGGATAGTCCTCCTGAAAAAGCCATTGCAGAACAATGGGTGGAAGAAATCAGGTCGTTGCCCATAAATGCGAACTACCAAGATTGGATGTTCCAACATCCCGATGGCAGACTGGCCGTGGGTTACCGAACAGGAAACTATATCATTAGAAAGGCCATGGCCAACTCGGGGAAAAATGTTCTGGAGCTCAGTG
>JBNKGL010000109.1:0-587 GCA_050289805.1 Cyclobacteriaceae bacterium
GGTTTGCCATCTTAGCACCACTCATGACCAATCACGAAGTGATCTTAGGCCTTAGGGGAAGTACTAAGTGTTCATGATGAAACTTTGTGAAGATCTTTAAAAGAAACTTTAATTACAAAATGTCCTTACTTAAAGAAGACCAAAATGGAAATACCATGGTCATAACTCATTAACAGGGGGTTCTAACAAGGTTTATAATATTGGATAGGTTAGAACAATTTTTGGTTAAATTTACATAAATTTTGGATATATGGATAATTAATTATGAATTAATAACTAATTATCAAAGGTTTACTAATTAATCCATGATTAATAGTTAAACAAAATTATTTTATAATTTTATTTCAGAGATTAAAATTAAATTCAAATAATAGAATTGAATTTATATACTTATCAAATTTATTTCAATTTCCTATGAATTTCAGAACTCATTTGAATTAACCAAATTAAATCAAATGGAAAATAGTGAAGGGGTACTATGCACATGGGCTGCACTGGCTGTTGGCTTCGGCCTAGCCCAGCCAAATGGGCCGGCCAAATCGGGCGCGAGGCCCATTCCCAAATAGGGGAGGCACTCGGCCATGGCG
>JBNKGL010000110.1:0-585 GCA_050289805.1 Cyclobacteriaceae bacterium
AGTCTTAACCCTTTCGCGTCGGTCTCATATATAATCTCTGAATCGAACTTTTTTCCATGCATCTTTTTAAGGACTGAGGATTTAAACTTATGTTCAGCCGAGTTCGCCTCATTTTTCTCACAAATCCAACAAATCATAATGATGGAATTTTATCATTTATAACGTCTAGTGAATGGCATATAACTCATTTATATAAACAACTACTTCTATACATCAAACGTGTCAGCGTCAAATTCATATGTGACCACTGCAAGGTTCAGAGCTTCAGAATTTGTTTTTACCAACTCGCTACCCAGGCTGACCCTATGAGTAACACCCTACCACTCCTCTTGGCTCGGTTGCTCCACCGCAATAGGGTCAGCTATGGTCTCCTCTATCATCACACCAGTATCGTGTACATTGATCTCACCGACAGGCAATGGTGCAATTTCCGCTACTACCTCAGCACACTTCAACCCAGACTGGCTAGCACATGACTTGTACAACTGTCACTCATCTTCAGACCCTAAGGGTAGCATCACATAAATCGGTCTGTTGCCACCCATATCGTACCTCCCGTGCAACCTCAGTTCACAACCAGCATTC
>JBNKGL010000111.1:0-584 GCA_050289805.1 Cyclobacteriaceae bacterium
ATGCAGAGGGCGCAATATGAAGCCATAAGACAACGTGACGACTACTACGCCCAGGCCTTCGCCCAGCAGCAGCTTATCCTTCAGGTTAGTTAGCTATTTCATTCGCTATCGAGCGCATATCAATACCTTCAAAACTAATTACATTGTAACATGTATAGCAAATGGCGCAGCAACAAAGAATTCAGTTGCCGCTGTTGCAACCTCCCCCACCACTACCTCCCTTCGGGCAGCCTCTACAAGCTCCGGTACGTTTCCTATCATTAGACTTTCAGTTTCTTCATTTTTATTCATTTCCTTATTGTTTTTTAATCGATGCAGCTTATTCGTACACCCAGCTCTGGTCACTCACAGCGGAACGAGCTCGACGGCACGCCCAGAGATAGTAGTGGCCACTCCAACCAGCCACACCACGACGGCGATCCCGACGACGCGGTTTGATTTCTTTTCCTTTTATCTTATTGTAAACTATTTGACGTGATGAATTATTATCTGATGTATACAATTTTGATGTTTATTGTGTGAATTTGTGCCTGAGGCAGTAGTAATTTTTGTTTTAAAATAAAATAAAAATAGATAACTTTCGT
>JBNKGL010000112.1:0-581 GCA_050289805.1 Cyclobacteriaceae bacterium
AGTTTGATAATGCCATTCAGAGGTTTACTACTTTATTGGAATATCATCCTGAAAATTATGAGGCAGGATTGTATTTAGGGTATAGTTATTTGCAAAAAGGTGATTCAGAAAAGGCGAGAGCAGCATTAGAAAAGGTGGTTGAATCGGATGCAGATGAAACATTGAAAGCTACAGCAAAAAGCTATTTAGAATCGATTAATTAAGTTTAAGATAAAATATTAAAATTATGCCTTGCGGTAAAAAAAGAAAAAGACATAAAATCGCTACTCATAAAAGAAAAAAGCGATTGAGAAAAAACAGACATAAGAAGAAGTAATTAATTGCTTCTTCTTATTTTATTAAAATATTTTAGGGTAGTTATTGTATAACCATTTAAAGAAAAGACATTGAGTTATGAATTAGTAATTAATTCAACTCAGCATGGTTGTCGAATAGCCCTACTAAGAGATAAAAACCTAATAGAGTTTCACTACGATGAAAATGCAAATCAATTCAAGGTTGGTGACATCTATTTAGGTTCTGTAAAAAAGGTTGTACCCGGGCTTAATGCGGCGTTCGTTGATCTAGGATATGAAAAAGAT
>JBNKGL010000113.1:0-579 GCA_050289805.1 Cyclobacteriaceae bacterium
ATATAGGGAAGACCCACCTAGAGTTACAGCGTCCCGTAACCGACTAGGTCTATCTCTATCAAAACATATTAGACACGGACTCGTAGCAAAAATAAATGGCAAAAGGAGGCCGTGGACCTGCGAGGATTTGTGCCGGATTTCAGCGGATTATTCACGCGCACGTCATGCTTGAGCGAGAGCGCGCGTGTGTTTCCCCCTTTCTCCTCTCATCCAGACACTTGTAAGTGTATAGAGGGTAACTCACCTTATAAGTAGGCTTCCCTCCATCTCTACTAGCAAGGTGGGACTAAAGAGTTATCACCCATCATGCATGAATGGGATTTATTAGGAATTATTGGAATTTTCTATGGGCCAAACCCAATAATTCCAACAATCCCCCACTAGATCTCAAAGTCCCATCTATGACTTTATCACATCCACTGCTGTTTTATATACCAATATTTTAATGGAGGCTGTTAAGTTGAACTTCCACCTAGAACAATTAGCTACACTCATTCACAACTTGGACAATGGACGACGCCTTGAATTGCAAATTTGGTACAAATGAGGTTCACTCAAAACCCCTACTGATACAAGACC
>JBNKGL010000114.1:0-285 GCA_050289805.1 Cyclobacteriaceae bacterium
AAAAACTAAGGAGTCAATTTGGAAATTCTCATCAGGCAGGCAAAACAGGGGGATTTTGTTGAGTTGGCGGCGGTCTTCGACCACCCACAGATAGTGGAAAACAGCTCCCAGCGTCCATTTTTGGGGTCGGAGAGGATTCAAAAAATATTTGAGGATTTAGGCGATGATTCCATTCTGCTAGTGGCCGAAGTCGACGGAAAGGTAGTTGGTCATATTAGCATCAATATCAACCCAAAACTGAGAGAAAAGCATGTTGCCAACCTGGGGATGGCCGTGCATCCGGAG
>JBNKGL010000114.1:295-577 GCA_050289805.1 Cyclobacteriaceae bacterium
AAAAACTAAGGAGTCAATTTGGAAATTCTCATCAGGCAGGCAAAACAGGAGGATTTTGTTGAGTTGGCGGCGGTCTTCGACCACCCACAGATAGTGGAAAACAGCTCCCAGCGTCCTTTTTTGGGATCGGAGAGGATTCAAAAAATATTTGAGGATTTAGGCGATGATTCCATTCTGCTGGTGGCCGAAGTCGACGGAAAGGTAGTTGGTCATATTAGCATCAATATCAACCCAAAACTGAGAGAAAAGCATGTCGCCAACCTGGGGATGGCCGTGCATCCG
>JBNKGL010000115.1:0-576 GCA_050289805.1 Cyclobacteriaceae bacterium
ATATATCAATTTGTCCTTGAGTTTAGGATGCTGGTCGTACATTTGATTCAACTGGTCTTTGTATTTCTTCAGCATGAGCCATCTGCAGAACCTGTGATATGTACATGGGAACAAGGTTCTGATGGCATTTTTCATTGCATTCTCTTGATCTGCAGGAATTTTCAGCAAAATCAGTCAGCCATTCTTCATCACAGACAACAATTTATAGCAGCAGTTAGCCATTTTGTTTACCTATGAATATTGTAATTGAATCTTTTCCATCCATGCAATTCTTGAATTGCTGAAGCACCCACTCAAATGTATCTGTACGCTCATCCCTTATCAAAGCCTGTGCAAACACCATGTTTTGTAGCTGGTTGTTGAACCCCACAAACATAGCAAGTGGCATGCTGTAACGATTGGTTCTGTATGTAGTGTCGAAGGTAACGACATCCCTATAATCTATAAAGAAACAAGATTAGAGTACTCAGTCATTTTCACCACTGATAACTGTAATAGTTAGCAATTTTTCATCAATGTAATGGTCAGTCATTTTTATTGTGCATAGAACTGATTTTTTAGTTACCTTTGTATTTG
>JBNKGL010000116.1:0-575 GCA_050289805.1 Cyclobacteriaceae bacterium
CATTATCATCGATAATATCACCGGAAGTTATCATGATTTTCTTCAGAAGGAGATCTTTGATCCGGTCGGAATGACGTCGACGTACCTGGTAGATCAGGAAAAAATCCATCCGTTCGAAGCCCGCGGCTATTCACTTAAGAATGACACCCTGATCAATATCCGAAGATTCTGGCAGCATGAGCTGCCTTCCCATTACGGTGTATTTTCGAATGCGGAGGACTTGTACCGGTGGAGCAAGGCCCTGGATACGGAGCAAATCCTGACCAATGAAAGCAAAGAGAAGCTTTGGTCTGTCACCACGTTGAACGACGGCAGCATTTCTCCCTACGGGTTTGGGTGGAATATCAGGGGAATTCAGGGAAACCTGATTGTTTCCCATACCGGCGTTACCGGAACCAGCATCCATAAATTGCCGGATAGCGGCCTGACCATCATCGCACTGACAAACCTGGGTTTTAACGGAAACGACAGGGTGGCATCGTCCAGGTTGAGCGGAAAACTCCTGGAATTGCTGGATGTGTCGACTAAAACAGCGTTGGGATATGTTACTTCCGACGGACAGGAAGCTAGGCCTC
>JBNKGL010000117.1:0-570 GCA_050289805.1 Cyclobacteriaceae bacterium
TTAATTATAATTGCCGTACCTCTGTATCAATTTCAGAAGGATCGGTTTCATTATTTATTATTTCAGCATCACTATCAGCTACAGGAACTACCAATGAAGATTCTTCCAATACTTCTGGCTGAATTTCTTCCTCCTCTGTAATACTAATGTTGTGTTCAATTGGAATAGGATTGGATGCTTCCGGAATTACCTCTACTACTGCAATAGATGGAGCAATTACCAAAGCAACTACGGACATTAATTTCAAAAGGATATTCAGAGAAGGCCCGGAGGTATCTTTGAATGGATCTCCTACAGTATCACCCACTACAGCAGCTTTATGGGGATCTGAACCTTTATAATAGGTTTGACCATTAATTTCAATCCCTTCTTCAAACATTTTTTTAGCATTATCCCAGGCACCGCCGGCATTGGATTGAAAGATGGCCATTAATACACCTGCAACTGTTACACCGGCAAGAAGACCACCCAACATTTCAGCGCCACCAATAAATCCTACTAATACGGGAACTAAAACTCCCAGGATTCCTGGCATGATCATTTGTTTGATAGATGCTTTTGTTGAGATCT
>JBNKGL010000118.1:0-570 GCA_050289805.1 Cyclobacteriaceae bacterium
ATTTTTTCGACAGATCTGGTATTTTCTATCGTTTTAATGAATTTCTGTGCGCTTATCAAAAAGAATTATAAGTTAAACAATGTGTGCCTCTAAAATGATTTTTAAATGGTTTTAAAATTATTTTTGGGCTCACATGTTCCATTATAACTCATATCCTAGATATAAATGAAAAATTCAAATGTCTTCTAGGGACAATTCAAACTTATTTCTTCAAATTACCACATAATAATTATAATAACTAGTTGAAAACCATGAATGATGTTACATGATTTTAAAATATCTTTTTATGTGAATTCACATGTCGATAAGTTGTTCGGAAAGAGAAAGAGAAGTTGTTGAGTGATGGGGAAAGTGACAAAGGTTGATATGATCTTTTTATAGCAGTGGAGGGTGGTAGTCGGACGGTTTGGATAGGGTGGTCGACGGTGGTGGTGTGGATTTAGTGCTTCAATTTTGCCTCGAGAAGGAATGCGATGGAAAGAAGCATTGCTGAAAGATGAAACAGAGGTAGCGAGCTCGTCTTGATTTCATGAAAAAAAAAGAGTGACGCGGTGCGGCGGCGTGGCAACA
>JBNKGL010000119.1:0-567 GCA_050289805.1 Cyclobacteriaceae bacterium
TAATAGTGTTTAAAAATAATTTGAACACTCTTACCCGTAATTTCAGAGACAATCTTCGGGGATATTCCCTTTTTTCCACAGAGTGAAATAAATGTCTTAATCGCTATATGTAAAGTAATTACCTCGTGTTTTGCGACCATAGAGTATGATTTATTTCCGGCCCGGGTTACAATCAATTCAACATTTTCCAAAATACTCCCATAAAAAGATTAAAGGTTTGCTTGCAAATGACTTGCAAATAAAAAAGCACTTACGGTTTTTAAACCATAAGTGCTTGATAATCAAGTCGGGGTGGTAGGATTCTAACCTACGACCCCCTGCTCAGAAAGCGAAAATTATTTAGTTAAGTCACTGAAATTTTATGGTAAAATGTGGACAAAGAATTTTCTTTCCATGAGGAATATAAAAACAGGTTTATGTCAGTTTAACACTAAGCATTCCCAAATGACCTCTATTTTATAACCATAATTTACCGTTCATATAATAACCAGTGATTAAGAATTATCATAAACCACTAAAAGTGTTCAAAAAGTGTTCAAAATGAAATATGGGGTCGGAAATTACACT
>JBNKGL010000120.1:0-567 GCA_050289805.1 Cyclobacteriaceae bacterium
AAGGAAACGGACTTGGCTAAGACAAGAGATTGAGTCCAAGAGCTAAGGAAAGGTTCCAAAAGCTTTCTATTTTTCCTGGATTTAGACTTAATGAATTTTGATCGAATTCAAGAAAAGTTTAAATCTTTTCTAGAAATAGAAAATTGGAATTAGAAACAAATACATTTGTAAATTCAAATCAAATTTTAAAACAAATGGATCTTTAAAATTCAAAAGAAGATATTTCAAATTTCTTTTCAAAATTCGTTTTCGATTTCGAGTTAGTTTGGATTTTTGGCAAAGAGCTTCACCCTGGCTTCAGTTTGCGCCCGAGGAGGAAAGAAAGGGACATCCGGACCGTAGGTTGAGCTGGTCTGGGAGGAAAAATGGGCCAAGCCAAAAGGATAGGTGGGCTGCGAGAAAGAAATGGTAAAGGGAATAAAAAGGAGAAATTGAAATAAAATAAAAAGGAGAGAAAAGTAAAAGGGTAAAAAATTAAATTGGAAATTTCCAAACCTGAAAAAATGTGTAGAGAAAAATAAAAGGGTCTTTGATGCAATTGGTCTAAAAGGAAATTTATAAGAAAAG
>JBNKGL010000121.1:0-566 GCA_050289805.1 Cyclobacteriaceae bacterium
AAGATCCAGGAGAAATGTAAGCTCACAATGTAGTCAAAGATGCCAAGCTTTTCATTGAAGGTGGTAACGCGCCAGTCAGGTTGTTGGAAGAAATATCACTGCAAACCAAGCTCAGATGGTCAGTCAATCAAGAAATCATCCATATCAACAACATACACATACAGAAACATATATAAAGCCAAATGGGGATCACACATTCAATTATATTTACCAACAAAAAATACACAGTCTTTGTATCAAGTAACTATTACACAAAGAATAACTGTCATCTAACTCAAAGCCTATAGTTTAAAATGAAATTCTCCGTTTTGGACTAATGATTTCCAATACGATGAACGCCGCTAGCCTCTCTCTATTTTGCACGAGGCTAGAACCTGTTGCGTTAATGAAAGCATTTTGGTAGTCCTGCCACACGATAAAATGTAAAGTATGTATTAGCAAAAGATTAATATGCATATTTAATCATAAACATCGATATCAAAGTAAAATAAATGCACTTACACATATATTGCAATTCAGCTACGCTCCAAATACAACCATGCTTGAGCAGACATGGAAGCTGCATG
>JBNKGL010000122.1:0-562 GCA_050289805.1 Cyclobacteriaceae bacterium
AACACACTCTTAGAGCGGGTTTGGAGATAGAGCTTATCCCTTTAAGACTTGCATGCTAGAAATCGATTGTTTATGACCGCGTTGATGGGTTAGTCTTGCTGAACTTTAGTTGCTCAAGATTTACCTTGATGTTGTTTTACAAGTGTGTTCTCTCTCTCCCTCCTGGCATGAGCCATTTCTGAGGTCGGCATCTTTAGGGCAAGGTGTCGTTCTGAATCATGAGTGTTTTGCTTCCGCAAATCATTTTTATTCCCTTTCTTCCACATAAAACTCTGTAATTGAATTCAAAACTCAAATTGTAATAAAGTTTAATTTTCAGAGCTTTTTTTGTAATATTCTTGTATGTGATGTATTATGTGTCATTACTTCGGTAATGGCACCTCGTAATGATCCTGGTTTGGACTAACTGCCTTTGTTAAGGGCAGGGATGTCACATTTACCTTCCACATTATTTTGTGTAATCTTAGATTGAGGATTTGTGTCTGGGTAGTATAGTTTTGCTTAGCCCCGCAGTCTTAGTTATATTGTTGAGTCCTTGTTCAAGTCATCCATCTTGCGAGAT
>JBNKGL010000123.1:0-559 GCA_050289805.1 Cyclobacteriaceae bacterium
GGATAGGAGTCCTTTTTATCTAGAGTTAAGAGAATAGGTCATTTGGATCGACTAGTCTTATCGAGTCTCTTATAACCGATATACCGCTATGTGAGAATCGATTGTTCTTTGTGTGATGAAAAAATGTTTGATTTGCATCTTTATTTGAGTGCTAGTATGAATGAAAGTCCTATCTTACACACAACCCTTAGGATTATATAATAAAATCTTAGTTTGGGTATCTCTCTACCCATCTTTGTCTCTATCTATCCTTGTTGGATTATCCTTCTCAAACACATTTTGCTATCGTTGCATGCTATCCCTTCACCTCCCTCATCCTTTCTTTTCTCATAGTAATAACTACGCCATGAATCCACCATCACTCGATTAGTTGTTGGTCATGCAGACCCAGCTTTTAGAGACCTTGGTGAGAATGTAACAAGCCAAATTATAGGTGCCACCCACAGAAGGAAGAACCCCATCAAAAGAAAGACAAAGAATGATGTCAGCAAGACTATGGGTGAACGGACTAAGAAGCAACGCGACATCCCTAGAGCTCTGCAAGTTGGATATAAGGAGT
>JBNKGL010000124.1:0-558 GCA_050289805.1 Cyclobacteriaceae bacterium
ATTCCTAACCCGAATCCTAATCCGACTCAGTCTCCCTCCTAACCCGAGCTAACCCGGCTTAGGTTTTCCTTATCCTGATGGAACCCAACCCCAAGTTTCCCTTATCCGGAGGCCAACCCGACGTGTTTACCCTTATCCTATCTAGTCCCTGACCCGGATAACCATCTCCGACCATGTAATTTTACATTTAGGCCCCTGTTAAACTTTTTATAATTACAAATAGGTCCTTGTTGAATTAAATTAATTACAATTAAGTCCTTTAACTTCAAACCTTCATAACTTCTGAATCATAACTGCAATTTAAGTGATTCTTGCGCTCACACATTCGTAGCAATGAGTAGAATCTTGTGGTACTATTTGTTTAGACTTTAGGTACTATTTGGTACGCTATTTTATTTATTTGCTTTGTATTGTTTGTTTCCATTATTGTTAGATGCTGCTGATTTTGAGGATCTCCAGGAACTTAAAGATCAAGACTTTGAGCAGTGGTTAGCGGAAAATCCAGGAGAGTGACCCTTGATCACATTGAACCTATGCTATTCCTCTCTCTAGCTCACA
>JBNKGL010000125.1:0-557 GCA_050289805.1 Cyclobacteriaceae bacterium
GTGAGGCCTTCTGAAAGTGCTCCATGAGATGTTCATAACTTTTTTCATCACGAGCTTAATAGAAATGTTAAGACGAAGAAGATGAGGCAACGAGAAAGTTTGTTAAGAGAGTAAACACTACAGAAAATTATGAAATCTGGCGAATATAACAATGAAACCGACGAATTTAGGATAAATTCATCGGTTAACCTGAAAACCCCGAGGAATGTAACACGGATAAATATAATAAACCATATTCCTCGATACCGAGGAATATAACTGAACTATATTCCTCGGTACCGAAATCGAGGAAGATACCTGGGCACCAACAAACATAGACCACAATATTCATTGGTTATGTGGTAGTACATTCATTGGTTAACCGACGAATGTACCAGGGGCCCGATGAATGTAAAAATTTCATACACATGGCACCCTTTCCCCCTCCCACGCACCCACACCGCTCCGGACATGAATTGCGAAAACAACAAAACTGCACCACCACCACCTGCTTGCATACGTGCCGCTCCGGAGCCGCTCGCCGCCCGCCCACCAGCCCCGTCGAGCCACCCATCGCC
>JBNKGL010000126.1:0-556 GCA_050289805.1 Cyclobacteriaceae bacterium
CGTAGAACACAACCTCCCATCCTCGGTGAGGTCAAAGTGGAGGTAATCATTCAGTTCCATCTGAAATGTAGACATAAACATGTCACTAACCCCATTACCAAAGCTCAAAAGGCAAATATAGAAACCTGTATAAAGTGAACAGCAGTAAGTAAAAAGCGAAAACGGAACTATTCCCAAAGGAATTTGTTCTGGAGTTGAACACCAAAAACTTGGGCAACTCTACCAGCTTTCTAACCATTACTGATATGACTCTGTCTGCTAAACAGTTTAGAAAATACGGAATATTGACGATCGATGTCGCTGATGTATTCTGTTTCTGGATAGAACAACGGCGGAACGGATCTTCAATTTCCAGACTCGGATTGGTTGAAACTCTGGAAGTCCCGAATGCCATTTTGGAAGGAGACTCTCTCATCCTTCCGATGGTCCATCAAGCAGCTCTAAACGGTTAGCAATTTACGAGTTACGGCAGTCGGAAAATTGATCGGTCACTGAATCCGTATTTCTGGGCAGATTGCACCTTCCTGTACAAATCAGGTTTTTGGTAAAATTTTGC
>JBNKGL010000127.1:0-556 GCA_050289805.1 Cyclobacteriaceae bacterium
CTGACGACACAACATTGACAGAGGCGTGCCAGGAAGGGGAGAGTGCTTAAGATCCATCTGAGAAGACCATGGCACCCTGGACATTTGACATCAAGTTCCCTCTCGGCACTCAGTTTACCTTTGGCTCATTGACGCTCAACGCTAGGGAGGATGGAGACCTCAAGATGCTGCCCCAGGGCCAGCGCCAGAGTATCCCACTCCTGCTCCTTCATCTACATTGGATGGTGCCTGCTCATGTTTGGATCCTTTTGCAGGGTTATACATTTACATTGCCAAGCTCGTTCGGGGTATCCCGATCGTGACGTCTATCCTTTAGCTATCAGCTGGGGCATCGAGCTCATCCTCATCGACAGTGTTCCCTGATTAAGATTCAGCTCATGGTTACCCCAAGATTGGGGAAAGCACCTGTGGGGACCCTGCTGAAGACGGCCGCCTCATCGTCATGGTGGCCCTGGCTAGAGTGCCTTCACAGAACAGCTCCAGCAAATATCCCACCATTAGGAGATCAGCACCGTTCGATGCTCAGACGCCCAATGAGAGAATGATTCAAAATCTG
>JBNKGL010000128.1:0-553 GCA_050289805.1 Cyclobacteriaceae bacterium
GAAATGGTATGATGGAGGGGGAGAAAATGGAACCATATAAAAAAGAATTTTTGAAGTTGAAGTGTTTTTCTCCTCTCAAAATATTGACTTCCCCTTTTATATGAAGAGACTCTTGGAGCTTTTCTTCTTTTTTCAATACTTTTTCTTCCTCCTTTTCTCTTTTTTTCTATGCTCTATCTCTTGAGGACTTAGGGGTTTTGATGATATTAGAGGAGAAAAATCACTTCTTCAACAACTTCTTTTCAAATAAAATGGTATGGACTGGTTAAGTGTGGATATCAGCGGTGGACGCATATTCTGAAATAGAGTTATGCATGCCAATATAGCTAAACCATGATCATGGAGATGGGGGAGTTGTGGATATATCGGCAGTGGACGCATATTCCGGAGTGGAGGTATGCACATTGATATTTTTAATTCGCAAATCATTTTCAAAAAATCTTCAAAACTCAAATGGAGACATCCCTTAACAAAGCTCAACACAAACAAGAGTTGCTATGTGGATAATATTTGGCTCTGGTAGGAATGTATATGTTGTTGAGGAACCTTTCTA
>JBNKGL010000129.1:0-554 GCA_050289805.1 Cyclobacteriaceae bacterium
GTTAACCATTACTTAAATCAATTACTAATTTAAAAAATACTTGAAAACAAGTATGATGGCAGCGGAAGGTTAACAAAAAATTTTGAGCTCAATAAAAAAAAGTAATAAAAATACTGTTCTTATTCTTAACTTTAATCTCTCAATAATCAGTTTTCCAAATAAATTTTCATGTTGGATCCAATTTAATCAGAAAATTGATGATATAAATCTCAAGACTTGGCAAAGAAAATGCCACTAAGTTCTCAGACTCAATTTCTCCAAAATTTGTCATTGTTTCTCTAATCAATAAACCATTCCTATAATTAAATTTTCTCGTTGGTTCCAATTCAATAAGAAGATACATAATCATTTGCAGCGGAAACATGACTAAAAATTCATAATCGACACAGTGATAAAATCACCACTGTTAATAAAAAATTAATCCTCCAATTAGATTATCTCGTGGGTTCAAATTTAATCATAGAATTAACAAACTAGTTACTTTAAATAGTCAATACTTAAAACTAAGAAAACAGAAAAGAAATCAATTTTTCTTTACTGTTCATTGCTCATAC
>JBNKGL010000130.1:0-540 GCA_050289805.1 Cyclobacteriaceae bacterium
AGAGGTGGTGGTGGCTGTAGTGGCGGTAGCTGCACCTGTGGGAATGGAATGCCTTGCTGCTGGAAGAATGTCTGTGAATACAACTTGTTAGTGATACAAATATAGTATTCAATTATCCGAAAACTGATTGTTCACGATCATACTTACTTGCAATGCCTCCCGTTCCTGAGCCCTTTCCACTTCTCGCTGCTTGTAGTACTCATGCATCTGCAAGTTGTACTCTGCGTTTTGCCTCATCCACTGCTGCGTTACCAAGACTACTCTATTCCGTTCGTCAATGTGCATCTGCGATCGAGACAGTAGGTCTTCAGAACCGTTGTCCTCAGCGATCCTACATCGGGAGAGGGTGAATAAGATTTTTGGGAAGTGATCTTCATGACTACTGTCTCGCTTCTTCAAATTCTTCATCATGGCTCGTCTACTTCTTCGTCGGATACGCGTTGAGAGTCATCGCCTTCCACGGGAACTCCATTAGGCTGATCGTTGTCTTCATCCGATCATCATCATCAAGGAACTGCAAGTCATGTATGGTTCTCCTCT
>JBNKGL010000131.1:0-548 GCA_050289805.1 Cyclobacteriaceae bacterium
ATTATCTCTGCAGACCTCATGAATCACCATTACTGATGAAAATTTTACTCCCTTTTTTTGGGGATGGCGGACTGACTGAAATTGTCAGATAAAAAAATTACCAGACCGATGTGATTTTAATCCTCAGCGAAATTGATCACCCCACGCCAAATTTTGCTTTCACGCATAAAATTTTGATCTTATACCATCACCAACTTTTCAGCCATGTCTCCCAGCTACAACCGACGAAAATTCCTTTCCAGTGCCGGTGCACTTACCCTTGGTGCCGGACTCTTTCCCATCAATGCCGCGCTCGCAAAATCCCGGAAATCAGCAGTCGGGGCGGTAGATAAAATTCGAATCGGGCTCATCGGTGCCCGTGGAATGGGATTCTATATCCTGGAAAATGCTATGAAACAGCCCGAGGTGGAATGTGTCGCCCTCTGTGATATCGACGATTCCGTGCTCGCGGCCCGCTCCCAGCGCGTACTCGAATTCCAGGAAACCAAACCAAAGACCTATAAAGACTTCAGGAAACTCCTCGATAACAAGGACGTGGATGCGGTGAT
>JBNKGL010000132.1:0-547 GCA_050289805.1 Cyclobacteriaceae bacterium
TTATCTTTGAGATTCCTTTAATGAGCTCCCGATAATATCCTACTAATCCTAGAGAACTTCGACTATCGATGACACTACCAGGTGTATCCTATCTTAACACATTCCAAATCTTGCTTGGATCCACGGATATACCTCCTTTGATATGACATGACCTATGAAAGCAACTTGCTTCAACCAGAACTTGCACTTGCTCAGCTTGTCGTACAACTTATGGTCTTGAAACTTTTGCCATGCCAGACGGAGATGTTCTTCGTGTTCTTCTTCATCCTTAGAGTAGATCAATACGTCATCGATTTCCACCACAACAAATTTGATCTGATACTCCATAAAGTTCATGTTCATCAGATCCATGTAGTAGGTCGGGACTTCAATCAATCCAAAATACATCATCGCTTAATTGTACGGACCATTCCTCAAAATGAAAGCAGACTTCAGAAGGTCACACATTTTTGTATCTTCAGCTGATACTATCCCGATCAAAGATTGATTTTAGAGAACATACACCCGCACCACGGTGTTGATCAAATAGACCATCAATCCTAGGCAG
>JBNKGL010000133.1:0-546 GCA_050289805.1 Cyclobacteriaceae bacterium
CACCAGGGAGGGGATTATGAGGCGCCGAGGATGAGTGAGTGACGATAACGTTTCAAACTCTAATAAATCGGACTAATTGACGGTAAAATAATGGATGAAAAACATCCCAACAGAACAAAAGCAGCTAAAGAGGGTGAAAGGCCCTGAGCAGGCAAGCCTGACGGAATGGTTCTCACTTCGTTGGCTGTAATTCAAATTAAAAATAGAGAATTATGAGAACAACATTATTACTAGGATTTATTGCAGTACTTACATTTTCGTGCCAAAACAATGATCAAAAGTCTCAGGAAATAGATCGAAAACAAATTGAAAATGAGTTGAAGGCATCAATCGAATCAAGGTTTTTTGCATGGCATGAAAATGATTATGACACCTATATAGCCGGATATCATGTCGATTGGAAGCGTTGGGGAATGCGAGAGGATGTATTAAATACCTATTCTGATATGCGTGGGTTTTGGGATAATATGAAAGCCAATGAGGAGTCGCAGGAGATGGAAATTAATTTAGTAGATTTTCACCTAATTGGTGACGGTAATGCAGCTT
>JBNKGL010000134.1:0-542 GCA_050289805.1 Cyclobacteriaceae bacterium
GTGGCGGCGGGTTGACATTCTGGTTGTTCTCCCCATTGTTGTCCTCAGCGTTGTTGTTGTTGTAGTTCCTTGTGTTAGCCATCTGAAGTGTAAGCAGTGATAGGATAAAGAATACCCAAGAGAACGATTGAAGGGGTAAAGGAATAATGGAAAAAATTCATAGAGATAGGGGAATACTAAATGATTTTTTATACTAACTTTTATTAATAGAAAATAGTTGATTAAAGTGTAGTTGCGAGATAGGTCTCGCAACACACCATCACTCTAACAAAGATCCAAATCACACATGTGCACCACAATCAAAGCAAATGAACCTTATAAATGAATATTCTGAATTACAACTCAATTAACTAAGCGAATCCTAAAAACTTATTCTTAATCCTAAACTTAAGACTTAGACTTAATGACTCAATCCATATCATTACTTCCATCTTCAGGAAACCACTCATCCACGTTAGAGCGGCCTTCATTCGGGTCATCATCTAGATCATCAAAGTCATCCTCCATCCTGAGCGGGTGCTCCTCATAGTCCCTCATGAGTG
>JBNKGL010000135.1:0-543 GCA_050289805.1 Cyclobacteriaceae bacterium
GATAACCATAGCAATAGTTATGGCTGTTTCGAAGACAGCACTCTTGCAGGGCATTAGCAGATTGTCGGAAATCAGATTCTTCGACGGTTTGAACATGGACCTGGTTCCAGAAACGACGAGGATTATGATTTTTAATATTGTCATTTTGCTTGGTCAATTAGGTACGTTGATGATATGCACACACGACCTATACGTCCTCACCAAAAGACAAAGAACCGATTCGCTATTGCAAATCATTTGGATACAGTGGCCAAGGCACTCTCGACAAACGTTTCTATCATTCTAACGAAAGTCAGGGTACCTGCAGAAAACAGATAAATCATCTCCATCATGGGCTTTTCACTAACATCCCCATATAATGGGATTTTCACCAACATCCCCCTAGTGGGCTTTTCACTAATAAGTTCCTACATGTAAACATAAACAAAAAAAAAATTCATAAACAAAAAAGAAGCATACGCAAGTCCTAATAGTCCTACTAAAACCACAAACAACAAAATAAGTCCATAAACAATAAAATCAGGTTAAAACACCAAAAATCAC
>JBNKGL010000136.1:0-542 GCA_050289805.1 Cyclobacteriaceae bacterium
ATGGTATCCATTCGTCTTGAAGATCCTGAACTGCATATCCTGTTCAGCGGAGACCTGGGAAGGAATGACTATCCCTTGCTTACACCTCCCGACATTCCTTCACAGGCGGATTATCTTGTTTGCGAAAGCACCTATGGGGGAAGGTGGCACAAAAGCAAGGGAAATATTGAAAATCAGTTTGCTGAAATTATTCATGACGCATGTGTTAAAATCCCGGGACGTCTGATCGTACCTTCATTCTCTGTCGGCCGTACACAGTTGTTTCTTTATATTCTTAACCGGCTGCGAATCTGTGGTAAGCTTCCCGATATTCGTGTTTTTACAGACAGTCCGCTGGCTCATCGAAGCACTCGCATTCATGATGAATTCTTCAGCGAATTTAATCAGGAGGCAATCGATTTTGCAGATGCAAACGGATCACTTTTTGATTTTGACCGGATCACGTATGTGCCTCAGTTAAACAGCGCGGAAGAGATCAGGGATTATAACGAACCATGTATAATCCTTACGTCCTCGGGAATGGTACGGGGAGGCAAGTCGAT
>JBNKGL010000137.1:0-542 GCA_050289805.1 Cyclobacteriaceae bacterium
ATGGTATCCATTCGTCTTGAAGATCCTGAACTGCATATCCTGTTCAGCGGAGACCTGGGAAGGAATGACTATCCCTTACTTACACCTCCTGACATTCCTTTACAGGCGGATTATCTTGTTTGCGAGAGCACCTATGGCGGAAGGTGGCATAAAAGCAAGGGTAATATAGAACATCAGTTTGCTGAAATTATTCATGACGCGTGCGTTAAAATTCCGGGACGTCTGATCGTGCCTTCATTTTCTGTCGGCCGGACACAGCTGTTTCTTTATATTCTGAACCGGTTGCGAATAAGTGGTAATCTTCCGGATATTCGTGTTTTTACAGACAGTCCGCTTGCCCATCGAAGCACCCGCATTCATGATGAATTCTATAGCGAATTCAATCAGGAAGCGATCGATTTTGTAGATTCAAACGGATCACTTTTTGATTTTGACCGGATCACGTATGTGCCTCAGTTAAACAGTGCGGAAGAGATCAGGGATTATAACGAACCATGTATAATCCTTACGTCCTCGGGAATGGTACGGGGAGGCAAGTCGAT
>JBNKGL010000138.1:0-542 GCA_050289805.1 Cyclobacteriaceae bacterium
AGGTTTTATCTGATGACTCCCCCTCGGCCTCCTCGGGCTACAATGATGAATACCTCCACGTCAAAGGGGTGAGTTCATATGATCTGCTTCTAGATTTCAATTGTTTAGTATAATTACTAAATGTATACATTCATTTTCATATTCAAAGGTTAGAAAACAAATTGGCTTCTGTCGAGAAAGAACTTCAGCAGGCTAGAAAGGATAACCAAGCACTTGCTCGATATATCAACGCTAAAAAGAAGAAGGAGGAAGCCTAAAAGAAGGAGGAGGAGGCCTGAAAGAGGACAGAGGAGGAGGCCCGCAAGAAGACGATGGAGGGCCAAAGCTCCAAGGATGTCCAGAGTTAGAGGAAGTAGTCCTCCAAGGGTGGTCCAAGGCCTCTTCCTCCTCCGGCCCGCTAGCTAATATCTTTTGTTGAATGACTTTGATGCTGTAAATATATGTTGAACTTATGTGATCTTGTGTAGGCTGAACAACTGAACTTGATATGCATATAACGCATGAACTTGTATGCTGTAAATTATATATAGCTATATCTATGT
>JBNKGL010000139.1:0-541 GCA_050289805.1 Cyclobacteriaceae bacterium
TTGTGAAACTCAGAAATCAGCCCTGCTACAAGTCCACCAAGGAAAGAGGCACCGATGAGAGATTTTGGACATTCTTTCATCAAGATTGGTACCAAACTGTGCTATATCCGAAGGCTCATCCGGTGGTCAAACATCAGTGGATTCACATTGAGTATATGAGGCAGAAGAAGGACATGCATTTCAACAGAGTCCTAGAGGCTTGTGATCTACATGGCATCACCGATCTGCTGCAATTCCGCCACGATTGGAATCCAGAAATCATCACAGAATTCTACTCCACTCTCTTCTATGACAAGAAAGAAAGGTACTTTGCTTGGATGACCAATGGCAGAAGGTTCACTATCAAGCTTACTCAGTTTGCTCAGCTTCTTGGGTTGTCTTCTCAGCTTGACATTCTGAAGAAGCTTCACTCTGGGAGAGTCATGATGCCTAGGGAAATGACTCCGATGTACAATCAGAACAGTGACTTCCAGGCTCCCAAGATTGATGGGCTTCTACCTCACTTCTTGGTTCTTCACCGGATGATGAGAAAGACTCTAGC
>JBNKGL010000140.1:0-539 GCA_050289805.1 Cyclobacteriaceae bacterium
ACATCTAGCTATGATTTCCATGTTCAAATTTTGGGACAAACTTATAAATTCGAATAAATTCATTTGAGTTCTTTTGTAATTTACTCATAATAGTATAAACCTTTCAAAATTCATGAAAAATAAAATAAATTTAATAAAATTATAATTACAATTCCATAATTTGAATTAAAACATAATCTATGGCATAAAATTATAAAATAATTTTATTAATTTTATTAATTTTGTTTTAATTCTTTAAACCTGGATAATTAGTTATTAATTCATAATTAATTATCCGTAGCTCCAAAATTCATGAAAATTTAACCAAAAATAGTTCTAAGCTACCCAACCTTAGAAATATGGTTAATATCCCTGTTCATGAGTTATGACCCTGGAATTTCCATTTTTGCCCTTGTTAAGTAGAACCTTATGCAATTAAGGTTTATTTTTTGAAACTTAACGAGGTTTCGCCATGAACACCTAGTACCCATCCTAAAGTCATAGATCACCTCATGATTGGTCATGAATGGTGTTAGAAGTATCGAAATCCCCGTAAACTA
>JBNKGL010000141.1:0-538 GCA_050289805.1 Cyclobacteriaceae bacterium
ATACTATAGTTAGAGGGAGCCCAAGGCAGTCTATAAAAGGACTCCTACCCTTCAGGTGGGAGTCACGAGATCCATTCCCCCTTCTTCACATGAACCTCTCGAGCACTCTGCTCACCCCATTGTAACACTTGTTCTTCATCAATACTACTCAACTGAACATAGGGCTATTACATCCAAGGAGTGGCCTGAGCCAGGATAGATCACTGTGTGCTAAGTTAGTCATGAGACCACCTCAGAACTGGAAATGCGTGATCTTGTAGACCCTGTTATTTGCCAGTGCAGAAAACACCGACAAGTCCCAACTAGAGCTTGGGTCTAGGCTCCCCACATGGCAGGTGTCCTCACACCAGAAGCCCACTAAAGAGCATATCCCAAAGTGCTTCTAAGCCCACACTCCTGATGAAAGGTGTGGTATGATCAAGCCACCTAGGGCACCACTGCCCACACGTCACCCATGCTGCACAGAGGGACATCGGTAGGAACGAGCTAACAAGACAACACAGAGTGATAGCTACCCAATGCAATGATGGCCATTCCG
>JBNKGL010000142.1:0-536 GCA_050289805.1 Cyclobacteriaceae bacterium
TCATTTTCTGAGGACCTCGCTTCCCTCGTAATCTCAGGGTGAGATTTCTTTAAGGGGGGAGGAGCACTCCTATTGCAATTGTAGCAGTTATAGTACATCTATGGTAGAGACAAAGTTCAAAAAGTTTCAAATTCAAACTCTTTCTGGAATTTTCTTGTTTAAGCCCTAATTGCCACAGGTAAGGGGCTTCAAATTTTTTAATACAAGTGAGTTAATCTGAATTCACGGTATTGAAGATCATGTCAATGAAGAATTTTGGTGAATTCATATAATTTTTCCTCAAATGTTTGAACTCCTTTAAAATTCAAACCAATTTCAAATGCAGTTAACTTCCTGAATTTTTAATTCCAATTCTGTTGGGAATTTGAACTTCTTTCCAAAATAAAGTTGTTCCTTCTGAATTTATATTCCACCTTGCAAAGTATGGAAAATTTTGGAACTATGGAAGTACCCTTTTCACATTTTACAAATTTCAATTGGTTTGTTATTTAGAAAAAGTTGTGAATAATAGGAAATTCACTTGGGAGTTTAAATCA
>JBNKGL010000143.1:0-535 GCA_050289805.1 Cyclobacteriaceae bacterium
GTTAACTTACTCAGTAACATGGTCTAGGAACGCTACGAACAATTAACCACCAGACCTCTAAGGAAAATGGCACAGTGTTCTATAGCAGTCCAACTTAGTGAACAACTTGACACAGACCAATCCTTTCAGGCATAAAAAAAGGAGCAAAAGCCCACTAAGAAGTGAGGCAAAAACCCGGAGGTGAAAAAGAAAAGAAAATAGAGATACAGAACCAGGTAGCCAAAACCCAAAATATGGCATCACATAGGAGAATATAGGCCATAAATGGAGACAACGACCCACCGCCGGTGAGCTGAGACAGCTGCTGAGAAGCAGAGCCCGTTCAGGCCTCACCGAGGTTTAGCTGCTCCGGGCCTATTTCTAGACACTATGCTAACCAGAGAACATGGGAGGCATGCCTAATTGACTGTATGGAAACCTTGGATAACATATACAGGAACGGATCCCCGGCATGTCACTCGAAGGGTAAAATTTATAGAGATGCTCAGCTGAGAGAGCTTGTTCATTCCGTCGCTATTGAGAACGCGTCAGAGCA
>JBNKGL010000144.1:0-534 GCA_050289805.1 Cyclobacteriaceae bacterium
CACTTGAAGTGTCATTCTTCTCAAAATATGTGAACATTTTCTTCTCTACGGTCATATGATTTGTTCATCCACTATCAAGCACCCAACCTATTCTACCGGAGGAATATACCTACAAGAAAGAATCAAGCCTTGTTTTCAGGTACCCAAACATGTTTGGGTCCTTTCACGTTAGTCATAAGAACTTTGGGCACCCACACACAAGTCTTTGACCTCTTATGACGTGGCCCAACATGTAAAACAATAATTTTTTCAAGCTTGTTTCTCATAAGCATCAAAATCATGGTATGTCATATGAGAAACATGAGAAGCATTAGTATAAAGATAAGAGGCATTGTTAATGGTCTTGATATTTTGCTTCTTCTCTTGTTGAGTGTTGGCCTTAGTGAACTTGATGAATTCTTTACCATTTGAGTTCACTCTTGAATTATGCTTGTCACCGTTCTTGTAGCCAATGCCATTTTTGATGTGTGACCTCCTTGTATTCAGGAATACACTTCTTGCATATTTAATCTTTTCATTAATATTGGTCCTCTC
>JBNKGL010000145.1:0-534 GCA_050289805.1 Cyclobacteriaceae bacterium
ATTCCAGAGAGAAGTGGCATGGGCCACAAGAAGGAATGGGCCAAAATTCTAGAGAGAAAGATTTGAATCCAAAAATCAAGGAGTCAAATACTTTTAAACTGAAATTTGAATTGAGACCAAACCAACATAAATTTAAATAAACCTTTTGAAGATTTTTCAAATACAGAGGTTTTGAAAATTGGTTTAAATATTCTAATTTAAAGCAATGGTTAAATGAAGAGATTTTAAAATAAACCAAAAAAGTTTTGAAAAATTGAATCAAAATTTCAATCTTTTTAAAAAAATAAGCAATTGGATTTTGAGACCTGGAATTGAAATCAAGGATATTTTCAAAAAATGCAGAGAAATGATTTTTCATTAGGCTTCGACGGAGTTTTGGTTTCGAATTTGAATCTAATACGTATTCGAACGAAAGCAGACACTTTCTACTCACATTTTAAATCTAAAGCAATACATCAATACAAAAATAAATGCAAGTCGGCATGAATGCAACAATCAATTATAAAAACCTAAATTGATTTAATAATTTTAGAA
>JBNKGL010000146.1:0-533 GCA_050289805.1 Cyclobacteriaceae bacterium
GTTTCCACTATCAAATCCCCACAAAGGAGGGCGCAATACAAACTTTCCAAGATGAACCACAACCTTGGTGACTCCTGAACAACCTAGTCCATATAGGGTAACAAATCCCCAAGAGTAACGAACACACGGAGATCATCGGTGAAGTGCTTGAGATGAAGATCGAGTGGGTCACTCAAGAGTGAGGTTCAAGTCTCTCCTAGGAAGCTTGGATTTGAATGAAGCTTGGAGGAGAGAGGTTACGAGCTCAAGAGAGTGTCTCAAAGTGTTTACAATGTGAAATAAGTGATCAACTATACAAGAGAGGCGTGGGGGCCTTTTATAGCCCCCCAAGAGAATTTAGCCGTTGGGGTGTCAGAAATCTGGACATGTCTGGGTCGGGCCGGACATGTCCGGCCACCTTCTCTGAAACCCGGCTTGAGGCCGGATATGTCTGGTTCGGGACTTAGTCACTGAGGAATTAGGTTAGGTCAGATATGTCTGGGATGGGGGTCGGACATGTCCGACCAGAGTCTCTGGAATTTGGTTAGGGGACG
>JBNKGL010000147.1:0-531 GCA_050289805.1 Cyclobacteriaceae bacterium
CAAGCTCCCAAAACTTGACATTTTGGAGAGGGCGCTGGAAGATCTCAAAGAGAGAGTCCGAGCAACCGAGCGGTTTATCCAGGACGAGGAAAACTTTATGGCCAGCTCAAAGTAGGAAGCAGAGGACCTGGCCACCCAGCTGAAGACAGAGCTTGCAGAGTTGAGTATCTTGAGTCGGCAGATAGTATCGGGTGAAGATAAGGACGATGAAGCAGCAATCACAGAAGCCGACCGTGTCCGTCTTGAAGCCATAGGGGCCATCGATGAATTCCTTCAAAAGAATGCTTTGTAATTACCTCTATGGACTCCTGTAACCCAAGACTTTTCTGAAATCTGGTACCCCTAGAGTCGATGGTTGTTCATCGGCTATTGTACATGTGTCTTCTCTTTTTCTTTTTCTTTTTTTGTATTCTTTTTTCCCTTTCTTTTTTTTTCCTTTTTTTTATTCTTTTTTCCTTTTTTTTATTGGCCGATTCCACGTATCGGCCCCCTTCTCTGTATAGCCTTTTTCATTGGCTGATTCCATGTATC
>JBNKGL010000148.1:0-531 GCA_050289805.1 Cyclobacteriaceae bacterium
TGAGGATAATGAAATTACCCATACACTGATTGGAAAGTTATCTGATCAGGCTGAGCTGAATGGAGTCCTGAATACCTTATACGATATGCATGTCACTATCATTTCGGTGAAGACACTTTATGCCACTTTTTAAAAAGGCCGACAGGTATAATTCAGCCGTAATTAAAAAGTAGCCCCGACAGGAATCGAACCTGTATCTAAAGTTTAGGAAACTTCTATTCTATCCATTGAACTACGGGGCCATGCAGTCAGCCTGCTTCATGCCGGTATTTGGCATTAGGGTCTGCAAAGCTATAAAAAAGCTTCGCTGCAGGCAACGATTCCCCCTATTTTCCTTCAGACCCGTGTAAGCCGGAATTCTTTCACGGAAAATTGGTACTTTGCCTTAAATCAACAAACCATGCGATCATCCCTTATTCTCCTCTTTGCATCCCTGCTGTGGTCAGCCTGTACGGATGCACCATCCACAACTGATATCAATGCCCGGATACAGGAGGTGGACTCTACTGAACGGGCATTCAGCCGCATGGC
>JBNKGL010000149.1:0-528 GCA_050289805.1 Cyclobacteriaceae bacterium
CTCACAATACGGGTTGTGTCAATGGGTGCAGTCCATCCCGCTAAGATAAAAGGATTTGAAAAACGCTATTCTAATTTCCAGTCAACACAGAGAGGGAATTAAATTGGAATAAATGGTTAGCGGACTCAGAAGAATACGAAATTTCTCCAGTGGGTAGAATAGAATATTTGGAGCAACTTTCGTATTGATCACTTGGATTAGATTGCAACAGATTTTGAACTAAAATTCAAAATCAGATTAGGACTTGAATTTGATTTGATTTCAAAGGAAATTTGAAAATTTTGATTTGATTTGAGGCTTGATCACGAGGTTTAGAGTACAAATCAAGGGCTTAAACTTGGGGATGTTACAATTTACTCATGGGGTGATTTGGAAGATTTTAAATTTGCATGCCGGCGATGATGCAACTATAAAAGGGGTGATTTGGAAGATTTTAAATATGCATAGTTCTGCTAGCTTGTGATAATTGATGTCTTACATTCATGTGGTTTAGAGCATCTCCAAGAGGCTACTTAAATCATTTTTTAA
>JBNKGL010000150.1:0-522 GCA_050289805.1 Cyclobacteriaceae bacterium
CGTTGGGTTTTGGGCGGGTATCGGGTACCCGTCGGGTTTGTCATTCCACATATAAAAACCACATCAAAATAATTAGTTTAATGAGTAAAGCACAATATACACATGCTCAAAATTAATATTCAAAAAATATTTGAGATAACAAAGTAGCAAAGTTCAACAATCAGAACAAGTCATAGTTAATATAACAAAATGAACACATTTTTACTTGTTCACAACCTAGAATTATAGCGGTAGTAAAGTATCGGGTACCCGTCGGGTTTGTCATTCCACATGTAAAAACCACATCAAAATAATTAGTTTAATGAGTAAAACACAATATACACATGTTCAAAATTAATATTCAACAAATATTTGAGATAACTGAGTAGCAAAATTCAACAATAAAAACAAATCATAGTTAATATAATAAAATGAACACATTTTCACTTATTCACAACCTAGAATTATATCAGTACCCGTCGGTTTACCCGCGGGTGAAAAAAAGTTTGGATGTATGCGGTTGGTACGATCAATGGGAGAGTG
>JBNKGL010000151.1:0-522 GCA_050289805.1 Cyclobacteriaceae bacterium
TTTATAATAGTAGCGGTGGGTAGTTTAAAATTAAGTAGAGGGATATTTTAATCTAGATTTTCATAATGGCCATGGTGGTACTTTTCTTTCTTTTTTTATTTCAATTAATGTGAAAATTTCTTAAAATTTATAACGGAAATGGTGGGTAATCTATAATTATGTGGAGGGGTATTTTAGTCTAGTTTTTTCATAATGACAGTGATGGATAATTTTTTTTCTTTTTTCTCCGTTTAATATGGGAATTTCTAGAAATTTTTGGTGAACTTGAGACCTCCATATATTGGCCAAATATATATATAATAGATGTAGGAATTACTGTTCATTTGTTATCGTGTATTTTGTTCACATATCACTTAAAGCTTGTTTGAGTTTTCTTCTTGATTTTATGGCATATTCATTTATGTAACAATTTTTATCTAGTAATGCTGTACATAAGTAATTACTGTAGCATATGAAAGGGAATGGAACGCTCAAAACATTATATGTATCACTAAGTATTGTTCTGAATGTAGATTGCAAGCC
>JBNKGL010000152.1:0-520 GCA_050289805.1 Cyclobacteriaceae bacterium
ATGGGTTAGGCCTCGGCCACAGTAACACGGGCTGTTTAATTTGTTCTGAATTCAAATTCAAAACAATTTCAAATCAAGTTCAAATCATTTCAAATTTTGACTGGCTCAACCAGTACTTTACCGAGCTCAAAAAATTTAAAATAAAATATGATTGTGAAGGATTTGAAGAAAGGAACAACTTTCTCCATAGTAACTTCTTCAGATTCAAAATGGATTTCAAATGAAAGAATCAGAGAAGCTTCTAGGTTTAGAATTTAATAGAATTCACTAGAATTTCTTGTTGAAAATTCTGATTTTGGATGAGATTTGGACAAGACACTTGTTTTTTTACCTAGTGACTAACTCAACTCATGGAGAAGAGTTTGAAGTTCAATTTAGAAAATTATTGACATGGATTGAAGGTTCAAATTGAAATCAAATCGAATTTCTTTTGTTTTGATTATAATTTGATTAAAGAAAGCACTTGTTGCAGCATAAAGCTTCTAATAAAAGTGATTAGGGGAAAATGTAACACGGGTCA
>JBNKGL010000153.1:0-518 GCA_050289805.1 Cyclobacteriaceae bacterium
AGGCTTCCGCTCATCAATCTTAGAGAAGCAGTAAGCTTTAGGGCTAGGATGTGTCTTGTTGTAGTACGAGACTCCAAGGGCAACACTCTTCTTTCCGGTTGCGTACCGTGAGTAATACACCATCCGTTTCAATGAATGTTGAACATGGGTCTTTTCACAGATTCTGAGAAGGAAATGCGCTTTCCATTTTGCAAATTTCGTCTTAAGAAGCGTCTGGACAAACCGGCACAATTCAAGATAAGGTTGCAATTTGGGCAAGCTTATCAATCCGTTAGAACTAACCCGTGACTTAGCTTCAGCACAAGGAACTAGGGTCATGAGGAAACTTGCTAGGATTGCGACAGACGTCTTTGAAGTATGGCACAGCCGTGTCAGGGCAAAGAAGTGTTACATATTCAAAATAAGCAAGGGTGGGTTTATCAATGTCAGGATTGGCCTAACAGAACTAATACGAAAGGGCGACCTGGTCAGGTACCTTCTTGGTGAGCCAAAAGAGAGAAAAGATTTACAATTTGGTT
>JBNKGL010000154.1:0-515 GCA_050289805.1 Cyclobacteriaceae bacterium
TTATTATCGTTACTAACTTTTAAATTATATTTAATTATTCATCATATTCAAACTATTTTTAAATTATCACATATTTTGTTTTATCAGTATAGAAAGTTTAAATCTAACTTATAATTTTATATGTTTAAACAAATATTTTAAATAAAATAAATAGTCAAACGTAATCAAAGAGTCAACTGCGACAATAAAAAAATGAAGGGAGTATATGCCATCAAATGAACAATACAAATTTATGTGCTTTCCTTTCGGAGCAGTTGCAAATATGAATACTAACTGTTATAGTGCGCATTGCATTCCAGTGATAGATCATGGTTATCTAGCTAGGATCCCCACACACGTCTCCAACCACAAACATACCGAATACGACATGACAAAGTCCATTGAGGTATTTGTTCAGCTTTTTTCTGGTGAACTTCCGAAGTGCAAAAGCGTGCCTCTCACTGTCACAAGCAAGTAATTTTTTCAGGAAGGAGGTCATGCATGATGAGAGTATCCATCTCAAAATACCTTTCTTT
>JBNKGL010000155.1:0-514 GCA_050289805.1 Cyclobacteriaceae bacterium
CGCACACTGCAGTGCCTGCTGGCATGGGCCGACTAGGCCATCGCGGCATTTGGGCTAATCCTGCGCTGTGCGACTACAGGCCAAATACCGGTCCGATGCTGTTCATTCAATTTTCCAATTTCTGAATTCTATTATGTGGTTAAAAATTCCATAAAATTGTATAAAACTGTAAAATGCATAGAAAATAGTATAAAACTCATAAAATATAAAATAAATTCCCTTATGATCATCTTGTGTAGATCTTTTCAATAGATCTGACCAAATCCCTTTTTGAGCACTATTGCCTTATATAAATTTCCTATAAGTCAAATATTTGAGTATTTACTTACCAAAAATCCACAAACTCATATATATCTAGACTTTTCATACATGTGCATGTCGTGATAAGTGGTTTATACAAAATTACTCATAATTATTTCCTACTTAGAATAACTTCTAGGATTTAATTTCTGTTTCTGCAATAAATAACTTGTAGTAAATTGAATATGAGTAGGAAAATAATAATCTCTACTAG
>JBNKGL010000156.1:0-513 GCA_050289805.1 Cyclobacteriaceae bacterium
CGCATAGATAGAAGCTACTGGAAAGGTACCGGCAAGTTCTGCTAGTAAACTCTTTAGGTTCTTAAATTGTTGTTATGTCTCACTTTTTATTTTATTCAAAATATTAGTCTAAAATTATAAGTTATGTTTATTTTTTATTATAAAATAAATTATAGTAAAATTTATAATAAATTTTTAAATATCTTGAATAAGATGAATGGTTAAATATAATTTTAAAAATCAATGGTGATAATAATTTAGAAATAGAGGGAGAGAAAGCGGTGTCAACGAACTTCAGGAAAAGGGAGAGTACACAATTAAAGGGAGTACATAATTCACATCAGACTGATCCTCTACCACTACCAAATGTGGTTTACAGAGTGATCAATAAAAAGATGGTATTTGTGCATCTGACCCACTAGCTGTATGAGTTTTGTATAGTACAGCAGGGTCAAATTTGAGTAAAAATACTAATTTTGTATTAGTTTTGCTTTGATTTAAAATGGCAATCATACACGAAACCAACTTGCAGGT
>JBNKGL010000157.1:0-513 GCA_050289805.1 Cyclobacteriaceae bacterium
TAGCCTCCTTAAGCCCCCCCTCGCCCCGGGTTACCCTTCGATGCACGTTCCGTCAAGCCATCCTCCACCGTGTCTCATTTTGTGGTGTAACAGCTGCAGCCAGCTGTGCTATTCGTGTCTCCAACACTTTGTTGAAGTTCAGTTGGTTTTGGATTGCCACTGTGAAGTTGTTCATCTTACTGTCAATGCTTTCCAGGATCTTGTCAGTGGCAAGTAGCTTCCCACCAACTTCTGAATTAATCCTTAGCTGATCCTGAACAATATCATTGAGAGAAGGTTCACTTCTGTTGAAGTTCTGCCCCATACCACCTTGTTGGCGGTTGTCGAATGGGAAACTAGGTTTGCCACCCAGCATTGAAGCCTTGATTAGGATGAAAACCATTGTTGGAGTTCACATCCTAGCAGGTTATGGAGCAATTTCTACCCATATGATTTGCCTTACCTCACGATCCATCTCATTGTAGATCTAAGGTGAGGATTCTTGCGAAAAAGCATCCTTCTGGTTGAATAACC
>JBNKGL010000158.1:0-511 GCA_050289805.1 Cyclobacteriaceae bacterium
CCATTTATATTCTACCAATCCTGCCTTTCGCAGCCTCGTGAGTAGAGGATATAGCGTTCCCTCCACCACAATAATTCTAGCAGACGTCAATTCTTCCAGCATATCGGAGGCATAAACCTCACCCCTCGAAATAATGTGTAAAATACAAAATTCGAGAATGCCTTTTCTCATTTGAACCTGCGTATTTTCTACTTTCATTACCATGATCATATATCTTTTCTTGGATAATGATACGGAATAGTACCTTGCATGGCCAAGTACTAAGTAAAAAATATTAGCTTGTATTAAAAATTCTTTATATAATTATATGAATTATTAAAATAGTTAAATAAATGCATGCTATTTCGAGCATTTTAATGTATTTGAATTTCTTTTGGTTACACATTTAAATGGTAGATCATTAAAAGTATTCTGATGTTATTATCTTTGCCGAATAGGTGTTTTTACAAATCGATAGCAGGTGCTGAGGAGTCTTTTTTTTACAGTTGGTTTTTTTTCCTTTTTATCTTCC
>JBNKGL010000159.1:0-511 GCA_050289805.1 Cyclobacteriaceae bacterium
CCTGCTGTTACTGTGATAGAACCACCTCAAAAATAAGGAGTCCAACTTCCAGGATCCGGATTGGGTGATTCTCGATGAAGTGAGAATGCATGCAAATACACATATGAAGCATTCAAAACCATAATTTCATTAACAATTAAGTTATTACACTTTAGTTTAAAGATTTCAAGGTTGAGAAGCATAAGGTGCTTCAAACGGTGGAACATGTTTGTGGAAGTGTTCAACTCGACGCCATAAGAGTATTCACCTCACCCTAGAGGTGAAAACCTTCTTCGGCAACTCTACACCTATGACTGGGTCCAGTACGAAATCCAGCACTTAAAGCCTAGACTTTCCACCGATGGTCATCAATGACATCCTCAGAAAGAGGGAAGGAGAAACTTGCACACAATAGTTATAAAGCAAATCTTGAGTGACTACGCTCATCGAGACTGACCCATCGTGACCAAGCGGCTAGACTTCTAGACATGCAAATGCTTCAAGTGGTAAAGACTCTTAAGACTATAGCAAC
>JBNKGL010000160.1:0-510 GCA_050289805.1 Cyclobacteriaceae bacterium
TATCCAATCTTTTCTATTAGGAAAATAATTCTAAAATCTTTTCTGAAACTCGTTTTTAAAAAATAGTCCCTGCCTCTTTATTTAATTATTTTTGATCGAGTCTTCGGTACAAAAATAATTCTTTTTATTCCATAATTTTCTAGATTTTACATCTTAGTTTATTTGTTTTAATATAATTAAAGATCAAACCATGTCTTTTATTTAATTATAATTCAATCTATTTCTTTTTTTACAAAAATAATTTTAAGCCAACTCCATAAATTGTCTTTTATTTTTCTCTGCGGAAATTTTCTGGATTTGGAAAAATTTCCCATTTCTTTTTTCCTGTTCCTTTTCCCCTTCCCTTTCTTTTTTTCTCTCTCCATTTTTTTCCTCTTCTTCCTCCTCTTCTCTCTCTTTGCACGTACTCCCTTCCTCCTGCTGTCCCCATTGCGGGCGCTGCTGCTGGTACCCTTCATCTCCGGCCGTGCAGCTGCTGCTGCTACCCTTCATCTCGGTCCGTGAAACTCC
>JBNKGL010000161.1:0-508 GCA_050289805.1 Cyclobacteriaceae bacterium
CGACGCTCTTCCGATCTAATTAAAGAGTCTAGCAATCCAACACATTAAAATGGATAAAGTGCATCACAAGTTTAATACAACACATTGATACAATTAAAATGAAATAGTCCATCAATCCTGAGTAAGATGTGGCCACTTGCCCTTCATGAGCGCTTTGCCACCACCTCTAGCATATGCTTCCTTCGCACATCGTGCTTTCTCACGCTTCTGTGCCCTCTCCTCCTCTCGCTTGTCTTTATACTCTTCACAAGCCATCTCAT
Source organism: Cyclobacteriaceae bacterium (assembly GCA_050289805.1). Lineage (GTDB taxonomy): Bacteria > Bacteroidota > Bacteroidia > Cytophagales > Cyclobacteriaceae > JAUILA01. The sequence continues at coordinate 261 of JBNKGL010000161.1, forward strand.
GCTGCATGGCAAAGTAAGCGGCGCGCTTACGCTCCGCCATCCTATGGACACGGAACTCCTCTTCCATCATGTTTAGCTCAACCATATTATGGAGGAAATGTTTTACCTCTGCATCTCTCTCTGTGTCAATCCACACCTTGTAATCACACAATAGAGGCACAAACTACAAAATAGTATATGACAAATGTAACACTGCTCATAAATCATTAAGTACTTTATATGAGACTGCACAACACAATAGCTTTTTT
>JBNKGL010000162.1:0-507 GCA_050289805.1 Cyclobacteriaceae bacterium
TAATACGGTTGTATATTATTGTACTGCCGTACTTCTTTCAAGTTTGTTTAAATGTCATTCCAAAGTAGAGAAGTCGGTAGCATTTAGGAAGCTGCACGGACCATAAGAATCAACTGAACTAAGGGGTTGGGTTTTTTTTATTTAGTTCTGTCACATCAGATATTTAAGTATTAATTAAGAGTATTAAATATAGTCTAATTAAAAAAATAATTACACAAACGAAAACTGATACGTGAGAAGAACCTTTAATTATTCTAATGAATATATGATTAGCAAATATTTACTGTAGCATCATATGGTCAAATCATGAATTGATTAGGTTTAATAGATTCATCTCATGTATTAGTCTTCTATGTAATTGGTTTTGTAATTAGAATATATTTAATAATGCTAATCAGCATCTAAACATCTGATGTGACATACTAAACTTTAGTCACCAAAAATCAAATGAGGCCTGATTGTGTGTACAGAGAGATGTGATGAGACCACTCCAATTGACGTGATAGA
>JBNKGL010000163.1:0-506 GCA_050289805.1 Cyclobacteriaceae bacterium
GCTCCACAAGCTTGTTTTCTAGCATATGCATTCATGGATAACAATTAAAATGATTAAATTGTACAGTGTTCAAAATGTATGAGGTGCTGCAACATGAACAATAATACTTGTATTTGCTTTGTATAAAGAAATTTCAGATTTTTCCTTTTAGTTTTCTATTGAGTAACACTTATGTTAAGCACTTAAAATTTAATAACATGAGATTTATGAACCTAATTATCCTCTCTAATTTTTTTATGAAGGGCCTAAACAGTACAAGGAAGCGTTATACCAAAAATGAATATTTTCCTATGCATATTTTATTTTCTACAATTTATTTATTGCAGGAACAGAAATTAAATCCTAAAAACTATTCTATGCAGGAAATAAATATGAGTTATTTTATATAAGCTAAAGAACATTGCATTAGTATGCATGCAAAGTTTCAATACTTAAACATGTATCTAGTTTTGTAATTAATTCTCACAAGATTTGCTTTCTTGGAATTTTATACCATGCATTATGTA
>JBNKGL010000164.1:0-480 GCA_050289805.1 Cyclobacteriaceae bacterium
ATTGAGAGTATTAGCTTTCGCTTATTGTTTAATTTTCTGTTGCATGAACTCTGATGTATCAAATTCAAACATTTAAATCATACTAATTTCATATTCAGATTATTATGGTTTGTATGCATGTACCTATGAATTCTCGCTTTGCCGAGAATCCTTTGACGTGATCCTATATGACAGTCGTCATTCTACGATGAGGGTGTTACATCAGCCTCTCATCATATACGTCTCCACCATGCACTCAGTAGTTAGTGGAGCTCTAGTCATTGAGAAGGAAGTCACGAAAGATGGCAAAGTCACGAAGCAGTAGCTCCCCATGTATTTTGTGTCGGAGATACTATCAGGATCCAAAAATACTATTTGAAGGTGGAAAAGATTTGCTATGCAGTCATCATGAGCGCCAGGAAGCTTCAGCATTACTTTGAATCTCACACAATAAAAGTGTTAACAAATCAGCCGTTGAATGATATCTTCGGCAATAGAGAT
>JBNKGL010000165.1:0-504 GCA_050289805.1 Cyclobacteriaceae bacterium
CCTCGTGCACGGCTTTTCGGCCTGGCTAGCAGGACGGGCCGCCGGTCCACGATAGTTGAGGGAGTGGGCCATTTTCGGCCCAGAAGTCCATGGTTATTTTTCCTTTTCCCCGAATTAATTCACGCCAGAAATTCGTCTAAATTTCTAAAATTCATAGAAAATGGTATAGACATCAGAAAAATACCAAATAAAATTCATTGGAATCCTCAGGAGTAGATCTATGCACCAGGCTTAACCAAGTCCTTGTTTATGCATTATTGCATTATATAAAATTCCAAGGAGGTAAAACTTTAGGAATTTATTCACAATAAATTCATGCATGTTCATACATTGAATCCTGGTATGCATATTTACATCATATTCTTTAGCTTATATAAAATAGCTCATATTTAATTCCTGCTCATAATAATTTCTATTTGAGCAATAACTAAATTGTAGTAATTAGAATCTGCACAGGAAAATATTCATTCTTGGTAGAATGCTTCCATTTGATATTTAGTACCT
>JBNKGL010000166.1:0-504 GCA_050289805.1 Cyclobacteriaceae bacterium
GAGTAGAGCTGTAGTGTGTAACACTCCATATTATGGCTAACCTAATTACCATAATTAAGGGCCTACTCATGCATCAAATGCCTTAGTAATTAAGTCTTAATCCAATCAATGAATTTTCAATTTAATTTGAAATTTAACCTTCAGATGGAAGCCAATAAATTCCTAGTATGAACTTCAAACTCTTCCTCATGAATTGGGTTGGATACTAGGTGCAAATAGCAGCCCTTGGTCCAAGTTTCATTCAAATTCAAAATTTCAAGAAGAAATTATATTAAATTCTAACCTAGAGAATTCCCTCAATTTTAATTCCAAATCCATTTCAAATCCGAAGAAGCTTCTATGGAGAAAGATGTTCACCTCTTTGAGATCTTCAAAAAAAATTTTACTTCAAATTTTTAGAGCTCAGGAAGGGTATTTTATGGGCAGTCAAAGTTGGAAACAATTTAAAATCGTTTGAATTCAATTGAATTGGAATTTTTTTTCAACGGATTCAACCGCCGCCGC
>JBNKGL010000167.1:0-503 GCA_050289805.1 Cyclobacteriaceae bacterium
CATGTGTGTTGTTCATATTCATAGCATCTATATGAATAGTTAAAACAACAGTTAAAACTAAACGGACTGAGTACTCAATGATTCCAAAGAAAAAAGTACCAGTACTAGCAAACTGCTGAAAAATATCAGAAGGAAGCAGAAAAGGATGACTTCTTATATTATGTTTGACCATTCGTCTTATTTAAAATATTTTTTTATAAAATATATATTTTATTATGATTTGTTTTATTACTAAAGAAGGTTAAAATATAACTTATAATTTTGCATATTTGAATCAATGATGATAACAATTTAAATTCGGAGTAATTGGATGTGTGCTTCTCTCAGGTTCGTGTTAGTCGATACTAGCTTTTCACCATACTGGTAATTAACCCCAAAAATTATATAAACAAAAGACGCGCGACCCACGGTGTCGTGGCCTTCGACCTCTCGCTCACTCCCCCACCGTCAGCCAGCCCTTCATCGGCGACGTGCCCTCACCGTCGCGCCGCCTGCTACGCTCC
>JBNKGL010000168.1:0-503 GCA_050289805.1 Cyclobacteriaceae bacterium
GCTAGGGGAAGATAAACCTTTCCATTTGGTCTTTCCTGTGGGTGTAGCTCTTCCCCAATTCTAAAAGCTTGAAGGTCCTTATGCGTGTTGAGTCCATCCATCATCTTACCTGCAATGTCTAACAATAAACTGATGGTACTTTCAAAGACACCCTTCTCAACGTGCATGGTATCGATGGCATGACCAATCTCAAACTCTTTCCAATAGGGTAAGTATCGGAAGAAAATCGACTGCTTCTTAAATGGTGAGTCCTTTGGAGGCTTCTCGCTTTTCTTCCTCTTTATCCCCTTCATAGGCTTCCCAAAAATGACATTGATGTTCTTAATCATTTCAAACACAAATTTGCCATCTCGATGCTTCAGTGCCTCTTCATTTTTGGTTGTACCAATGAACCGTGTTCTCCATTGATGATATTTATGTTTATGTGCTAAGAATCTACGGTGCCACATGTACACAAGTTTACTGAAAGATGTTAGGGACAAGTGTGCAGGATTGTCATTGAT
>JBNKGL010000169.1:0-502 GCA_050289805.1 Cyclobacteriaceae bacterium
CACATAGGTATTCACAAAATTCCAACATAAATTATTAGCATGCAGCCCTATAGATAGATACAAAAAAATAGGTACAACATGTGTCAAGGACACTTGTTTTACTGCTCAAACTACTCAACGTCTTGCTCTTGAAGCTCTTGAGGATTGTCCGATGTTGTCGCGTCTGAATCAACGGCAAACCGGAAACAGAAAACATAGTACAATAAATAAATAGTACATCCAACATTTCCTAAGTGCTAAACAAGTAGTACTAAAATGATCTACTCATCGATACAAACGTTTAAGCGCAAAAATTGTCTAAATCAGAGCTACGATTCAAAAGATATAAGGGTTTAAAGGTTAGGGTTTTATTTCAAATCAAATAACTAAAACGAAGACTAATTTGCAATTTTAGAAATTAAAACAGGGGCTTAATAGAAAAGATTAGGGCTAAAACATAAATATAACAAGGCTAGGGGATTCTAGGTAAAAAGATTGGGTGGAATTTGCAATTAGATGAAAG